>JAMXLF010000024.1 GCA_024281055.1 Geobacteraceae bacterium
TTGCTGTGCGAAGATGACTGGTCCGCCGGATAAATTTCAAGTCGTTAAATGCCATGATGTTACTTTCTCTCAGAATTTACGGGATGTTACGAGTTATCAACTCATCAACGTTGGGACACTACTGAAGATTTATGTGAACTTGTCACGGATGGAACTCATCAAACGCCGACTTATACTGATGAGGGTAGACCGTTCATTTCTGCCCAATGTGTAAAGCCTTTTAAGTTTTTACCTGAAAACTGTCGTTTTGTTTCAGAAGAACATTATCAAGACTATATAAAAAATCGCAAGCCCGAATATCGCGATATTTTGCTAGCACGAGTTGGTGCCGGAATTGGAGAAGCAGCATTAATTGATACGGATTTAGAGTTTGCCATTTATGTAAGCACGGGTCTTATAAAACCTGTAAAAACATTTGTGTTACCTGAGTATCTGGTTTTATGGTTGAACTCTCCTACGGGAAAGCATTTTTCAGAAAAACACACATACGGTAAAGGAGTTTCACAGGGTAACCTAAATTTGTCTCTTGTACGATCATTTATAGTGACAATCCCCCCTCTCGCCGAACAACACCGCATCGTCGCCAAAGTCGACGAACTCATGGCCCTGTGCGACGCTCTCAAGGCGCGCCTCGCAGACGCCCAGACCACCCAGGTCCACCTCGCCGACGCCATCGTCGAGCAGGCCGTGGCATAGCCATGACGAGCGGCTTCCTCCCCCAGCGTTGTCGTCCTCGACTTCGAAACTACCGGCCTCTCACCCGATTGCGGGGACAGGGCCATCGAGATCGGTGCGGTTCTCATCCGCGACAACCGGATCGTCGACCGTTTCCAGAGCCTGATGAACCCGGGGATGAGGATCAGCAGCTTCATCGAGGGTTATACCGGCATCACCAACAAGATGCTCGCCAGCGCCCCGCCGGTTGCCGACGTCATGGAGAAGTTTGCAACGTTCATGGCGGAGCACCATCTGGTTGCCCATAATGCCAGCTTCGATCGGCGTTTTCTCGATGCCGAACTGCATCGCATCCGGAAACGGCGCAGACAGGAGTTCGCCTGTTCCATGCTCGTCTCGCGCCGTGTGTACCCCGATGGTCCGGCTCACAACCTGGAAGCATTGGTAAGACACAAGAGGCTCAAGACCAGCGGGGTCCACCATCGGGCACTTGCTGATGCGGAAATGACCGGTCATCTCTGGATCGGCATGGTCGACGATCTCAAGAGCGCTTTCAATCTCAGGTACGTACCGTTTGCTCTCATGCAGCAGCTGTCAAAGGTATCGAAGGCAGCTGCTCCTGCCTTTTTACAGCGAGTGGCAGCAGAGCAGGGAGGGTGATAGTTGAGTGGGGGCCGGAATGTGGTGCCCCGGAAGTATTGGGAGGGCAGGGTAGGGCTTGGTTCTGCTGATGCCGTACAGCTGAAAGGAGAAGCTATGAGCGACGTTATGGAACTGTTGCGGCGGCGCCGCAGCATCCGCACCTTTACCCCGGAAAAGGTAGATCCGGCGACCGTTGAGCTCCTCATCGAGGCGGCGCTTCGTGCCCCATCTTCCCGGGGGAACACCCCTTGGGAGTTCGTGGTGGTTGATGATGAGGAGCTTCTGTCAGGGCTTTCGCGGTCGAAAGAGCACGGCCCCGCATTCCTGAAAAACGCCCCCCTCGCCATCGTCGTCTGCGCCGACAGCGACCGGTCGGACGTATGGGTCGAAGACTGCGCCATCGCCTCGATCATCGTGCAGTTGACGGCACTGTCGCTGGGGCTGGGGAGCTGCTGGGTGCAGATACGCAAGCGCAGGCATGACGGCGGCAAGTCGGCGGAGGAGTATGTCCGGGAGCTCCTCGGCCTGCCGGAACAGATCAAGGTGGAAGCGATCATCGGCATCGGACACCCCGGGGAGACGAAGAGCCCCGTGCCGGCCGGGGATCTGCAGTACGAAAAGGTGAAGTACAACCGCTGGTCATGAAGGGAGCCGTGGTCTTCCTGCCCGGTTCCCGCCTGTCCCGGTTAGGTGGCAATTCCTTCCAGATTCACCAGGGTAGCGTGTGATGGCTCTGCCTTTGCCAGTGAGGCCAACCGGGCAACGAAGAGAAGCCCGCACACCAGGAGGAGCGCGATCAGGCCGGCAACCCCCTCCCAGTGCCAGCGCGTCCAGAAAAACCCGCCGACGGTCCCGGAGATGCTGGAGCCGAGATAGTAGAAGAAGAGGTAGAGGGACGTGGCCTGCGCCCTGGCCGTCTGCGCCCTGACGCTCACCCAGCTGGAGGCGACGGAGTGGGCACAGAAAAAACCGCAGGTGAAGAGGGCGATCCCGCCGATGATGGGTGCGAGCCCGGTGGCAAGGGTCGCCGCGGTCCCGAGGATCATGACGGCGAGGGAGAACCAGAGCGTCGTGCCCCGTCCGAAGCGGCGGGCCAGGTTACCCGCCAGGGTGGAGCTGCACGAACCGAGAAGGTAGACCAGGAAGATCCAGCTCACCTTCGTGTGGCTCAGGCTGTAGGGCGGGGCGAGGAGCCTGAAGGTCACGTAGTTGTATAAGGTGACGAAGGCCCCCATGCCCATGAAGATGATCCCGTACAAGCTGAGGAGGCCGGGTTCCCGCAGGTGGCCGGCAAGGGAGGCCGCCAGGGACCGGACCGCGAAGGGCCGCCGCCTGAAGTTGGCGGAAGAGGGGAGACTCCGGGCAAAATAGAGGCTCAGCACCAGGCAGAAAACGCCCACCGAGCCTATGGCCGTCCGCCACGAGAAGCAGTCGGTCACAGCGGCCGTGTAAATCCTGCCGGTCATTCCCCCCACGGCGTTGCCGCCGATGTAGAGCCCCATGGCGGTGCCGAGGGAGGTGGGGTCGATCTCCTCCCCCAGGTAGGCCATGGCCACCGCCGGCAATCCCGCCAGCACGGCCCCTTGCGCCAGGCGCAGAGCGAGGAGGGCGGGGAGCGTGTGGCTGAATGCGGTCAGGATCGCCAGCAGGGAGGTGAGGAGGAGGGAAGCGGTCATGATCGGCTTGCGTCCGACAGTTTCCGACACGCTTCCGGCGAGGAGCATGGTGACCGCCAGGGCGCAGGTGGCCACCGACAGGGGGAGGCTCCCCAGTGCCGCCGGCACGCTGAATTCGCGGGAAAAGAGCGGCAGTAGCGGCTGCACGTCGTAGAGGGTGATGAAGGTGACGAAGCCGGCGGCAAAGAACGACAGATTGATCTGCCAGAACGTTACCGTTCCGCGCCGAACGGCGCCCGCTTGCCGCTTCCCGGTTTCTGTGCACATTTCGTTCGTTTCCATACCACAAGAAGTACCACTTGCTTAAAGATAAGAAAAATATATAATTATTATCAGTTGGATAAGATTTTGTTATAGATGGCGAGAGGGTACTCATGGATGTGCGACAGCTGCGATTCTTCGTGGAAATCGTCCGGCAGAGCAACTTCACCAAGGCGGCGGAACAGCTCCACATCGCCCAGCCGGCGGTCAGCATGGCGATCAGGAAGCTGGAGGATGAGCTGGACCTGGTCCTCTTCAACCGGCAGGAAAAGAGGATTTCCCTCACGGCCGAAGGGGAGATCTTTCTCGCCCACGCCCAGCGGATCCTGGCGGACGTGAAGGCGGCGGAGGCGGAGATGGCCGAGCTGCACGGCCTGGAGAAAGGGGAGGTGCGGGTCGGTATCCCCCCCATGCTGAGCGCCTACTTTTTCCCGAACATCATCCGTGATTTCGTCGGGCGTTTCCCGAACCTGCATCTGGCGGTCTCCGGCGAGGGGGCGTGGCGGATACAGAAGATGATCGGCGAGGGGGAGCTGGACATGGGGGTCATTGCCGGCGGCACCTTCCCCGAGAACCTGGAGGTGCGCCGCTTCCTGCGGGAGGAGGTGGTGGTCGCCGTTCCGGCGGGGCACCCCTTCGCCGGTCGGGAGCGGGTCTCCTTCGAGGAGTTCGCGCGGGAACCGCTGGTCTTCTACAAGGAGGGGTACTACCTGCGGGAACTTATCTTCGACGTGCTGAGGGGGCCGGCGGTAACCCCGAACATCGTGTTCGAGACAAACCTCTTTTCCCTGGTGAGGTCACTCGTCCAGAACGGCCTGGGGATATCCACGTTTCTCCGGATGGTCATCACAGGGGACAGCGGCCTCAAGGCAGTATCCTTCGACCCGCCCCTCCATCTCGACCTCATGATCGCCTGGAAAAAGCACGGCTACCTCTCCCGGGCCAACCGGGCGTTCGTCGATTTCCTGCTGGAACAGACCAAGGGATACACGGATTCCGCGCCATGGAACAGCGCCATCTCCTCATAACCGGCGCGCCCCGACGTCCGCTTCGTGGAGGTCACCCCGCAAACCGGCAGGCCCTTCCGGACGAGCTCGCCCGCTGGCTGGAAGAGCGGCTGTAAAGCTCATTCTCCCCAGAAGTCGGCAACGTCGCTCAGAATGCGGCCGGAAACCAGCTCCGCCACGTCGGACTCGAACCAGTCGGCCGGCATAGACCGGCTGTAGTCCGCTTTCGCGAACCTGCTGTCCATGAGGACGATGAGCCCGCGGTCGGTCTCGGAGCGGATGACCCTCCCCGCGGCCTGGATCGCCTTGGCCATGGCCGGAATCGTGTAGGCGTATTCGAAACCGGCACCGTAGCGCCGCTGGTAGTATTTCCGCATCTCTTCGCGCTCAAGGTCGTAATTGGGGAGCGGCGGGCCGATCACGAAGGCCCCGATCACCATCTCCCCCACATAGTCAACCCCCTCGGCGAACGATCCCCCCTGCACGGCAAAGACGACAGTCGGCACGCTCACACTGCGGAGATGCTCGATGATTGCCTCCACCTGCGCAGCCTTCATGGTCCGTTCCTGCTTCAGCACCGTGAACCCGTCTGGGGGCCGGAAGAGATCTGCCACCTTCTCCAGGAATTCGAAGCTGGGGAGGAAGACGAAGTAGTTGCCGCGGCGCAGGGCCGTTATCCGGTGCACGGCATCGGCGATCTTTCCGTAGTTGTGCGCTCGCCGGCTGTACCTGGTGGAGATCTGCGGAATGACCAGGAGCTTGCGCCGCTTCTTCGGGAAGGGGGAGTTGAATTCCGCGGTCCTCACCGCCCCGGGGTCCAGCCCGGAGAGCCGGGCGTAGTACTCGAAGGGTTTGAGGGTTGCCGAGAACCCCACTACCTGCCCGTAGTCGTCGTAGCACTCCCGGATCATGGCCGAGGCGTCGTAACAGGTGATCCTCACGGTCCCTCCGGAGGGATGGGGGTGGAAGGTGGTGAAAAACTCCTCCCGCTCGGGATTGACCACGTACTCCAGGGCGGCGGTGAATTCTGACCAGTAGAAGCAGAGGCGCAGCACGGCGTCCTGCTGCTGTATCTCCACATCCGAGTCGAGGTAACGGGAGAGGAAGGCGCGGAGCCGCGCATCCTGCTCACGGAAAAGCTCCGCCGGCGGTTCGATCCGCCGCGGCCCGGCGCTGTCATCAGCGCGGCAGGAGGCGACGGCCCGGAGACACCCGACGAGCAGCTCCTCAGCCTCGCGGCGGAAGGAGCGGGGGACCGTGCGGAGCTCGTCCCGCATCCTTTCCAGCACAAGGGACGAGAGCGCAGGAGAATGGTAGTCCATGGTGCGGGCGGGAAGGTTGTGGGCCTCGTCGATCACCAGGTTCGTCTTCCCCGTCTGGTCGATGCCGACGGCGGCCAGGCGGCCGCTGGCCGAGCGTGGTGCGAAGACGTAGTTGTAATCGCAGATGACGATGTCGGCCTCTTCCGCGCCGTCGAACTGCAGCTCGAAGGGGCAGACCTGATACTTTTCGCCGAGGTCGCGAAAGGTGCGGGCCTTCAGCCGCCTTTTTTTGGCCAGGATGGCGTGGAGCCCGTGGGTATCGACTTTTGTGTAGTAATCGCGGGCATACTCGCAGTAGTCGGGAGTGCAGAGCGGCTCGTTCTTGAAGCAGATCTTCCCCTTGGCGGTGATCGTAAGGGATTTCACGTTGGCGCCCGCCTCCTGGAAACGGCCGACGGCGTCCTCGGCCACCCCGTGCTGGCTGTTCTTCGGGGTGACGTAGACAACCTTCTGTCCCCGGCTGAGCGCTTCCCGCAGCACCGGGTAGAGGACGCCGACGGTCTTTCCGAGCCCCGTGGGGGCCTGGAGGAGCATCGGCTTTCCCCAGGCCATTCCCTCCTCGATTGTTTCCATGAGCTCGACCTGACCGGGACGCCGGCTGGCGAAGGGAAAGGAGAACCCCGCGGCGATCTTCCGGCGTCTGGCGGCACGTTTTTCGGCCAGCCGTGTTTCCCTGACCAGTTCGTCAAGGCGCAGCTCGAGCCATGCTTCGTACCGGGGGATGTCGAGGGTGAGGTCCAGGTCTTCGGACTCGCCGTTGCGGGACGAGACGAGGTGGAAGGAAAGCCGGGGCATAACCCGGTGTTCGCGCCAGTAGAGGTAGCCGTACGTAAGCAGCTGGAGGCAGTAAGGGTGCTCCAGCGGGTTCGCGGCGAGCCGGCGAGAAAGCTCCCGGATGGAGAAGCCTGTCTTGATCTCCTCGATCTTCGGCGGGTCGTGCCGGAAAATTCCGTCCATCCGGCCGTCGATCCGGAAACGGTATCCATTCCGGTCAAACAGGCCGCTTACCGGGACCTCGGCCTGATATGCCGCATCAGCCCTGGCCCGTTTCCTCTGTACGCGCAGGTGGATTTCCTGCCCGTCGACAGCCGACCGGCCGTACCCCGAATGGGCTTCGATGCTTCCGGCACGTGGCACCGGTACGGCAAAATCGCGGAGCGGGATGGTGACGAGTTTCAAGCGGGGGAGCACTCCTGCATTGAATGGTTTTCGGGAAGGTTGCAAGGTCGTAACTGTTGGAGTGTAACCGATTTTTACCGGAAGATAAAGAGCGAGCTGACACCGTGAACCTTCGGACTGCCTTGTCGGTGCGATTCCAGGGAGAGGAGCGGATCAGTTCATGTCATCGAGGATCTTGCATGCCTCCTGAATGTCGTCGGGGGAGAGGTAGTCGGGCACCTTGTGCCGGCCGCGACGCCGGTAGACCAGCAACCGGGCGCACGCGGCGTAATTGCCGGTGCAATACGTCTCGCGCAACTGCCCGGCAAGGCCGTAAGTGCCCTGGCGCGCGGTGTTGAAGAAGAAGCATGTTGACCGCATGTCACATTCGTCCATGACGGCTTCTCCATAGTGCCGCCCATTGTTTCCGCAGTTGGTATCATTCTAATCGGGAAGCCTCCATAGTCAAGTGCGCCATCGCTCCATTAAGACGCGGGAGTTCATCCTGTGTAACTTAATAGTTGACAATTTTAGTAAGGTATGTTATCAGGGATAAAATGCCTTATAAAACTGCGTAGGGAAAGGGGATTCCATGTTTGCCAGGCTGAAACAGGACATCAAGGCGGTCTTCGAGCGGGATCCTGCGGCCAGGAGTGCGCTGGAGGTCGTTTTCTGCTATCCCGGCCTGCACGCCCTCTGGTTTCACCGGGTCGCCCACTGGTTCTGGAAGCATGAATTCTACTTCGTCGGCCGCTTCACATCCCACCTGGGGCGTTTTTTCACGGGGATCGAGATCCATCCCGGCGCGACCATCGGCAAGGGTTTTTTTATCGACCATGGAATGGGGGTGGTGATCGGCGAGACCGCCGAGATTGGCGACAACGTCACGCTCTACCATGGGGTTACCCTCGGCGGGGTGAGCTGGGAGAAGGTCAAACGGCATCCGACCATCGAGGACAACGTGGTGATCGGGTCGGGGGCTAAGGTCCTGGGGCCGTTTTCAGTCGGCAAGGGGAGCAAGATCGGCTCCAATTCAGTGGTGGTGAAGGAGGTTCCTGCCAACTCGACGGTGGTCGGTATTCCCGGGCGGGTGGTCATGGCAACCGAGAAGCCGTCGGAGAAGGTCGACCTGGAGCACGGCAAGCTCCCCGACCCGGAGGCCAAGGCCATCTCCTGCCTGTTCGACCAGATACGGGAGCTGGAGCGCAAATACGTCGCCCTGGCCGCCGAGCACGAGGATCTCAAGAAGCGGGTCGGGATGTAGCGTGCGCATTTCCACCAAGGCACAGTACGCGGTGCGGGCGATGGTCGATCTCTCCGTTCACTCCAACGGCCGCCCGGTCCCCCTCAAGGAAATCTCCCAGCGGGAGGAGATCCCCCTCAACTATCTGGAGCAGCTCTTTTTTCGCCTGAAAAAGGCGGAGGTCGTGGCGAGCGTCCGCGGCCCCGGCGGCGGCTATATCCTGGCCCGCCCCAGCGCACTCATCAAGGTCGGGGAGATCGTGGCCATGGTGGAAGAGCCGCTCAATCCGGTCTCCTGCCTCGATGACGGCGGGGCGGCGTGTCACCGGATATCCCGCTGCGTCACCCATAATGTCTGGCAGGGGCTGGGCGAGAGGATCCGGGGCTTTCTCGATGCCATCAGCCTCGAGGAGTTGACCCGGGAGGCGCAGGCCGGGCTCGACGTCCTCAGCCCACCGGGCGGGACGACTCGCTGAAGCTTGCGAACAAGGGAGTGCAGTAAAAAGTGCGGCAGATCTACATGGATTACAACGCCACGACGCCCGTTCACCCCGAGGTGCTGGAGGCGTTGTTGCCTTTTTACCGGGAGGCGTTCGGTAATCCGTCCAGCATCCACTGGGCCGGGCGCAATGTGAAGGGAGCGCTGGAAGAGGCCCGGGAAAAGGTGGCGCTCCTCGTCGGCTGCGATCCCGCGGAAGTGGTCTTCACCTCGTGCGGCACGGAAGCCGACAACATGGCTATCAAGGGGGTCGCCGCGGCCCTGCGGGGAAACGGCAACCATATCATCACCACGGGGGTGGAGCACCCGGCGGTGCTCAATACCTGTCTCTACCTGGAGCACGAGGGGTTCGAGATCACCCGGCTCGACGTGGACCGGCACGGCATGCTCGATCCGGAACGCCTCGAAGCTGCCATCACCGAACGAACGATCCTCATATCCGTCATGCACGCCAACAACGAGACCGGCACCATCTTCCCGGTGGGGGAGATCGGCGAGATCGCCGCCCGGCGCCGGGTCCGGTTCCACTGCGACGCCGTCCAGGCGGTCGGCCGTATTCCAGTCGATTGCCGGGCGGATACTATCCATCTCCTCTCGTTGTCGGGGCACAAGCTTTACGCCCCCAAGGGGATAGGGGCGCTGGTGGTCCGCAAGGGGGTGAAGCTCCATCCCCTTTTGCATGGCGGCTCCCAGGAGCGAAACCGTCGGGGAGGGACCGAGAACGTGGCGGGGATCGTCGCGCTCGGCACGGCGTGCGAGCTAGCACGGCGGGCCATGGTCGAGGAGGCGCCGCGTCTCAGGGAGCTCCGTGACCGCCTTGAAACGGGGATCCGGGAACGGATTCCCGGGGTAACGCTGAACGGCCATCCCGAGCAACGGCTCCCCAACACGGCGAACCTGTCTTTCTCCGGCACCACGGCTGATTCCCTCCTCATGAACCTCGACCTGGCAGGGATCGCGGCCTCGTCCGGGGCCGCCTGCAGCTCGGGGACCCTCAGGCATTCCCACGTCCTGGGCGCCATGGGGACGGAGCCGGTCGCTGCCGGTGGCTCGATCCGCTTCTCCCTCGGCAGGGAGAGCGCGGCGGCGGACGTGGAGTATCTCCTCGACGTCCTTCCGGGGATCGTGGCGCGATTGCGGGGAAACAAGTGAATGGTGAAGGGTGAAGGGTGAATGGTGAAAAACGGTAAAAAGAGGCGCATCGTTGTCGCGATGAGCGGCGGGGTAGATTCGTCGGTGACTGCCCTCCTCCTCCGGGAGCAGGGGTACGAGGTGATCGGCATCTCCATGCAGGTCTGGGATTATGGGAAGTTCGCCGCCTCCGAGGGTGAAACGTTCGGGAGCTGCTGCTCCCTCGACGACATCCACGATGCCCGGCGGGTGGCGGAGCAGCTTGGCATCCCATTTTACGTGGTGAACTTCGAGGAGGAGTTCCAGCGGCTGGTGATCGACGACTTCGTGGCCGAATACTTCCGCGGTCGCACCCCCAACCCGTGCGTCCGCTGCAACCAGCGGGTCAAGTTCGACCTCCTCCTGAACAAGGCGCGGGAGCTCGGTGCCGATTGCATCGCCACCGGCCACTATGCCCGCGCGGAGCGGGACAGCGGCGGGCTCTGGCATCTCCTGAAGGGGGTGGATCCGGCCAAGGACCAGAGCTACTTCCTCTTTACCCTGACCCAGGCGCAACTGGCCGCCACCCTCTTTCCCCTCGGGGGGATGACCAAGCCGGAGGTGCGCGCCATCGCGGCCAGCCACAACCTGCGGGTCGCAGAGAAGGGGGAGAGTCAGGAGATCTGCTTCATCCCGGACGATGACTACGTCCGTTTCCTGGAGGAAGCTCGTGGGAAGGGAGCTCTATCGGGGGAAATCGTCGACAGCCGGGGAAATGTCCTCGGCAGCCATAACGGGACCTACCGCTATACGGTGGGCCAGCGGAAGGGACTTGGCATCGCCCATCCCCAGCCGCTCTACGTGCTCGGGGTCGATGCGGAGCGGAGGCAGGTGGTGGTGGGCGAACGGGACGAACTGCTCCGTGACGGCTTCGTCGCCGCCCACGTGAACTGGATCGTTCCCCAGGGATCAGCCCCCGTGGAGGCGGCCTGCAAGATCAGGTACCGCCATCAGCCGGTCCCCTGCCAGGTTTATCCCCTGCCGGCGGGGCTGGCCGAGGTCCGGTTCCTCGAGCGGGAAAAGTCGGTCACCCCCGGCCAGGCGGTGGTGTTTTATCAAGGGGACGAAGTCCTCGGCGGCGGCTGGATCGAATAGGAAACGGTCCTTTTTCGCAATCTCTGCGTTGATCTTCGGGATTCCTTGTGACTCGGCCTGACGGCCGCCCCCTTCGGGGCGCCTTCGCGGTCCAATTTCACAAGCGAAATTGTGCGACGTAGCGCTGCTACGTCTCCGCGTCATCCCTCGATCGCCTTGACCTTGCGACAATTACATAGTAATTGGACAGCGAAGGCTGCCCGGAGGGTGAGGCGCAAGCCGAATCAAAAATTCCGCGTTTCCAAAGTAGGGAACCTAAAGGAAGACATGCAAACTGTAGCGATAACGACTTTGGGATGCAAGACCAACCAGTTCGAGTCGGCGGCGATGGCGGAACTCTTGGGAAAGGAAGGGTTCCGGGTGATTCCGTTCGAGGAGCGGGCGGATATCTATGTGATCAATACCTGCACGGTGACTGCCCGGACCGATGCCGAATCCCGCAAGCTCATCCGCCGGGCCCAGCGGCGAAATCCCGCGGCGCGGATCGTGGTGACCGGCTGCTATGCCCAAGTGGCCTTCGACAAGCTGCAGGAGATGCCGGGGGTGGACCTGATCCTCGGCAACGCGGAGAAAAGAGGGATTGTGGGGATGCTGCGGGAGGCCGCCGGACCGCGGGTCCGGGTTTCCGACATCTCCCGGGAAGCGCGGGCCGAGGGCCTCTCTCTGGAGAGCTTCGCCGAGCACACCCGGGCCTTTCTCCAGATCCAGAACGGCTGCGACGCCTTCTGCTCCTATTGCATCGTCCCCTACGCCCGGGGACGGAGCCGGAGTGTCCCGCCGGAGGATGTCCTGGCCGGGATCAGGGGTTTTGCCGCACGCGGCTTCCGGGAGGTGGTGCTGACCGGCATTCACCTGGGGGGGTACGGCCTCGACCTGGCACCGCCCACGAGCCTCCGGGAGCTCCTCGCCTCCGCCGACCGGGAGCGGCTCGTGCCGCGCCTCCGGGTGGGATCGGTGGAGCCGACCGAAATCTCGCCGGAGCTCATTCGCTTCCTCGCCGGCGCGCAGACCGTCTGCCCCCACCTCCACATCCCGCTCCAGAGCGGCAGCGATCAGGTGCTGGCAGCGATGAACCGCAAGTACACAACGGAACAGTTCCGCTCGGTGGTGGCCGATCTTGCCGCGGCCGTCCCCGGCATCTGCCTCGGCTTCGACGTGATCGCCGGCTTTCCCGGGGAAACCGAAGAGGAGTTCGCGACGGGTTTCCGGTTCATCGAATCCCTCCCCGTGGCTTACCTCCACGTCTTTCCGTTCTCTCCCCGCGAGGGGACGCCGGCGGCGACCATGGCCGGCCAGGTGCCGTCCCACGTCGTCCGCGCCCGCGCCGAGGCGCTGCGCCGTCTGTCGGACCGGAAGAAACTGGCCTATTACCGGGAATTTCTCGGCAAGGAACTGCCGGTGCTGGTTCAGGAGAGGGACGAGAAGGGGATGCTGCGAGGGCTGGCGCGAAACTACGTGTCGGTGACCCTGGTCGGTGACGGCGCGCCCATCGGTACCGAGGTGACGGTGCGGATTGACGAGGTGACCCGGGACTCCGTGCGAGGCGAGATGATACCGGCCTAGCTCCCTCCCAGTTTCTCCAGCAGTTCACCCATCTTCCGCACATCTTCCATATCCCGGAATTCCCGGTAGCCGTCGACCCCGTCCGGGTCGAGGGCCCGGTAAAATTGGGGATGTTTCGCCCTGAGGCCGGCGAGCGCCTTTCCCGAGGCGTAGTCGTCGCTGACGATCCCTTCCGCTTTCTGCTGCAGCACGCGCAGGATATTCCAGCCGAGCTGGAAAAGCCTCTTCAGATACTCTCCGCGTACGATCTCCAGTGCTTTTGCCTCGTCATTGCCGCCCAGGAACTCAAGGGCGATGGTGAGACAGCCGTATACCCTCTGCAAAACAGCCTGTATCGCTTCGCCATCGACAAAGGCCGCTCCTTCGGCAACCAGGGCATTGTTGACGAGATAGTTCAGCTCCTGGTAGAGCTCTTCGCTCTGTGCCTGCGCCAGCACCCGCTGCAAAAGGGAATTACCGCCGGCCGGCAGGATGGGCAGGCTTTCGGTGGAGGGAGTCGGAAGCGGCGCCTTGCCGGTCCCCGGGACGAAGGCTGCCGGGTCGAGGCGGGCATAGATGGTGAGGGCGTCGTCCAGTGCAGGAAAACCGTGGTCTGCCAGGCGTCCGGCTCGGAACTGCAGGGCGAGTTCCTCCTGTTCGCTCGCCACTTCGTTTTTCAACCCTTCCATGAGGGCGAGGTAGAGGGAATGGTCAATCCGGTAAACCATGTCGATGAGGTTGCCGACCAGGCGGGCGTGTTTCTCGCTTTTGAACGTGATGAAGTAGATGTTGTCGAAGGTGTGATCCCAGGTGCCGAGCCGTTCCTCGTCGGTGGCAAGTTCACCAAGGCCGCCTCCGACGCTGATCTCTTTTTCGAGGATGAGGAGCAGGAGCTCCAAATCCAGCTTGGGCAGAAGTTCCCGGAGAAATTCCTCCCCCCCCTCGACGAGGTACCCGAGCCATTCGAGGGCCTTTTTCTGGGACAGGCTCCACTTCTCCCAGAGCTCCATGTCGAGGAAAAACGTTACCTGTTCCGGCGACGCGAGATGGATCACCTCGGCGGCGTCGACTTCCCCGATTTCCTTGACCAGCCAGAATATCTCCAGGGAGGGAAAGCTTCGCACGAGCCGGCGGGCCTCGGGGTCTGCCAGGAGCAGGTCCCGCCGGCTCTTTGCGCCGATTCCCCGCAGGTGTTCCAGCTTTTCATCGAAGGGGAGGGCCGTAAACTCCCTGGCCGAGAGCTTCCCTCCTTTTAGCAGGGTAAGGCTCGCGTTCTTCGTGCTGTTATTCGTCTTCGTGGTCATTCGCTTTCCTCAGTGCCTTCACGTAACCGCACCCGTCATGGAGCCAGTGGAGCTTCCTGACCAGTTGCGGGGTAAGTTTGATACATTCGGGGTAGATGGTGAAACGCTTCTCGTAGATGCGGCACTCCCGGGTGACCACGTCCAGGTAGCGGCAGGGGGTCTGGGTGAAATAGACGGTGCCGTCGCCATCCTCGAATTTTTCGAAGCAGCAGAGGCCGCACCGCTCGCAGAGCCGTTCCCATGTGCTGCTGTTCTGATCGTCGTGTGTGGCCTTTTTCATAGGTCGAGGATACTCACCCGGGGAAGGTGTGTCAAGCGTTCAACGCAGGGATGGAGTGGGATCGCCCGGTCGGGGCTACTTTTCCAGTGGCACGTCGAAATGCTCGTTCCGGAACGAAAAACGGATCCGGTCCGGGAGGATTTCCTCGACACGTGCCCCTTCGACGATGGCCCCTTCGCTGACCGACATTCCGTTGACCACGGCCAGGCGGAGGGAATTGTTCTGCTGCCAGGCAATTCCTCCGACACTAAGGGTGGGACGGGATGGCTTTGCCGGGGCCGGAGGGGCCTTTTCTTTTGCCGGCTCGACTGTGGCATGCTGTTGACCGGCAGGAGCCGGTTTTGTCAGCTGGGGAGCGGGTTTTGACGTGAGCGATGTCTGTCGGGTGACCGTTCGACTCGCAACCGGGATGTCTCTGACTATCTCTACCGGTGGCAGGGAAGGAGCTGGGGCAGTCGTGCCGCCAGTGCTTCCAGCCGGTGCCTGGCCGGTCGGTGTGGTACGCGGGGCCAGTGGCGTCGTATTGGGGGTAATGCCGGCCTTCCTGGCAGAGAAGCCTCCCATGACGGTGTAAGTTGCGAGCACCGCCATGGCAGCAACGACGGTCATGGCGGTTGGCAGACGCCAGCGCGGTGCCGCTTTTCCGGCCCTTTCCCGTTTCAGTATCTCCGCGGAAATATCCGGTGGCCCGCCGCTGCGGGCTGCCCGTTCCTGTTCCAGCTTCTGCAGGGCCTTCAGGATGGAGCTCATTGCGATCCCTCCCGGCCTTTTGCCAGCTGCGGTGGAGAGTACCCGCCGGCAACCTGGTAGAGGAGGATCAACGTCTGGGTTCCGGCCATCCCGTCGGGAGTGAGCCCCCGGTCTGTCTGGAACTTCTTGATGGCGGCGATGGTGGCACTGTCGAACACACCCGACGGAGTTCCCCGGTAGGGTCCGGCCGCGTGAAGGAGTTCCTGGAGGTGATTGACCTTCGGGCCGCTGGTTCCTTCTGCTGCCAGAAAGGGGATCTGGCGGAAATTCTTCCAGGGGATATAGCCCCTGCCGATCGAGAGCGTCGCCAGTTCGTCTTTGCTGAATGAGGTGCGTCCCAGGAGCGGCGGAGAAACCTGGAGGAGGCCGTCGGCACTCCCCGTGAGCGCAAGGTAACGCATTCCTCCGACGCCCGGAACGACATACTCCAGTATGGCCGGGGAATTGCTTCGCAGGAGGAGGTCAAGGTTGCCGCTGAACGTGAGGAGCTGGAGCCCCCGTCTGTTAGCCGCCCGCTCCAGGTCCTGTCCACCCGCGAGCCTTTCTCCGTTGCCGACCGGCTTTGCCCCCCAGAGCTGTGCCAGGACATTGAACGCCTGAACGGCGCTTTTCTTCTCGTTGAGGGCGGACTGTTCCCGCTGGAGCGCGCCGATCAGGTCGGATTGGGCCATGGTCCTGGCCGCGGGAGGGTGCTGTTTCGGCGACTCCTTCGGCATGACGAGCATCCCCGCTGCTGCAGCGACGGCCAGAAGCCCCGCCACTGCCGCTGCCGCCACCTGGTAACGGGAGAGGTGGAGGCGTCGTAGCTTCTTGCCCCGCAGTTCCGCGATGGCCCGGGCCGCTACCCGGTCGGAAACCGTGCGGTGCTCGTCGGTGTAGGCGATGAGCAGCGCGCGGTCGCAGATGATGTTTATCAGCCGCGGCACACCGCCCGTGGTCTGGTAGATCCGCTTGACAGCCGCCGGTTTGAAGAGGCTCGCGTCCCGTCCACCGGCAACCTCGACGCGGTGTTCGATGTACGCCCTGGTGTCTTCGTGGTCCATGGAGGTGAGGTTATAGCGTACCGTGATCCGCTGCCCGAGCTGCCGCAGTTCCTGCTTCTGCAGGAGCGCGTCGAGCTCCGGCTGTCCCGCCAGAATGATCTGGATCAGCTTGTCCGTCTCGGTCTCCAGGTTGGAGATGAGCCGGATCTGCTCCAGGGCGGCCGGATCCAGATTCTGGGCCTCGTCGATGACGAGTGCCACCGTGTGTCCCTTCCTGTTTTCCGCCAGGAGATAACGGTTGAGGGTATCGAGGAGTTCGGTGCGGTCGAGCCCGTCCCACGGGAGACCGTATTCGCGGTTTATCGCCCGCAGGAGCTCGACCGCAGACAGTACCGGGTTGAAGATCAGGGCGATCCGGTGACTGTCGTCATCGAGCTGGCTGAGGAGGGTGCGAAGGACCGTGGTCTTCCCCGTCCCCACCTCGCCGGTGAGTTCGACGAAGCCGGCGTGGTTGTCGATGCCGTAGAGAAGATGGGCGAAGGCCTCCCGATGGTTCTTGCTGATGAAGATGAACCGGGGGTTGGGAGTTATGGTGAAGGGTTTCTCTCTGAAGCCGAAGTAATCGCAGTACATCGATGCGTCAACTCCTCATGGGAGGCGGAAGAGGTTTTCCGGCTCAACCGGCGGTTCCGGTAAAGCCTATCTTTTAATTATGCATAAATGGCGCGAAATTTCAAGGAGTAAGCGGACCGGGGGGGTGCCGTAAGGGGTAGCGGGCTGTCCCGGTTTCCGGGGTGGTGGGGGCAGTGCGGAATATTACAGTTTTCATACAAGTTTGAACCTAATTTCATAAAACATATAACATTAAAATATTTATTGAAGATAATAATAAACAGTGTTACGTTAATTCACTAATATCCTGAACTAATAGGAGAAATCGAGAGGCTCAGTCCCAATCTCAATGGGACGCAATGCTGAATTGTGAATTTTTTTATTTGTGTTCACTATTTAAATTGCAGGAGGGATTCGTGAAAGGAAAACGCACGCTACATAACCGCATCTCCGGTTTGCTGCTGTGGCCGCTGCTCGTTCTGGCCTGGCTCCTCTGGCTGCCGTCTGCGAACGCACTGCCCGGGGCGAAGCATTTCGAGGTGACCGGCGGGCCGGCCAGCATAACTGCCGGCGTTCCCTTCGACCTGACGGTCACGGCGAAGAACGGCGACAGCACCACCGACACCGGCTACACCGGCACGGTCTACTTCAGCAGCACCGCCGCGGTGGCGACGCTGCCGGCCCCCTACACCTTCGTTGCCGGCGACAATGGCACGAAGACCTTCTCCGTCACCCTGGGGACCGCCGGGAGCCAGACGGTTTCAGTGAGTGACGATAGCAACCCCGGCATTGCCGGTTGGTGGAAGCTGGACGAGGGGACAGGCACTGCCACCGCGGATTCATCCGGTCTCGGTCAGACCGGCACCATTACCGGTGCTGCCTGGAGCGCCACGGTACCGGACCCGCTGGTTGCCATGGCCGACCCCGCCTCGCTATCCTTCAGCGGGACGAACAACATGGTCGATATCCCCACGAGTGCCACCCTCCAGACCGCCACCACATTCACCGCTGCCACCTGGATCAAGGCGTCAACGGATGTGAGCGCCTTCCGCGTCTTCCTCTCCGCTGAGGACGCTACCCACGGATACTCTGTGTACCTCCTTCCGAGCACAGGGCTGCTTCAAGTGCAATTGCATACTGATAGTGGCGGGCCTTATCCTGTAGCTTTAGACAGTGGGCCGTTGAACGACAGCCAGTGGCACCACGTGGCGGTGGTTATCGACAACACCGCTAAGACCGGAACGTTGTATGTGGACGGGGTACAGCGGGGTAACGGGTCGTTCCCCGGCAACTTTATGCCCTTTGCCGGCAATCTCAAAGTCGGTCAATTTGCCAACGTCGGAGCCTATCCCTTCCTCGGCAACATCGACGACCTGCGGATCTACAACCGGGCCCTGAGTGCCGCCGAGATCGCAGCCCTGGCGGCAGGGAGCCAGGGAGTGGGCCTTTTAAGCACGAGCGCCGGCATCACGGTAAACGCGGGTCCGCCGGCCGTGATCACGCCCCAGGCGGGTACCCCCCAGGGGGCGCAGCCGAGCGCCACCTTCGCCACCCCCCTCCAGGCAAAGGTGACCGACCTCGGCGGAAACCCTATAGCGTCGATTGCGGTGACCTTCACCGCACCGGCTACCGGCGCCAGCGGGACCTTTGCCGGCGGCCTTGCCACCGCAAGCGTCGCCACCGGCGCCGATGGCATTGCCACCGCGCCGGCCTTTACCGCCAACGGCTTGTTCGGCAGCTATACCGTGACCGCGGCCGGAGACGGAATCGCTGCCCCGGCGCTCTTTAGCCTGACCAACTACCTGGCGCCGGCGATCACGGTCCAACCACAGCCTACCACCTGCATCGCCGGCCAAGTGCCGGTTATCTCGGTGACGGTGGGGGCCAACGGGACCCCGCCCATCAGCTACCAGTGGTACCAGGGTGCGAGCGGCGATACCAGCAGCCCGGTGGCGGGGGCGGTTTCGGCCAGCTTCGACAAGCCGTTGACCGTCACCACCAGTCTCTGGGTCCAGGTCACCAAATACGCGACGGTCCTTAACAGCGATGCGGCCCTCGTAACGGTGGTACAGCCGCCGGCCATCACGGTACAGCCGCAGCATGCCCTGCTCCAGAACAGCCAGAGCACGACCCTCACGGTGACCGCCACCGGCGACGGCACGCTCTCCTACCAGTGGTACATGGGGACAAGCGGCGACACCTCCGCCCCGATAGCCGGTGCGACCGCCGCCAGCTACAATACCCCGCCATTTACGACCCCGGGTTACTACTGGGTACGGGTCAGCAGCGAATACGGCCATGCCGACAGCAACGCCGCAAGGATTGCCGGCACCGCTTACGGGCCGTTCGACTACATCCCGAACTTTGCCGGCTCTTCTGTATCCATAATCGAACCGGCCTCCAACCTTGCCGTAGCCACCATACCTACTCCCCCATATCCAGCCGGAGTGGCGGCGAGCCCGGACCGGAGCCGAATCTACATCTCTCATGGCCTCTCTAGTCAGGTGACTGTCATCAACGCCGCCGACAACGCCATCGTCGCAACCGTCACGCTGGCAGGCGCCAGAGATGCGCGAGGGATAGGGATCTCCCCTGACGGCAGCCGGCTCTATGTGGCCAATATGGGCAGCAACAATGTCTCGGTCATCGACACTGTCATTAATGCAGTCATTGCAACGATCCCCGTCGGTGTAATTCCCTTTGGAATAGCCATTCATCCTGACGGTAGTCATGTATATGTCACCAATACAGGCACAACAACAGTCTCGGTCATCGACACCGCCTCGTACACGGTCAGCGCCACCATCGCCGTCGGTACTCAGCCCATTGGCTTGGCGATGCTTTCTGACGGCAGCCGCCTCTACGTGACCAATGTGGGCAGCAACACCGTCTCGGTGGTGGACACCGCATCGAACACGGTCAGCGCCACGGTGGCAACGGGGGCGGGGCCTGTCGGTGCGACCCTGAATCCCGACGGTACCCGTCTTTACGTCACCAACAACGTTGCCAACAGTGTGACGGTTGTCGACACCGCCGACAACTCCGTGACCGCCACCGTCACCGGTTCGTTGTCCGCTCCTTTCGGGGGGGCGGTCTCGCCGGACGGCAGCAGGCTCTATGTGGCCAATTACGGCGGTAACACAGTTACGGTCATCGATACCGCAACGAACACGGTCACTCCCCCGGCGATTGCCGTCGAGGGGGAGCCGGTTTCCGTCGGCCGGAACATCCCCTGGGACACCTCCCCCGATCCGATCAGTTTCGCCCCGCGCGGCGGGGTTACCCCCGGGGCGACCATCACCGCCACGCCGGTGACGGTCACCGGCATCGACGTGCCGACCTATATCGGCGTTACCGGCGGCGAGTATGCGGTGAACGGCGGCTCCTTCACCACTAATCCCGGCTTGGTCCGGAGCGGCGATGCGGTTACGGTTCGTCTCGCTGCACCAGCCGCCTACAACAGCGGCGCCACCGCGACCCTGACCGTTGGCGCGCGCTCGGCCGTCTTCACCGTCACCACCATGCCCGAGCCGGGCGGCGTCTCAACCGCCGGGGTCACCCTTTCCGCCGGCGGCCTGGTGTTCAGCGACCGGCCTGTCGCCACCACCAGCCCCCAGCAGAGCGTCATCCTCACCAACAGAGGAGCGGCCTCCCTCGTCATCGGCACCATCGCACTCACCGGCGCCAACCCCGGCGACTTTGCCCTGGGTGGGGGGAGCTGCGCCAATGGCATGACCATCGCCGTCGGCGGGAGCTGCACAATCGGCACCACCTTCACCCCCACCGACCAGGGAGGGCGTAACGCCGCCATCAGCATCACATCCTCGGCCCCCGGCTCACCCAACACCGTTACCCTGTACGGGGGCGGGCTCACCATCCTGTCCGACACGTCATTCGCCAACGCAAGCGCCATCACGATCAACGATTACGCTGCGGCCAGCCCTTATCCATCCACCATTACGGTTTCGGGCTTCAGCGGCACCGTCGGCAAGGTCCGGGTGACCCTGACGGGGGTGAGCCACACCTTCCCGGCCGATATCGGCGTCCTCCTGGTGGGGCCCCAGGGGCAGAGCGTGGTCCTGATGAATTCGGCGGGTAGTGGCACTGGTATCACGAACGCCAACCTTACCTTCGACGACGCTGCGGCCGGGTCGCTCACGTCCGGCGCGATCGCCAGCGGCACCTACAAACCGACCGATCTGGACACCGGCCGGGTGTTCCTGGCGCCCGCCCCCGCCCGCCCCTATGGCGCCAACCTGGCCGGCTTCGCCGGCACCGACCCCAACGGCGACTGGAAGCTTTACGTTCAAGGTTTCTTTAGCGGTGATGCGGGAAGCATCAGCGACGGCTGGCAGCTGAGCATTTCGCCGCTACCCCTCGACACCTCCCCCGACCCGTTCGCATTCGCGCCGAAGAGCACCGCCACGCCGGCCACACCGGTCGAATCCGACCCGGCGACCATCGCCGGCATCAATACGGCCGCCTCCGTCGCCATCGCCGGCGGGGAATATGCCGTGTCGACCGATGGGAGCACCTGGGGCGCCTGGGGGAGCGCACCCGGGACCATCAATACCGGGAACCAGGTGAAGGTGCGGGTAACTTCCGGGGGCACCCCGGGGGCTGTCACTTCCGCGGCGCTCACCATCGGCGGCTACAGCACCACCTTCTCCGTCACCGTAGCCGACAACATTCCTCCGGTGGTTGACAGTTTCGCCATGCCGGCCACCTCCGGGACACTCATCGTGCCGGTCACCGCCTTCACCGCCCACGACAACGTGGCGGTCACCGGGTGGATGATCACCGCCGACAGTGGCGTGGCCCCTGCTGCGGGCGATCCCGGCTGGCGCACTATCCGTCCCCCCGACTTCACCTTCGCCGGCGACGGCCTCCACACCGCCCGAGCCTGGGTGAAGGACGGGGCAGGTAACGTCTCCACGGCTGCCACCTGCACGGTCACCGTCACCACCACGCCGGTTATCGCGCTCTCGGCGCTCCATGACGGCGCCACCACCACCAAGCCGATTGCGAACCTCACCGGTTTGGCCACCGACCCGAACGGCATCGCCACCTTCACTGTCACCATTAACGGCGGCACGCCGTTTGCCGTGCCGGCAGCCGGCTTCAACACCGCCCTGCGCTTGGCTGCCGGTGCCAACACCATCACCCTGGCCGCTACGGACACTAACGGCCATGACACCACCGTCACCCGACACGTCACCTACGACTTGGCGGCTCCGGCCTTGGCCGTGCTCTCCCCTCCCGACGGCAGTGCCGTCAACCTCACCAATCATCCGAGCCTCGTGGTCGAAGGGACCTATGACCCGGCAGCGGCAACTGCGGTCCAAGTGACGGTGAACGGCGGCGCTCCCACGGATGCGTTCACAGCTGGTGGCGGCTTCATGCTTCCGGTCACCCTCGTCGAAGGAATGAATACCATCGAAGTTACCGCCGTTGGCGCAATCGCCGGCAGCAGCGTTAAGCGGACCGTGTTCGCCAGCTACGATTCTCTCACCCTCGCGGTCGCCGACCCGGCGGAGGACAGTCTAGTCGCCCCGACCGGCTACCTGCTGGGCGGGAGCGTCTCCGACGCCACCGCGCCGATCACCATCACCCTTGTCGCTGACGGCGTTACCTATCATCCCGGCGTCACCGCCGGCTCGTTCGAGCAACAGCTTCCGCTGCCGACCGAGAAGAGCTATCCCATCACCATCATCGCCGTCGATGCCTGGGGGAGGAGCGCCACCGTCACCCGGACCATCATCCGGGAACGGCTGGACCAGACTATCACCTTTGCCCTCGCTTCGCCGGTTACCTACGGCAATTCCCCTATCGCCCTGAGCGCCACCAGCTCCTGCGGCCTGCCGGTCACCTTCGGCAGCTCCAATACGGCGGTCGCATCAGTCAGTGGCTCCACTCTCACCATCGTCGGGGCCGGCAGTGCAACCATCACCGCCGTCAATCAGGACGGGAGCACTCTCTGCAAGCCGGCGTCATTGCCACAGCAGCTCCAGGTCGACAAGGCGTCCCTCTCCGTTACCGCCGACAGCAAGACCCGCGCCCTTGGTGCGGCCAATCCGGTCTTTACCGCTACCTACAGTGGGTTTGTCAACGGTCAAACCACGGCAGCGCTTGGTGGTGCGGCGACATTTTCCACGACCGCCACCGTCTCAAGTCCCGCCGGCACCTACCCGATCACGGTCAGCCAGGGAACCCTCATCTCTGCCAATTACACCTTCACCTTTGTGGGCGGCACCCTCACCATCGGTTCACAGTACGGCCTAGATCTCACCATTGCCGGCACCGGTGACGGTACTGTCCTCTACACTGAAAAGGGGATTGCGTGCAACAGTGGCTGCAGTATCATGATCAATCCCGGTGCCCAGGTCATACTTGAGCCGAACCCTGATGAATACTCGCTGTTTGCCGGCTGGAGCGGCGTCTGTACCAATACCAGCGGGAACTGCAGTTTCACCATGAACGGGAGCAAGACGGCCACAGCCACCTTCAACTTTGACAGCGCCCACGCGGTGCGGGTCGACGGGCCACCGGTCGCCAACTACTCTACAATCCTTGGGGCATACGCCAATGCGGCGACCCTGAACAACGCCATCATAAAGATATGGGGGGTAAATTTCACCGAGAACTTTGTGTTCGACCAGGGCAAGGCGGTGACCCTCAGCGGAGGCTACGACGGGGCCTACACCTACAACACCGGCAACACCACAACTCTCCAGGGGCCGGTGACTCTCAAGACCGGCACCATAATCATGGACAATCTGACCATCAGGTAATTCACCTCTTTTCAAGAAAAAAACAGTCACTGCGTCGAAGGCGCAGTGACTCAGATCACTGACAAACCCCGCTTGTAATCAGGCGGGGTTTTGCTATTTCTGCTCGTAAGTAAAGGAATGCCTGCGAGTGGGAAAACCTAGCTGCGATGAAGCTTAGGAAAGTTCTCCGGACGTAATAGCAGCTGTAGAGGGCCCCGTGTGGGGCCCTCGTACCAGTCATGGAAACAGCATGATTAATGGGATACTGCCGCTATGGCGGTGATCTGCGCAGCTGTCAGGCCAAGGGAGCCCATTCCCCCGTAGTTCGCGTTGATTGCTGCAGTGATCTGAGCGGCGGTCCTGACGCCGAGCGTACCGTGGCAACCGAGGCAGACGGTGTTGTAGTACGTCAATGCGTCAAAGGCTGGCGCTGACGTGGTCGTCGAAGCCTGGGGCGAAGCAGTGCTTTCACCTGCGCTGTTGACGGCCGTTACGAGGTAATAGTAGGTGGTGCTGGCCGCCAGCCCGGTCTGGACGTAGGGACTGGTGACTCCGGCGATCTTCGTGCCGGTGGCTGTCGTGAGCCCGCTCGTGGTGGAGTAGTAGATGTTGTATGAGGTTGCGCCGGGAACCGCCGGCCATGAGATGGTCACCTGATTGGCGCCGCCGGTGGCGGTAACGCCGGTGGGGGCTGCCGGGACGACCGGCACCGGAGCGGTGGTGGCGGCGGTGACCTGGACCGAAGCGGGGCTTTCGCCGGAGGCATTTACCGCCGTAACGATGTAGTAGTAGGCAGTGCCGGCGGTGAGACCGGTCTGGACGTACGGGCTGCTGGCTCCGGCGATCTTGGTGCCGGTCGCTGTGGTAACCCCTGAAGTCGTAGCCCAGTAAATATTGTACGAGGTCGCGCCGGAAACTGCCGTCCATGAGACGGTCACCTGGTTGGCGCCGCCGGTGGCGGTAACGCCGGTCGGGGCGGCAGGGACCGCCGGGGGGGGAGCGTTGGTGGCGGCAGAGGCCTGGGCCGAAGCGGCGCTCTCGCCGACGCTGTTTACCGCCGTGACGATGTAGTAGTAGGTCGTCCCGGCGGAAAGGCCGGTTTGGACATAGGGGCTCGTTACCCCGGCGATTTTCTTGCCGGTGGCGGTCGTGACGCCGGAGGTCGTCGACCAGTACACGTTATACGAGGTTGCCCCGGAAACTGCCGGCCAGGAGATGGTCACCTGGTTGGCGCCGCCGGAAGCGGTCACGCCCATCGGAACCGCGGGTACGGTCGGGGCCGGGGCGGGGGTGAGGGTGGTCGCTGCGACCTGGACCGAGGGAGCGCTTTCGCCGGCGCTGTTCACCGCGGTGACGACATAATAGTACGTGGTGCTGTCGTTGAGGCTTCCCTGGACAGCGGGACTGGTGGCGCCGGCAATCTTGGTTCCGGTTTTTGGGGTGACGCCGGAAGTGGATGACCAGTAAATGTTATACGAGGTGGCGCCGGAAACCGCCGACCAGGAGATGGTCACCTGCTTGGTGCCGCCGGTGGCCATTACACCCATCGGAGCGGCGGGTACGGTCGGAGCGGGGGGGGCGGCAGTGGTGGTTGCCGAAACCTGGGACGAGGCGGCGCTTTCGCCACCGCTGTTCACGGCAGTGACAATGTAGTAGTACGTTGCACCTGCGGCAAGCCCGGTCTGGACATAGGGGCTCGTGACATTGGCAAGCTTTGTCCCGCTGGTGGTCGTGACGCCCGAGGTCGTTCCATAGTAGATGTTGTACGAAGTTGCATTGCTGACGGCGCTCCAGGAGATGGTCACCTGGCCCGCGCCGCCGAGGGCGGTCACGCCGGCCGGGGCTGTAGGAGCGCTGGGAGCCGGGGGCAGGCAGTCGGAGTTGAAGCTGCCGCTGGCGATGTCGGTGACCTGGCCGCTATAAATGACGGCTCCGGTTTGCGCATTGGTGATCGTTAGGGTGCCGCCGACGAGGGTTATTTTCACCTGGTCGAACATCTCGTCGAGGCCGAGGTGATTGGCCATGTACTGCGATGTGATCGGATTGGTGTTTTGTGCATTGTATTGCTGGAGAAGCGGTTGCAACTTGGCCAGCATGGTGGCGAGAACGGTCTGGAGATTTTCGCCGATCTTCTGGAGGGTGGCTGCATCAGGATGGTCATAGACCTGTGCCGGGTCATTGACGCCGGCAGCACTGGCGACGATCACGTTCGACAGGGGATTGATGTTGGCGGTACCGGTCCCGCCCGCATAGGAGGTAAGCGTATACGTTGTTCCTCCAACGTTCCCCGTGGCCTCGATAATATAGGGGGCCTTCATGCCGGTGACATCGATGGCATATGAGCCGTCACTGCCGATAACGGCCGTCTTCACCTGGGGGGTAGTTGAAGAGTCCTTGAGGTTGACCTGACCCGACATGGTGGCGCCAACAGAGGCAACGCCGCTCACGACCTGGGACGAAATGCCCACCGGGGTGGACCCTCCGCCGCCGCAGCCGGCTAGCATGAGACCAATGGTCACCAGGCAACCTACGGTGATGGTGGCAATTGTGCGTTTCATCCTGATCCCGTTCATCAAATCTCCTTTCCTTGTATGCCCGACGGGCATCTCCCGGTGCACTTCCCTGCCCGTCACGGGGGCACCGGATCTTTTCCTGTTGTCGAAGTACGGCGATGTCCGGAAACGGGCACAAAAAAACCGGATGCCGAATGTTGGTTGACATTTCGGCGACCCGGCTGTCTCAGGGAGACCCTATAGGCTTTCCGTCCCACCCTCGCGGATGGTTTAGCATTGTCGTGTATCAACTACCCTATGTAACTTTGAAATGGAGTCTAATTAAAAACACGAATACTGTCAAGAAAAATGTTACTAAAATGTTATTGGTTTGGAATAATAGTGTGGGAGCACGTCCTCCGACAGGAAACTGGCGAGAGGATTCCTCAGAGGGTGCTGGCCGGAGGGCCATTCTGGGCATGCCGGAGAAGGGCCAGTTGGTCGGAAAGCCCGGCGACAGGTTCCATCCCGGACTGACGCAGGAGCTTGGGGAGCGTCTCTTCCGGCGGGCAGCGGGGGAAGGGGCCGGCGCTCAGGTGATGGATGAGCTTGAGGGTCTTGAAGGCGTCGAACCAGCCGTGGAAGGAAGTGATGAACGAGTCCCGGTCGCGGCTGTGCCGCTGCAGCCGTTCCCAGACTTCCGGAAAGCCGACGGTGGCAAGGAAGGACGAGAGGTGCGGGGAAAGGTCGGCGGCCTGCCACTCGATTTCAGCCCCGGTCGCATCATGGTTTCCCGTCGCCAGAGCGAGCCACCGGCCGAGGAGGTCAAAGCACGCCAGCCGGTAAAAGGAGATTGTCTCCGGCCCTTCCGTCAGGGCGCGGGCGATGGTGCGGCCGGTGCCGAACGGCACCCGGTGGGAGGGACGCGGCGAGGGATGGACCACCGTGCCGTGCACCGGGGAGACGCCGCCGGTCCGGTGGAGCTGCTGGAGGAAATAGAAATCCTCCCCGGCGCTCCGCGTGTTCATCCCTCCTGCGCGGACATAGGCCGCGGCGGTGCAGGCCATGGCACTTCCCACGGTGTGAAAGGCATACGGGGAGGAGGCGAGGGCAAGGCCAAGCACGTAGTGCCTGAGGAAAAGCTCGTAGCGCTCGATGGCCGCATGTTCTTCCGGGGTGCCCTGCCGATGGCGAAACGGGATGACCGCTCCTCCCACTGCCGTACTCCGGAAATGGCGGACAACGGCGGCAAGGTAGGTAGTCTCCACGAGAGTGTCGGCGTCGAGGGAAACCAGCAGGGGGGGGGAGGTGACATGGTCAAGCCTGGAAAGGGCGAGGTCGAGACCGATCTTCCTGGCAAGCCCAACCCCGCCCCCCTTGGCGGGCAACTCCAGGCCGGACGAGGCGGCGTCTATCCAGGCGAGTCGCAGCGGTAAAAGCTCGGACGAGTGTGCCACGAACCGTGCAAGGGTCCGGCGGTTGTCTTCCTTGTCGGCCTCCGGTGCGTCCTCGCGGTGGTTCACCACCACCAGAACCAGGAAGCGGGCGAGCATCCCGGGCGGATTGGCGGCTAGAGAGGCGAGGGTGGCGAACAGCCGTTCGCTCTCCGCCAGGGCGGGTATCACCACGACGCCGGTGAGGCTGGTTGCGGAGCAGCCTTCGATCCGCCAGGGGCCCTGGATGGCGCGGGTCGCGAGATACCTTTGAAGAGGGGATTTCATGGAGGAGATGCGCCGCAAGAAAGGATCGCCAACGCCTCCTCACACGGCTCGCCCGCGCCGTCCAGCCAGTGGATCACTACACCGTTTCGTTCCATGCGGCGGAACCAGGTTTCCTGCCGTTTGGCGAAGTCGTGGATGGCGCTGTTGAGGCGCTGGAACATGTCGTTGCGGGAAAGCTCGCCCTTGAGATGGAGCGCCACGAACCGGTATTCGAGACCATAAAATTCCAGCTGTTCCCAAGGAATCCCCGCGGCGTGGAGCCGCGCCACTTCTTCGACGAGCCCTGCATCGAGACGTGCCTTCAGCCGCTCCGTGATCCGGCGCCGCAGCAGATCCCGCTCCAAGCGCATCCCGAGAACGACCGGCCGGATTTCCGGCAGCGGTTCAGGTTCGCGGCTGTTTTCGCATTCGGCGATCTCGATTGCGCGGACGAGACGGTCCCGTTCCAGGAGGTCGGTGGTGTTGTGGAGGCGGGGGGTGGCCCTGCGCAGACGGTCGCGCAGCTCCTCCAGGGAGAGTCGGGCGAGAATCCGGCGGAGTTCAGGGTTCTCCGCCACCTCCACGAGCCGGTATCCCCTGAGCACTGCATCCAGGTACATGCCGGTTCCCCCGACAAGAACGGGGAGCCTGCCGCGGCGGCAGATATCGGCGAAGGCCGCCAGGAAAAGGCGCTGGAACACGAAGACGTTGAACTCATCCCCCGGTTCGGCGACATCGATGAGATGGTACGGTACCTCTCCATACTCCGCCAGGTCCTTGCCGGTGCCGATATCCATGCCCCGGTAGACCTGTCGTGAGTCGGCGGAAATGATCTCGCCGTCCAGCACGCGGGCAAGCTGCACCCCCAGCCGGGTCTTGCCCGAAGCGGTGGGGCCGAGGATGACGAGGAGGTTGCAGGACCGGCGCGCTGCGGGAGGCTTCATTTCGCCGTGCTGGTTTTCTGTATGAGGTCAAGGCCCCGGACCAGCTCCAGGGCGCGGGCAAGCTGGTAGTCCTTGGCCGTTTCACTCTCGGCCTTGCCGGCCGGAACAGGCGTCCCGGGCCTGTCCTTGTTTGCCCCGTCATCAGCTTTGGCGGGAGCGGAGATATGGTTTTCCAGGTCCTGCTCGTGGAATTCCGGCTTCGACTTTTTCGCGGCAGCGGAGAGATCGAGCGGGGCAACGTAAATATCGGGGGTTATCCCTTTTGCCTGGATGGAGCGCCCCTTGGGGGTGTAATAACGGGCTGTGGTGAGCTTCAGCCCGGCGCCGTCGGCGAGAGGGATGATGGTCTGGATAGAGCCCTTGCCGAAGCTCTGGGTCCCCATGATAACCGCGCGCTTCTGGTCCTGGAGGGCGCCGGCGACGATCTCCGAGGCGCTCGCGGTGCCGCCGTTGATGAGGACCACCATGGGATAGCGGGATTCCTTCTCGCCGATTGTGGCGGAGATTTCTCCCTTCGCGCCGGACTCGCGTCCTTTGGTGTAGACGATGAGACTGTCACGCAGGCCTTCGCCGAGGAACCGGTTGGCTACCTGGGCGGACTGGTCGACGAGCCCGCCGGGATTGTTGCGGAGATCCAGAACAAGACCCCGCAGGGTGCCGCCGTTCTCCTTGTGCAGGGTCGTGAGGGCCTTGGTGAACTCATCACCGGTCCTTTCCTGGAAAAGGGCAATTCGCACGTAGCCGAAGCCCGGTTCCAGGGTCCTGAATTTTACGCTTTTCATCTGGATGATATCGCGCACCAGGGGAAAGACGAGGGGGGTGGTCGTGCCGTTGCGCAGAATGGTGAGGGTGACCTTCGTTCCCTTGGGGCCGCGCATCCGCTTGACCGCGTCGGTAGTACTCATTCCGCGGGTAAAGGTGTCGTCGATCTTGGCGATGTGGTCGTTCGCCTTGATTCCCGCCCGATAGGCCGGAGTATCCTCGATGGGGGAGACGACCGTCAGCTTGCCATCCTTGATGGTTATCTCGATGCCGAGTCCTCCGAAAGAACCCGATATCTCCACTTTCATTTCCTTGAACGGTTCAGGGGGCATATAGGCGCTGTGGGGATCGAGGGAGGCGAGCATGCCGTTGATTGCGCTCTGCATGAGCTTCTTGTTGGAGACCTCCTCGACGTAATTCTGCTTGACGAGGACGACCACCTCCTTGAGCATGCGGAGGTACTCCTGGTCCTCCTTTGTCGCCGGCGGGCGAAAGTGCATATAGCCTATGGCCACGCCGCCGGCAACCAGGGCAAACGTCGCAAAGATCACGACAAATTTCAACAGTCTTCTGCTCATCGGCGGTCTGCCTCCCCACAGCATGCTGACAACCACTTTAGTTTTCGTAGCAGTGGATGTCAACCTCTAATCAGCTCTTACGAAAGAGCCCGGCAGAGATGCCAGCACGGAAAGTTGGGAGCCGCCGGGAACGGGACGGAAGGAGGAGGTCAAGAAAAAGTGTAAAGGGAGACGACAGGAGGCGGTTCTGCGGAGCCGAATGGACGAAATGAATATGCGCTGAACCACGACAGGGTGAGTCAGTTTTCAGGTTTGGAGTCCTCGACGTATCGGTCGATGAAGATTTTCTTGTCGAGACGGTCGAGCCCCCGGGAAATGAGGAGCAGACCGAGCATCATGAGATAAAAACCGAGAAAAACAAAAAAGACGCTATGAAAAACCAGGCTGACGATGCCGGCTGTGGCATAGGCTATTCCCAGACCGCGGCAGGTGCTTTGCCGGTTTGTCCCGGTTCTGCTGACGGAATACCAGTAGAGTTGGGTCGTAATGATGACAAGAGGGATGGCGAGGAATATCTGGAGGAAATGCATGGTGGAAATCTCCCGGGTTCAATTGTTGAGGTATTACAATATATGTACAATAATAAGTCATTGTCAATAAAATCTCTTACACATTAATAACAAATAATTTGCTTGTTGTTTGAGCAGTGTCGATGAGTTCTTTTTATCGTTTGTATCTAGGTTTAATGAAGGGAAAATGTTGACTTTGGCGGTGAAACGGGTATCTTCTGGCGTGAGTGTGGATACGTAGCGAGGTGCGCCATGGAAAAGATGATCAATCATCTCAAGGAGAAGTTCGTTGCCGGACTGTTCGTGGTGATTCCGGTCGGCATCACCATTTTTATTCTGAAGTTTCTCTTCAACTTTGCCGACGGCATCCTCGGCACATACCTGGACAGCCTCTTTACCGCAGTCAGTCACCGGGAAACCCACTTCCCGGGACTGGGCATGCTTACCGGTGCCGTAGCCATCTACCTGACCGGGCTCCTCGCCACCAATGTTCTGGGGACGCAGCTTCTCAAATGGGGGGACGAGCTCCTCTCGCGCATTCCCCTCGTCAGATCGATCTATACCCCGAGCAAACAGCTGACCAAGGTGTTCCGGGAGGGAAAGACTTCCTACCGTCGGGCGGTTTTCGTGGAATGGCCACGCCCCGGCGTACGGGCCGTGGGGTTCGTCACGGCCGAGGTGGAGCGGGAAGGGGAGCGGTTCGTTGTGGTCTACGTGCCGACCATGCCTAACCCCACGTCGGGCTTTGCCCTTTTTTTCAGGGCGGAAGAAGTGCAGGACAGCGGCATGAGTGTCGAGGAAGCGGTACGATTCGTTATGTCCGGCGGGGTCGTGAATCCCTAAAACACCTACCTGCTCAGCCGGTTCCTTCCGCCGCGCTTTGCCCGGTACAGGGCCTGGTCGGCTTCTTTCAACACTTCGGCCGGTTTGCGCCCCTCGGCACTCGGTGCAACGCCGATGCTGACGGTTACCGATACCGTTTCCCCCTCGCCCCTGCTGCCGCGCTGCTGTTTCCCCTCCTGGTTTTTCTTCGGGCGGTCGGCGCCGCGGAGCCGAAGCTGGTATGAGGCGATGGCCTTTCGCAGCTCCTCCAGATGCGGGACCGCGTCAGCCAGTTCCCGGCGTGGGAAGACGATGGTGAACTCCTCTCCCCCGTACCGAAACGCCCTGCCCCCTCCTCCCACTCCCTGGAGCTTACCCGCCACCATCTTGAGCACCTGGTCTCCCACATCGTGACCGTAGGTATCATTGAAGCGTTTGAAGTGGTCCACATCGACCATGGCGATCGCATACTGCCGCCCCAGCCCCATGAGCAGTTCATTGAGTGCCCTTCGTGCCGGAAGAGCGGTCAAGTCATCCCGGAACGCCATATCGTAGGAGTCCCGCAGCACACTCACGGTGAGGATGAGGGCAGCGGCCGAGCTGAAGGCGAGAGGCACATTTGCAGCAAGCAGCCAGTTGCAGCTTATGGCCACCGCGATCAGGGTGCCGAGCAATCCTGCGTCTACCGGGGATTGACGACGCACTGCACGGGCCAGGGTGAGGAGTGCGCCGGTGACGACTGCCAGAGCGGCCGGCTGCGAGATCGCCAGACGGTCGAAGAAGGGAGAGCTCAGAAAATGTCGGTCCAGGAGTTCCAGCACGCCGGTTCGCTGGTTGTGGATGAACCAGGCGATAAGTGCCGCCTGGGCGGCGAAGAAGCAGAAGCGCATCCGTCCGGCGACGGTGAACGGCCCGCGTTCGCGCATGAAAGAGATGAGGGTTATGTTGAGCGGGAGGAGGCAGGAAAACGCGTGAAAGAGCAGCATGGAGCGCAGGTCGGCGAGACCGCCCTGCAGGAAGGTCCGGCTGCTCCAGAAGAAGAGTCCGACCATGAGGAGAACGAGCAACACCCGTCCCCGGTGAAAATGAAAGCTCAGGAACATCCCCGCGGCAATGATGGTGTACGGGAGAGAGGGGACGAGCTCCTGCCAGGCAGGCGACAGCACGGGAATTCGGGCAAGGCTGAAATACGCCGCCACAAGAAGAAAGGCCGGCACAGTAAAGACGGAGACCTTTTTGAGGACGGCACTGGTCATGCGGGGGGATTCTCCTCCCATAATTTGGCCTGCTGCGAAGTTCAATACACCGTTGGCACCGGGGTGTCAACTGGATTCCGCAGCGACGGGCATTACGGGAAGAATGGCGGCTTCCCGGGGATCGGCGATGATGTTTGTGCTGCCAGGTGTGGACAGCAGGCGGTTGAGTGGTAAACTTGAACAGTAACAACTCAAATGACCGGGCAGGGAGGCGCGAATGAAGAAAACTGAGGCGTCGAGACAGCTGGCAGAGCTTTTGAACAGGGCGGTTGCGCGGGAACTCCAGGTGTCGATCCAGTACATGTGGCAGCATGTTCTCTGGCGGGGGACCAGGGGGTTCGCCATCAAGGACGAACTCAAGAAGATTGCCATGGCCGAGATGAAGCACGCTGAACGGATTGCCGAGCGGCTCAATTACCTGGGGGGAAGACCGACCACCAAACCGACGCCGATCGTTATCGGTGATAATCTCAGGGAGATGATCGAGCAGGATGTCCGTGACGAGGAGGGCGCGATCGAGTTGTACCGGGAAATCGTTGCCCTTGCCCGTAAAGAGGGGGACGAGGTGACAAACCGGCTGTTCCGGGAAATCCTCGCCGACGAAGAGGAGCATCACGACATCTTTACAACGCTCATGGAAGACCTGTAGGCGTCGTCGGGAGGCGCCTCCTCTGCACGCGTTGCGGGCTGCGTGTACTCCAAGCCCGGCTGGGAATGGCGATGCGTTGGATGCGTTCTTGACAAGGATCCGAGATTTGCCGTATATCTCCCGGAGGGCGTGTTGCCGCGCCGGAGGGGGATGCATGAAAACGTATGGCAAGTGAAGAGGAAGGGAAGCCATCCGGCAAGTGACAGGGCCGGATGGCTTTTTTTGTTGCTGCAGCAAGTCGGCCGCTCTTGGCCGGACCCAATGAGGAGGAGTGATGACCAATCCCCTGCTGTTTTTTTTGCTCATGTTTTGCGCCGGCGTCACCGTCGCCATCCAGCCCTCCATCAACGCGCGTCTTGCCGGACGGGTCGGGCCGCTGGGGAGCTCGTGCCTGTCCTTCGCCGTTGGGACCCTCGCGCTCCTCGCCGTCGTTCTTTTCCTGGGCCGTGCCGGGAATCTGCGCGGTATTGCCGATGCCCGCTGGTGGGAACTGACCGGTGGGTTGCTCGGGGCTTTCTTTGTCACCATGACCATCGTGGTCGTTCCCCGGATCGGGACCGCGTCCGCCATGGCGGCGACCATCGCCGCCCAGCTCATCACCGGGCTCGTCCTCGATCAGTTCGGCTTGTTCGGCTTCCGCACCGTTCCCATGGATGGAAAGCGCCTCCTCGGGGTCGTGCTCCTCCTCGCCGGAGCGGGGCTGGTGTTTCGCCGGTAAGAACAGAGTTCAAAGCAAACGCCGAACGCTACGAGCTCTTTCAGATCGTATGCAGTATCAGCCAGAGGGGCACAGGAGGAACGGTGGAATTTCAGACCATTCGCACGGCGGAGCGCCCCGGTGGCATCGGGGTCATAACCCTGAACCGCCCGGAGAAGCGTAACGCCATCTCCATCCTCATGCGCCGGGAGATTTCCGTTTGCCTCGACCGTTGGCGGGATAACGCCGAGATAGGCACGGTTATCTTCACCGGTGCCGGACCGGTTTTCTCTGCAGGCTTCGACCTTGACGAATTCAGGCAACCAGCCTGCTTTGCCGATCTCCTCGAATCGTCGTCATGCTACCACCGTGACCTCTGGCGTTTTCCGAAGCCAACCATCGCGGCGGTGAACGGTCCGGCCATGGGAGGCGGATTCGACCTTGCGACCCTCTGTGACCTGCGCCTCTGCGCGGAGTCCGCTATCTTCGGCCACCCGGAGGTGAAATTCGGGGCTCCCCCACTGTTTACCCCGCTCCGCTGGATCGTGGGGGAAGGCTTGGCGCGCGATCTCTGTCTTACCGGACGCCGGTTCGATGCCCGGGAAGCCCACCGCATCGGCCTCGTGAGCGAAGTGTGCGGGACGATGCCCTGTGGGAGCGGGCGCTGGGGCTCGCCGGGACTATCCTCGAAGCTCCGCCAGATACCCTCGCGTTTCTCAAGAGATGCTTTACGGAGCATGCCGACAAGGGCTTTGAGGCATCATTTGCCGTCGAGCATGATCGGGCATTCCGGGAGGTGCTGCTGAAAAAATTTCCGGATGGCGGGTGACGGCCAGCAAAACGTAAATAAAGTTTACACTCGTAAACTTTATTTACACCCGTTGCAACGCTACACCCTCCAACCGTTTGCGGCTGCGACACCTTCTTCCGTGTAAACTTTGTTTACGTACCCCTGCCGGGGGTGGCGCACTTGTTGCCGGCTAACTCCTTGTAAACAGCGGATTCCGACGTTCGGCACGGTTTGTGGAAGTGAAGCCGTCGTGATTGTTAATTCCGGTTGTCAGGGGGGAAGACATGAAGAAGCCGCAATTCGTGCTGTACTCAAAGAATACGGGGGTAGAAATCTCCTCCAGCGAGAAGCGCTCCGATGGCAGGCCGCCGGAGGGCCGGGTCGTCCTGCGCTTTTTCAAGCTGGAAGAGGGGGCAGCGGCGATCCGCTTTATGGTGGAGCCGTGGGAGTGTTTCGATCTGGCCAGAAAAATCGGTCGGGTCTGCGATGCGGGTGGCAGGGAAAAGCTGACGCACAGGTTCGAGGGGAGCGACGGAGAAGTCGTTACCACTCTCACCGTCGAGAAGTGGGAACGCAACGGCAAATCCGGTTGCGCCTTGGCCGTGCAACGCGACAAGGATGCCATCAATGTTCCTGCCGACGAGGGGCGCATCCTCTATGCGGCGGAATTCCTGCGCTTTCTGTCAACGGCGCAATCCTGGGTGGATCTGGCGGAAAAATGACGATCTCTCTGGACACTTGACGAGGCGCCCGTTTGCGTGTAATTTGAAACTCTGTTAATGATATGTCGGGAATGGGGGAAAACGGATGGTTTCCCAGCAACGGAGCAATGGTTATGGAACCGAAGCCGCTCGTGCCAGCAGAATGCTGGCGGAGCGGCTTTTTTTGTGCGCCGGAAAGGATGAGCCGATATGAAACAGGCTTGGACAGTTCTGCTGGCCCTGGTCGTCCTGTCGGGTGATGCATGGGGCGAGACCTACCGTTGGATTGACTCCAGGGGCGAGATGCACTTCACCGACAACCTCGCTTCCGTTCCGAAACAGTACCGGCAGCAGGCTGCGACCGGGGACGATATCACCCTTGAGGACCCTGATGTGCGCGCCTCGGTGGCCAATGACCGCCGGAGAGCCGCTGCTGTCCGCGAAGAAGAGGCGCGGAAAGAATGGGTGCGGGAGCAGGAATACCAGAACGAGGTGTATGTCCGCAGAGAGGCCGAGGCAAGGGCCCGCTGGCAGCGGGAGCGTGAGGCGGAGCGTGAGAGGCAGGCCAGAGCCCGGCGCAGGGAGCATTTCCAGTCAGTCAAGAATAAGGCGCTGGGTCGGAGCCGTCGGCAGACGGAACAGGATGATGATGACTGAGCCCATCTCCGCTGCGCTTTCAACGTTGATTGGCGGTGGTGCGGCAGGTGCCGAGACCGCTGGGAACCATGATTTCGGTAGTCACCTTTTGATGTTCCAGACGGATCTTTTGTCCAACGGCCATGGAGGCAACTCATGAATATGCGCATTGCAATCGTCACCGTGCTGCTCCTCCTCGCCTGGCCTCCGGTTGGTGGTGGCGCCGAGATGTACCAGGTGACGGCGGTGTCGCGCATCACAGGCGTGACGGTCTATGCCGACCGGGCACTGGTGACGCGCAGTGCAGCCCTGACCCTCAAGGCGGGGACCAACCTGATCACCTTCGCCAACCTTCCGCTGCTCATGGCCGAGGACTCGCTTCGGGCGGAAGGGAAGGGGACCGGCCAGGCGCGCATCGCCGGGCTCACCATGAAGACGGTTTTCCTCGAACGCCTCCAGGAGAAGCGCGTGCACGAACTGGAGGAGGAGATCCGCACCCTCAGGCGCAAGGTGGAGAGCCTCGAGGCTCGAAGCAAGGCGCTCGCCGCCCAGCGGGCCTTCATCGACTCGGTTCGCGTAGGCTGGGGGGAGCGCATCTCCAAGGAACTTGCCATTGGCAAACCGACCTCCGCCGAACTGGGGGAAGCGGTGAAGTTCGTTGGCGACGGGATCGGCAGGGTCGAGGAACAGCTCAACGATGCCGAAGCCGAAAAAAAGCCGCTGGTTGAGCGGATCGCGGCCCTGGAAAAGGAACTTGAACAGAGCCGGGGTGGGAGGAAAAAGGAGGTGCGGGCCGTGGAGGTTGCCATCGAGGCCGCCCGGCCGATGGAGTTTACCCTCAACCTTTCCTACGTGATTGGCCAAGCTCGCTGGGAGCCGGCCTACGACGTTCGCCTGGCCACCGACGACAAGAGCGCCGAACTGGTCTACCGGGCCATGGTCTGGCAGAAGACGGGGGAGGACTGGCAGGGGGTGCGCCTCTCCCTCTCCACCGCCAGACCGGAGGTCGGAGGAGCGCCGCCGGAGCTCGTGCCGTGGCACGTTGGTCTGTACGAACCCCCGCGCCCCCACGCTTACGGGCGGGCTTCCGGCTACCCGATGGGCGGGGTTGCGGCTTCGGCAGCGCCCATGTCCCTGAAACTGGGGGCAGTGGAGAGGGCCGGGGAGGCAAGAGAGCCCGAGGAAGCGGCCCTTCCCCTGTCGGCTTTGGTCACCGAGGGGTTGACCTCGGTGCTCTTCACGGTCTCTCAGCCGGTGGACATCCCCGCCGACGGGACGCGGCAAGGGAGTGTCATCGCGCTTGAGCGGGTGCCCGTCACGGCGGAGTTTGTCACGGTGCCCAAGCTCTCCTCCCGGGTCTACCTGAAATCGGCGGTGGTCAACAACACGGCCTATCCGCTCCTGGCCGGGCCGGTGAATGTCTTCAACGACAACACCTTTACGGGAAAGGCCGTGCTCAAGACCGTTGCGGCCGGCGAGAAGTTCGACCTCTTCTTTGGCGCCGACGACCAGCTGAAGGTAAAGCGCGAAGTGGCTAAAAGTCGCAAGGATGCCGGTCTGCTCGGTGGCAACCGGATGAGTTGGCGCTGTACCGTGGAACTGGAGAATTTCAAGAAGGAGGCGGTGACTGTCACCCTCATGGACCAGCTCCCCCTGGCGGGAAACGAGGAGATAAAGGTGAGCCTTGCCGAAGCGGTCCCCCGGCCGGACGAGACCAGGCAGGACGGGACGCTGGTCTGGAATGTGCCTCTCAAACCGGGGGAGAAGCGGAAAATTCTCTACGAAATCGCCGTCGAGTATCCGAAGGGGCGGGAACTTACCGGTGTTGAATAACCGCTAGCTGCACGGCATGGCCCGGAGTGCGCTTTTCGGAGGACGGCCATGGCTGGCAGGAGCAGGGAAAAAACATTCCCATGGCGGAACAAAATCAATAATGGTAAGCTTATAATCAAATATGCGGAACGATCGACGACATACTTCCGATGACGACGCCGTGCAGGTCAATTCCTGGCGAAAGGGCGATTTTGCGTCGTTTGAGGCGCTGGTGGGGAAATACCAGAAGCGTATGCTCAACGTTGCCTTTCGTATCACGGGAGATTACGAAAATGCCTGTGAGGTGGTGCAGGATGCCTTTGTCGCCGCTTTCCGGGGGATCGATTCTTTCCGTGGCTCGGTCCGCTTTTCCTCTTGGCTGACGGCCCTCGTCATCGCATACTCGCGCGACCGCCTCCAGCAGAGGCCGGTACTGCAAAGAAACGGGGACCATTTTTTTGCCGCATCGGCCGGAGAGCCTTCCGTTCCCGCCGGCAACGCGACGGACGCTTCGTGCGTCCCTGATGGGGCAGGCATGGACGTTATGAACCGGCATGTGCAGGCGTGCATCACCAGCATGTTGGCTGATTTTCGGGTGGTGCTCGTGTTGAGTGACCTGCAGAATGTTCCCTGCAGCGAGATCGGCACTATCCTCAGGATTCGGGAGGCAACGGTGAAGTCCCGGCTGTTCCAGGCCCGGGAAATGGTGAGGGACTACCTGGCACGGACGGTCGGGGAGCGCTGATGGACCATATGGAGATTCGCCGGAAACTTCCGGCCTACCTGGACGATGAAGTCAGTGCCGAGGAAAAGCAGGATATAAAGAAACATCTCGGTAGTTGCGGCATTTGTCGTGGGGCTCTCGCCGATCTTGAGTTGACGATGTGGCACCTTAAGCGACTCCCCGAAGTCGAGCCGCCTCCATGGCTGTCCAGCAAGATCCTGGCAAAGGTTAAAACCCCGGCCGAGCCACGTCATGGCCTTTTGCGGCGGTTCCTCTCGTCACTCGGCATGAAGCTGGCGCTCGTGGTGCTTGTCCTTGCTCTGCTCGGCAGCGCGGGATATTTCATCCTCCGGGCAATCAGGCCGGAGGAGAAGCCCACCACTTCCCGGACAATTTCGCGTGGGACAGTGCCACGGCCTGTCCCGGCCCCGGCCGCCCCTCAGGGGCCTGCTGCCATACCTGCGCCTCCACGGGCAGCACCTTCCCTGCCAACATCATCTTCGTCCGGAATGCCCGCTGCCGTTCCACTTCCCCCTCCTCCCGTTTCTCATCCCGCACCGGCGCGCACACCTGCCCCATCTCCTGCCCTGCACGATGAGGAATCGCGACCAGCAGATGAGACAGCTCTGCCGGGGAAAGAAGCGGTGCAGCCGTTTGGTCAGGAGGGGCAGGGTGCGCCGCAGGATGAGAAGCGATAGCTCTATCCCCTCACCTTCATTGCAGGAGTCTACGGCATGAACTTCCAGAACATGTCCGAACTCCACTGGCAGTGGGGGGACTTCGGCACGCTCGGGATCACGTCCACCGTTGCCCTTGCCATGCTCGTCTATTTCAAACGGAAAAGGTTGCTTTAGCAGAGGACCTAAGCGCCTCTTGTCATCTCCTTACCCATCGATAAGCGATTTCACCCTGCCCCACCCTGTTTTGATACCTCTGATCAGCCCCATGGAGTGCCGGTTGGCGATAAAGACGAAAGGCGGTGTATTTCTTCCTTGACGCGTCAGGGTTTATTACATAGATTCGCTCCATGTCGCGGTAGGAAGGGATTTGTCTCTAGGTCTCTATCCGCTCATTGATTGGAAAGGAAACAGAATGGCGAAGGAAACGAAGGGTGATGCGCCACTCGTCTGGTCGTCGGAGCTTGGGCGGATATGCCCAGACTGCGGCAGACCGGTGGCGGGGTGTACATGCCGGGGGCAGAAGAGTCGTCCCGCCGGTGACGGCATCGTTCGGGTGCGGCGGGAGAGCAAGGGGCGGGGCGGGAAGACGGTAACCGTGGTGAGCGGCATCCCCCTTGACGAAGGGGCGCTGAAGGTGCTGGCCGGTGAACTAAAGCGTCGTTGCGGAAGTGGCGGCACGGTGAAGGATGGAGAGGTCGAGATTCAGGGCGACCACAGTGAACTGCTGGTCGCGGAACTCACCCGCAGTGGGTTTCGGGTAAAGCGGTCAGGGGGGTGAGATGTGGTTGAGGGTCAGGAGGGTGACCGGATGCAAAAATTATAATACTCTGTTTTAAAATCCTTGACTTGATGTCATGGTCGTGATAATCATTAAAACCCTTTTATATCAAATGGTTGTGGGGCGTAATGGTTGCATTGCGCCATGGGGGAGGAGCGCGTATGGCACAGCAGCTTGAGTTCACCGTTGGAGGACTTCTGGACCACATTGCCGGACGGTACCCGGACAGAGATGCCCTCGTGTATCCCGAGCGGGAGCTTCGCTACACCTGGCGCGAGTTCAACGATGTCTGCCGGCAGGTCGCCAAGGGGCTTCTGAAGCTTGGGATACGAAAAGGGGAGCATATCTCCATCTGGGCCTACAACGTTCCGGAGTGGGTCATTCTCCAGTTCGCCACCGCCAAGATCGGGGCGGTCCTCGTCACGATCAATACGAGCTACAAATCGGCAGAACTGGAGTACATCCTCAGCCAGTCCGACTCCACGACCCTATTCCTCGTCAAGTCGTTCAAGGATACCGACTATGTCCAGACCCTCTGCAATGTGGTTCCCGAGTTACCGACGGCCGAACCCGGGAAACTCGCGAGTGCGAAGCTTCCGTTCCTCAAGAACGTCTTTTTCATCGGTGCCGAGACTCCGGCGGGGATGTTCAATTTTGAGCGGATCCTGGAACTCGGGAAGGACGTCCCGGAAGGAGAGCTGACAGAGGTGGAGCAGACCCTTGACTGCCACGAGGTGATCAACATGCAGTACACCTCGGGAACCACCGGCTTTCCCAAGGGGGTGATGCTGACCCATTTCAATGTCGTCAATAACGGCTTCAACATCGGCGAGTGCATGTGCTTCACGGAAAACGACCGTCTCTGCATTCCGGTCCCCTTCTTCCATTGCTTCGGCTGCGTGCTCGGCGTCATGGCGTGCGTGACCCACGGTTCCGCCATGGTGCCGGTGGAGATTTTCGATCCCCTCAAGGTCCTCCAGACCATCGAAAAGGAGCGCTGCACCGCGGTGCACGGCGTTCCCACCATGTTCATCGCCGAGCTGGAGCATCCCGAGTTTTCGCAGTTCGACCTGACGAGCCTCCGTAGCGGGATCATGGCCGGAAGCCCCTGCCCCATCGAGGTGATGAAGCGTGTGATCCGCGACATGCACGCCTCCGAGATTACCATCGCCTATGGTCAGACAGAATCGTCGCCGGTCATCACCCAGACACGAACCGACGACCCCATCGAGCTGCGCGTCGCCACGGTCGGCCGGGCGCTCCCCGACGTGGAGGTGAAAATCGTCGACATCGAAACCGGCGTCACCCTCCCTCCCGGCAAACAGGGAGAATTATGCACCCGCGGCTATCTCGTCATGAAGGGGTACTACAAGATGCCCGAGGAGACGGCAAAGGCGATCGACAAGGACAACTGGCTCCATACCGGCGATCTGGCGGTCATGGACGAGAACGGCTACTGCAAGATCACCGGCCGGATCAAGAACATGATCATCCGGGGCGGCGAAAACATTTATCCGCGGGAGATCGAGGAGTTCCTCTATACCCACCCGAACATTTCCGACGTCCAGGTGTACGGTGTCCCTGACCGGAAGTACGGTGAGCAGGTGATGGCGGCGGTCATCCTGAAGAAGGGGGTGAGCATGACCGAAGACGAGGTGCGTGAGTTCTGCAAGGGGAAGATCGCCAACTACAAGATCCCCAGGTATGTAAAATTCGTCGACTCTTACCCCATGACTGCTTCGGGAAAAATCCAGAAGTTCAAGCTGCGGGAGATTGCGATCAAGGAGCTGCACCTGGAGGACTCCGGCGAGACTGTTTAGCCCGCCGATATTTCTGCTTTTCCGCTCCTGCTGAGTGCTGTGTTTGAACCTTACTCAAGAGGTATCGACGATGCGAAATTTTGCCCTTGGCCTCCTGCTGTTTCTTTTTATTGCCTGTTTCATCGCCATCATCGTCGAGGAGCTGTTCCTCGGCGGCAGGCGGAAGCGGCGGCTCATGCGAAAGACGCGAATGCAGGCGAATACCGATTCGAATTAACCCATATGAACTGACCCGGAGGAGAAATGCGCATTACCCCCACCGCTGAACTGGAGATTCGTTACCGGAAACTGCAGGCCTATATGGCCGAGGCTGGCCTCGATGCGGTGATCGTTGCCCAGAATGCCGATCTCTTCTATTTTACCGGTACCATTCAGAGCGGCAATCTCTATGTGCCGGTTGAAGGCGAACCCCTTTACATGGTCCGCAAGGAATTCCTGCGGGCCCGGATGGAATCGGGGTTGAAAGAAGTGGTACCGTTTCGGAGCATGAAAGACCTCCCCGCAATCCTCGCTAATTACGGATACCACCAGCCCCAGCGCGTCGGTATGGAGCTCGATGTTCTCCCGGTCGGATTTTTCCAGCGCTACGAAAAGCTGTTCCCGGGGGCGGAGTTCATCGATGCCACTCCTCTCATCCGTCGGGTCCGGATGATAAAAAGCCACTACGAGATGCATATCCTCATGGACGCCGCCAACCAGGTAGACAAGGTGTATCGGCGGGCGAAGGAAGTGATCCGGGAGGGAATGAGCGACCTGGAGCTGGCCGCGGAACTCGAGTTTGTGGCTCGCAAGGAAGGGCATCAGGGCCTCATCAGGATGCGCGGGTTTAACTCGGAGCTCTTCTATGCCCATATCTTTTCCGGCGCGGATAGCGCGGTTCCGGCTTACGTGGACACCCCTCTCGGTGGGGTAGGGCTTACGCCGGCCTTCGGCCAGGGGGCGAGTTGGAAGCATATCGCCCGGAACGAACCAATCATCGTCGACTTCGCCGGCAGTTTCGACGGCTACCTTGTGGACCAGACACGCCTGTTTGCCGTTGGAGGCCTTTCGGATAAGCTGAAAAAGGGGTACGAGGATATGCTCAAGGTCCAGGAGCGGATGATGCTTCTTGCGCAAAACCGCCCGACCTGGGGGACGCTCTATGAAGAGTGTCTGGCGCTGGCCCTGAAAATGGGGTATGCCGATAACTTCATGGGGAACAAAGGTGCCCAGGTATCGTTTATTGGTCATGGAATCGGCATCGAGATAGACGAGTTTCCCTTCATCGCGCGGGGATTTAACGATATGCCGCTGGAACCGGGGATGGTTTTCGCCTTCGAGCCGAAACTCGTCTTTCCCGGCGAAGGGGCGGTCGGCATCGAGAACACCTTTTTCCTGACTGAAGACGGCATTAAACAGCTTACCTTCTCCGAAGAGAAGCTGGCGATCCTGTAAAACACGCCGAAAATTTTTGTTGAATTTAATGCAGCGTGATGGTATAAATCGTTGCACATTTTTTTGTATACAGTATACTAAAAACAAATTTCTCCGCACCGTAAACGTTCTATCCCAGTTGTTATCTCAGTTGTTTAGGCCGGTTTTCGGCCGACATGTGGCGCTGGCAACAATGCTGTTCCTAGCGTTGCAAACTGCTAAAGATAAGAAAATATTAAATAAAATATTGTTATTTCAAGGTTGGCCTGCTTCCGCAGGCTGGTTACAGCGGCGCACAGAGGAGTCTATCCGCCAGAATTGTGAACGGGCTTTCGCCGGGTCCGTTTCCTTGTCATCTTGCTGGATATCAGTGCAGGAAAGGAGGGATCCGGAAAACTCTTTTGTTTGCAATGAACATTCTGCTTCACCTCAACCCCAACAGTCGAAAGGAGATCAGGCACCATGGCACTTAAGGAAACTCTCAAGCAGAAGATTGAAGCGTTCCGTCCGCGTACTACCCGGCTCGTCAAGGAGTTCGGCAAGGTTGTCATCGACCAGGTGACTATCGACCAGTGCATCGGCGGCGCCCGTGACATCCGTTCTCTCGTCACCGACATCTCCTACCTCGATCCGCAGGAAGGGATCCGGTTCCGCGGCAAGACCATTCCCGAGACCTTTGAGGCGCTCCCCAAGGCTCAGGGTTCCGACTACCCGACCGTCGAGTCCTTCTGGCACTTCCTCCTCACCGGTGATGTCCCGAGCCAGGCTGAGGTGGACGAAGCCCTTGCCGAGTGGAAAGTCCGCCAGCAGGTCCCCCAGTATGTGTTCGACGCCATCCGCGCCCTGCCCAAGGAAAGCCACCCGATGGTGATGCTCTCCGTCGGTATCCTCGCCCTGCAGAAGGATTCCAAGTTCGCCGCTTTCTACAACTCCGGCAAGTTCAACAAGATGGTTGCCTGGGAATCCGTGTACGAAGACGCCTACGATCTCGTTGCCCGCATCCCGATTATCGCCGCCTTCATCTACAACCTGAAGTATAAGGGCGACAAGCAGATCGCCATCGATCCGAAACTCGACTGTGGCGCCAACTTCGCCCACATGATCGGTCAGAGCGAGCAGTACAAGGACGTGGCCCGGATGTACTTCATCCTCCACTCCGACCACGAGTCCGGAAACGTCTCCGCCCACACCACCCACCTGGTGCATTCCGCCCTGTCGGATCCGTACTACGCTTATTCCGCCGGCCTTAACGGTCTCGCTGGTCCGCTCCACGGCCTCGCAAACCAGGAAGTGCTCGACTGGACCATCAAGTTCCAGGAGAAATACTGCAAAGGGGTCGAGCCGACCAAGGAACTCGTCACGAAGGCCCTCTGGGATACCCTCAATGCCGGTCAGGTCGTCCCGGGTTACGGCCACGCCGTTCTCCGCAAGACGGATCCGCGCTACATGGCTCAGCGTGAATTCTGCCTCAAAACCCCGGGCCTCAAGGACGACCCGTTGTTCAAGCTGGTTGCCATGATCTTCGAGACCGCCCCGGGCGTCCTCATGGAGCACGGCAAGGCGAAGAACCCCTGGCCGAACGTTGATGCCCAGTCCGGCGTCATCCAGTGGTACTATGGCCTCAAAGAGTGGGACTTCTATACCGTCCTGTTCGGCGTCGGCCGTGCGCTCGGCTGCATGGCAAACATCACCTGGGACCGCGGTCTCGGCTACGCCATTGAGCGTCCCAAGTCCGTCACAACTGCCATGCTCGAGAAGTGGGCGGAAGAAGGCGGCCGCAAGTTCTAACCATACCTGCGGGGGGCGCAGTGACTGCGCCCCCTTGGTTCCGCAACAAAAAAAGGGAGATGCGTTGTGCATCTCCCCTTTTTTGTTCGCTCACAACCACCGACCTAACTGAATACGTCAGCGCTGAAGATGTAAATATCAGCCCCTTCCTTCCAGTCGTCTCTTTTTAATCCTGCCTTGATGCAGGTCTGGCTGAGGAAGGTGTCTCTGTCCCATCCGTATTCGACTGCCACCTGGGGGAGAAGCACCCCGCGGAAAAAATTCTTTTCCAGGTAGAGGCCGTGTGTCCCCACCTCGATCTCCTCAACGGAAGACACCTTCTGCAAAGGGGAAAGGACGGATATTTCCAGGTCGAAATCGTTAAGGTCTTCCTTTTTCATGGGATAAAAGCGGGGATCGCGGGTTGCGGCCGAAAGGGCCATCTCCTGAACCAGTTGGTAGAGTGGTTTGTCCGATGTAAAGTTACCGATGCAGCCGCGAAGCATGCCGTTCATTTTCACACACACAAAGCATCCGCGCATCTCAGTCAGAATCCCCGGTCGAACTTCGCGCGGCTGTATTTTTGCCCCCGTGATTGAGGCGATGATGGCTTCCCGGGCAAGCTCCAAAAGAAGCTTCTTGTCTTCAGCGGTCAGTTTTTTCGCCACGCTTTTTCTCCCCAGTATCTGTTGATAATAATAGCCTAATGTACTATATTGACGGAGGCTTGACAAGCGGGAACAACATCTCCAGGAGGTTGTCATGGCGAAGCGTCACAGGGTTCTGATCGGTGGACAATGGGTTGGGGACGATTGGAATGGGATAGAGGTCGTCAATCCTTACGACGATACAGTGATCGGTGTCGTACCTGAAGCCTCGCCGGCTGCAGTAGAACAGGCCATCAGGGCGGCCCGGGCCGGTTTTGACACGATTTCCCGAATGCACGCCTATGAGCGTGCCGATATACTTGGGCGAGCCGCTGATTTTATCCTGCGCGACAGGGAGGAGATTGCCGGAATTATTGCCAGGGAAGCGGGGAAATCCTGGAAATATGCCGTTGCCGAAGCTGAGCGCAGTGCCGAGACATTCCGTTTTGCGTCCATAGAGGCCAAGGCCAGTCATGGCGAGATCGTGCCGATGGATGCTTCGCCGGTTTCTGCCGGCCGGTTCGGCTTTTTCCTCCGCACCCCCATCGGAGTGATCGGCGCCATAACGCCCTTCAACTTTCCCTTGAATCTCGTTGCGCACAAGGTTGCGCCAGCCATCGCCGCCGGCAATTCTCTCGTGCTGAAGCCCGCCACTAAGACCCCTTTTTCCTCCATCAAACTTGCGGAGTTGCTGGCCGAGGCGGGGTTGCCGGCAGGAGGGCTGAACGTGGTAGTGGGAAGTGGCTCTACAGTCGGTAACCGGCTTGTCGAAGACGAGCGGCTCGCCATGATCACCTTTACCGGTAGCCCGCCGGTGGGTCGGGCGATCAAGTCGCGTGCCGGACTGAAGCGGGTTACTCTTGAACTCGGCTCCAACTCTCCGACCATAATCGACGAAGACGGAGATGTTGATCATGCGGTCTCCCGCTGCGTGGTGGGGAGCTTCGCCAACTCCGGCCAGGTCTGTATTTCGGTGCAACGGATATTTGTCCACCGGAGCAGGTACGATGAGTTTCTCGCCAAGTTTGTCGCGGCGACGAACAAGCTGCGGGTGGGGGACCCCTTTGACAAGGAATGCGACATCGGTCCGATGATTTCCAAGGACGAACTGCAAAGGGCCGTTTCCTGGCTTGAGGAAGCCAGGCGCCTTGGTGCTTGCGTCGCCGCAGGCGGGGAGGTGGTGGGGAACTGTCTTAAGCCGACCATTCTGACCGGAGTCACGCGTGATATGCAGGTTATGTGCTCCGAGGTTTTCGCGCCGATCGTCTCCGTTATCCCCTGCGACGACTTCGACACGGCACTGGAAATGGCTGACGACTCGGTATACGGTCTGCAGGCCGGGGTGTACACACGTGATATCAATAAGGCGTTCAAGGCTATCCGGAAGCTTGACGTGGGAGGGGTTATCATCAACGACATCCCCACTTTCCGGGTGGATCACATGCCCTACGGAGGGAATAAAGAAAGCGGCCTGGGGCGTGAGGGCGTCCGCTATGCCATGGAAGAAATGACAAATATCAAAATGGTCTGCATCAACCTGTAACGGACGGAAAAGCTTAAAGATATAGCTTCTTGGTGATAAATGGTTGAAATAGTGGTACAAAAAAACGGAATCCGTTAAAAAAATCTTGACATTTAATTTAATGGTAGTATATTTCGCTTCTGTTGTGTCTGGAAAACCATGCGCTTTGCGCTACGATGGTAATTAAAAAAAGAAAAGAGGTGATTATGTCAATGAAAAAACTGATCTCTTTCGCTCTGTGTCTTACGCTGGCCCTCGCTTTTGCAGGTTGCAAGCCGAAGGAAGAGGCTCCGAAGCCTGCTGAAGCTCCGAAAGCTGAAGCTCCGGCTCCTGCGCAGAAGCCGATGTCTTCCGCCAAGGCTCCGGCCGCTGCTCCGGCTATGCCCGCCGCTCCGGCTGCCCCGGCAGAGAAGAAGTAACTTTCCCGAACAGCTGGTTTTTCACGGGACGAATAGCCTACAGAATCAATTCTGTAGGCTATTTTATTTACCGGGACAAAATCTCCTTGACAATCGCCGGGTTACGTGGTATTTGAGACGGTCATTCAAACTCTCGGTCGATAAAACTCAGGAGGAAAGATGGAAAAAACATTTGCGATCATCAAGCCTGATGCAGTGGAAAGAAACATCACCGGCAAAATAATCGACAGGATCGAAGCTGCCGGATTCAGGATCTGTGGGATAAAGAAACTCTTCCTCGCCAAAGCGGAAGCAGAGGGATTTTATTACGTACACAAGGAGCGACCCTTCTTTAACGATCTCTGCACCTTCATGTCGCGGAGCCCGGTGGTGGTCATGGTGTTGGAGCAGGAGAATGCCATTGTCAAGTGGCGCGAACTGATGGGTGCTACGAATCCTGCCAACGCCGAAGCCGGCACCATCCGCAAGGAATTCGGGGTCAGTATCGAAGAAAATACCGTCCATGGTTCCGATTCCCCCGAGTCCGCCGCTTTCGAAATTCCGTACTTTTTCAGCCAGCTCGAACTGGTCTGAGCGCACACCTCTCCCGCAATATGGCCCTTCCCATGAAGGGCTTTTTCATATCCACAGCACTATGCATAAAGTCGACATAAAGAATTTCACCATTGAAGGACTGGAGGCTTTTCTTGCCGGACAGGGCAAGGAGCGTTATCGGGCGAGACAGATCTTCAAGTGGCTTTACCAGAAGGATGCGGCAACATTTGCGGAGATGTCCAACCTCTCCAAGGAGTTCCGCCGGGAGCTTGAAGAGTCGACTTTCGTCAGCCGGCTTAAGCCTGAGGTGGTCGAAGTAGCCACGGACGGAACGCGGAAGTATCTGTTTCGTCTGGAGGATGGCAACAGTATCGAATCTGTATTAATTCCTGACGAAGACCGCAACACCCTCTGTATCTCCAGCCAGGTGGGGTGTGCCATGGCATGTGAATTCTGTCTTACTGGCACATTTCGGTTGACGCGCAACCTTAGCTGTGCGGAGATTGTCAATCAGGTCTGCGCAGTGAAACAGGACGCTGAGGTCAGAAACATTGTCTTCATGGGAATGGGGGAGCCGCTTGCCAATCTGGACAACGTTATCCGGGCCTTGAAGATTCTTACCTGTCCCGATGGACTCCAGTTCTCCACCCGCCGGGTAACGGTTTCAACCGCCGGCCTGATCCCGGAGATGGCTCTTCTGGGTAAGTCTGTCACGGTGAACCTGGCAGTTTCTCTCAATGCGACCACCGATGAGCTGCGCGACCGCCTCATGCCGATCAACAGGAAGTATCCGCTCCGTGAGCTCATGGCTGCTTGTAAAAATTTCCCCCTGCCGGCCAGGCGGATGATCACGTTCGAGTACGTCATGCTCGGCGGGGTGAACGACACCCTGGATGATGCGAAGCGCCTGGTGAGGCTGATTAGCAATGTCCCGGCCAAGGTGAACCTCATCCCGTTCAACGAACATGAAGGGTGCTCTTTCAGAAAACCCGACCAGGAAACCATTGACCGCTTCCACCGGTTCCTGCTTGATAAGCATATCACGGTCATCACCCGGGCGAGCAGGGGAGCCGACATCTCGGCCGCCTGCGGGCAGTTGAAGGGAAGGCTGGAAAAGCGGGGGCAGGACGGGGGGTAGGTTGTCCTGGGGGCTGTACCTGTTGCTACTTTAATTCTCTATGTTTAACAGGAGGCGAGATGTCTGAACAGATCATCGGCGTGATCGGTGGCAGTGGACTCTACGAAATGGAAGGGTTGACCGGAATCCAACGCGTAGCAGTTGATACGCCGTTCGGCAAGCCCTCCGACGACTACATCACCGGAACCCTCGACGGAGTTCGGATGGTGTTCCTACCCCGTCACGGCAAGGGGCACCGGTTCATGCCGTCAGAGGTGAATTACCGGGCCAATATTTACGGCATGAAAAAGCTCGGTGCCGAGCGGATCATTTCCGTGTCGGCGGTGGGGAGCATGAGGGAAGAGATAGTCCCCGGCCACATCGTCATACCCGACCAATTCATCGACCGGACCAAAGGAATACGGAAGGACACCTTCTTCGGCAACGGCGTCGTCGGCCATGTCCAGTTTGCCGACCCGGTCTGCGCGGACCTCTCGGCGGTCCTCTACGATGCGGCCAGGGAGGCCGGCGCTACGGTGCATAAGGGGGGGGCCTACGTCTGCATGGAAGGGCCTGCTTTCTCCACCCGCGCCGAGTCCCGCATGTACCGCACTTTTGACGTGTCGGTGATCGGCATGACCAATCTCACCGAGGCGAAGCTCGCCCGGGAGGCGGAAATCTGCTACGGGGTGATCGCTCTTTCCACCGATTATGACTGTTGGCACGCGGCCCATGAGGACGTATCGATCGAAGGGGTCCTGACAATTATCAGGAATAATGTAGCCATGGCGAAGAACATCATCAGGCACGCCGTGGGCCGGATCGCCAGGGAACGGAGTTGCCCCTGCGCCGAGGCGCTCAAGTACGCCATAATCAGCGACAGAAAGGTCATTCCGGTCGAAACACGCGAGAACCTGGCGTTGCTCATGGGCAAGTATCTGTGAGGTTGTTTTTACAGACTCAATCGCCCTTACCGTTCATTTAGGAGATTAGTATGTCCATCCTCGTTGTTGGCTCCGTTGCCTATGACTCCGTCGAAACTCCATTCGGAAAAGAAGAACGAATTTTGGGTGGGTCTGCCACCTATTTTTCTACCTCGGCGAGCTTTTTCAGTGACGTCAATCTTGTCGCCGTGGTCGGAGAGGATTTTGCCCAGGAGCATGTCGATTTCCTCAGTTCACGTGCCATCGATCTCAGGGGGCTTACCCGGGTGCCGGGCGAAACGTTCCATTGGAAGGGACGTTACGGGTATGATCTGAATGAGGCTCAGACCCTTGAGACTCACCTCAACGTCTTTGAAAGTTTCAGGCCGCAGATTCCCGCGGAATACACTGCCGCGGATTATCTCTTTCTTGCAAACATTGATCCGGAACTCCAGATGGAAGTTCTGAGCCAGGTGTCTCGGCCCCGGGTCGTCGCCTGCGACACCATGAACTTCTGGATTGCATCAAAGCCGGAGGCCCTCAGGAAGATCATCGAACGGGTGGATATCTTCATCATCAACGAAGGGGAGGCTCGCCAACTTTCCGGAGAACCGAACCTTGTCAAGGCGGCGCGTCGCATCCTCGACATGGGCGTAAAAACGCTCATCATCAAGCGTGGGGAGTATGGTGTCCTCATGTTTAACGGCGCATCGGTTTTCGCCGCTCCGGCCTATCCTCTCGAAGAGGTTTTCGATCCGACCGGAGCCGGGGATACCTTCGCCGGCGGCTTTATGGGGTATCTGGCCAACACTGGTGACGTGTCGGAGGAGGGAATACGGCAGGCCATCATCTTCGGGAGTGTCATGGCATCGTTCAACGTGGAGGACTTCAGCCTGAACCGGCTCAAGCGCCTTGATTATGGGGAAATCGAGGAGCGAGTCAGGTATTTCAAGGCAATGACTCATTTTCAAGGACTTCCCGCTGCCGGGAGCCCGAAATAAGGGAGAGGAGCATTGACAATAGCCGGCAAATCTGCTAGGTATTACTCGGAATATTCTGCTCTTGTGAGTGATCCCGACGGTAAACGGTTTTCCTGAGGCATGCGATGAACGCGAGAAATCTCCCTCTGTATGGGGTGCTGCTGCTTCTTCAGTTGAATGCGGCTTGCGTCTCAACCGAAGCCAGCAAGCGGGCATCCTATCATTACCAGATGGGGGTATCCTATCTGGCTGAAAATAATGCAACCGCCGCGTTGGTAGAGTTGTCTGAAGCAGAGAAGATCGATCCTAATAACCCCGACCTACAGAATAACCTGGGATTGGCTTATTTCAGGAAGGGCCGCTATGATATCGCCGAGCAGAAATTTCTTCGGGCCATTGCCCTGAAACCGGAATTCACCGAAGCGCGCAACAATCTTGCCCTTGACTATCTGCAGATGAAGCGTTGGGATGATGCCATCCATGAGTTTAAGCTGGTAACGGAGGACATCTTCTATCAGAACCAGGAGCCGGCGTTCATTAATCTGGGAATTGCCTATCTCAGCAAGGGGGAGTACCCGAAGGCCCTTGTCACGCTCAAGTCGGTGGTCAGCAATTATCCACGCAATCCCATCGCAAGGGTGTATCTGGGTAAAGTATATTTCGCCCTCGACAAGGTGGACCAGGCAATCAGTGAATATCAGAAAGCGGTGGAGATCAACAAGGAATATGCCAATGCCCATTATCAACTTGCCCTTGCCTATCTGAAAGTCAAGGACAACCGAGCGGCTCTCACTTCCTTCAAGGAAGTCCTTCGCATTGCTCCCGATTCTGATATAGGACGGCTTTCCCTGGAATATCTCGAGTTGCTCAAATGAGGGGTAGTGTGCCTGAAACTGTTAACGAGAACAGGGCAGGGCAACCGGTCGGTGCGTATCTCCGGACGATTCGCGAGTCGCGGGGGCTGACGCTTGAAGATGTGGCTTCAGTAACGAGGATCGGCAAGAATTACCTGCTGGCCATTGAAGAAGGCACATTCGAAAAACTCCCCAGTTCTACATATATCAAGGGTTTTCTGCGTGTTTACGCCTCTTATCTTGGCCTTTCCAGTGACGAAATTATCGCCAGGTTCGAGCCGGTCACTGCTTCCCGCACTGCCACGGCACATGAGCAGAGCTCATCCGGTTTATCGAACGAGAAGAGGATGTGTCCAAAGGTCGGCGGCCGAGGTCGGTGGCTCACTTCCCTGGCCCTTCTTGCACTTGTCATAGCGGCTGCTTACCTTTTTGGTGAAAAGCCGGAGCGAACGAATCCGGCACCTCTTTCCGCTCCGGTTACACCGACAGCGACCCAGGTTGCTGCCATTCAGCCTGCCCGGTCAACGAGCACTTCCCCTCTCCCGCCGGTTGCCGTCGTGACATCTCAGGCTGTCCCCCCGGCGAGTGGCACCTCATCATTCCCGGGAATAATCCTTCGGCTGAAGGTCAATCAGGACAGCCTGCTCAGCATTACCATCGACGATTCCATTACTCAGCAGTACGACCTGAAGGCAGGCGATCTTATCGAGTGGAAAGCCGAACGGCAGTTTGCCCTCGATCTTGGCAATGCCGGAGGGGTTGAGGCCGAGTTCAACGGTAGGGCACTCAAACCGTTTGGGGAAAAAGGCCGGTCGGCGCATGTTGTGCTAAAGGCCAATAATTCAGAAGGATAATCAGCTTTCGGTACAATCAAGGAGAGTATGCCCATGCAACTGGTGGCGCGCTGCAGAAAGTGCGGCAGGGTCATGAAAAGCGAAAGAATTGATAATTACCGGGTAAAAATGGTTTGCAGTTGCGGTTTTTCCGATTTCCGCACGATTACGGAAAAGATCAAGACGGTAAATCCATTTTATCATAAGGCGAGTTTCACCCCCTTTCTGGAAAGTGAGAGGGGGAAAATGGTTCTTACCATGCAGAAGGCGAACCGCGAGCATCTTGAGATCGTCTCCTTGGAAGAGATCAGCATGCTCGTTTCATCAGACTTCGATCTTCCCCAGGTCTTGCAGATGATGGCTGAAAAGGTGGCCAATCAACTCAGGGTTAGTGTATGCTCCATTTACCTCATGGAGGGAGGCGAACTGGTTCTTGCCGCAACCCATGGCTTCGATCCGGCATTCGTCGGAAAGATACGAATCAGGCTCGGAGAGGGGATCACCGGGACGGTCGCCAGGGACAAGCAGCATATCTCTCTTTCTCGCGCTTCCCAAGATCCTCGCTACAAGCATTTTCCGGAGTTGCAAGAGGAGAAGTACAATTCCATGCTTTCTTTTCCGATCACTGATAAGAAAGACATCTACGGGGTTATTAACCTTAACTCGACTTCCATGAAGACTTTTTCCGATGACGAGATCTATTTTGTCTCCATTATTGCCAACCTGATCCTCACGGCTGTAAAGCTTCGGAAAAAGGTGGCATCCGGAAAAGCCTCTGTGTCATAGCTTGACACCCACCAACTCCATGCTAAACTCAATACAAACGGGCGTGGAGCTGAACGGAGTCTGTCTTGGCAACAAAGCAGAAACGAATACTTGTGGTGGACGATGAAGAGAATGCCCGGATCGGGCTCACGAGGCTTCTCTCCCGGGAGGGTTTCATCGTCGACAGTGTGGCCAACGGGTTCGAGGCATTGAATTATCTGCGTCAACAGGACGTGAACCTCATCGTCACCGACATAAATATGCCCGAAATGAATGGAATTACCTTTCTCAGGGAATTGAACAAGAGCTTTCCTAAGAGCAACGTCATAATGATAACCGCTTATGGTGGTGTCGAATCGTATATCGAAGCCATGAACCTGGGGGCTTTCGAGTACATCAACAAACCGGTGAAGATCGAGGAGCTCAAGACGATTCTCAAGAAAATTTTCAAGGAAACAAGCCACTGATTTCGCTTGAGGGGGGGGCTATGAAGCAGCTGGACAAGATCCTCTTTGCCACCGATTTCTCGGAAAATTCGGCGCACGCCTTCGAGTATGCCCTTACCCTCGCGAAAAAGTTCGATTCCCGTCTGATTATTATTCATGTCATTAACGAGCCGGTCGATTTGCGCGGCTTCTATGTCCCCCATGTTTCGTTCGAAAGCCTGGAAAAGGAGATAGAGGAAGGTGCGGAGAAAATGATGCAGAAGTTCTGCAACGCCGCGATCGGGGATTTTTCCAACTATGAAACGGCCATTGTGGCGGGAATTCCCTATGAGGAGATTCTCAAGAAAGCCGCGGATGAGAAAGTTTCCCTCCTCGTGATGGGGACACAGGGGCGCAGCGGGATCGACCATCTGTTGTTCGGCAGCACAGCTGAGAGGGTAGTGCGGAAGGCGACCTGTCCCGTTATGACCGTGCGTCTTCCTTGAGCGAACAGCGCATCCAGCAGAATAATCCTCACAAACGAAACGTAACTTGTAAATAACTCGGGCAGCGGCCGCTGCCCTTTCTTTGTTCGCCGTCGCCACATGTCTGCTTGACGACACGATGCCGGCACAGACGCTCCATGGGACCCGAAATGAGAAAAAACGGCAGAAATGTGCTGATTATAGATGACGAGAAGGTCATACTTGATCTTACGTCTATAATTCTCAAGAATCGCGGTTATAACGTTTACACCGCCGCCGACGGAGTGGCCGGTCTCGGTATCGTGGAAACAGTTCAGCCGGAACTGGTTCTCCTCGACTACATGATGCCGGGAATGGATGGTCTCACCGCGTTGCGGGAGATCCGAAAGTGCTTTCCCGATACGTATGTGATCATGTTTACGGGCAAGGGGAGCGAAGAGATAGCAGTGGAACTGATGAAGGCCGGCGCCTCCGACTACATCCTGAAGCCGTTCAATAACCAGGATCTTGCCGACAGGATCGAAAACGTCCTGAAGATCAGGGACGTAGAGCTCGCCAATCGGGAGCTGCTGAGGGAACGGGAGAGGCTCCTTGCCGAGATCGAAACATGGAACCGGGAACTCGAAGCCCGTGTGCAGGAGAAGACCGAGGCTCTCCAGAAGGCCCAAGCGGAGATCGTCCAGTCTGAAAAGCTGGCTACGCTCGGTTATCTGTCGGCAGGGATGGCACATGAAATAAGAAATCCTCTCAATTCCATCACTCTCTTTCTCCAGCTTATTAAAAGCGGCATAGAAGATTCGGAAAAACTGGAATACATCGACAAGATATTCAAGGAAATAGACAGAATCGACGGGATTCTCCGCAAGCTGCTTGCCGCGTCGAAACGACCCAAATTCGAAATCAGGAATGTCCAGATCGATCAGGTGATCGAAGCCACCCTCGAAGTGTTCCGCCCCCAGACGGAGCTCCACAAGATACTCGTCGAACGCGATTACCACCGTGTGCCGCCTGCCATCCAGGCTGACCCCTCCGAGATTGAACAGATTTTCACCAACTTGTTTCTCAATGCAATCCACGAAATGCTCAATGGCGGGACGTTACGTATACAGCTCGATCATGACGGCCGGGACATCGTCATCCGGGTTGCCGATACGGGGAAAGGGATTCCACCGGAGCACCTCGCCAATATCTTCGATCCTTTTTTTACCACCAAGAGCATCGGTACCGGCCTCGGCCTCTCCGTGGTACTGCGAATCGTAAAAACCTACCAGGGAAAGATCGAGGTGGAAAAGAGCAATTCACAGGGGACGACCTTCTGCGTGCGTCTCCCGATGCAGACGGGCTGACTCTTTCAGGGCTGTTTCCCCTTTTCTTTTAAGTGGCATTCCTGTATGATGCTGGCATCCTGTCCACTGCCGATGAGGTGCCGATGGAAGCTCCGCAAGGGAAAATCCTGCTCATAGACGACGATCCTTTCTTTTTGCGGGTCATCTCCGATGCCTTCCTAGATAGTGGTTTTACGGTGGTTACCGCCAGTGATGGGGTCGAGGGAGTGAAGACCTTTCTCGACCAAGCGCCAGAGGTGGTCATCTCAGATCTTGTTATGCCGCGGATGGGAGGGGTAAGCACCTGTATGGAGATTTCCCGCCTCGCCGAGGGACAAGAACCGGTCATCATCCTCCTTACCTCTATGTTCCAAGGGGCTCCCCACGAGCACGAAACACCGGAAATGGGTGCCAAGGTTCATATCCCCAAGTCAACCAAGCCTCTGGATATAGTTATCATTGTTGAGCAGCTCCTGGAGCGACACCGAATGCGACGCGCAGCTGGCTGACAAGTTCCCATGCCCCTTCTGCTGCGTAATCTCACGTTGAGCCTCGGGGAGAGCGACGAACTCCTTCCGGACAGGATTGCTGCCAAGTTCTCACTTCGTCGCGCGGAACTGCTGAGCTGGGTCGTTGTCCGTAAGGGGATAGACGCCCGTAAGAAGCCGCGGATCAAATTCGTCTATACCGTCCTCTTCTCCCTTGCCGATGAAACCGGTTTTCTGGCGAAGCATGGTCACGATCCCGACCTGGAACTTTCGGAAGAGAGATTGAGGCCGATATTCCCCCGGCTTCCCGCCGGGAAGCGGATCGTCATAGTCGGGACGGGACCGGCCGGGCTCTTTGCCGCCCTCAGACTCGCCGAATACGGGCATGCGCCCACGGTGCTGGAGCGTGGCCGGCCCTTAGAAGAGCGGGTCAGGGATGTCCAGGCTTTCTGGAGCAGGGGAATTCTCGATCCCGAGAGCAATGTGCAGTTCGGTGAAGGTGGTGCGGGCACCTTTTCCGACGGCAAGCTGACCACCCGGGTGCGGGACGCCAACATCGGGTATGTGCTGGAGAAACTGGTGGAGTTCGGCGCGCCCGAGGAAATCCTCTGCCTCGCCAAGCCCCACATCGGCACCGATCGGCTCCGCGGCGTGGTGAACGGCATCCGCCGGCATCTGGAAGGCCGGGGCGCTGTCTTCCGCTTCCGCCAGAAGCTGACCGGCCTTGTTGCCGGTGGGGCACGACTTGCGGGAGTGGTCATCAACGACCGACATGAGGAGCCGTGCGACGCGCTAGTGCTGGCTCCGGGGCACAGCGCCCGCGATACCTACGAAATGCTCCTGCAGGCGGGGGTCATGCTGGAGCGTAAGCCTTTTGCCGTGGGGGTGCGGGTGGAACACCCCCAAGAGTTGATCAACACGATTCAGTACGGTCTGGCTTCCCATCCGCAACTGCCGCCCGCGGACTATGGTCTGGCCTGGAACGATCCGCACACCGGGCGCTCCGTTTACTCTTTCTGCATGTGTCCGGGAGGCGTGGTCGTGGCTGGCACATCGGAACCGGGCGGAGTGGTGATCAACGGTATGAGCAGATACCTGCGCAATTCCCCCTATGCAAACAGCGCGCTCGTAGTGACCGTTGGGGCTGGGGACTTCGCTGGCGACTCTCCCCTTGCCGGTGTCGAGTTCCAGCGACTCTACGAAAGGAAGGCGTTTGACGCGGGAGGAGGGGATTATCGGGCTCCGGCCCAGAATCTGATGGACTTCCTGGACGGGAAGGAGTCCCTGGCGGTTTCCTCCACGTATCGCCCTGGGGTCAGGAAGACGGACCTCTCCCTTGTGCTTCCCGCGTTTGCGACAGCAGCCCTCCGGGACGGGATTCGTTGTTTCGACCGCAAGATGCGCGGTTTCATGACGGCCGAGGCGACCCTGATCGGGGTAGAGACCAGGACATCTGCACCGGTTCGGATTGTCAGGGGCGAAAACCTCCAGTCCGTGAGCCTTGCAGGGCTCTATCCGACAGGGGAGGGGGCGGGGTACGCCGGTGGGATCATGAGTGCGGCCTTGGACGGGATTCGGGTGGCGGACGCCATTGTACGACAGCTGATGACACAATAGTGCGTAAGACGGAGAGAAGGTAAGATGAAGGCTTTGGCACTTCCTTACCTTGGACCTCTGTGTAAACAAAGGAGCATGGATTTGCGCAAAATATTCGTCTCTGATATCAAGGAACGTGACCCTGTAGATACTGTGTTTCTCGTGAAGGACAAGATCACCGCCATGGCCAAGAACGGCAAACCTTATCTAACCCTTAAGCTCATGGATAAGAGCGGCGAAGTGGAAGGGAAGGTATGGGACAATGTGGACAGCCTTTCGGCAACCTTCGATCGAGACGATTTTATAGCCGTCCGCGCCAAGGCCACGGTCTACCTTGGGAAAATGCAGCTCGTGATCGGCGAACTGTCGAGGGTCCCGGAAGAAGAGGTGGTGCTGGCCGATTTCCTCCCCGAAACGGAACGCGACATCCGTGAGATGGAGATGGAGCTGACCGAACTGCTTGCCACGGTCGAGGAGAGCGACTTGAGGCGCTTGCTCGACGCCTTTTTCGGCGATCCTGCCTTCATGGGGCTGTATCGCACCGCGCCGGCAGCCAAGGGAATGCACCATGTCTACCTCGGCGGGCTTCTCGAACATTCGCTGGCGGTGGCGAAACTCGTTGATCGGATCGTGCCGCTTTACCCCGGCATCAATCGCGACCTTCTCATTGCAGGTGCGCTCCTCCACGATGTTGGAAAGGTAAGGGAACTGCAGTATCTGCGCTCTTTCGACTACAGCGATGAGGGAAAGCTGCTCGGGCATATCACCATCGGCGTCGAGATGATCCAGGAAAAGATCTTGGCCATAGGCGGCATTTCCCCGGAGCTCGCCTTGCTCCTCAAACATATGCTTCTCTCCCATCATGGCCAGTATGAGTTCGGTTCCCCCAAGCGCCCCAAGACCGTGGAGGCAACCATCCTCAACTATCTCGATGACCTTGACTCAAAGATCAACGGCATCAGGACCCACATCAGGAAGGAGGCTGCCAGCCAGTCCCGCTGGACCTCGTACCACCGCCTCTACGACCGGTACTTCTACAAGGAGAACGGCATGGAAGGGGAGGATTTGCCTCTGCCGGTGGAGGAGGAGCCTGTAGTGGCTGAGGCAAGCGAACGGCGGGAGGGACGGGAGCGGAAAGAGTTTCGCAACAGCCCGTTCGAGGAGCTGAAGGCAAAGAACCTCGACCTGTTCTGATTTGAACGTAGGGACAACCCTCCGTGGCTGCCCAGATACGGGCACCCACAGGGGGCCTACATTCGATGTAATGGATGGAAGGGATTCCATGATTTTCGAGACTATAGCGGTCGGCCCCCTTGGGACGAACTGCTTCATCCTCGGTTGCGAGGAGACCAAGGAAGGGGTGGTAGTCGATCCCGGCGCCGATGCGGAGCGGATCATCACCGTCGTGGCGCGGCACGGCCTGCGGGTGAAGTGCGTCATCAACACCCATGGCCACTTCGACCACGTTGGTGGCAACCGTCGCCTGGTCGAGGCAACCGGTGCCGAACTTTTCATCCACGGTGACGATGTTCCCATGCTTTCCCGCGCCTCAGATGTGGCTGCCATGTATGGCCTTGCCTCGGACAACTCGCCTCAGCCGCAACGGTTATTGGAAGACGGGATGGCAATCACATTCGGCCGGCATACTCTGCAGGTTCTCCACACTCCGGGGCATACTCCGGGCGGGTGTTCGCTCTACCTTCCGGCGGAGGACCTCGTGATCACCGGCGACACCCTGTTTGCCGATGGTGTGGGGCGGACCGACTTTCCCGGGAGCTCCCACGAGGCGCTCATGACAAGCATCAAGGGAAAGCTCTTTGTTCTGCCCGACGCCACTCGGGCTTGGCCGGGGCATGGACCAGCCACCACAATCGGGCACGAAAAACGTTATAATCCTTACGTAACTCTCTAGAGCGGAAGGAGGAAACGCGGGGCGAAAAGAAGCAATGTCTCCTCCGCGCTTACGCTCCAAGGCGTTCCGCGTTGTCGGAGGCAGCATGCTGAAAGGAAAAGTAATCGTCCTCGGCGTCACCGGCGGGATTGCCGCCTACAAGGCGGTGGAGCTCCTGCGCCTGCTTACCAAGGCCGGGGCCACGGTCCACGCAATCATGACCCGCTCCGCCATGGAGTTCGTCACTCCCCTTACGTTCCAGACCCTTTCCATGAACCCGGTCCACACGGAGCTCTTCAACCTCATTTCCGAACGGGAGATCGGCCACATCGCCCTGGCCGACCGTGCCGACCTGTTCGTCATTGCCCCGGCCACGGCCAATCTCATCGGCAAACTGGCCAACGGCATCGCCGACGACCTGCTCTCCACCACGGTCATGGCGACGAAGGCCCCTGTCCTCATAGCTCCGGCCATGAACGTCAACATGTACCAGAACCCCATCTACAAGGAAAATGAAGCACGCCTGAAGGACCACGGTTACCTGTTCGCTGAACCGGCACGAGGGATGCTCGCCTGCGGCTGGGAGGGAGAGGGGAAGCTCCAGGAGCCGCAGGCCATTTTCGAGGCGGCCGCAGCAGCCCTCACGGGCAAGGACCTCGCCGGGGAGCGGATCCTCGTTACCGCCGGTCCCACCCGTGAAGAACTTGACCCGGTTCGCTATATCAGCAACCACTCTTCGGGAAAGATGGGATATGCCATCGCCCGGGCGGCTTGGCGTCGGGGGGCGGAGGTTATCCTGGTGACAGGGCCGACCTGTCTCGATCCCCCCTTCGGGCTTGATACCGTGGCCGTTGAGAGTGCGGAGGAGATGCGCGCGGCGGTAATGGAACGGCTCTCCGACAGCTCCGTCATCATCAAGGCTGCGGCGGTGGCCGATTACCGGCCGAGGCAGCGTTCTGACGGGAAGATCAAGAAGTCCGACCAGCCGCTCACCTTGGAGCTGGTGAAAAACCCCGATATTCTTGGCGAGCTTGGGAAGATCAAGGGCGAACGCATCCTTGTCGGTTTTGCCGCAGAAACCGAGGCCTTGGTGGAAAACGCCCGCACGAAACTGACGGAGAAGAACCTGGACATGGTGGTAGCCAACGATATCGGTCAGGTGGGTGCCGGCTTTAACGTGGACACCAACATCGCCAAGCTCGTGTTTCGTGACGGGCGGGTGGAGGAGCTGCAGCTCATGCAGAAGGAAGATCTGGCGGACCTTATTCTCGACCGGGTGATTGAATTGAAGAAGGGAAATCGGGGCTAGGGACTAGGACGACCTGTTCAATGTTCAACGTTCAACGTTAAGGCATCGAACCGTGAACCTTGAACGTGGAACCTTGAACCTTGAACCGTTTTTCTCATTCCGTCGAAAGGATCTCCAACAACCTTTCCGGCGCGCAGATCGCCCCGTGCAGCTTCCCCTTCAGGTGGTTCAGCTGTTCCAGTGCCTGTTCCCTGGTCATCTTGCCGCTCCGGTAGAGGAGCCGGAGATTCTTCCGGACCATTTCTGCCGCCTGAAGTGCCCGTTCGCCGGTCGGGTCGGCGTGAAAGAATCGGGAGTCCTTGCCGTTGTTGAGGAAATCGAAGACCGCCTCCTGCGCCAGGCTCATGTATTCATCCCGGTCACTTTCCTCCAGGGCGTAGCGCGAGGATTCACTTAGTGTCTGCAGTACCTGCTGCCATTTCTCCAGCCGGCTTACCAGGAGGATGGAGTTGAAGATCCGCTTGTTGGTGCCAAAGGAGAAGAGGGTGTCCGACAGGACTCTTCTCAGCAGGGCGTCGTTGGCTCGGTAGTTTTCCAGCGATACCTTCCTGCCGGTTTCCCAGATTTCCCTGTCCACGTATGTTTCGAACCGCATTTCCCAGTAGGCGTGCTTGAGGGTAAGGGTAGAGAAGCTGCGCATGACCTTGTAGGGAACGAAGTAGTTGTGGGCGATGGTGTCGGCGGCCAGATGGGAGAGATAGCCGTAGGCGCAGGCTTGCTGCGGCGCAGGTCCCGCATTCTCGAGGACCTTCATGCCGACGCGCCACCGGTGGCAGTGCAGGAGGTAATGGGTGAACTTCTTGCCGACAGTTATGTCGGCGGCAATGCAGCCGTAGAGGAAATCGTGGGGGAATTCGCCGATAACTGCAGCAATCGCCGGCTTGAGTATCTGCAGGTTGTTGAGCACCGCCGTTCCCAGTTGCAGGTGGATCCCTGCCCCCCAGGCCAGGGCGTCGTGCGGTGTGAGCAGGACGAGCAAGAGGACTGTCGGAACGAGTAGCATGACAATTAAGCATAGTCAAAGCGGCAGGAAATGTAAAGGAGTTTACGATGCCGGAAGAGAGCGAGGTCAGGGGACTCCTGGCATCGTTGCGAGTCTATCTGGAAGAACTTCAGGAGAGTGGCGTTGACGGGCTCCCGCTGGCTGGTGCCGGCACGGCGTCCGCCAAACCCATACCTGACAGCGCGCAGCCGAACCCGCTTGTCGGAGCGGAAAACCGGGAGTCACTGGAAGAGATCCGGGCGGAGCTGGGCGACTGCCGCCGCTGTCAGCTCGGGAAGACGCGGACAAGCCTGGTCTTCGGCGTCGGCAATCCGCAGGCCCGCCTTGTCTTCGTCGGCGAAGCGCCGGGGCGCGACGAAGACCTCCAGGGGGAGCCGTTCGTCGGCGAGGCGGGTCAATTGTTGAATCGCATCATCACGCGCATGGGACTGAAGCGCGAGGACGTGTACATCTGCAATGTCCTCAAGTGCCGCCCTCCGGGGAACCGAAACCCGGAACTCCCCGAGATCGAGCGATGCGGGCCGTTCATGCTCAGGCAGGTGAAGTCAATCGCTCCCGAAGTAATCGTGGCGCTCGGTACCTTCGCCGCCCAGACCCTTCTGGGGACGAAGGCCCCCATATCGAAACTGCGTGGGCACTTCCACGATTACCACGGCATCCCCCTCATGCCGACGTTTCATCCTTCGTTTCTGCTCCACAACAAGAAGGATACGAGCAAGTTCTGGGATGTATGGGACGACATGGTCAAGGTTCTGAAGAAGCTCGACATGTCGGTACCGGACGTAAAAAGGAAGGAATAAACGCTGAAAGGCAAGGGAAACCTTGCCTTTCGCACTCGTAACCTATACATCTGACTGACTGCCCCATTGAAGGAGGAATCGTGTACGAAAAAACCTATGACGAACCGATGACCGAAGGCGCTCCGCTCCCCTTCGAGCTCCCTGCGTGGATCGCCTGCGCGCCGTTCGAGGAGTACCTGGGAATGCGGATCGAGGAGGCAGCTGCCGGGCGGGCCGTCCTTACCATGCCGTTCAAGGTAAAGCTGGCCCAGGGGAAGGGGCTTATGCACGGAGGGGCGCTGACGGCCCTCGCAGACACGGCAGTGGCCATGGCCATCAAGAGTATTCTCCCCGAGGACAGCCATTTCGCCACGGTGGAACTGGGGCTCTCCTTCCATGCCCCGGTGCATGGTGGAACGGTGCGGGCGGTCGCCCGGGTAATGGAGCGTGACGAGCGGACAATCAAGGGGGAGGCGGAGGTCTTCGACGAAAAGGGGACGAAGGTGGCGACGTTTCACTCGCTGTTCAAGGTGAAAAGGCAATAAAAACCGTTCAGCATTCAAGGTTCAATGTTCAACGTTAAAACGGAACCGACAACCTTGAACGTTGAACCTTGAACCGCCTTTACTTTTCCATGCCGAGCCGGCGCATCTTCTCCACCAGCGTCGTCCGATTCAGCTTCAGGAGGGCCGCAGCCCGCGCTTTGACACCGTTTGCCAGCGCCAGTGCGTCGGTGATCATCCGCCTTTCGATTTCGGCGACCGTTCTGGCCAGATCGATCCCCTGCTCGGTCACCTTCGGCGGCCCTTCATCCCGTGTGCCGAACGCCTTGGCGATGCCGCTCGGGAGCTCCGCCGGGGTAATCAGGTCGCCGTCGGCAAGTGCCACCGTCCGCTCCACCACGTTCTCCAGTTCCCGGACGTTGCCGGGCCAGGGATAGGATTCCAGGGCCTCAAGCGCTTCCTTGGAAATAGCCATCGTGGGGCGCCCCATCGTCTTGCAGTACTTCACCAGGAAGTGGCGGATCAGGGGGAGGATATCCTCAACTCTCTCTCTGAGAGGAGGGAGGGTAATGGGGATCACGTTGAGGCGGTAGTAGAGGTCGTCCCGAAAATTCCCCCTTTTTACCTCCTCCGCGAGATCGGCATTGGTGGCGGAAATAACCCGAACGTCCAGCTTGACAGGCTTGTTGGAGCCGACCCGTTCCACTTCTTCCTCCTGGAGAACCCGGAGGAGCTTTATCTGGAGGTGCATGGGGAGGGTGCCGATCTCGTCGAGGAAGATGGTGCCGTGGTTGGCGGCCTCGAATTTGCCCACCTTGTCGCGAATGGCCCCGGTGAACGACCCCTTGGTGTGGCCGAACAGCTCGCTTTCCAGGAGGTTTTCCGGGATGGCGCCGCAGTGAACGGCGATGAACGGTTTGTCCCGGCGCGGGCCGTTGCCGTGAATCGCCTTGGCGATGAGCTCCTTGCCGGTTCCGGATTCGCCGAGGATGAGGACGGTGGAGTCGGTCTTGATGATCTTTGCCATGCGCGAGAAGACCTTCTGCATGGCGGGGGAATTGCCGATGATGTTGGCGAACTCGTAGCGGTCGCGCAACTGCTTTTTCAGATAGACGTTTTCGGTGAGCAGCCGCTGCTTTTCCAGGGCCTTGTCGATGATGATGCGCAACTCGTCAATGTTGAGGGGCTTGGTGATGTAGTCGAAGGCGCCTTCCTTCATGGCGCGGACGGCCGATTCGGCCGAGGCGTGGCCGGTGATGAGAATCACCTCCATTACCGGTGAGAGCTCCTTCACCTTCTTGAGGATGTCGATGCCGGTCAGGTCAGGCAGAAACAGGTCGGTGATGACAAGGTCGAAGGAATCCGCAGCCAGGAACTCCAGCGCCTCGCTGCCGGAGCCGCATCCCGTAAGCCGGTAACCGGCTCGCTGCAGAAGGAGCAGCAGGGCTTCACGGCTCGGTTCTTCATCATCAACCAGGAGGATTTTGATCTGCTCGTCCATCGCGCCTCTATCCCCAAGGTCTGAAAATTACCACGTCTGTCGTGAAATGGCAAGGCCGGAATTGACGGGGCGCGACAAGCGGCTTATACTTTGAATAATGCTGTACCGGGGGGAGGGATGTGCGTACTGCAATCCTGACATGTGTGCTGCTGGCCTTCATCCGACTGACTTGGGCGGAGCCCCCGCAGATCCGGCTTGTCGCGGTGAACGGGGCGGTCAACCCTGTGACGGCCGAGTTTCTGCACCGGAATCTCCGCGATGCGGCCGCCCGCGACGAGCGCCTGGTCCTCGTTGAGATGGATACCCCCGGCGGCCTCGACAGCGCCATGCGGGCTATCGTCAAGGATATTCTCGCCAGTCCGGTGCCGGTTGCGGTCTACGTCGCACCGTCAGGGGCCCGGGCTGCTTCGGCCGGTGCGGTCATTGCCCTGGCGGCGGATGTGCTCGCCATGGCGCCGGGGACAAATATCGGGGCCGCCCACCCGGTTTCCATTGGCGAGAAACCTGACAAGGTGATGGAGGAAAAGATCGTCAACGATGCCGAGGCCTATATCGAGGGGATCGCCAGACAGCGCGGGAGGAACACCGACTTGGCGAAACGCATGGTGCGGGAAAGCATCTCCCTGTCCGCGGAAAAGGCCCTGGAAGGAAATATCGCCGATCTCGTCGTCCGTGACCGCGCAGAGCTCCTGAGAGAGCTGGATGGCCGACGCCTCAGCCGCGCCGGCCGGGAAATCGTCATCCGGACTGCCGGCGCCGAGCTTGTCAAGCATGAGATGGGAGTGCGGGAGCGGATCCTCAACACCATCAGCGACCCCAACGTGGCCTACGTGCTGATGATGCTCGGCTTCCTCGGGCTCTTTTTCGAGCTTTCCAACCCCGGCGTGATCCTCCCTGGCGTGATCGGCGGCATATCCCTTATCCTCGCCTTTTTTGCCTTTCAGACCCTGCCGGTCAACTATGCCGGCATACTTCTCATCCTTCTGGCCCTCATCCTGTTCATCGCCGAAATCAAGATCGTCTCCCACGGCATGCTGACGGTCGGCGGGGTGATTGCCCTGGTCCTCGGCTCGCTCCTGTTGTTCGAATCGCCGGAACCCGCCTTGCGGGTGTCGTGGAGCGTCATCGGCGTGACGGTCCTCGCCACCACCATCTTTTTCCTCTTTGCCGTCACCAAGGCGATCAAGGCCCACCGGATGAAGCCCTCGACCGGGAAAGAAGGGCTGGTCGGCGAAGAGGGGCGGGCGGATTCCGAGATTGCGCCGGAAGGACGGGTGTTCGTGCGGGGCGAATACTGGAATGCCTGGAGCGATGAGCCGATCCCCGTCGGCGCAAGAGTGGTCGTGGTCACAGTGGAGGGTATGCGGGTCAAGGTAAGAAAGGTTCCGTAGGGGCGAGGCGTTGCCTCGCCCTAGTCAGGGCGACCCGCCGGGTCGCCCCTACATTGAATAACGGAGGTTGCCACATGTTCGACATCTTCAGCTTCGTTCCGCTCATCTTTGTCGTCATCCTGCTGGTCATGTTCGCCGCGAGCGCCATCAGGATTCTTCCCGAATACGAGCGGGGGGTCCTCTTCCGTCTCGGCCGCCTGGCCGGAGTGCGGGGTCCCGGACTCTTTTTCATCATCCCCGGGGTGGACCGGCTCGTGCGGGTGTCCCTGCGCACCGTGGCCTTCGACGTCCCGCCCCAGGACGTCATCACCCACGACAACGTGACGGTGAAGGTGTCAGCGGTCATCTACTTCAGGGTGATGGAGCCGCAGAAGGCGATCGTCGAGGTGGAGAACTATCTGTATGCCACGAGTCAACTCTCCCAGACCACCCTGCGCAGCGTTCTCGGTCAGGTTGAACTGGACGAGCTTCTCGCCAACCGGGAGAAGATCAACAAGGAACTCCAGGAGATCCTCGACCGGCATACCGGCCCATGGGGGGTGAAGGTTTCCAACGTGGAGGTGAAGAACATCGACCTCCCGCAGGAAATGCTCCGTGCAATCGCCAAGCAGGCGGAGGCGGAACGGGAGCGGCGCGCCAAGGTGATCCATGCTGAAGGGGAACTGCAGGCCTCGGAGAAGCTGGCCCAGGCAGCGACGGTTCTGGCTGCCGAGCCTACGTCCCTGCAGCTCCGCTATCTGCAGACCTTGACCGAGATTGCCGCCGAGAAGAACTCCACGACGATCTTTCCGGTGCCGATCGATCTTATAAAGATGTTCATGGAGAAAAGAGATCGCGGCTGACCGGAACTGCCCCGGCCGAGGGTGAAGGGTGGGAACGGAAACTTGACGTAGGATGGAAAAGCGAAAAAGGCACGCAGTATGGCGTGCCTTTTTCGTTGAGGGGTTAGCGTAGAAAGGAGATGATTATTTTGTCAGCTCGATGGTCGCCGTTTTCTTCAGATCCTCGGTATAATCGGCCAGGGCCTTCTGTGTTTTCTGGTTTTTCAGGTAGTTCTGAATCTTGTCCTTCACCTGGTCGAGCGGGACGGTCCCTGCATCCTTCTTTTCGGTTACCTTGATGATGTGGTAGCCGAACTGTGTCTCCACCACGTCGCTGAGTTCGCCGGGCTTGAGGGCGAAGGCTGCCTTTTCGAAGGGCTCGACCATCTGACCGTGGCTGAAGAATCCGAGATCTCCCCCCTGTTTGCCGCTGGGGCAGCCGGATTCGGATTTGGCCAGGGTGGCGAAATCTTCACCGGCCAGGAGGCGTTTGCGAATAGCCTCAGCCTTTTCCTTGGCGGCCTTCTTTTCCTCCGGTTTGGCTTTGGGATCAACGCTGATCAGGATATGACTGGCCCTTACGCCCGCTTCCTGCTTGAAGTACTTGTCCTTGTTCTCGTCATAGAATTTCTTTATTTCCGCATCAGGGACGGAAATCTTGGCTACGACCTCCGTCTCCACCAGCTTGGTGATGACGATGTCCTTGCGGGTGATGTCGGCCAGATCCTTTTCGGTCAGGCCGTTTGTGCTGAGGGCCTTTTCGAACTCGGCGGTAGAGGGGAACTTGGCCTTGCTTTGGGTGACCCTGGCTTCAACCTGCTTGTCGAGGTCCTTGATCTCCTTTTTCGTGCCTGCCTGGTAGAGAAGTTCCGCGGTAATGAGCTGGTTCAGGGTCGCCTCCTGGGCCTGTTTCGTCTGCTCGGCTGTCAGGGGCTGGCGGGAGGGGTTCTGGGCGAGGAGCACCTTCAAGGCCCGGTCGACTTCACCCCGGGTGATAGGGGTTCCGTTCACCTTGGCGAGGATGTCGCTGGGGGAGGTCTTTGGGGCAGCTTCGGTCGCCGCAGGTTTATTCGCCACATCGGCGGCAGGTTTTTTCGCTTCGTCAGCGAAGGCGGCTCCTCCCGGCAACGCCAGCAGGGTGGCGGCGAGGAGCGGCAGGAGTAATGCTTTCTGCGTAACGTACATCGTCATCTCCTTTGGGGGTATGGATTAACCATTCGCATCAGCATAGCATTTTTGACCCGATTGTAAAAGCAGTAAACCGACCCCCCTCTAGAATCCCAGTTTTAAAGAATATAACGCGTGTTTATTCTTGACAATGTCCATATATTCTGGTTTTATTTCCAATGGTGCTTTTTGCTGTATAACTATTTATAATAACTATATAAATTTAGTGATGCTAAAAGTTTTACGCAGATTGTAATTTGTTTTATTTTGCATAAAATACCGCTTTCGGGAGAAAATTGCATGGATAAGAGGAAATTCAGAAAAATAATGGCGGCCAACCGCGGCGAGATCGCCATCCGCATCTTCCGCGCGTGCACCGAGCTCGGCATCAGCACGGTGGCCATCTATTCGGAGGAGGACAAGCTGTCGCTTCACCGCTACAAGGCGGACGAGGCGTACCATGTCGGCACGGGGAAAGGTCCCATCGACGCCTACCTGGGGATCGACGAGATCATTTCGCTTGCCAAGCGGATCGACGTTGATGCCATCCATCCCGGCTACGGTTTTCTCTCCGAGAATGCGGAGTTTGCCGAGAAATGCGAGGCGAACGGGATCGCCTTCATCGGTCCCACCGCCGAGATGCAGCGGATGGTGGGGGACAAGGTTGCGGCCAGAAAAGTAGCCATGGCTGCCGGCGTTCCGATCGTCCCCGGGACCGAAGATCCGGTCGAGCACGAGGAACAGGCGCTTATATTCGCCAAGGAATGCGGGTACCCGATCATCATCAAGGCGGCTGCCGGCGGCGGCGGCCGCGGCATGCGGGTCGCCCGCAACCAGAAGGAACTGATCGAGGGCCTTGTCTCGGCCCGGAGTGAGGCCAAAGCCGCCTTCGGCAACCCGGCGGTCTTCCTCGAGCGCTACATCGAGAACCCGAAGCACATCGAGGTTCAGCTCATGGGGGATGGGAGCGGGAACCTCGTCCACTTCTTCGAGCGGGACTGCTCCATCCAGCGCCGCCACCAGAAGGTGGTGGAGTTCGCCCCGTCCCTCTGCCTCACCCAGAAGAAGCGCAAGGAGATCTGCGACGCAGCGCTGCGCATCGGCCGCCAAGTCCACTACCGGAATGCCGGTACCGTGGAGTTTCTCGTCGACGGCGACAACAATTTCTACTTCATCGAGATGAACCCCCGCATCCAGGTGGAGCACACGGTGACCGAGATGATCACCGGCCGCAACCTCGTGCAGATGCAGATCCTCATCGCCGAGGGGAAAAAGCTCACCGACCCGGAGATCAACATCCCGACCCAGTCGGCCGTCGACATGCGGGGTTATGCCGTCCAGTGCCGCATAACCACCGAGGACCCGGCCAACAACTTTGCCCCCGACTTCGGCACCATCACGACCTACCGCTCCTCGGCGGGCTTCGGCATCAGGCTTGACGCGGGGAATGCCTTCACCGGTTCACAGATTACTCCCCACTACGACTCGCTCCTGGTGAAGGTCACCTCGTGGGGGCTCTCCTTCGAGGAGGCGGCCCACGTCATGAACCGGGCGCTCCAGGAATTCCGGGTCCGTGGCGTGAAGACGAACATTCCGTTCCTGGAGAACGTGGTCACCCACCCGGTCTTCCTCGCCGGGAAGTGCGACACCTCCTTCATCGACAAGCATCCGGAACTCCTCCGGATCGAGGAGAAGCAGGACCGGGCCACCAAGGTCCTCACCTTCCTGGGTGACGTCATCGTCAATGGTTCGCCGGGGATTACCAAGCCGCTCAAGTCGGCGGAGCTGATGGAGCCGCGCATTCCCGAGATCGACTACACACGGCCGCGCCCGGCGGGAAGCCGCGACCTTCTCATGCAGCTCGGTGCCGAAGGGCTCGCCAAGTGGGTGCTCGGCCAGAAAAAACTGCTCATCACCGACACCACCATGCGCGACGCCCACCAGTCGAACCTGGCGACACGGGTACGGACCTACGATCTGCTCCGCATCGCCGAGCCGACCTCGTACCTGGGCGCCGACCTCTTTTCCTTGGAGATGTGGGGTGGGGCGACCTTCGACGTCTCCATGCGCTTCCTCAAGGAAGACCCCTGGCAGCGGCTCCACAAGCTCTCCGAGGCGATTCCCAACATCCTTTTTCAGATGCTCCTGCGGGGCTCCAACGCGGTCGGCTACACCAACTACCCGGACAACGTGGTGCAGCGCTTTGTGGAAGAGGCGGCCGCCTCGGGGGTCGACATTTTCCGGGTCTTCGACTCCCTCAACTGGACCAAGGGAATGGCGGTCGCCATGGAGGCGGTCAGAAAGACCGGCAAGATCTGTGAGGCGGCCATCTGCTACACCGGCGACATTACAGACCCGACCAGGAGCAAGTATCCCCTTGCCTACTACGTGAACATGGCGAAGGAGCTGGAGGCGATGGGGGCGCATTTCCTCGCCATCAAGGACATGGCGGGGCTGCTGAAACCGATGGCCGCCTACCAGCTCGTCAAGGCCCTGAAGGAGGAGATCGGCATCCCGGTCCACCTCCATACCCATGACACCTCCTCCAACGGCAATGCCACACTCCTCATGGCTTGCCAGGCGGGGGTCGACATCGTCGACGCGGCACTCTCCTCCCTCTCCGGCCTCACCGCCCAGCCGAACCTGAACGCCCTCGTTGCCGCCCTCAGGGGGACCGAGTGGGACCCGGAAGTGAACGAGGACGGCCTGCAGAAGCTCGCCAACTACTGGGAAACGGTGCGCGACTACTATGCGCCCTTCGAGTCAGGACTCAAATCGGGCACTGCCGAGGTCTACCACCATGAGATCCCCGGTGGCCAGTACTCCAACTACAAGCCCCAGGTGGCCGGGCTCGGTCTCCTCGACCGCTGGGAGGAGTGCAAAGAGATGTACCACAAGGTGAACCTCCTCTTCGGCGATATCGTCAAGGTCACCCCCTCTTCCAAGGTGGTGGGGGATATGGCCATGTTCCTGGTGAAGAACAACCTCCAGCCCGAGGATGTCTTCACCAAGGGGGACGATCTCAGCTTCCCCGAGTCGGTGGTGGGGATGTTCAAGGGGATGCTCGGCCAGCCCTACCAGGGGTGGCCGCAGGAATTACAGAAGATCATCCTCAAGGGGGAAGAGCCGATCACCTGCCGCCCCGGCGAGCTCCTCGAACCGGTCGATTTCGATGCCAAGCGGACCGAGGCGGAGACGAAGGTGGGGCATCCTGTGGGGGACAAGGACCTCATGAGCTACCTCCTCTATCCCCACGTCTATCCGGAGTTTCACAAGCACCGGCACGAGTTCTCCGACACCTCGGTCATCCCGACCCCCATCTTCTTCTACGGTCTCGAACCGGGACAGGTGACTTCCATCGAGATCCAGCCGGGGAAAACCCTGATCATCAAGCTCAACGCCATCGGCAAAGTTCACCCCGACGGCACCCGGCACATCTTCTTCGAGCTGAACGGCCAGCAGCGCCAGGTCGTTGTCCGCGACCAGTCAGTGGTGACCGAGGAGGCGGTCCGGGAGAAGGCGGACAAGTCAAACCCGAAGCACATCGGTGCGCCCATGCCGGGGAAGGTCCTCAAGCTCAACGTCAAGGCCGGCGACGAGGTGAAGGCGGGAGATGTCCTCATGGTCACCGAGGCGATGAAGATGGAGACCAACATCAAGGCGAAGGAGGATGGCAGGATCGCCGAAGTGAAGTTCAAGGAAGGGGATAAAGTGGAAAAGGATGACCTGGTCGTCGTCCTTGCATAACACTGGAAAAGAAGTTTCGCTAAGAGGCACGGATAACAACGACGACAAGTAGGTTCATTACGATGGTCGATGGAACGGGCAGCTCATAAGGGCTGCCCGTTTTTTATTTCCGAAGATGCCCGGCGCTATTACCGCTCCGCCAAGGCCAGTTTCAATCCCAGGGACGTAAAGACGCCGGCGGTCAGCCAGTCGAAGTACTTGGCGATCCGGGGCCGGGCGAGGAGGAAGCTGCCGATGCTGCCGGCAAAATAGCCGATCAGGGTGAAAATGACGACCGCCTGAACCATGAAGATGCAGCCGAGGAGCAGCATCTGCAGGGCAAAGTGAGGGCTGTTCGGGGTGACGAACTGGGGAAGGAATGCCAGGAAGAACATGGCCACCTTGGGATTGAGGACATTCATGATGAATCCCCGCTTGAACAGGGCGGGTGCGGCCCGGTCATCTGCGAGCGTGAGCCCGATGGCGGATCGCTCCCTGAGTGTCTTCCATGCCAGGTAGAGGAGATACGTGGCGCCGGCATACTTGACGAGGTTGAAGGCGACGACCGATGAGTAGAAGACCGCCGAGATGCCGAAGGCTGCGGCCGTCGTGTGAACGCTGATGCCGCTGCACATGCCGAGGGCGGTGACGATGGCCGGTCTTCTGCCGCGGGCGATTCCCTGGGTCATGACGAAGATGTTGTCGGGACCGGGGGCAATGGTCAGGGCAACGGATGCGCCCAGAAAGCAGAGGAGCGTTGATATGGTCATGGGGTATCCTTTCCGGTCATTTCCTGCTTTTGCTGACGTCGACGAAGAGGATGGTGCCGTCCTTGAGGATAGACTTGCGAAGGTTGGTCTTGTCCAGGGATTCGTGGGTGCTGGCCGCCAGTTGCCGGCCGGCGAAGTTGGGGAGAAAGGCCTCGGTGACGTTCCTTCCTCCCTGCCAGGCTTCGAAATGGAGGTGCGGACCGGTGGAATGTCCTGTGGAGCCCGAAAAGGCGAGACGGGTGTTCTTGTCGACCCTGTCGCCGGTCTTCACGAGGTTGCGCCTGTGATGGGCATAGATGGAGACCATCCCGTCGGGGTGCTGGACGATGACCATATTGCCGTAACCGGGCTGCAGGCCGCTGTAGGCAACCCTGCCCGGGGCCACGGGGGTGACCGGGGTCCCCTCCGGGATGGCGATGTCGATGCCGCTGTGAAAACGGAGGTTGCCGTTGATCGGATCGTGGCGCAGCCCCACGGTTGAGGTGATCCGCCCCTCGACGGGCAGGTCGGGATTGCCGGCATCCTGGCCCGTGCCCGCCGTTTCGCTGATGCTGATGGTCTTCTCGATGATCTCGGTCAGGGACTGGGGGGTGCCGAGCTCGTTATCGGGCTTCTTTCCGGAGGCTTTGCGGGCCTTTTTCACCGGCGATGTTATCTTCGAGGTTCCATCGCCGTCCGCGACCTGGGGCTGTTGGGCTGCCATAGTGCCGGTGGCGAAGCTAAGGACGTTCAGGAGGACAAAGGCTGGAAAGGTTATCGGCAAAAGGGAGTTGAGTACCCTGCAGGGACGAAAAGACGACCGAATGTAAAGTGCCACGGCAGGCGCATCCTTCTGTTCTGGGAATTCGGCGAAGCGTTTCCATGATACGGCTTTTGTCACGGTAACTCAAGGGGTAAAGATAGTAAAGATAGTAATAGCGGGCTCTTAGCGTCTTAGCGCCTTTGCGTCGGGAATTGGCGATGCCTTTTGGGGCTCGGAAAAAAATCTGTGGCCCGAGAGAAAATCGAGAAATCGGCTATAATGATTAAAAAGCCAAGAGCGCGGGAGGGAAACGATGGCCAGCAACGATATCGGCACGCTCCTCCATCACCTGACGGAGGTCAAGGAGGGAAAGCGGCGTTTCGAAAACGCCTTCCAGGCGGTGACGCGGATGATCTTCGAGGGGGGAATCGAGAAGGTAATGGTGAACACCCGGACCACCTTCGACTTCAAGATCTTCCGCACCGGCCGGAAACACCCGGTGGGAATGTACGACGAGATCAACAGCTTCGTCTCCTTCGTGAAGGACGCCGCCGAGGGGGGCTCCTCCAAGGAGATGGCCTATGTCCTCGTCGGCGAACCGGGTAACGGCAAGACCTTCTTCGTCGAGTACCTGTGCGGCAAATACCGCCAGTTTCTCGCCCGGGAGGGAAACCGGCGCTATACCTTCCGGTTCCCGGGGATGGACCGGCTCGGCTCCTACGGGAAGATCGCCGTCATCGAGTCCCAGACGTACGAGGATCCGATGGTCCTCGCCATGAACCTCTTCCTCGATCCGGACGATAACCGGCGCTTCCTCGGGGAGCGGGGCGGCTTTAACGAGGTGGAGATCGATACCCTGTTCGCCAGCTACCGGCCGCTGGGCGCGGACACGGCCTACATGTGGAACGATATCCGCTCTTACACCGGCGACGATATCGACGCGATGCTCAAGTTCGTGGAGATCATTCCTGTTCCCCTCACCGAAAGCCTCGGCACGGTGACCGGGAAGTATCCGGCCAAGGACAAGATCACCTCCTCGGCTGTCGACCTCCTCGGCGAGGAGTCGATCCAGCGCATGCTCCACATCACCGACACCAACAACCCGTACCGTTTCGACCTGCGGCGCGGTGCCCTCGCCCGGGTGGCCGGCGGCGGCATCCATTTCGTGGACGAGCTCTACAAGAACAAGAAGGACCTGGTCCAGGTCTACCTCGGGGTGATCCAGAACCGGACCATCGAGATCGACGGCTACCGGTGGCCGATCGATACCCTCATAGTTGCCACGAGCAACAACTCGGAATTCAACCGCTTCCTCTCCGAGAAGGAGGAGGCACCGATCATCGACCGGTGCCGGATCTGCTACGTCTCCCACAACACCCATTACCGGATGCAGGAGGAGCTGACCAACTACGCCGTCGGCGGCGAAACCAAGACCACCCTCACCCGGGAGGACCTGCACATCGACCCGAACCTGAACTACACGACGAGCGTGGCGGTGGTGCTGACGCGCCTTCCCCGCTCTGAGAAGCTCACTCCAGTAGAGACCCTGAAGCTGGCAGCCGGCGAGGTGGCGGGCGAGAAAAGCATCAAGACCCTCGCCGAAGTGATCGACGCCCTCAATCAGGACCCGGACATCACCAAGCGCTTCGGCCAGAAGGGGATAGGCCAGCGCAACCTCGGCCGTACCATGCAAATCCTGGCGGAGAGCTCGGAGACCAACGAGGGGCGCTGTATGGTCGCCCTCGACGTCTTCCGGGCGCTGGAACGGGTGATCCTCGACTACGTGACCGACGCGGCCGACCGGGGCAAGTACCTGGACGACCTGAAGATCGCCCGGGGGCTTTACCGCGAGCGGATCATGACGGAGATGTTCAACGCTTACATGGATGAGCCGTACGCCATCCGCCGCGACGTGATGAACTACGTCAACATGATCATCGGCATCGATGCCGAGAACCTCGGCCCCGACCGGATCTGGAAGTACAAGGACCCACAGACCGGACAGCTCAAGGCCCTGAAGATCGACGAGCGGTACGTGCGCAACATCGAGGACCGCCTGGGGCTGAAGACCGAGGAGCAGCGAGAGAGCTTCCGCACCTCGATCCGCAAGATCTACGGCCAGAAGATATCGGTGGAGCCCTCCTACGACTTCATGGACAACCTGGATCTCGTGAAGGCGGTGACCGACGTACGGCTGAAGAGCGACATCGCCGGGGCGGGGAGCCTCATCGGCGCCCTGGCCAACCGGACCAACGAGGAAAACCAGAAGCTCTACGACCGGATGATCGAGACGATGCTGAAGAAGCTGGGGTATTGCCGGACGTGTGCGGAGAAGACGATAGAATACTTCTGCACACAAGAAGACGAAGCATAGAAACGCGCCTTTTTCGCCATCTCTGCGTCAGGCTTCGCGGTTCCTTGTGCGGCGTAGCGCTGTTTATGCCCTGTGGGTACTACGCCTCCGCGTCACCGCTTGCCTTCCTTGACCTGACGAAAAAATCGCGTTTCTAATAGGTAATAAAGAAAGAAACCATGGACAAGAAGCTGGAAGCGTATTTCACAGAAATAGAGGGCCGAGGATTATCCCCCGAGCGGGAGGCGCGGCTGCGCGCGGAGCTCGAGGTCGGGGGGAGTCACGAGGTGGAACCGTCGGCGCCTCCGGCCGCGCCTCACCCCTTTTATGGCCATGGCGATCTGGCGGCTCTGCAGGACACTCCTTCGCCGCAAGGGTCGTATACTGCGGGTATCCGTTCCCTGGAAGAGCTTCTGGAACGGGACCGGCTGCGGGAAAAGGACGGTTTCCCCCGCAAAATCCGGGTCGGGCGCCTGATCCGGCCGGGACGCGGCGGGAAGGAGCGTTTCGTCATCGTTCCCACCACGGTTGAGGAGAAGTTCGTCCACGACCAGGTCAAGCCCCCCCGGGAGGAAGAATCGTCAGGAGGCGGGAGCGGCTCAGGGGACGAGGGGGAGGTGATCGGCGAGCAGCCGGTCCGCCCCGAGGGAGAGGCGGGAGCTGGCGGGGCCGGCCGCGGTGGGGAAGAATCCCACGAACTGGAGTCGACCGCCTATGACCTGGGAAAGATACTCACCGAAAAGTTCGAGCTCCCCAACCTGAAGGATAAGGGGAAGAAAAGCGCGCTGGTCCGCTACAGCTATGACCTGACCGACAAGCACCGGGGCTTCGGCCAGCTCCTCGACAAGAAGGCGACGCTGCGCAAGATCCTTGAGACCAACATCGCCCTCGGCAACGTTCCCGACCTGGCGGACATCGACACCACCCGCTTCCTTGTTGCACCGAACGACAAGGTCTACCGCATCCTCTCCCGGGAGCTCGACTACGAATCCCAGGCCATGGTCTTCTTCGTCCGCGACTACTCGGGCTCCATGGACGGGAAACCGACGGAGCTCGTCGCATCGCAGCATGTCCTTATCTACAGCTGGCTCCTCTACCAGTACGCCATGCAGGTGGAGTCCCGCTTCATCCTCCACGACAGCGACGCCAAAGAGGTCCCCGACTTCTATACCTATTACAACTCCAAGGTGGCGGGGGGGACGAAAGTGGCTGCCGCCTACCACCTCGTGAACGAGATCGTGGCCAGGGAAAACCTGGCGAAGGACTACAACATCTACGTCTTCCACGGCACCGACGGCGATGACTGGGATACCGAGGGGAAAGAGGCGGTACCGGAACTGCGGCAGATCCTCACCTACGCGAGCCGGGTGGGGGTGACCGTGGTGCAGCATTCCTATGCGGGTGGGGCGAAAACCGAAGTGGAGAGCTACCTGGAACGCTCGGGGCTCGTGCAGGAAAAAACGGAGCTGCTGCGCCTGGATGTGGTGGGGGAGGAGGCGGACGAGGCGCGGCTGATCGAAGGAATCAAGAAGCTGATCTCGTAGAGATCAGCTTAATCTCAAATTTCAAACTCCAAATTCAAACCATGCGTTTATCGTTTGGAATTTGGAATTTGGAATTTGGAGCTTGAATCAATATATGCAACTCATCGATCAACATACAAAGAATATCATGGAAGGGTGCAAGGAGCGGGCGCGCGCCGCAGGGTTGCGTTTTGCCGACGAGACTCTCGAATACATCGTCACGAACCGTGACATGCTGGAGCTCTCCCCCAAGCTCATGGTCCCCACCCTGTACGATTACTGGGTTCACGACGTGGAGGTCCTGAAGGAAAAGGGGCGCTACGAACTCTACCCCCACAACCCCTACGAGACGGTGATCAATACCCGGCCCGCCATCTCCTTTTACAACGAGAACAATCCCGACTGGCTCAACGTGATGATCTTCTATCACGTGCTGGCCCATATCGACTTCTTCCAGAACAACCAGTTCTTCCGCCATACCTGGGAGTACGACCTGGCCGGTCAGGCGCTGGCCGACAAGCGCCTCATCAGCAGGCTCCGCTCGGGAAAAGGGCGCTGGGTCGATTATGTCATCGAGTTCGCCCGGGGAGTGGATAATCTCGTCGGTTACTTCGACGAACTCGCGGCCGTCGACCGCCTCCCCGAGACGCACCAGTCGCGGCGGCGCGATTACTATTTCGACGTCTTCCTGCAAAGGGTGAAGCGGACCAGGACCGCGGACTTCATCCGGGAGATCGAGCGCTACAACGCCAGTATGTCCAGCTTCGGCGAACTCGGTGACGAGAATTTCTTCGCCGACGTGGTGAGAAAGTATCCGGAGTTCGAGGCGATGTACCTCAAGTTCCTGGAGGAGCGGGAGCCCCAGCGACTCGACCTGCTCCAGTTCATCATGGAGTATTCTCCGGTCCTCAACCGGGACGAGAACAAGTGGATGAAGTCGATCATCGACATCGTGCGCAAAACCTCGATTTACTTCCAGCCCCAGATCCGGACGAAGATCATGAACGAGGGGTGGGCGAGCTACTGGCATGAGAAGCTCTTCCTCGGGGATGAGCGAATCCGCGGCCACGAAGTGGATTTTGCCCGGATCCACGCCGGGGTTACGTCGCTTCCCCGGGTGGGACTCAATCCCTATGCCCTCGGAATGCGGCTTTTCTCCCAGATAGAGGAAGGGGCGGATCGGGGCCGGTACACTTACGAATTTTCCAAACTGCGGGACGCTACGGCCCGTGAGAATTACGACGCCGCCACCGGAAAGGGGCGGGAGTTCATCTTCCACGTGCGGGAGCATTTCGCTGATTTCCTCTTCCTCACCACCTTCGTCGACCAGGACTTCGTCGATCACTACAAGCTCTTTGTGGTCGGCAAGCGCCTGAACAAGGAACGCATGGTCTGGGAGTATTACGTGAAGAGCCGCAACGCTGGAGAGTACCGGGAGATGCTCTTCGGTCTCCTCTACCATCCTCCCCGCATCCTCATCGACCGGGAAAAGAGTGCCGGGGGTGCCCTCTATCTTGTCCACCGCTTCGAGGAGAAGCCTCTCGTCGAGGAATTCATTGCCAACACCATGCTCGGGATCGAATTCCTCTGGGGGGGGACGGTCCACCTGGAAACGAGCGAGGTGGTGCCCCCGCCGCTGCGGGAAGGGTACGGACCGGCGGTCGGGGAAGAAGAGGCGGTTACGTGGCGGCGGGTGGTGTACACGATGGAGAACCACAAGCTTATGAAGGCGAATCTTTGAAACCGTGAAAGGTGAAAGGTGAATGGTGAATAGTTAAGGTGGGATTTTCTATTCACCAGTCACTATTCACTATTCACTGATTCCGGGTTAACTATATGGACAACGTCGAAAAGGCACTCCGGCACATCGACCGGAGCATGAGCGAGTGGGAGCAGCGGGCACCCATCTCCTTCGAGGAGTTTCTCAAGGTCCTCGTGGATCGTCCCGACATGGCGATTCGCAGCATCTTCCAGCTCTTCCACGACATGATCGCTGCCTACATGCGGGAGGGGGTCGACGAGTATCCGAACGATCCTGAGTCGATTCACTACGTCTATTATGACTGCCGGCGGTTGTTCATCGAGGGGACCGATCATCCCTTCTTTGCCGACCGGCTCTTCGCCAACCGGCTCGTGGACCTCGTCGAGGCATGGAAACGGGGAGCCCAGCAGAACAAGATCTACCTCTTCGAGGGGCCGCCGGGGAGCGGCAAGAGCACCTTCCTCAATAACCTCCTGATGAAGTTCGAGAAGTATGTCAATCTGGAGGAAAACGCCCGTTACGAGGTGATCTGGCGGATATCCCGGGAGCAGATGGCGACCTTCGCCCCCCACGAGGTGAACCAGTTCCTCGACAAGCTCACGAAGCTCCTGGACGAGTACGAACTGGAGCAGGGGCAGATCCTCGAAGCGAAGAGTGCGCTATTCGCCGGGGAGTACGTGGAGGTGCCGTGTCCCAGCCACGATAACCCGCTCCTGGTCGTGCCGAAACAGCACCGGCGCGCCTTCTTCGACGACCTCCTGCCGGACGACGAATTCAAGGCGAAGCTCTTTAGCTACAAGCAATACGAGTGGGTGTTCAAGAGCAACCCGTGCACCATCTGCAGCTCCATCTACCAGGCACTGCTCCAACGGGTGAAGAGCCCGGTGGACGTGTTCCGGATGGTGTATGCCCGACCGTACCGCTACAACCGGCGTCTGGGGGAAGGGATCAGCGTCTTCGCTCCCGGTGACCGGCCGGCGAAGCAGCAGGTCCTCACCAACGAGATGCTCCAGACACGGATCGATGCCCTGCTGCGGGATTCCAACGCGGTGAAATACGTCTTCTCCCGTTACGCGAAGACCAACAATGGCATCTATGGTCTCATGGACATCAAGTCCCACAACGTGGAGCGACTCATCGAGCTCCACAACATCGTGAGCGAAGGGGTTCACAAGGTGGAGGACCTGGAAGAGAACGTCGATTCCCTCTTTCTTGCCATCATGAACCCGGAGGACAAGAAAAACATCCAGCTCTTCCAGTCATTCTCCGACCGGATCGAATCGATCAGGATATCCTACGTCCTCGACCTGAACACGGAGGTGGAGATCTACCGGAACATCTTCGGCAGGCACGTGGAGAAATCATTCGTGCCGCGGGTGCTGCACAACTTCGCCCGGGTTATCATCTCCTCCCGCCTCGATACCCATTCCCCCACGCTCCTTGAATGGATCGGCGATCCAGGAAAATACAGCCTTTACTGCGACGCGAACCTCCAACTCCTGAAGATGGAGCTCTATACCGGCCACATCCCCCCCTGGCTCACCGAGGAGGACAGGAAGAACCTGACGGCGAAGATGCGGCGCCGGGTCATCGACGAGTCGGAGCACGAGGGGGACCGGGGATTTTCCGGCCGCGATTCGATCCGGATATTCAACGACTTCTACTCCACCTTCGCCCGTAAGGACAAACTTATCACCATGGCCGATCTGAATGCCTATTTCACCCGGCTGCACCCCGAGCTTGCCGAGCAAATCCCTGCAGGGTTCCTGGAATCTCTCCTGCGTCTTTACAACTACACGGTACTCCAGGAGGTGAAAGAGTCTCTCTACTATTACAACGAGGAGCAGATTTCCCGCGAGATACAGAACTATCTGTTTGCCGTCAATTTCGAACCGGGGACCTCGGTGTCAAGCCGCTTCACCGGAGACAAGCTGGAGGTGACCGATGCGTATTTCGAGGCGATCGAGGTCCGCCTCCTCGGCGGCGGGACGGACAGCGACAGACGGCTCACCTTCCGTCGCGCTACCCAGAAGGAATATGCTTCTACAACCCTCACCCGGGAGATCATGGCCGAGGGGAAACCGGTCACCGAAACACAGCTCTACCGGGAGCTTTTCGGGCGGTACGTTTACAACCTGAAGGAAAAGGCCCTCGACCCGTTTCTCGAGAACGAGAATTTCCGGAGGGCGATCAAGGACTTCGACAGGGATGCCTTCAAAACTTACGACAAGCGGATCCGGAGCGATGTCGCTTTCCTCGTCAACAACCTCTGCACCAAGTTCCACTACACGAAAAACGGATCGAAAGAAGTTTGCATCTATGTCATCGACAACGACCTGGCACGAAAATTCGCTGGTCCCTCCCAGGGCTCTGAGCCCTTCGCCGCCTGACGGGGCGGCTCAGAACTCCAGTTCCTTCCGTACTTCCTGCAGGTATTCCCGAATACTGCTGCCCGATTCGAGGCCGAGGACGTCTGCCGCGATCTGCCGGGCCCTGGCCAGACTTACCCTGCGGATTGCCTGCTTGATGACCGGGATGTAGGGGGCGGAGAGGCTGAAGTCGCTGATCCCCATGCCGAGCAACAGTATGGCGTTGACCGGGTCGGCGGCCATCTCGCCGCAGAGCGACACCTGCTTCCCCGCCTGGCTGGCCGCCTCGGTCACTCTCCTGATGGAGTGCAGGACCGCCGGGTGGTAGGGGTCGTAGTATTTCTTCACCTTGGGGTTGTTGCGGTCGGCGGCCAGGGTGTACTGGATCAGGTCGTTGGTGCCGATACTGAAGTAGTCCACCTCGCGGATGAGGATTTCGGCGGTCTGCACTGCCGCCGGCACCTCGATCATGATGCCGAGACGCATCGCCGGGTCGAAGGGGTGCCCCTGACGCGTCAGCTCTTCCTGGACCTCGGCAAGGATCTCCTTGGCGGCCCTGATTTCATCAATCCCCGAGACCATGGGGAACATGAGGCTGGCCCGGCCATGGCGCGACGCCATGAGCACCCCGGCCAGCTGCTCGCGGAAGATGTCCTGCCGTTCCAGTGACACCCTTATGGAACGCCACCCCATGAACGGGTTGTCCTCCTTCGGGTAGGCGAAGTAAGGGAGCCCCTTGTCGCCGCCGATGTCGAGGGTACGGATGTTGACCGGCCGCGGGGCAAACCCTTCGAGGATCTTCCGGTAGATGCCGTACTGCTCGTCGCGGTCGGGGAAGGCCTTACGGGTCATGTAGGGGAATTCGGTGCGGTAGAGGCCGACCCCTTCCGCACCGTTGGTGAGGGCAACGCGGATGTCGGAGAGCAGGCCGATATTGGCGTAGAGGTGGACCCGCTCTCCGTCGGCGGTTTCCGCCGGCACATCGCGCAGGCCGTCCAACTCCTTCTGCTTGAGGCTGTAGTCACGGTGCAACCGCTCGTATTCGGCCTTGATCGCCTTGTCCGGACTGATGTAGATATGCCCCGAGTTGCCGTCGACGATCATCTCGTCCCGCAACGTGATCTGTTTCAGCAGCCCCTCGATGCCGAGCACCGCCGGGATGCCGAGGGATCTGGCCATGATGGCGGCGTGGGAGTTGGCATCCCCCCGTTCGGTGACAATGCCGAGGATCTTCTCATGGTCGAGGGTCGCCATGTCCGAGGGGAGGATTTCGGCGGCTACGATGATCCGTTTCTCTCGCAGCCCCCCCCGGGAGCGGCCGTTGTTCCCCTCCAAGCAGTCGATGATCCGCCGGCCGATATCCTCCATGTCGGCGGAACGTTCCCGCAGGTACTGGTCCTCCATGCCTGAAAAGGCTGCCACGTAATGGTCGACGACCTCTTGCACGGAGCGCGCCGCCCCGTGGCCTTTCTCTATCAAATCCAGCACCTTGGCAATGAAGGCCCGGTCCTCGAGGATCATCAGGTGGGTATGGAAGATGGCGGCATCTTCCTTGGACAGAGTTTCTGCCACCCGCTTCTCCATGTAGAGGGTGTGGATCTTCGCCTTCTCCAGGGCGATCTGGAGCCTTGTCTTTTCCTCCGGGGGCGGTCCGATCTTCTCCAGCGCCGCGCCGGTAATGCCGGTACGGCGGTTGAGTAGATAGATCTTGCCCCAGGCGAAACCGGGGGAGACGGCACTTCCTCCGAGCATCAGCTGCTGCTTCCCACGTTTTCGTGCAGTGCGCGTCCCGCTGTCCGTTCCGAGCGACTTTACCCGCTGCAGTTCCCGCTCGAAGAAGGCCCGTTCCTCTTCCTTGCGGCGGATTGAATCGAGGAGCTTGGCGTTCACGACGATGCTTGTGATCTGGTAGGCGATGGTGGCGAGGGTGCTGATCTCCTCTTCCCGGAAGGTCCGTGGGTCCCGCGTCTGGATGACGATGACGCCGATGGGGGTCTTTCGCTGCATGAGCGGCAGGCCGAGAAAAGAGTGAAACCGCTCTTCCTTGGTCTCGCGGAAATACTTGTAGCGGGGATGGGCCGGGGCGTTCGCCGTGACCACCACATCTTTCTGCTCCACAACGAGGCCGGAGAGTCCCTCCGAGGTCTTCATGGTGATCTTGCCGACAGAGCCCTTCGAAAGTCCCCTGGTCGCTTGGAGCCGCAGCGTTTCTCCATCATCCTCCAGCAGGTAGATGGAGCAGACGTCGGAGCCCATCCGTTTCGCGACCAGGTTGACGATGTTGTCGAGGGTCTCCTGCAGGTCGTGCGAATGGAGTATGAGGCCGCTGATGTCCTCCAGCGTCCTCAGCCCCCATGATTCCAGCGCTTCTTCCATAATTCGGTCACCCGCATAACATATTTAAAACAGTATAGATGAAAAACGGGCCAAAGGGAAGCCGTCAGGTTAGCATATTTTTATTTTTTGGCGCCGGTAGTGCTGGAAATGTGGCGGCGCATCTGGTATAGTTGTCCGGACTGCACAAGGGAGGGAGACGCACATGGCAAGCACGTACGAGGAAACGCTGGCCCAGGGGATCGCACGCGTGGAGGCGGGCGACCTGAAAGAGGCGGAGAAGGCGTTTCGGAGCTGCATCGAGATGGAGCCGGAGAAGGCGGAAGGCCTTTTCTTCCTGGGGGAGCTTCTCACAGAAGAAGGAAAGCATGCCGATGCAGCCGTCGCCTATGAGAAGGGACTGCGGCTCGCTCCCGAGGATACGGAGGCGCTCACCGCCCTGGGGGATGTCTACTTCGAGCTGGGCCGGAACAAGGATGCCCTCAAGCTCTATAAGAAGGTCACCGACCTCGAACCGAAGAACGCCGACGGCTATGTGAACATCGGCCTCGTTTATACCAGTCTGGAGCGGACGGAAGAGGCGATCAAGTCCTTCAACACGGCGCTGGAGATCGACCCCCACAATGTCTTTGCCTACAACGGGCTGGGGGATGCCTGGTACGGTCTCGGCGAGCGGGACAAGGCGATTGACGCCTTCCGGAAGGTGATCGAGATCGACCCCGAGGATGCCGCGGCCCACTTCAACCTGGGGGATCTTTACTACGACCTGGGGGAGCCAGCGGATGCGGAGAAGGAGTGCCTGGAGGCGCTCCGCCTCGATCCCTCGTTCACCCTTGCCTACCTCACCCTCGGCAGCCTTTGTCTCGACCAGGAGCGGGTCAAGGATGCCCTCGGCCATTTCGAGAACTACCTGAAGATGGAGAAGTCACCCCAGGCGGCGGAGATGGTAGCCGAGGTGAAGGCGGTGGTGGAGGGACTCCGGGAGGAGTTCACGAAGCAGTAAGAAGGCACTGGGACACGCAAAAAGGGGGGGCTGCCACCGGCAGCCCCCCCTTTTTAGCTCAACGCCCGGTTTGACCGGCCTTCAGCCTACGAGTCCACGTAATTTCCCCGCGTCTCGATGTCGAATATCTCCAGGAGCGATTCCGGGGTGAACAGGCAGCTCCGCTGTTCACCTTTCCTGGTCCAGAAGACGAGTTGCTGCCCGTCCTTTTCCCCCTTGGCGACGCGGTCGCCGCAGACTTTTTTCAGTTCGTCCCACATCTGCGCCGTTGTCATGAGCTCGTAGCCGCCGACCTCCATGTTGTCGCTCTCCGCTTCGAACCTGTCGATCAGGTCGATATCGAGCCAGTCCTCTTCCTTGCGCCACCACTTGATGAAGACATCGTCCGCCTTGCGCAGCTCCCTGACTTGCTTCATGATTTCCGTCTCTTTCATGGCCACCCTCCCCCTTTCCTTATTCATGCATGACCGTTCGGGGAATACGTATCCTTTTCACTATAAGTATAACCCCGTCCATCGAGGTTGCAAGTTGTGAGCCCGCGGCAGTACATGGTGACCAACGTCCATCACAACCGGGAGGGAATGCTGATCGGATGTGGCAAATAACCCTGCTTCGTCGGGGCGTTTGGTAAAAGGCACTGCCTGTTCTCATGAAGGCTGTAGGAGAGAAATAGCTGTTTTTTTTTGTCGTAATTTGGTATTTTTACCGCGTGTGCACAATTGATCAGGAGGTAAGCTGTATGATGCAGATTCTTTCCGTTGTGAAGCGTGCTGGATCATGCCGTGGAGGGAATGCCGTCCAGGCGGTCCTTCTCGTGCTGGTGCTCGTTTTGGGGATAGGGAACACCGCTCTGGCGGACAGTTTCGTTTCAGCAGGAAGCTTGAATGCTGCCCGTACAAACCATGCCGCGACCCTTCTTGCCGATGGCAGGGTCCTCCTCACGGGAGGGAGGAACGATTCCTCGTCCGCCCTCAATTCGGCGGAGATCTTCGATCCGACCACTGGGCAGTGCACGCAGCTTCCGTCAGCGATGCAGTCGTCTCGCGCCTATCATACGGCAACCCGTCTAAACGACGGCCGGGTGCTGATAGCGGGGGGCTCGGTCGATGTCGGTTCCACCATGCTGGCAACGGCGGAAATTTTCGATCCGGCGAGCGGCACGTTCACACCTACCGGAAGCATGAGTTATGCCCGTGGCCGTCATACCGCGACCCTCCTTTCCAACGGCACGGTGCTGATAACCGGCGGGGGATTCTCCAGTAGTTCGGCCCGGTCGGACGCCGAAATCTACGACCCGTCGCAGGGAAAATTCCTGACCCCGGTCGTGAGCATGCATGCCGCCCGGTTAGGCCACACGGCGACTCTCCTGAGTGACGGCAGGGTGCTCGTCGCCGGAGGGACGAACAGTTCGGCCGAGATTTATGCACCGGCGACGGGTATTTTCACCGTTACCGGCAGCATGTCCACGGCGCGACGCTTTCATACGGCAACCCTGCTCTCCAATAACACCGTGCTGATTACCGGCGGCAATGACCTGACGACCGGGACGAACGTTTTGAGCTCGGCGGAAATCTATACTCCTTCCTCGGGGACTTTTGCTTCTGCCGGCTTTAGCTTGTTTCTCCCGCGGGAGAACCATCAGGCGAGCCTCCTTGCCAATGGAAACGTTATCATTTCCGGTGGACAGTATTTCGATCTCAACGGCCAAGTCACGCCCCAGACGACGGAGCTGTACACAGCCGTGGGTGTTCATACGACCGCTGCCGACATGAATTTTGCGCGCTTTGATCACACGGCCACACCTCTTGCCGATGGCGTCACTGTGCTCATGGCCGGGGGCATTAACGTGGTGGACTACATTCGCAGCACCCTTAGCAGTACCGAACTGTACAATTCAGCCACGATCGCGGCGCAACCGGTGGCATACGCATTCGGCAACACGATACTGAACACGCCGCAATCCCACGACTTCACCGTCACCAACAACTGGACCGATCCCCAGACATTGGGGATAACCTTCTCCGGCACCGACGCATCCCTGTTCCACTCCAGCGCGTCGGGATGCAGTCCTGTGCCGGCAGGAGGCAGTTGCACCGTCACAGTAACATTCCTGCCGACATCGCTCGGGAACAAGCAGGCGACAATGAAAATCGCCGGAACAACCGACTGGACTTCGGTGCCGTTGACAGGCACAGGCTACGTCATTTCGACGTATCAGCTCACTGTCAACGCCGCCGGCAACGGCAGCGGCACCGTCACGAGCACGCCCGCGGGGATCAACAATTGTGTGCCAACTCCCACCAATTCGACCTGCTTTGCAACCTTTGCTGCCGGCCAGATTACCCTGGCGGCGAATCCACCGGGTAGCCCCGCGTCATCCAGTAACGCCTCCTACTTCTCGGGCTGGGCTGGACCCACGGGCTGCTCCGGAAATAGCTGCATCTTTACCCTGAGCGGGGCCACCACGGTCACGGCCAGTTTTAATCTCTACCCTGCGACAATCGGCAAAACGGCCTACTACGCCACGCTGCAGGATGCTTACAACGGGGCCGCTTCCGGTAACCAGATATGGCTGGCCGGTTCGTACAGCACGAGCCAGGCTGCGGATTTTGCCAACAATATTCCCATTGTCGTGAAGGGGGGCTACGATGACGGATTCGGCAGTGTCACAGGCTATTCCACTATCGGCACTCTCACCATCGGGACGGGATCGGCAGTCGTGGATCATCTGACTATCCACTAACCGCAATTCGTTCGAAAACAGCGGATAAGAATGAGACCGGCGCCGATTGGCGCCGGTTTTTTATTTGGCGAGCTTTTTTCTCACGGCTTCCACCACGTGGGCCGCGTCGTTGATGGCGGTGTAGATCAGGTTCGGGTGCCTCTGCTCCTGGATGCTGCCGCCGCTGATCCTCATGTAGGAGGGTGAGATGGCCCCGCCGATGACGTAGACCCCCCTGCGGGTCGATTCGAACTCTGCTGTGAGGAGAATCAGCCGGTCCCCTTCCTTTGCCACCTGACAGACCCCCTCGGCACAGGCGATGGTCTGCACGCCGATCTTGTCGAAGATGGGGAGCGGCCCCTGGGAGCCGATGCAGGCGATGACGTTTTTCATCGGAAAGTTCATGGAGCTGTAGATCTCGATCCCGTCGGGCTGGCGCACCTCGCTCGTGCGGATGATGAGCCTGTCGACCCCCTCATCGTCCACCTCGCCGATCCGGGGAATGGCGCCGGGCAGCAGTCGGATGTTGCCGCCGAGGAGGATCTCCTCTCCGAGCCGTTGGGCGGTTTCCTTGTTAACGTCGAACTTCTCCGAGATGTGCGCCCAGTAGACAGGCTGGTTGTCGTTTGCCTCCCGCTTCGCCTTGAGGATGGAGATAATGACGTCGGCGGCGCTGTTCCCCCCTCCGATCACCAGTGCCCGTACCCCCACGTACTTTTTCGGGTCTTCCACCGTCTTGGCGACCATTTTGGCATCGCCGTAAACGGAGAGTTCCTTGGGGATGCTGCTGCCGAAGGCGAGCGCCACCTTGCGCGCCTTGACCGTTCCCCTGGAGGTCTGGACGACGAGATGGTCCCGGGCGTCCTTGATGTCCTCGAACTGGGTCTCCACCTGGACGTTGAGGTTTTCGTGCTGGACGAAGTGCTGCACGTACTGGATGTACTTCTCCACCGCCACCGGTTTATCGGGGGGGCGAAGTTCCTCCACAAGGAACGGCTCCGGCGCTTCTTTCGGTTTGGACGGATAGACGTTTTTCCCTTCCGGATAGGTGTTGGCGATCCCCTGGAATACTCCCTTTCCCGATTCGATCAGCAGATAGGAGAGGCCGCTCTTGTGGCAAAGGTAGGCTGCGGCGACGCCGGCCGGCCCGCCGCCGACGATCAGGACGTCATAGGTCTGGTTCATGTTCTGCTCCTTGTTCAAGGATGCGCTTCGGCTTTCATTAAGTCCAAATATACCACGAGAAGACTTCGTCCGCATAATTAAAATGCCGGGCGGGTTTGCAACAGCAAATTTTGCGGTACAATTGTGACATTACGTAACCCATATTCCAGGAGGTAAGGTATGGCCGACAATAACAACAGTGCGATGGTCGGTGCGCTTATGCTGGTTGCGGGAGGGATCATCGGCGCAGGGGTGGCGTTGCTCTTCGCTCCCCAGTCCGGGAAGAGAACCCGGCGGGATATCGTCCGCTATTCCAAGAAGGTCGGGCATCGGGCGGAAGAGGTGGTGGATGATTTCGCCGACAGTATCTCCAATATGGTGGATGTGGTCGGCGAAAAGGCATCGGATATCCTCGACCAGGGGAAGGACCTGGCCTATGACGCAAAGAAAGGGGTCTTGAAGGCCATCGAGGATGGGCAGCAAAGGCTGGAAAAGCAGCGGATGAAACTGGCGAAGCTCATGGGATAGCTGGTTGGATCGTTGTCATTTAAGATCATGCCGGCGGGTTTCGGACCCGGCATTAACGGGAGGAGGAGACGGTTATGATGCAAAGAACGCTCAGCGCGGTACTGTTCCTTGTGGTCCTTTTCCTTATGGCGGCAGCACCTTTGTTTGGCAAGTAACAGATAGACACAGAGCGAGAAAGGCACATCTCTGCATGCTTGCAGGCGTACGTCGGCATGCGGTTTCGAAGAAGGTTCCCGTGTTTCGGCGGTCTGATTCGACAAAGGGGGAAAGCGACCTGTCGCTTTCCCCCTTTGTTTCAAAATGGGCACGGTCCCGGTGGTCGAGGCGATCCGGCCGCTGCTCCATCCACCAGCCAGACGAGTTGGCCGTCCGTTGGCTTAATCAGGCGAGCGGGGAGGGGTAGTGTTTCTGGTCCCTCGGCTAACACCGCGTGAAGAACGCGGGCTTTAGTGGCGCCGACGACGAGGAACACCACCTGTAACGCCCTGTTGAGGCAGGGAAGGGTGAGGGTAACCCGTGAGAACTCTTCGCCGCTTTTTGACGTGACGGCAGTCCAGAGCTTCTTTTCGGCAAGGGCGTCGGAGCCGGGGAAGAGGGAGGCAGTGTGCCCGTCATCACCCAACCCGAGAAACACCAGGTCGAAACGGGGCTCGCTGCTGACGAAGAAAGTGCGCAAAAGCTGCTCGTAGTCGACGGCGCTTCGCTGCGGGTCGTCGCCGCAAGATATGGCATGGATCTGTGCGGCCGGGACAGGTACGTGGTCGAGTAGAGCCCGGCGCGCCATAAGTGCGTTGCTGCGCGGGTCATCTGATGGAACGCAGCGCTCGTCCCCCCAGAATATGTGGATCTGCTGCCAGGGAAGCTCTTCCCGAAAAGGTGATGCAGCGAGGATCTCGTAGGTGTGGCGCGGGGTCTCCCCGCCGGCGAGGGCGACCGCGAACCGGCCGCGGGCTGCAACTGCCCGGCGCGCCGCAGTGGCAAAAAGCTCGGCTGCAGCGTAGCTCAGGGCGTCGAGGTCGGCGCAGACCCGGATCACGTTTCCACCTTCCCTTCGTCGTCGGCGATGGTCGGCGTCAGCCAGCTGTGCCCTTCCTTGGCGATAAGAAGGTCTGCCGATTCGGGTCCCCAGCTTCCCGCCGGGTAGTCGGGAAAATCGGCCGGCGGTACCGCCTCCCAGGCATCGAGGATCGGCGAGATGACCCCCCAGGCGCTCTCCACCTGGTCGGCGCGCATGAAGAGGGTGGCGTCGCCGCGGACAACGTCGAGAAGAAGCGTTTCGTAGGCCTCGGGCGGCGTCACCCGGAAGGCATCACGGTACCGGAACTGCATGTCCACCGGCCCGAGCAGCAGGCGCGTGCCCGGCTGCTTCACCTGGATGCGGGTGACGATTCCCTCCTCGGGCTGGATGCGAAGGACGAGCCGGTTCGGCTGCCAGCTCTCCACCGCAGCAGGGGGGAAAAGCTGGTGAGGAGCCGGGCGGAAGAGGATAGTCACTTCGGATACCTTGGCGTGCAGCCGCTTGCCGGTACGGAGGTAGAACGGCACTCCCTGCCAGCGCCAGTTGTCGATAGAGAGCTTGAGAGCGGCGAAGGTCTCCGTGGCGGAGTCGGGGGCGACGTCGTGTTCCTCCCGGTAGGCCGGCACCCCCTTGCCGGCGATGGTCCCCTTGCCGTACTGGCCGCGCACCGCCACACGGTGGATCTCCTCGGGCAGGATGGGGCGGATGGCCCGCAGGACGTCCACCTTCTTGTTGCGCACTTCGTCGGCGGCGAAGGACACCGGCGGCTCCATGGCGATCAGGCAGAGGATCTGGAGAAGGTGATTCTGCACCATGTCACGCAGGGCGCCTGCCTTGTCGTAGTAGCCCCCACGTTCCTCGACCCCCACCGTCTCCGCCACGGTTATCTGCACGTGGTCGATGTAACGCCGGTTCCAGACCGGCTCGAACAGGGAATTGGCGAAGCGGAAGGCGAGGATGTTCTGCACCGTTTCCTTTCCCAGGTAATGGTCGATCCGGTAGATCTGCGATTCGGCAAACAGAGACGTGAGTAGCCCGTCCAGATTTTGCGCGGAGGCGAGGTCGCGACCGAACGGTTTTTCCACCACGAGCCGGTCCCGGGTGCAGTCCTTGCAGATGCCGAGACTCTCCAGTTGGCGAGCTGCCGCTTCCACTATCCCCGGGGGGATGGCGAGGTAGAAAACTCTCGCCGCGCGGATGTCCCATTGATGGTCGAACTCATCGAGCCTCCGGCCGAGGAGTCCGCCGGTTTCCGGCGCGGTGAAATCCCCGGCAAAGTACGACAGCCGGGCGGCGAACTCGTTCCACGATGCGTCCTCAGCCCTGCCGCGCCGGGAGAAGAGATCCACCCCCTCCCGGAGTCGACGGCGGAAGGAGTCGTCATCCAGCTCCTGGCGGGCGACCCCGACAATTGCGAACTGCTCGGGGAGCCGGCGGTCCAGGTAAAGATTGTAAAGGGCCGGAACGAGCTTGCGCCAGGTGAGGTCCCCACCTGCGCCAAAGATCACCATCACGGTCGGTTCCAGTTGTGTGTTCACGTCGTGTCCCCTTAAAAAATCAAATACCAAATCCCAAGCACCAAATTACAAACAAATTCCGATTGTAAAAATTGGAGACTTGATTTTTTGAGTTTGTTTGAGATTTGCGATTTGAGATTTGGAATTTGGTTCTCCCTTAGGTTTTCTCCCTGTGACCGCCGAATGCATAGCGCATGGCCGAGAGGAGCCGGTTGGCGAAGTCAGCCTCGCCGCGAGAGCAGAACCGTTCGTAGACTGCCGTGGAGAGCACGGGGGCCGGGACCCCTTCGTCGATGGCTGCAGCGATCGTCCAGCGCCCTTCACCCGAGTCGGACACCTGCCCCTGGAAATCCTCAAGGCCGGGGCTGGCGTGGAGCGCCATGGCCGAGAGGTCCAAAAGCCACGAGGCGACCACGCTCCCGCGCCGCCAGACCTCGGTGATGTCGGCGAGGTCAAGGTCGTAGCGGTAGTATTCGGGATGGCGCAGCGGCGTCGTTTCCGCGTCCGCCTCCCGCCGCTCACTGCCGGCATTGGCCCGGTGGAGGATGTTCAACCCTTCGGCATAGGCGGCCATGAGCCCGTACTCGATGCCGTTGTGCACCATCTTGACGAAGTGTCCGGCGCCGCTGGGGCCGCAGTGGAGATAACCCTGCTCGGCAGTTCCCGCGTCCGTGCCCGTCTCCCGGCCCGGAGTGCGCGAGGCGGCATCGATGCCGGGCGCCAGCGTGGCGAACACCGGGTCGAGCCGGGCTACGGCCTCCTTTTCCCCGCCGATCATAAGGCAGTAGCCCCGCTCCAGTCCCCATATCCCGCCGCTGGTGCCGACGTCCAGGTAGTGGACCCCCTTGTCCCGCAGCACCCCGGAACGACGGATATCGTCGTGGTAGTGAGAGTTGCCGCCGTCGATTACGACGTCCCCCGGTTCCAGGTGTGGGACAATGTCGGCCAGCGTGGCGTCCACCACAGCCGCGGGGACCATCAGCCAGACAACGTGCGGCGGTTTGGCGAGCCGGGCGACGAATTCCCCGACCGACGCCGCGCCGGTGGCCCCCTCGTGGACCAGGGTGGCCACCGCATCGGCGTTCCTGTCGTAGACAACGCAGTCGTGTCCTCCCTTCAGCAGGCGGCGCACCATGTCGCCCCCCATCCGTCCCAGTCCGATCATGCCGATCTGCATGTCTCCTCCCCTTTGCCAGCCGCTTACAGTGCTAGGCCGAACCCCTCCAGGTCCCGCTTCGTTGCCTCCCAGCCGGTATGGACGATGCCGTTGATCCCCAGTCCCCGGGCCACTTCCACGAACATGGGGCGATCCTCGATGTAGGCCACCTGCGCCGGCTTCACCTGGGCGATGTCGAGGGCGATGCGGTAGATGTCCGCGTCGGGCTTGCGGTAGTGGACGAAGCATGATGAGATGAAAAAATCGATGAACGATCCCAGGTGGAATTCTCCGATCCGGTGAGAGGTCAATTCGCGCCCCTCGTTGCTGACGGCTGCCACCTTCAGCCCGTGGCGCTCCTTCAGCCGGCAGACAAGCTCGATCATCTCCGGGAAAGGGCGGGACTGGCCGAACATGAATCTGCGGAACTCCTCCCGTGAAAAAGGGCGCTTCTCGTAGAACACAACCCGCGACAGGTACTCATCCAGGGAGAGTTTTCCCTCCTCGTAGGTGTCGAAGGTCAGGTGGTGTCGCTCATTCATCTCTTCACAGTCGAGGGCGAAGGTCTCTGCCGCCAGCTGGCGCGCCTTGCGGTCCCAGCCGTTGGTGAGGAGGACCCCGCCGATGTCGAGAAAGAGTGTCGTGACAGGTGTCGCCATTTGCGTATCCTTTAAATTCCAAATCTCAAATCACAAACCTCAAACGATTTTCAAAACAACCAAGGGCTAAGTTTGCCCAGCACTTTTCTCCTTCAACCGATCGAGAAGCTTGTCGAACGGCTTGACGAATTTCTCCACCCCCTCCTCTTCCAATTGCCGGGTCACGGTGTCAAGATCGATCCCTATGTCGTGAAGCTGGGCCAGCACCTGACGGGCCTTCTCTACCCCTTCTTCCAGTCGCAGAGCAGGGTCGCCGTGGTCCCGGTAGGCGGTGAGGGTTTCGAGGGGAACGGTATTCACCGTCTCCGGGCCGATCAGGGCCTCGACGTATTTCACATCGCTGTATGCCGGGTTCTTGGTGCTGGTGCTGGCCCAGAGGACCCGCTGGCTCCGGGCGCCCCAGCGGGCGAGCTTGTTAAACCGCTCACCGTCGAATATCTCCCGGTACATCCGGTACGCCAGCTTGGCGCTGGCGATGGCCGCCTCGCCGCGCAGTGTGGCGGCAAGCCCGGCGAAGGTCCCCTCCTCCCGCACCTTTTCTTCCAGGAGCGGATCAATGAGGACGTCGATGCGGCTCAGGAAGAAACTGGCCACGGAGGCGGTCCGCTGCAAGGGAAGCCCGCTGGCTGCCAGCTCTTCCAGCCCGTCGATGTACGCTTCGGCCACCGCCCGGTAGCGGGGGAGTGCGAAGAGAAGGGTGACGTTGACGTTGATCCCTTCGCCGATGAGCTGGCGGATGGCGGGCAGCCCTTCCCACGTGCCGGGGACCTTGATCATAACGTTCGGCCGATCGACCTTCCCCCAGAGTCGGCGGGCCTCGGCGATGGTGCCGACGGTGTCCCGGGCCAGGTGGGGGGAGACCTCAAGGCTCACGAAACCGTCCCTCCTCTCGGTTCGATCGTAGACCGGCCGGAGCTGGTCGGCGGCCAGCCGGATGTCCTCTACGGCGAGCTCCTCGTAAATCTCGCCGGCGCTTTTTCCCGCCAGCGCGCGGATGGCTTCGTCGTAGTCGCTGGTTTCGGCGATGGCCTTCTCGAAGATGGCTGGGTTGGAGGTCACCCCGCTTACCCCGTCTCTTTCGATCAGTCGTTGGATCTCGCCCGAGAGCAGCATCCCGCGGCGAATGAAATCGAGCCAGATGCTCTGGCCGTACGCCTCCAGCTTGCGGAGCGGATTTCCGTTCATTGCGATCCCCCCTTTCGCTCCAGGGCTGCCACCTTGGCCAGGCGGCGGCGATGGCGCTCGGCCCCGCTGAAGGTGGCGGCGAGGAAGGTCCGGACAAGTTCCCACGCCTGGGCGTATCCCACCACCAGGCTGCCGAGGCAGATGATGTTCATGTCGTCGTGCTCCACCCCCTGGTGGGCGGAGTAATCGTCGTGGACCAGCGCGGCCCGCACCCCGGCGACCTTGTTGGCGGCTATGGATGCCCCAACGCCGCTCGAACAGAGAGCGATCCCCCGGTCGAGCTTCCCCTCTCCCACGGCTTTTGCCAGGGGGATGACAAAATCGGGGTAATCGTCGCCTGGATTGAGTTCCGTCGCGCCGAAGTCCGTTATCTCGTACCCCGCCTCCCGGAGGGCGGCCGCCATCCGTTCCTTCATTGTGAAGCCGCCGTGGTCGGCGGCGATGCCGATCCGCATGACGTTCACTCCTTCCCGTTTTCCATTAGTTCCAAGGCCCGTTCACAGATGTTCTCCACGGTGAAGCCGTACTCGCGCAGCACCACATCCCCGGGGGCCGAGGCGCCGAAATGTTCCACGCCGATGATTTCTCCCTCCGCCCCCACGTAACGATGCCATCCCTGGGGGGAGCCTGCCTCTATGGCCAGCCGCTTGCGGACCTGAGGCGGAAGGACCGCGTCGCGGTATTCCCGGGGCTGCTCGTCGAAGAGCTCCCAGCTCGGCAGGGAGATAACCCGGGCGCGGATGCCTTTCGCGGCGAGCCTTTCACGGGCCGCTGTCGCAAGAGAGAGCTCCGAGCCGGTGGCGATGAGGATCAGCTGTGGTTCTCCATCCGCATCGGCAAGGATGTACCCCCCGCGCCGTACCCCGTCGGCCGGGGCGAAGCTCTCCCGGTCGAGAATGGGGAGGTTCTGCCGGGAGAGGACGAGGGCGACCGGCCGGCTGCGCATCTCCAGGGCCACCCGCCAGGCGACCGCCGCCTCGTTGGCGTCGCCGGGGCGGATGACGACCAGGTTCGGGATCGCCCGGAGCGCCGCCAGCTGCTCCACCGGCTGGTGGGTGGGGCCATCCTCGCCGAGGGCGATGCTGTCGTGGGTGAAGACGTGGATCACGTGGAGCCCCATGAGCGCGGCCAGACGCAGGGCGGGACGCAGGTAGTCGGAGAAGGTGAGAAAGGTGGCGCCGAAGGGGATGGTCCCGCCATGAGCGGCCATGCCGTTCACAATCGCCGCCATCCCGTGTTCGCGGACCCCGAAGTGGAGGTTGCGCCCGCCGTAGCCCCATGCATCCCCCACTGCCCCCTGCCGGTCGGCCGGTTGCAGGGCGGGGCTCTGGAAATCCCCGAGGCCTTTGAGAGCGGTGTAGGTCGAGGGGTCCAGGTCGGCCGAACCGCCGACGAGCTGAGGGAGGCGCGGTGCGATGGCGTTCAGCACTTTGCCTGCGGCAACGCGTGTCGCCATGCCCTTCGGGTCGGGGGCGAAACGGGGGATCTCCGCATCCCAGCCGGTGGGAAGCTCTCCGGCCATCACCCGGCGAAGTTCCGCGACCTGCTCGGGAAACTCCCGGGTATAGGCGGTAAGCAGCCCGTCCCAGGCAGCCTCCGTCTCCCGCCCCGTATCCAGAGCGTGGCGGAAGTGGTTGACGGCCTCTTCCGGAAGATAGAACGGCGGCTCCGTCGGCCAGCCGAGGCGCTCCTTGGTGAGCCGCACCTCTTCCACGCCCAGGGGGGCGCCGTGGGCCTCGAAGGTGTCCTGCTTGTGGGGTGAGCCGTAGCCGATGTGGGTCCGAACGGCGATGAAGGAGGGGCGGTCTGTCTCGCTCCGAGCCGCATCCAACGCGGCGTGGATGGCGGCCAGGTCGTTGCCGTCGTCGACCCTTTGCACGTGCCAGCCATAGGCCGCGAACCTCCCGGCGCGGTCCTCGGTGAAGGCGAGGTCGGTGGCTGCGGCGAGCGATATGCGATTGTCGTCGTAGAGGCAGATGAGCTTGCCAAGGCGCAGGTGACCGGCCAGGGAGGCTGCCTCCGCGGCGACTCCTTCCATCAGGTCGCCGTCGCCTGCGATGCAGTACGTGAAATGGTTAATCACCGGAAAGCCGGGGTGGTTATAGCGGGCGGCAAGCCACGCCTCGGCCATCGCCATCCCGACGGCGTTGCCGAAGCCCTGGCCGAGGGGGCCGGTGGTCGCCTCGACCCCAGGTGCGACCCCGCGCTCCGGGTGGCCGGGAGTCCTGCTCCCCCACTGGCGGAATCGCTCGATTTCGGAAAGGGGAAGGTCGTAGCCGGTGAGGTGGAGCAGGGCATAGAGAAGCATGGAGCCGTGGCCGGCCGAGAGGACGAAGCGGTCGCGGTCGAACCAGGCGGGGTTGGCCGGGTTGTGCCTAAGAAAGTGGGTCCAGAGGACGTAGGCCATGGGGGCCGCCCCCATAGGCATTCCCGGGTGGCCGCTGTTGGCCTTCTGGACGGCATCCACCGCCAGAAAGCGGATGGTGTTGATGCAGAGTTCGTCGAGGGCGGACGGGAACTGAGTAGCGGCACGCTCTTCCTTCACAAGAATCTCCTTTCACCTGCATGGCAATTTTCGTCGGACTTCATCTCTCAGCGATAAATCTGGCCCTGAACATGAAGAAGAAATCAAGAAGGTATAGCACGATCCCCCCCGTCAAACCCCATCCGCAGACCCAAAGCAGGCTAAACCACAGTTTCAGGAAACCCTGCGTCGTAAGATAGTCTATCCCCATGATTTTCTGTAGATAAACCTGCACTATACCTGCAATCGTAAAGCAGAGGATCATCATGAGCATGAAGAAGTTAATGATCCAGAATGCCTTCATGCCGATTTTCCGATCTGGTTTTTCTATTCCCTTCAGTTTTGGCAGGGCAAAATATATGACGCTCATATTGAGCATAACATAGGCTCCGTAGAAGGCAAAATGAGCGTGGGAGTGATAAGAGGGTCGAAATCCCAGACATATTTTGCCGCCGTCAACAGGCCAAACACCACCTGCAGGCAGAAAAGGACTGTTGCGCCCGCAAAGTAGCTATAGGCGATCTGCTGCGATTCATACTTCATAATCAAGTCCCTATTTCATGCTTGCCAGGTACTCGGCCAGAGCTTCTATATCCTGACCGGGAAGCTTTGCAAAACTGGGCATGATCGAATTTGGATTGTGCGCTTTCGGATTCCTGATCTGGTCTGCTATCCATGTCTTGCCCCGCCTGAGGGCGACGGCATTATTGTTCTCCTGGTCGTGAACCACTTGCAGAGCGCATCGGTGCCGCCGGCTCAACCGCCGTTACAGAAACATCACTCTTCTGGTGCTGTTTCCGACGCCGATCTCCTCGACCGGCAGACCGGCAGAAAGATACGCCTTGAAGCCACCGTGCAGCGGATGCACATTCTGCCAGCCGAGTTTCTGAAGCTTCTGCGCCACCTCAATGCTCGGTTCATCACCGGGACAGGTCGAATATACGACCACCGTACGGTCGCGGGGAATTTCCTCCAGATGGGCCTCCAGTTCGTCGTCGGGGACCCGCAACGCCCCCTTGGCTTTCATGACCGCCAGGTCCCAGTCCTGGTGGTGACGCACATTGACCAGGAAAAGGGGGTCTCCCTTTTTCATGCGGGATTTCAGATCGTCAGCCGTGATTTCGAATCCGCTTGCCATGATATTTACCTCCGTGATCCATGGATCCGCGCGATCATTCCTCTTGTTTCACGGTCCTGAAGGCGGAATCGGGATCGCATTCGGGGCGCAGATACCGCTCCAGGTCATCGAACACATCGTCTACCATCAGGTGGATCGCCTCAACCTTGTCGAACTCCGGCGGCGTTGCCTGGGCGAGGTAGGCATCGTGCATCTCGGAAATCGATGCCTTCAGGTCGCGCAGCTTGCAATACACGCTCGCCAGTTCGCGGTATTCGCTCTCTCCCAGTTCCTCCAGCATTTTCGAATCCATTTTCTCCGTCATGCCGTCCTCCTTTCCCGGAGCGTTCCGGTTCGGTATTGCACACCCCTCTTCACCGGAATGATCGGCGAATTTATATGAGCGCCTGGCGCAGTACGAAGGGCAGAATTCCGCCGTGGCGGAAATAATCGAGCTCATTCGCAGTGTCGATTCGGACCAGAACGGAAAATTGCCAGCTCGCCCCATCGGGCGTCCTGGTCTTGACCAGGAGCCGCTGCTCCGGCTCCAGGGAAGAGAGCCCTTCGATGGTGAAGCACTCCTGCCCGCTGAGCCCGATCGTTGTGCGGGTTTCGCCCGGCAGGAACTGCAACGGGAGTATCCCCATCCCCACCAGGTTGGAGCGGTGGATCCGCTCGAAGCTCTCGGCGATAACGGCCCGGACACCAAGGAGAAGCGTACCCTTGGCGGCCCAGTCCCGCGACGAGCCGGTACCGTATTCCTTGCCGGCGATGACGATGAGAGGGACCCCCTCTTCCCGGTAACGCACGGCCGCGTCGTAGATGGACATCTGCTCGCGTCCCCCGTCCTTCGCAAGGTGCGTGGTCACCCCGCCTTCGATCCCCGGCACCATCTGGTTCCTGATGCGAATGTTGGCGAAGGTACCCCGCACCATCACCTCGTGGTTCCCGCGACGGGAGCCGTAGGAGTTGAATTCTTCCGGTTTAACTCCCAAGGAGATGAGGTGCCGACCGGCCGGGGAATCTTTGGCGATTGAACCGGCCGGGGAAATATGATCAGTGGTGACGGAATCTCCCAGCAGAAGGAGGACCCTGGCGTCCCGGATGTCGGCGATCAACGGGGGCGTCACCGTGAAATCGGCAAAAAATGGCGGCTCCTTGATATAGGTGGATTGCTCCTGCCACTGGTAGAGTTCGCCTGTCGGCGTTTCGAGCTTGTTCCACAGTTCACCGCCATTGAAGACATCGGCATAGGTGCGGCCGAACTGTTCGGCGGTCACATGGTGCCGGACAAGCTCCGCCACCTCTTCCTGCGAGGGCCAGATGTCCGCGAGATGGACAGGCTGGCCGTTCGGGTCGATCCCGAGGGGGTCGCGGGTAAGGTCGATGTTCATATTCCCCGCCAGAGCATAGGCGACGACGAGCGGGGGTGAGGCGAGGTAGTTCGCCCGAACGTAACTGTGGATCCTTCCTTCGAAATTGCGGTTGCCGGAAAGGACCGCCGCCACGGCAAGGCCGCCATCGACGATGGCCTTGACGATATGCTCGGCCAGGGGGCCGCTGTTCCCGATGCAGGTGGTGCAGCCGTAACCAACCAGGTGGAAACGCAGCCCCTCCAGAAACGGCAGGAGCCCCGAGTCGACCAGATAATCGGTCACCACCTTCGAGCCAGGGGCTAGACTCGTCTTCACCCACGGCTTTACCTGGAGGCCACGCTGCACGGCATTGCGCGCCAGAAGGCCGGCAGCGAGCATCACGGAGGGGTTGGAGGTGTTGGTGCAGCTGGTGATCGCGGCAATGACGACAGAACCGTGGCAGAGGCTGTACGTTGTGCCGTCCGGTTGCCGCAACGGCACGCACTGCCCCAGTGCGCCGAGCTCCCGGTCGGGATGGACGGCCGCCAGCTCGGGGACCACGGTCATCGGCGAGCCCCCCTCGCCGAGCCACCGCTCCACGGTTTCCTTCTCCAGCTTCGCCGCCTCGGGCTCCATGAAGGCGATCAGTGACTTGCGGAAGGAGCTGCGCACCTCCTTGAGAGGAATCCGGTCCTGGGGGCGGGCAGGCCCTGCCAGGCACGGTTCCACGGTGCCGAGATCCAGTTCGAGTGTATCGCTGTAAACCGACTCGGGTTGGTCGGGTGCGTGCCAGAGCCCCTGGTCCCGGAAGTAGGCTTCCACCAGCGGCACGAACCCTCCCCGGCTGGTAAGGCGGAGATAGGCAACGGTCTGCTCGTCCACCGGGAAAATGCCGATCGTCGCACCGTACTCCGGCGACATGTTGCCGATGGTCGCCCGGTCGGCAACCGGGACCGAGGCAATGCCGGGGCCGAAGAACTCCACGAACTTCCCCACCACCCCTTTCTTGCGGAGCATCTGGGTAATGGTCAGGACGAGGTCGGTGGCCGTCGCCCCGGGTTTGAATTTACCCGTCAGCCGTACCCCCACCACCTGGGGGATCAGCATCGAGCAGGGCTGGCCGAGCACGGCAGCTTCAGCCTCGATCCCCCCCACGCCCCACCCCACCACGCCGAGCCCGTTGATCATGGTGGTGTGGGAATCGGTCCCTATCAGCGTGTCGGGGTAGATGCACGCATCCCCATTGCGCTCGGTCACCAGGGCGACGCGGGCAAGGTACTCCAGGTTTACCTGGTGGCAGATGCCCGTTTCGGGTGGGACGACCCTGAAGTTCATGAACGCCCCCTGCCCCCAGCGGAGGAACTGGTACCGCTCGCGGTTCCGTTCGAATTCCTTGGCGGCATTCGCCTGGAGCGCTGCGACGGTGCCGAATTTGTCCACCTGCACCGAGTGGTCGATGATCAAGTCGACCGGTTGGAGAGGGTTGATGTGGGAATGCTTGCCGTGGAGCCGGTGTAGCGCGGCGCGCATGGCGGCAAGATCGGCGACGGCCGGCACGCCGGTGAAGTCCTGGAGCAGCACCCGCGCCGGCATGAACTGGATCTCCCGCTCGGGAAGCGCAGCCGGGTCCCACCGGGCCAGTGCCAGGATATCCTCTTTCTTGACGGTCACCCCGTCTTCTCGGCGCAGGAGGTTTTCCAGAAGAATCTTCAGGGAATAGGGGAGCCGCGTAATGTCTGCACGGGCTGTTTCGGCGAACGCTTTCAGTGAATGATAGCGGTATTTCTTGCCGGCGACCGACAGGGTCGCCAGGGAACCGAAACTGTTCAGCGTACTGCCCATGACCGCCTCCGCATGAACTCATCGAGATTGACGAGCAGCTCCTTTTCTGCCGGTTGCCCTTCGGACACCCTGTCGGCCAGCGCCGCCATGGCACCGACCACCTGCTGGATCAGGTGGTGTTCATTTTCCAGCACGTGCGTTGCTTGCATTTCCATGGTGCGCCTCCGGTAAAAACACCCTCGTTCCACGTTTATTCCCGCCAGTGAATGCACGATACCGGGCAGACGTCGATGGCGTTATTCTGAATCTCCTCTTCCGAGGCGCCGTTCGGGTCGTAACACTCCGCCTTGCCGTTGTCGGCAAAACGAAACACGTCGGGAACGTTGGTAACACACAGCCCGCAGCTTATGCAGACATCCTGATCGACCCACGGTTCTTTCGGCATGACATACCTCCTGTTGCCTCCTGTCGCATAATTTGAACACCTCCGCGACGTGATCTATCGCCCCGTTATCAGATAATCCAAGGGAATGATACCGCACTTATCCATTGTGGCAATCACGGGGAAATTGCCACAATCGAGCAATTTTCCTTGCTTCGCTATCCGGCTACCACCTCGTAGAACGTCGGGACTGGTTTGCCGTCGAACAGCGACATGACACGTTCACCGAACATGTCATGAACCTTGCTGGCATGCATGGCTTGGAATGCGGCTTGGGTCTCGAATTCTACGATAGCCGCGTAGTTCTCTCCTTCGACCGGCTTCAGCAGCCTTCTACACACGAAACCTTCAAATTCGGGAAAGGCCCTGTTCGAGGAGTCGAACCAGTGATGAAACTCGGCTTCCTTGCCGACTCTTATAGGAGGAAAAGAAACGATAACGACAAACATGGGTCACCTCTGGGATTTCTGCGAATGCCCGCTGGCGGGAATTCGGGTCGACCTGCGCTTTCGGCAACAGTAGTAGCCTGAACCATCCATGGCAGGATGACTTATTTGGGCTCGACGGGAAGACCTGCCTTGAGCCAGGCATCGAATCCCCCCAGCAAGGGATGCACGTCGTCCCAGCCATGTTCTTTGAGCATCAGCGCCACCCGGGCGCTTGATTCTTCGTGAGGTCAGCTTCAGTAAGTGATGACCGTGCGGTCCCTTGGGATTTCATCGAGACGTTCCTCCACCTCATTCGCCGGTATACGGAGCGCCTCTTTAATCTTGGTGTCGGTTTTTTCCCAATCCGACATGGTGCGTGCGTCAATGAAAAAGACATTTCCTCCGTGCTCCAGGAGCCCCTTTACTTCATCAATTGTCACTCTGAATCCTTTCATAGCTTCCTCCCGTTTCGAAAAACTTTCCATGGTGCAAAGCGCCTTCGTTTCCCGCCAGCATGTAGCGCCTCCTGAAAGGCGAGAATTCGTCGGGCTGTGCCGTCCATGCCGGTTCTGCCGACAAGCAGACAATTGTCCCGTCCCAAGGGAATGATATCGCACTTGTCCCGCGAAGCAATCTCAGGAAAACTGTTGTCGACGCCGATGAGCGCCAGGCTCACTCTTTCTCCACTGTCACCTTCAGGAAATGGGTGGCGCACGAGATGCACGGGTCGTAATTGCGGACTGCCTGCTCGCACCGGCGCGTCAGCTCTTCCCTGGGCAGATCGAGGTGCAGCGGCACGAACCGGCGGAGATCTTCCTCGACGGTTCGCTGGTTCTGGGAGGTGGGGGGGACGATCCTGGCATCCCTGATCACCCCCTCTTCGTCGATCCGGTAGCGATGGTACAGCGCGCCGCGCGGCGCCTCGGTGCATCCGTAGCCCATCCCCGCCCGCGGCCGCACATCGACAAAGGGGCGTTCCGGCGGCTCGTACGCCTCGATGATGCGCAGCGCCTCCTCGCAGGCATAGAGGATTTCCACGCTGCGCACGATAATGCCCTTGAAGGGGTTGCTACAGACCGGTCCCAGCCCGGCGGACCGCGCCGCCTCCTGTGCCGCGGGGGTGAGACGGTTGAAATTGAGGCTGTAGCGCGCCAGGGGGCCGACCAGGTAGGCGCCACCCCCCTTGCGCGCGGAATGAAGCGCGTTGGAGCGCCGGACATGCTCTTCCGCGAATTGGTCATCGTAGTCGCCGACCGCGATATCGAGCCCTTTGTTCGAGACGAGACGCCCTTCGTTGACCGGGTATTCATCGGGATGACGCAGGGCCACGAACTCGTAGTCCTGCTCGAAATCAGGAAAGGGGAACGTGGCCACCCAGCGGACTGTTTCCAATGCCGCGTCCCGTGCCCATTCCAGCTTCTCGGCCAGCGGGGCCAACTCCTGCTTTGCCGGCACCCGGTAGAACCCCCCAACCCGGACATTGACGGGATGGATCTCCCGTCCCCCCAGGACGGCGACGATCTCGTTCCCCACCTTCTTGAGCTGCAGTCCCCGCTGGAACGCATCCCCGTGATCCTTTGCCATCTGCAGAGCATTCTCGTACCCGAGGAAATCCGGGGCGTGCAGGAGATAGACGTGGAGGGCGTGGCTCTCGATCCATTCGCCGCAGTAGATGAGCCGTCTGAATGCGCGGAGCTGGCCGTCCACCGTGACCCCGCAGGCCTGCTCCATGGCCTGGGCGGAGCTCATCTGGTAGGCGATGGGGCAGATGCCGCAGATGCGCGCGGTTATGTCGGGCGCCTCGATGAAGCGGCGTCCGCGGAGGAGCGCCTCGAAGAAGCGGAGCGGCTCGAAGATGTTGAGGCTTACCTCCCGGACGCGGCCGTCCCTGACCCTGACGACGAGCCCTCCCTCTCCCTCCACCCGGGCGAGGTAGTCGACCTTGATCGTCATGCTATCGCTCATGAGCGGTGCTCTCCTTCCGGAACGGCTCGGTCCAGGCGTTGAAGGTGCGGAATGCCCGTGCGATATCATCCTCCCCCATCCCCAGGCCGCCGAACCATCGGGACAGCGAAGCGGTGTTGGGGGTCTCCTTCGGCCCGTAGCAGCCGTAACATCCCCGGTGATAGGCGGGACACAGGGCGTTGCACCCCGCATGGGTCACCGGCCCCAGGCAGGGAGTCCCGTGGGCCACCATGACGCAGACGGTGCCCCGCGTCTTGCACTCGATGCAGACGCTGTGCGGCGGGACCACCGGCCTTCGCCCGAAGAGGAACGCACCGATCACCTCCAGGAGCTGCTTCTTGTTGATGGGGCATCCCTGCAGCTCGTAATCGACCGGCACGTTCGCCGAGACGGGGGTCGACTGCACCAGGGTGTCGATATACTGCGGCACGGCGTAGACCATGGCGATGAAGTCGTTGACGTCCTTGAAATTGCGCAGGGCCTGGATGCCGCCTGCCGTTGCGCAGGCGCCGATAGTCACCAGGTGCCTAGACACCCGCCTGACCTCCCGGATCCGCTCGGCGTCATGGGGCGTGGTGATCGATCCTTCCACCAGGGAAAGGTCGTAGGGGCCCTTTACGACGCTTCGCGACGCCTCCATGAAATAGGCGATCTCCACCGCGCCGGCCACGGCCAGCAGCTCGTCCTCGCAGTCCAGGAGGCTCAGTTGGCACCCGTCGCAGGAGGCGAATTTCCAGACGGCGAGCTTCGGTTTCCTCTTTGGTTCGGCTACGAGGGCCATCATATCTCCTCCCTTCCGAAGAGCCATTTCACCCGGTCATAGGGGAAGACCGGGCCGTCCTTGCAGATGAAGAAGGGGCCCAGCTGGCAGTGACCGCACAACCCGATGCCGCACTTCATGTTCCGCTCCATGGAGAGGTACATCTGTTCCGCCTGCAGCCCCCGCTTCATCAGGGCAAGCATGGTGAACCGCATCATCACCTCCGGACCGCAGAACATGGCCACGGTGTTGGCGGGATCGAACTCCGCCCGGGGCAGGAGGGTCGTCACCGCGCCCACGTTTCCGCGCCAGTCGCTGCCGGCGCGGTCGACGGTCACCTGCACGTTCAGGTCCAGCCGCCCGCGCCACTCTTCCAGCTCGTCGCGATAGACGATGTCCTCCGGTGTCCGGGTGCCGTAAAGGAGCGCAATTCGGCCGTACCGTTCGCGCCTGGCCAGAAGCCGGTACATCACGGACCGCAGCGGCGCCAGGCCGATCCCGCCTGCCGCCAGCACCACGTCCTTTCCGGCCGCCTCGTCCACGGGCCAGCATGTGCCGAAGGGACCGCGCACCCCCAGCACGTCACCCTTGCGGCACCTTTCCAGGGCCCGGGTTACCGTCCCGACCGCCCTGATCGTGTGCACCAGCATGGTGTTCCCGGCGGGATCGCCGCTGATGGAGATGGGCACCTCTCCCATCCCGAAGGCGTAAAGCATGGTGAACTGCCCCGGACCGAACGCGAGAGGCGCAGCATCGCCGGCCGGCTCCAGCTCCAGGGTGAAGACGTCGTGGGTCTCCCGACGAACGCCTCGGACCACGTAAGGTTGCGGGCGCATGGGGCTTTCACACGGGCCCGGGCTCATCTCTTCTCCCCCGGATACGGGCAGTAGACGTCCAGGAGCTGCAACTGCGTGGCCCTGAGCCGGTCCTCCAGGATGCGGGCAAAGCGCTTGAGGAGTTCGTACCCCAGGTGGTGGTCCTCCTCGCACTTGGCGCGCAGGCAGTTGCCGTCAAGGGTGATGGCCCGCGTATCCTCCACCGCCCGCGCGCTGAAGTGCCAGTGGTACGGCGGAATGATCCACGACCACCCCAGGATCTCGCCGTCGCCGATGGTCAGCATGGTGAAGGGACCCCGCTCCGAGGTCAGCTCCAGCGCGAGCCTGCCGTGGCGGATCAGGTAGAAGAGGTTCGCCTCTTCCCCATCCCGGAAGAGGACGTCCCCGGCCTTGAACACCACGTTGGACGCGCACCCGACGATGAGGGCCAAATAGGACGGCTCCAGCCCCTCGAAAAAGGGGTGTTCCCTGAGAATCGGCTCCAGTGTTTTCATCGCCATCCTCCGCGTTATCGTTCGCTCTCCCGGATCGCCCGGGCCTCCTCGGTGATGTCGATCCCCACCGGGCACCAGGTGATGCAGCGGCCGCACCCCACGCACCCTGACGTGCCGAACTGGTCGATCCAGGCTGCCAGCTTGTGCGTCATCCACTGGCGGTAGCGAGACTTGGCCGACGACCGCACGCTCCCGCCGTGGAGGTAGGAAAAGTCCGCGGTGAAACAGAAGTCCCACGGGCGTCGCCGCTCGGCATGCCTGCCATCGAGGTCGGTCACATCCTCCACCGTATGGCAGAAGCAAGTGGGACAGACAAAGGTGCAGTTAGCGCACGTAAGGCAGCGCCCGGCAACATCATCCCAGCGGGGGTTCTCGTAGTTGCGGTACAGGAGATCCCTTATGCCGTTGGTTTCCAGCTCCCTCGACATCCGGCCGGCCGTGTCGCAGAGGAGCCGGTCGGCCGCCGCGATCTCCTCGTCCCGGGCCTCCCGATGCGGAATGTCGTCCAAGATCTCAGCACCCGCCCCGGAGCCGGTCTCCACCACGAAATAGTGGCTGCCGTTCCCCACCACCTCGGTCAGCGCAAGGTCGTGTCCGAAGGTGGCCCGGGGCCCGGTCTGCATCGAGACGCAGAAGCAGGTGCCGCCCGCATGACCGCAGTTGACCGCCACCACAAAGATATTTTCCCGTCGGGAACGGTAGGAGGGATCGATGTGGGCGCCTTTCATGAACACCCGGTCCTGGATCTCCATGGCCTGCAGCTCGCAGGGTCTCACGCCGAAAAAGACATACCTTGGCTCGGCGGCAGTCTCGGCCTCCATTTCGAAGCTCTCTCCTGCCTGGCGGGCGCGCCAGAGCGTCAGGGCGGGCGGGAAAAGGAACTTTTTCCACGAGTGAGGCCCCACGGCATAGCCGAAGAGCGCATTGTCGCCGCGGCGACGGAGCCGGTAGGTGCCGGGCCCTTGCTCGTCGGTCCACCCGACGGGGAGATCGGCCGTCGAGGCAAGGCGGTCATAGATTATGGCGCCGTCGCGCAGGGTCGGCCCCACCACCTCGTACCCCTGCCGGGACAGGACCTCGATCAGCCGGTCGAGCCCGGCGGGTTCAATCACAACTGTTCGCTTGTCATGGAGTTGCTCGGTCATGTCACCATTTACCGTTGTCACGCCGGGGATTTCCCCCGCGCACCCCACCAGGTGAGGAGCGCCGCTGCCAGCAGGGGGAGCGCCCCCAGGAAGATGAAGATAAGATCGCCCGGCATGCGCAGCCATTCGATGAGGCGCGGGATGCGCCCTTGCAGAAACTCCGGCCCGCGGGCATGCCAGTAGCCGTTGTTCAGGACGTCGAACAGCTGGAGTGCCCCTCCGGGGAAAAGGTTGGTCATCACCATCAGGGCGAGGCCGATATTCAACCCCCAGAAAGAGACCCTGACGAACTTCTCCGTGCGCACCCACTGCTCGTCTGTTGAAACCTGGCGCAGGGCGAACACTGTCAGGGCCACGGCGAGCATGCCGAAGACCCCCATCATGGCGGCATGGCCATGATTCGGGGTGAACATGGTGCCGACCTCGAAGTAGCTGACGATGGGAAGGTTGATGAGGAAGCCGAACACCCCGGCGCCGACGAAATTCCAGAAACCGACGGCGATCAGGAAATAAAAGGTCCAGCGGTGCGGGACGGTGATGGATTTGCCGCAGACGCCGCAGGTCCCGTGGGTGAGCTTCACGAAATCCCAGGCATCGAGGGTAAGGAGGGTGAGGGGCACCACCTCCATGGCGGAGAAGACTGCCGCCAGGGCCATGGTGATGGTGGACTGGCCGGTCCAGTACCAGTGGTGGCCGGTGCCGACGATCCCGCTCCCCAGGTAGAGGATGGCATCCAGGTAGACCACCCGGGCCGCGGTCTGGTGCGAGACGAGGCCGAGCCGGTGGAAGATGAGGGCGACCATCACCGTCACGAAGACCTCGAAGAACCCCTCGACCCAAAGGTGGATGATCCAGAAGCGCCAGTTGTCCACCACGGAGAAATGGCTGCTGCTGTCGAAGAACATGGCCGGAAGATAGAAAAGGGGAATGGCGATGGCCGCATACAGGAAGAGCGAGGAGATCTCACGGTGCTCCGGGTCCTTCCTGGCCGGTGCGACTGCCCGAAAGAGAAGGACGACCCAGATGGCCAGGCCGGCCGTCAGGAGCAATTGCCAGGCGCGTCCCAGGTCGAGATATTCCCACCCCTGGTGCCCGAACCAGAACCAGAGGTTGCCTAAAAGCCGGTTGATGCCGAGGATCTCCCCGAGGAGACTCCCCGCGACGACGATGAGGAGGGCGCCGAAGAGGATGTTGACCCCGGCGGTCTGGCCTTTGGGGTCCTTCCCTCCCAGGGAGGGGGCGAGAAGGAGCCCGCCACCCACGTAGGCGGTGGCGATCCAGAAGATCGCCAGTTGCAGATGCCAGGTGCGCAGGATGTGACTCGGGAGGATCCCGGAGATGTCGATGCCGTAAAAGCTTGCCGGGTCGACCCGGTAGTGGACCGTTGCACCGCCTATCAGCACCTGGCCCAGGAAAAGGAGGGCGACGGCGACGAAGTACTTGAGGGTGGCCCGCTGGCTGGCGGTAGTAACGCCGGGGAGCATCAGCGGATGGACGTGCTCCCCTTCCTTTCTCTGCCACCCCAGGAAGTCGAACTTGCCGAAGGCGAAGAGGACGGCGGCGGTGCCGGCGAGGAGCGTGATCAGGGAGAGCGCGCTCCAGAGGACCGCCTCACTGGTGGGGGTGTTGCCGCTCGCCGGGTCGTAGGGAAAATTGTTCGTATAGGAGTAGGTCTTCCCCGGCCGGTTGGCCACCGAGGCCCAGGCGGTCCAGGCGAAGAAGGCGGTGAGCTGGCGCAGCTCCTCGGCGTCGGTGATGTACCCTGCGGGAAGGCCGCCGTTGCCGGCCGGTGTGGAGAAATAGCCGGTCCAGGCGGCGATCTGCTTCCGGTACGAGGCGGCTTCGGGATCGGTGAAGGTGAGCGTCGCCGTCTGCGGGTCGAAGTGGTTCTCCTTGAGCCACTGCCCGGTTTCCGCGGTGACGGCATCCCGCTCTGCCGTGGTCAGGCTGCCAAGAGCCCGGTTGAAGCTTGTCCGGGCGATTGTCTCCCCAACTTCAGTGCTGAGCGCATGGAGGTACGCGGCGGAGAAGTCGGGGCCCAGGTAGGCGCCGTGCCCCCAGATGGTTCCGTTTTCCATGAGGCCGTACTTGAGGAACACCTGCTGGCCGGCAACGATGTCTGGCCGGGTGAAAAGCGTCGCCCCGGTAACGCCGACAACCTTCGCCGGGATCGGCGGGGCATCGTGGTAGCTCCTGACGGCGACCCAGATCAGGACCGTGAAGCCGAAGATCATGACGAGGATGGCAGCGTTCCGCCACCAAGGCGAAAGTGGTGAACCTGCGTGTTCGCTCTGTGACATCGTTTTCCCCCCGTAGCGGCTACTGTCCGGGAAATCGGCAAATCCATTTGTTTTCGGGTTCTTCTTTAGGTTTCCAAGTCCTGATTAGCGTCAATCTTCCGCTGAACCCTTCTCCCTTGAGGGAGAAGGTGGCCGAAGGCCGGATGAGGGGGAAGCAGTATCACTTTATCCACCATTTCCCCCTCACCCTAGCCCTCTCCCTCAGGGAGAGGGGACGATCTTGGCTCTGTAGCGGAAGATTGACGCTAATCAGATTCCAAATAGATTGTAACACCCGAATGTCGATTCACCAGCGCCGCCTTTTACTGGACAAACGGTCGAGGTAAGGTGATGTCGACTCAAGAACTTACGAATGGGGGAGGGTAAGAACGACGTCGGTTCGCCGCCGCATCCCGGCAGCTTCGGGGACGAAGCGGGCGGCGATGGCTGCCAGGGTTTCCCCGGTCTCGGGGTGGACGTAGCCGGGGGCGATCTCCGCCAGGGGGATGGCGACAAAGGGGCGTTCCAGCACTTCCGGGTCGGGGATGCGGCGCCGGCCAACCCGGAGGGTGTCGCAGTTGAAGAGCATGATGTCGATGTCGATTGTGCGGGGGGCGTTTTTGTTGCCGGTCCGGACCCTGCCGAGCGCCGCCTCCACCTCGGCGATGGCCGTTTCTCGCAACTCCTGCGCCGAAAGCGACGTTTCGAGGAGCACCGCGGCGTTGAGATAATCGGGCTGGCCGTCGAATCCCGCGGGCGGGCTTTCCCAGACGGAAGAGATCGCCGCCACCCGCCCATATTCGGCCAACCGATGCACGGCAGCCGGCAGGTTGCGCTCCGGCGCGATATTGGAGCCGAGGGAGAGGTAGGCCAGGTTGGCACGGCAGGAGGCTTCGCCCTCACCCATCGCTTCGCCCCCTGCCGATGGTGACCCCCACCGAACGGGTGAACCGGAGCGCCCCCGGCTTCTCCACCGTTACGGTTACTCGTTCGACGCGGTCGTTCTCCAGGCAGAGATCGGCTACGGCAGCTGCCAGCCGCTCGATGAGGTAGAACCGGGATCCCTCCACCAGGGCGATGACCCGCTTGGTGAGGGCACGGTAGTCGAGGGTGTCACGCAACTCGTCGGAGCGGCCCGCGGTACGGGTATCGGTGTGCAGCGTCAAGTTGATGAGCACGTCCTGCCGTTCGTGGCGCTCGTCGGTGTTGATGCCGATGATGGTGCGCAGCAGGAGGTCTTTAATCTCGATCCGGTCGGTCATTCGTAACCTCTGAAAGGAATTAAATTCATCCTTCATCCTTTTAAAGATGCTCTCCCCCGGTGACGAAGAGCAACTCGCCGGTCACGAAGTCGGAGCTGAGGAGAAAGAGGAGTGCCTTTGCCACGTCTTCCGGCGAGCCTGCCCGCTTGAGGGGAATCCCCTCCGCGAGCCGCTCCAGGTACTCCCGGTCCTTCCCCGGCGGCGGGAGGATCGCCCCCGGTGCGATGGCGTTCACCTGGATGGCGGGGGCCAGTGCCAGGGCGAGGCTTCGCGTCATGGTGACGAGGGCTGCCTTGGTGAGGGTGTAGGCCAGGTAGTGGGGGCCGGGGCGGATGGCGCGCCAGTCGGCGATGTTGACGATGTGCCCCTGCCGTCCGTTCGCCATCTGGGCGGCGAAGGCCTGACACAGGAAGAAGGGGGCCTTGAGATTGGTGTCGAAGTGGGCGTCCCAGAGGGCTTCCGTCGTGTTCTCCAGGTCTCCACGCTCGAAGATGGCGGCGCTGTTGACCAGGATGTCCAACCGGCCGAAACGGGCTACGACATTCTCCACCAGGTGGCGGGCGCTGCCAGCCTCGCGCAGGTCGGCCTGGAACACCTCCGCCTCGGTTCTCGCTGCTCGCGCCTCGGCGGCCGTCGCTGCGGCGCTCTCCGCCGATCGGCCGTAATGGATCGCCACCCGCGTCCCCGCATCCGCCAGGGCGAGAGTGAGGGCCTTCCCCAGTCGGACGGCACCGCCGGTTACGAGAGCCACTTTGCCGCATAATTCCATGTGCGTCCCCTACCTGTCCACCCCGCACGCAGCGAGGAACTCCCGCCGCAGCCCCGGGTCCTTTTCGTAGTTTCCGCGCCAGTGGGTGGTGTGGGTGGTGTGCCCCTTTTCCCGCACGCCCCGCATTTCCACGCACAGGTGCTGCGCTTCCAGGTAGACCGCCACGCCGTGTGGGAGGAGGATCGCATCCAGGGTGTCGGCGATCTGGCGGCCGATCCTCTCCTGCACGGCGAAGCGCATGGTATAGAGGTGGACCAGGCGGGTCAGCTTGGAGATGCCGAAGATGTGCTCGTGGGGGATGTACCCCACCCAGGCGCGCCCCAAAAAGGGGAGGGCGTGGTGCTCGCAGAGGGAGAAGAAGGTGATGGGCCCCTCGATCACCTGGCTCAGAAGACAGTCGGAGCCTCCCCGGCATTCGGTTTCGAATGCTTTGATCAACTTCGGGTCGCCTTCGTATCCCCGCGTGATGTCGATCAATGCCTGGAGGAAGCGACGCGGCGTTTCCCGGGTGGCGGGTGTGTCCAGTTTCAGGCCGAGGGCTCCGAATATTTCGGCCGCGTATCCTTCGAAGCGGGTGAACTGCTCTTCGGTGAGCCGGCGCTGGTGCAGCTCCATCATGTCAGTGAAATCGCCGTTGTTCGGATCGTGTGTTTCGGACATGGCTCCTCGCGATTATTCAATATCGAGCTAATGAAGTCGTAAGCTCACGCCGGGAGTCGTCCCTTCAGGCTCTCCGCAGTGAAGGGCCCGGGGGCGGCGATCAACTGTCTGGCGTTGTCCACCTGGTCCCAGACGTTCCAGAGAAGGACCCCGCGCACTCGCCCCTGCTCCAGGTAGTAGACGACCCCCTCTTTGTAGGGCTCCTTCCAGTCGACCATCGTTTCGAGGCGCGCGTCCAGCATCCCCACCGCTTCGTAGCCGAGCTCGAAGAGGTCGGAATAGAAGTAGGGGAGGTGGTGGTAGGGCTCGTTCGCCCCGGCCATGTTCCGTCCCGCCTGTTTCCCCATGGTGTTGGCGTTGTCCTCGTGTTCCACCCGGATGCGCCGGCCGAGGGCGGGGTTTTGAAAAAACGCCACGTCCCCCGCCGCGAAGATGTCCGGTGAGGTGGTGCGGAGGAACTCATCCACTACGATCCCGTTCTCCACGGCAAGCCCCGCCTGGCGGGCGAGAGCCACGTTCGGCTCGATGCCGATCCCCGCCACGATGCCGTCCACGACCATCTCCCGGCCGTTCCCGGTCAGCGCAGCGAGCCGCTCGCCCCGCTCCTCCATGCCGGTGACCGACTCCCCGGCCAGCACCTCCACCCCCTTATGGCGGTAATAGTCGTTCAGGTACTGGGAAAGGTCGCGGGGAAAGACGCGGGCGCCGATTCCCTCCTCGGGGAAGGCCATGATCGCCTCCCTGCCGTTCATGGCCAGGGCTGCGGCAATTTCCGAGCCGATGAACCCGCCGCCGATCACGGCAACGCGCCCGCCGGTGTCCGCGAGGGCGCGCAGCCGCCGGTAGTCATCCAGGGTGCGAAAGTAGATGATCCGGTCGCCGCCGAAGGGGAGTCGTCGCGGGGTCCCGCCGGTGGCGAGCAGGAGTCTGTCGTAGGTGTAGGTTTCCCCATGGTCGTCGTCGACGCGCTTCGCCCGCGGGTCGACGGTCAAGGCGCGGCGGCCGAGGAACAGCTCCACGCCCCAGTTCCCCTCCTCGCGCCAGATGGTGTTCAACGGCTTTCCCTTCCAGAGCTTCTTCGAGAGGGGGGGACGGTTGTACGGGGGGTGAGGCTCCTCGCCGATGAGGCCGACGGGGGTGTCCGGGTCGATCTCCCTGATCCCCTGTACTGCGGCGTCGGCGGCCATGCCACCGCCGATTACCAGGTAGCTGAAATGGGGCATCGCTTTCTCCTCTGCTTTCCGGTCAGGCCGGAGAAAAGATAGTTCTTTTCATTAAGGCTACCATGCCGTCGGGAAATTTCAATGCGCGGTATGGCGGAGGCATGAAGTGCGATGGGGAATGCCGCTGCGGGATGACGTGCGGGTCAGTGGTGCGGTGTCTCGGTGGGGCCTTTGACGGTGCCGGAGGATGCAGGGCCGGCACCGGTGGCCTCTTTCGGGGCGCTCTCCAGGAAGATGTCGCCGTACCAGGCCGTTGCCTCGTCTTTCGTGTCGTCGGTATCGGTCATGATCGCTACCCCGCCGAGCCGCGGCGGCTCCTCGCCGAAGTATTTCCGGTAATCCTCATAGATGTTCCGGTGCTCGCCGACCCAGGTGCCCGCCTTGCCATCCCCCGACTCCACTGCCACTATGATGGCGTTGCCGGTATACGGGCTCGGCACGGCTTCGCCCTGGGGCAGCTTTGCGGCCCAGACGTAGTTGATGGCCCGCATTCGCCAGAAAAAGGTGCGGGGAAAGACGACGTAGACCCGCGCGGCGAAATCGTCTCCCGATTTTTTCGTCACGTCCTCCCGCTTCAGGGTATGGTCGACCTTCCACGACCAGCTGAGGATCGGATATTTTTTCGGGTCCAGGTCGACCTTCTTCACGAGCCCGGAGGCTGCGCTGCGGCTATGGGCCTTGAGCACCGTTTTCCCGTTGTTGGTAACAAGCGAGTAGTCAGTCTTTCCCTTGAACACCTTGTCCTTCCATCCGGAAAGGTCGCCGGCGCTGAACCTGCCGACGGCCAGTTCGGCAGCGCAAAGGGTGCCGCCGACGAGCAGGAGAAGGAGACAGAGGAGGATTTTTTTCATATGCACTCCTGAACGACTTTCGAACAATAATAATCGAGCCCTCCGGGCTTGACAACTGCTTATCTGGTAAACTGTTACCAGTACGAAAAAGCTGCACCGGGAGGACGACCATGCATGACAAGCACAAGGACGTCGGGGCGTACATACGGCAACTTGCGGCGCTGGACAGGAGCACCCTGCCGCCGGATGGCGGCGAACGGTTCAACCGGTTGATCTTTGCTGCGAGCCCCTACCTTTTGCAGCACGCGGAGAACCCGGTGGACTGGTATCCCTGGGGAGAAGAGGCGTTCAGCAAGGCCCGGCAGGAGGACAGGCCGGTGTTCCTCTCTATCGGCTACGCCACCTGTCACTGGTGCCACGTCATGGAAGAGGAGTCGTTCGAGAACCCCGCGGTGGCGGAGGTCATGAACAGGCATTATGTGGCCATCAAGGTGGACCGGGAGGAGCGTCCCGACATCGACGAGCAGTACATGACCGTGGCACAACTGATGACCGGCAGCGGCGGCTGGCCCCTTAACGTGGTCATGACTCCGGACAAGAGGCCGTTCTTCGCCGCTACCTACCTCCCGGTCGAGCCACGCAGTGGGATGCCGGGCATCATCCAGGTCCTCGAGAAACTGGCGGAACTCTGGCGCACCGAGCGCGGGAAGCTGGAAGAGAACTGTGGCGCTGTTCTCGGAGCCTTGCAAAGAGCTGTCAAAACCGACGCCGGGCCCCTTCCGGGAGAGGATGTATTCCGGCAGGGGCGCGAGCAGCTCGCCGCCATGTACGATCCCCAGTGGGGTGGCTTCGGCGGATCTCCCAAGTTTCCCATGCCGCACTATCTCATGTTCCTCCTTCGCTGCTGGAAACGGTGGGATGATGCCGAGGCGCTCGCCATGGTGGAGCGCACACTGCGCATGATGCGCTGCGGCGGGATATTCGATCAGCTCGGTTACGGCATCCACCGCTACGCCGTCGACCGGCAGTGGCTCGTCCCCCACTTTGAAAAGATGCTCTACGACCAGGCTTTGGTAGCCACGGCCGCCCTGGAGACTTTCCAGGCGACCGGCGATGCCTTCTTCCGTACGATGGCGGAGGAGATATTCGGCTTCGTGCTGCGGGAAATGTCCTCTCCGGAGGGGGGCTTCTATGCGGGGCTCGACGCCGACAGCGAGGGAGAAGAAGGGCGTTTCTATCTCTGGACGCCGGCTGAGGTCCGGGAATGCCTCGGGGAAGAGGCTGCCGGCATCTTCTGTCGCTTCTGCGACGTCACCGAGCGGGGGAATTTCGAGGGGAGAAATGTCATTCATCACCTGCTTCCCCCGGAGGACTTCGCTGCCCGCGAGGGGATGGCTCCGGAGTCTCTTGCCGCCGACCTGGACCGATGGCGGGGACAGCTCCTTGCGGTGCGGGAAAAACGGGTAAGGCCGTTTCGCGACGAGAAGGTGCTGACCGCCTGGAACGGCCTGATGATCGCCGCCCTGGCAAAAGGTTATGCGGTAACCGGCGCGGAGGGTTACCTCACTGCGGCGCAAAGGGCATGCCGTTTTGTCCTGGAACGCCTGCAATCCCCTGAAGGAAGGCTGCTCCGTAGCTGGCACCAGGGATCTGCCGCCATTCCCGCATTTCTCGTGGATTACGCCTTTTTTCTCCATGGGCTGCTCGGGCTCTATGAGGCGACCCTCGACCATGCCCGCCTGGACGATGCCCGCCGGTTTGCCGGGGAGATGCTTCGCCTCTTCGGGGATCGAGACGGAGGTGGCCTTTATGACAGCGGGGTCGATGCCGAAGAGGTCCTGGTCCGGCAGAAAAACGCCGTGGACGGGGTGATTCCCTCCGGCAACGCCATGGCTGCCATGAGCCTGGTACGATTGGGCAGAATCCTCGAAGACGAGCAGTTGGTCCGCGAAGGGAAAAAGGTACTGGCCGCCTTTATGGGGAATGCAGTAAGGCAGCCTGCTGCGCACCTCGTCCTCCTGGGAGCCGTCGAGAATCTTGCCTCTTCGGCGGTAGAGGTCACAATAGCGGGCAGGCTCGACATCCCCGAAGCCGCGGCCATGCTCCGCGCCGTAGGCGGGCGTTTCCTCCCAAACCTGGTTCTGCGCCGAGCCGGGGAAGGGGGGCAAACGGTCGCGGACAAAGCGGCTGCGTTCGTTTGTGCCGGGGGAGCGTGCCGGCCGCCGGTGTCAGAAGCCGGCTTGCTCGCAAAGCTTCTTGATGAGGTTGCATAGTCGTCCTTCCGGGGTCGCGAAGTGCAGCAGGCTCCCCGTCGATTGATGCTTTCCCGCGGCTATCCGAGGCACCGGGCTCGGTCTCTTCGCACGCTTTCCCGCCGTCATCCACTCCATTACGTGGAAGGACCTTTCATGACGAAAAAACCGTTATTAAAAGTCTTGAACATTAAATAACAAAGGGGTAACGTAGTCGTGTCGAGCTCGGGTGAAACGCTGTTTGCCGTCATCCGGACTCGTCGTCCAGCCGCCCGTATCGCAAGGGAGGCGGGATGCAAATGCGCGCAATCGTGCTTCCGTGGCTAATCTTCGGCTATACATCTTGTGTTTACAATTGGAATAATAAATGCTATAAATCCCTTGCTTTTTCCTTCTCATCGACGCTGACACAATTTTTCTTGCCAACCTGGGATTAAGCAAGTCCCGCGTTTTCACATGACCTGAAACTGCTCATCAACGAAATATATACATATTTCAATTGCTTTTTTATTATTAAAAATATTATAGTTCGTCATATGGCGTTTTTTTGGTGCCAAATGGCGATACGAGCTACTTTGCTAATCATCTTATCTCAGGATCTGCTGCGGTGAACAAAACCCTTCTCATTGTGTGTCTTGCCGGCAGCATGACTCTTTTGCCGATCTCTCCCGCCTCCGCCGAGTCATGCACCACCTCGACATGTCATCCGGCAATTACCGGTCTGAAAAATCAGCATTCGCCCGTAAAGGATGGTGATTGCCTTGCATGCCACAAGCAGATTGCCAATGCGCATCCCGCCAAGGGAAACAAGGGGTTCGAGCTGACGGCCAAGGGGGCCGCGCTCTGCGCCCAGTGTCATGAGGCGATGGGGAAGAAGAAGGATGTCCATGCGCCGGTCAAGGAGGGTGACTGCCTTGCATGCCACAAGCCGCACGGCGCGAATAACCGTTTTCTGCTGGAGGTGGGGGACGATCAGAGGGAGCTTTGCTTCAGTTGCCATGACAGTGCCGCGTTCAAGGAAAAATACCTGCATGGACCTGCCGCTGTCGGAGCCTGCACCAAATGTCACGATCCTCATGAATCCGACGAAAAGCATCTTTCCAGGATACCTGCCCGGGAAAGATGTCTGCGGTGTCACGCCGATTTTGCCAAGGGCATGAATGATGCGAAGGTGATTCACGCGCCGGTGCAGCTCAACCAGTGTTACTCCTGCCACGACCCGCACGGTTCCGCACTTCCCAACATGCTCACGAAAAAAATGCCGGACCTGTGTGTTTACTGTCACAAAAAGGTCGGTGAAAAGATGGTTAATGCCAAGGTCCCGCACAAACCACTTCTGCAGGTGGGGGGGTGCGGCACCTGCCATTCCGCCCACTTCGCCAATGCCAAAGGGCTCCTTGCGGCAGACGAGATGACGGTCTGCCTCAACTGCCACGGCAAGGACAACCTCGGCACCCCTCCCCTGAAAAACATCAAGAGGGAGATCACCAGCAGGAAGTACCTGCATGGTCCCATCCTGAAGGGGCAGTGCAAGGCGTGTCATGATCCCCACGGGTCAAACTTCTTCCGCATGCTCCGGGGAAATTATCCCCGTGAACTGTATGTTCCCTATAAAGAGGGGACCTATGACGCCTGTATCGGCTGCCATGACAAGAATCTCCTCCGTTTCGAGGAAACGTCGCTCTACACCAAATTCCGCAACGGCAAACGGAACCTCCACTACGTCCATGTTGCCAATACCCGGAAAGGGCGTACCTGTCGCATTTGCCATGAGCCCCATGCCAGCGACGAGATGCGGTTGATCAACAAGAAGGGATACCAGTTCGGTGACTGGAATATTCCCATTAATTTCGAGATTACCCCTACCGGCGGCCGTTGCGCCCCCGGCTGTCACCAGCCCATTGCCTACGACCGGGAAAAACCGGTAGCTGGAGGCTTTGCCCGATAGGGGACGGAGTTGCAGGTACCCATGTAAAGCCTACGAAGGAAAAGGAGCAGCAATGTCAGCAATGCAAGATCGAACATTTTCTCCCCGAAAGATTGTCGCCGCTACCATGTTCCTGCTGGTATCAGCCGCCATCCTTTCCGGCTGTGCACAGCAACAGGCATGCTCGACGAAACCGACCTTTTTCCCTCCTCCGCCGGACGAGCCGCGGATCCAGTGGCTCACCGGGATTTCTACCTCCGAGGATATCGGCGCCAAAGAATCCGTGAGCAAGTTTTCACTTATTGTGACCGGGCAGGAAGCGCCGACCGTCATACGCCGGCTCGGCAAATCCTACGGTCTGGCCGTACGCGACGGCCGGATCTATGTCGCCGAAAGCGGCGAGGGGCGAGTCGCCATTATCGATCCGGCCAACAGCACCTTTGAGTACCTCAAAGGGATGGAGGACCCGCGGGGGGTATTGAAGGAGCCGGTCAACATGGCCTTCGACAAGGAAGGATTCCTGTACGTGGCCGACACGGGGCGAAGGGAGATTGTCGTCTACGCCCCGGACGGGAGCTACTCCAACGCCTTCGGGCGCAATCTGGCGCAAGGCTCGAAGATCGTTTCCGTCGCCGTGCATCAGGACAAACTCTACGCCCTCGACCTCGGCGCCAGCCGGATCAGGGTGCTTGACCGCAAGACCGGAGAGCAGGAGACGGAGTTCGGCTACGTTGATAAGCCGAACCAGAGCCTGCGGGCGCCGAGCAACTTTACCATTGACGACAAAGGTGCCATCTATGTCACGAACATCGGCAATAACAAGGTCATGAAATACGACCTGGACGGCAACTTCCTCGGTTCCTTCGGCGGGGTCGGTGACCAGATAAGCACCTTTGCCAAGCCGAAGGGGATAGCAGTGGATGACGAGGGTCGCATCTACGTTGTCGATGCCGGGACCAACGTGATCCAGATGTTCGACGATCAGTTCCGCCCGTTGACGTTTTTCGGATGGCCGGGGCTCGAGACCGGATCGCTGAACATGCCCGCGGGAATCCTGGTGACCAAGGAGAACCTGCAGTATTACCAGAAATACGCGGTTCCGGGGTTCCAGTTGGAACGTCTGATCCTGGTAGTGAACCAGTTTGGCCGTCAGTTCTGCATCCCCCGGATTTCCATTTACGGCCTCGGCCGGATGCAGGGTAAAAAGAGTGAAATTCCGTCTCCCCTGGAGGAGAAAAAGGTGAAAACCGCCGACTGTCGTCCCGGAATGAACGACTGACCTGGCGAAGGAAGAAAAGGACAGCGGACGCTGACCGTTAAGTATGACAGGGGCTTGGGAGCGAATGGGCAAACGAGGCATGATTTTTTGGATTGCGGTCCTGGCAGGGCTGCTGAGTGGCTGCGACCCCGTTACTACCCACAAAATTACGTCCACAATCTTTGACGGTGTGCCGAGTATGCCCACAGCCGAGGAGTACTGCCGGGATTATCACCAGCAGGCAGTGGCCGAGGAACGCGAAGCCGAGAAAAGGCAGCAGATTGCCAAGGAAAAGGCCACGGCGTCAATCCACCCACCCTACGAGGAGAAACGCTGTAACGACTGCCACGACAAGAACACCGACTCCGGCTTCATCGCGCCGAGGAAGGAACTCTGTTTTGTCTGCCACAAGGACTTTCTGCAGGGCTCGTTTGCCCATGGCCCGGCGGCGGTCGGCGACTGTCTGGCATGCCACCTCCCCCACAGCTCGTCGTACCCAAGCCTGCTGAAAACGCCAAAAGACCAGATTTGCTGGATGTGCCACAAGGAGCCGCGGGTAGCCCTGGGACTTCATGCAGCATCCAAGGACAAGCGGTTGCTCTGTACGGAGTGCCACAACCCCCACGCCAGCAACGCTCGCTTTTTCCTGGAATAATTCCGTTATGCTGACCAGGGTGACATTCATATGCCTGCTCATCATCATGTGTTGCCTGGGGCAGGCGTATGGTGCCGGCACGGTGGAGGTCAGGCAGGCGCGCGGGCTTATCCTGCTGGAGAGTGTCCAGCAGTGGGTCGGGTTGCGCTATCAATACAACAATCACAGCTCCGACAGTGGGAACAGCAATTACGACTCAAACAATTTCGACGAGATCTATCACGTCAGCACCAGCTTCTCCCTCCTTGATCCCCATCTCCTCCATACAAGCCTGGATGGAGAGCTCTGGCTCCATCAGAACCAGCTTTCGAGCGATGCGAGCGGATCATCCTCGGGAAACGGCGTCAGGTACCAGTACAGCCTCACTGCAAGCGCACTGGACAGATCGTGGCACCCGGTCATCGTCTACAGCTCGATTGCGAATGATACGGTGGTTGCACCCTTCTCGCCGTCCTATGACACCCAGACCGGCAGACACGGCATCCAGTGCTCGCTCCTGAAAGACACCTCCAGCGTCAAGTTCCGGTTCGAGAGAAACAGCCTTGACGTCAGCGGCGCCGGGACCGACAACAGCACGACCTCCGATGACTTTCAGCTTTCCGGAAGCCACGACTACCGGGGAATCATGTCCAACAACATCGATATCTCCCTGGGCTACCAACGCAGCACAAGCCTGGGTATCAGCCAGGCGGGCAACAGTTTCTCCCTCACGTACGGCAACAATCTCAACTGGGGGGAGGTGAGGAAATCCAGTCTTGCCTCGCTCTTCCAGTGGGACAATGTCACATTCGGCGGTTTGCCACAGCGAAACATCCTCTGGGAAGAAAATTTGCAGAGCCAGTTGGGGAGGGCCCTGGAGGGTGAGGCGATCTACCGCTACAACCGGACCACTACTGCCATATCCCCGTTCGTGGATCAGGATTACAGCGTCAATTCATTCCTCGGCATCCTCAGGCACCACCTTTTCGAGAGCCTCGAAACCCGTCTGCGGGGGGGGGTTACGGAGAGCGAGCTGATGGGGAGGAGCGAGAGTTCGAGTAACGAGGCGATCGATCTGACGTATCGGAAAAGGCTTCCCGCCAAGAGCCGGCTTACCGTCGACGTTTCTGCGGAGCACCGGTTGACCGACCGCAAGTTCGATGCCGGCACACTTGTCACTGCCAACAAGCGGTTTACCGTCATCCAGCCTTTCGACATCATTGACCTCAAGATCACCGGCGTTCTGGTCTCCGGTTCGGTCACGGTCAAGGGATTCAACGCTCCGCCGCCCAACCTGCAGTTCCCCCCCGACGTCACCTACGTTGAGGGAATCCATTATACCGTTGATTACACCCTCGGGCACATTGTCTGGATAGCGGCCGTTCCGGTGGTGCCGACCATCGTTGTCAGCTTTACGAGCCGGTTCGACCCGTCCGTGGAATTTTCAACCAATACCATAACGGTCTCCAGCACTCTTTCCCTGTTTGATAACCGCTACCTGGTGAGCGGGTATTTTCTCGGCCAGAACTACAACATCATATCAGGGCTGTCCCAGGGGCTCTACGACACGCGCATCGCGCGGCTGCAGTTCCAGGCCTTCCTGGGAAAGCAAACCTACAGTCTCATTTACAACGATTACGCTGCCGGGCCGACGAAATACCAGTATGTCGAGGGGCTGTGGCAGTACAACACGACGTCTCCCCTTGCCTTCCACGTGCTGGTGCGAGACCGCTACACCATGTATGACGCCACTACTATCTTTACGAACCAATATACGAACAACAGTCTGAGTGTTTCGGCGTCGTGTTCCCGCCCTATCTTCGGCCTTGCGCAAGCCATGGTGTCGCTCAACTTCCTCGATGAGCATGACGATCTGACGGGGACAACCGATAGCATCTTTGTCAGGGGCAGCATCAGGTCACGCTTCAATAAGCTCGTCGTCGAGCTGCTCGGATCGTCCGGCGCGCGGATCAGGTCAAACACCACGACGTGGGACAACTACTTTCGCTTTGAAGTGCAGAGGTTTTTCTGATGCTTGAGCGCTACACCGGTCATGGGAAATGGGGAAGCTGTTCAGGGATGGTGCGCCTGTCCGCGATCATCCTGCGCTGCTGCCTGGCGTGGTCGCTTCTCTTTCTGGCGGCCTGCGCCGCCGCCCCTGTTTCCATCCATAAGACCGAACCGTCCGTCGGCCTGCAGTGGCCGCAGCAAACGGCCGGTTCGAAGGTCGTCTGGGTCAAGACCCTTACCGGGTACCGGGATGCGGGGATTACCAAGGGCTTCTGGAAGAGGGCACTGGAGTTTTTCACCGGCGCGGATGAGCGCCGCATCATGCGGCCATACGGTGTACTGTTCGATGAAGCAGAACGGCTCTTCATAGCCGATCCCGGCGGAGGCGTTGTACACTTCATGGACCTGAAGGAAGACAACTACACCGTAATAGGCGGCGAAGCCGGCTCACCCTTGCGTACACCCATAGGTGTAGCCGAAGACGAATCGGGCCACCTGTATGTCACCGACTCGACCCTCGGCGCCATCTTTCGCGTCGATCTTCGGGACGGTGCCGTAACGCGGTTCCCTGTCCGCAGGCTGGGCAGGCCTACCGGTATCGCCTACAGCCGGGCTAACAAGCTCCTCTATATTGTCGACACCACCGGCAGCCAGGTGGTCGCGGTCGACACGCAGGGCAAGGAGCGGTACCGGTTCGGCGCGCCCGGGGAGGGCCCGGGGCAGTTCAATCGCCCCACCGATATCGCCGTGGACAATCGGGGCCAGGTATACGTCACGGACCCGCTCAACTACAAGATCAAGATATTCACACCCGAAGGGCTTCCCGTGAGCCAGTTCGGCACCGCGGGGGACGCCTGGGGCGAACTTGACAAGCCGAAGGGGGTGGCGGTGGACAGCGGGGGGCACATCTATATCTGTGACGCCCTCCTGGACGCCGTCCAGGTCTTTGACGACTCCGGCCGTCATCTCCTTACCTTCGGCGTCACCGGGACCGACAACGGTCAATTCTGGATGCCGTCGGGGATCTACATCGACCGGCGCGACTATATTTTCGTTGCCGACACCTACAACCGACGGATCCAGATCTTCAGGTACATGGCGGGCGCGGCTGGCAAATGACCCCGGTCTCCCTCTGAATAAAGGGAGGTCGGAGGGGTTATGACAAAAGGTGAACCATGAAAAGATGTCTTTTCATAGCAGACATTATGAAACAGCGAGGCCGTTTCACCCTCCTGGCCGCGGTGTGGTGCGGCTTCGCAGTGCTGGCGCCCGGCACCTCGTCCGGCAAGGAGAGCATCATCACCTCGCCTCACAACCTCTCCGCCAGCGGTGGGTCGGGGAAACACGGGATTAAATTCGACGAGGTGCGCGTCTGCGTCTTTTGCCACGCCCCCCATAACGCCCGTCCGAAGGATACTATTCCCGCGCCGCTCTGGAGCCGCGACCTGCCGTCGGACACCAAAGAGTACACGATGTACCACTCCACTACCTTCGACACCGCGGTCACTCTGAAGTCAGACAAACCCACCGGTGCATCCCGCCTCTGTCTGAGTTGCCATGACGGTACCATTGCCCTCAACAGCTACCGTGGCCGCGTGATCGTGCCCGGCGGTGATGACATCGGGCCGGCCTCCAACGCGCCGACTGATGACATGGGCCCGGCCTCTTACATGCCGACCGATACGCGGTATCCGACCTGGAACCCCAGGCTGGGGGGGGGCGCGGGGAACGATTTCTCGGACAACCATCCCATCTCCTTTTCCTATACCGCCGGGTTGGCCGCCATTGCGCAGCTCGCCCTCCCGTCAGCGCTGCCGCCGCAGATCCGGCTCGAATTGGGGGAGTCGCTCCAGTGCATATCCTGTCACGACCCCCACAACAACGAATTCGGCAACTTTCTCGTCATGGACAACAACCAGTCGGGCTCTCCCCTCTGCATGGCCTGTCACAACGGCATCGACTGGCGCACGTCGGGCCACTACCCGCTCCAGGCCCAGGACCTGGACGGTAGTCGGACATTCGGCTGCATGAACTGTCACTACACCCATAACGCCCCGGCCCCCGACCGCCTCCTCCACAGCCCGAAGGGAGTGGATAACTGCATCACATCAGCCTGTCACAATAACGGAACCGCTCCCGTCTCGGCCAATGTGCAGCCGGTTTTCGCCATGATCTACCGGCACCCGGTCTCCTTCTACGCCGGGGACCATGATGCGAAAGAGGTCCTTCCCGCCCAGAAACTCCACGTGGAGTGCGTCGACTGCCACAACCCGCACCAGGCCAACCGGACCAATGTGCCGCTCTCCTTCCCTCCGGCAATAAACGGCACACTGAAAGGGGTAAGAGGGGTCAGTAAAGACACCAAGGCGGCTGTGATAGCCACCGCCGAATACGAAATCTGCTTTAAATGCCATTCAGGAGTCAATGCCGCGTCGTTCCGCGGTACTCCCCCCGAGACCCCGCCCAACCGGATGCAGGCCGAACCGGATGAGATGAGAAGGTTCGACAGCTTGAACACCACCTCCTATCACCCGGTCACTGCCCAGCGCCGGGGGAATGGGGCAAGCCTTCTGGGGAGCTACCGGACCGACATGCAGAGGGTCTACTGCTCTGATTGCCACAACAGCGACCAGAGTTCGAAGGCCACGGGAGGAACCGGCTCCAACGGCCCCCACGGCTCGCAGTACGAACATATCCTCATTGCCGGCTACGACATGCCCGTACCGGTGACCCAGTCTCCCACCTACCAACCCGTTTTCGACTTTAACAACCGCTACGCCCTCTGTTTCCGCTGTCACGACTCCAACTACGTCATGGGGAGCAGTTCTGGCTTCTACAACAGTGCGACCTCCACCGCCGAGCACACGAAGCACGTCCAGGAGCGTGGCATCCCCTGTTTTGCCTGTCACGACCCCCACGGGGTAACCGGGATGCCTGCCACCGTAAGCAGTCACCTCATAAATTTCTCCAAAGACTACGCCTATAGCCTTGCCCTGCCCAATCCCACCTATATCCCCACCGCCACCGGAGGCTCCTGCACGGTGGTATGCCATAGCACCGGCAACAAGACCGAAACCTACACCCGCTGAAGCGTCCCTTTCTGTCGGCCCTCAGGGGTTTCCCCCTGAAGGCCGGCTGACCACCCACCTTTCCCCGTAAACTCCACTACCTGTCCGGTGCTCGTCTGCGCGCCCGGTTGCCTGTCCGGGTTCATTCCTAGTCAGAACTCAGCATTCCCCCCTCCCGACCTCCCCCCGCTGGGGGGAAGAGCTTGCTCCCTCCCCCGGAGGGGGAGGGCCGGGGTGGGGGAAACTGTTGTATTTGCCACAGATAAAGGGCTAATTGGTTTTTCCAGGTTCAACGCTCCTTCTGCCGCCACAGAGCCCCCCTTGCTGTGTTTCATCCCCACCGGGAACCGTCCCGATGCGTCCCGCCCTCGTGACGAAAAGCATCGTCACAAGGTTACAAATCGAGCATTTTAAAGATGACAATTTAATGTCTGTGAGATGACGGCATAAAATTGGTTGGATGACCGAAAACTGATTTGCGATATTCGGGTTCGGGTCAACGGGGCTTCGAAGAAGAGTGTCAGGGTGGGGTGGCTTGTTCGGACATGTTGTGCAAGACATTGATAATAATAAATAAATTTTTTGGTGTCCTGGCAGGTTGAAACCGGGCCTTTGTGGTTGGCAATGTGCGTATTAAATGGCATTTAAATTGCAAAACAAGCTTGAATTAAAATCTGTTCAAGCCAAATGACCATAGCTTCCTGCAGCATAGTTGCGTGTGGAGGCGGAAAGGAGCGGAACCAAAAAGAACGAACATCGTTCAACAGAAATCTGGCAGTACCGCCCGCCCCACTGCGCATTACCGCGGGGAGGGTACAAGAAGGGCACTCCATGTGCCGCAACGGGACCAGAGGGTCCCCAATGTTTGAAAGGAGGAAGAATGAAGATGAGAAAACTAGCATGCGCACTGGCTG
>JAMXLF010000025.1 GCA_024281055.1 Geobacteraceae bacterium
AGCCGGCGGCCCGGGATCTGCGTTTCCTCACCCTGGCCCTGAAGATCGTGACGGATCTGGAACGGATCGGCGACCAGTGCGCGGCCATCGCCAAGCGGGCGCGGGAGCTGAACGCGGAGCCACCGCTGAAGCCCTACATCGACCTCCCCCGCATGGCCGCCAAGGCCTCGGCGATGGTGAAGGAGGCGCTCGACGCCTTCGTCCGGGGCGACGACGCCCTGGCGATCAGGGTCTGCGAGGAGGATCAGGCCGTGGACGACCTGAACGAGCAGATCCAGCGGGAGCTCCTCACCTACATGCTGGGGGACCCGGCCGCCATCTCCCGGGCCATCAAGATCAACTACATCTCCAAGTGCCTGGAACGGATCGCCGACCACGCCACCAACGTGGCGGAGATGGTGATCTTCATGGTCAAGGGGAAGGACATCCGGCACACCATCGCCTGAAGCCCGCGGCATGAAGTTCCCGTGAAACGAAAAGGCCTGCACGCAAGCAGGCCTTTTCATTTTTGCTGTGGCGGCATGAAGTTACAGGAGGGCCTTTACCGCCCCGAGCACCGCGGCGTAGTCCGGCTCGTTGGTCACCTCGGGCACGTGCTGGATGTAGCGGATCGTGTCGTTCGCGTCGACCACGAAGATGGAGCGGGAGAGGAGCTTCAGCTCCTTGATGAGGACCCCGTAGGCAAGGGCGAAGGAGCGTTCCTGGTAGTCGGAGAGGGTCTTCACCCGGTCGACCCCCGCGGCGCCGCACCAGCGTTTCTGGGCGAAGGGAAGGTCGAGGCTCACGGTGAGGACCACGACCCCCTCGGGGAGCTGCGCCGCCTCCTGGTTGAACCTGCGGGTCTCCATGTCGCACACCGGGGTGTCGAGGGAGGGGACGGCGCTGATGACCTTGACCTTCCCCCGGAAGTCGGCGAGAGTGACCGGAGCAAGGGCGGTGTCGACCGCGCGGAAATCGGGAGCCTGGTCCCCGGCCTTGAGGGCCGGCCCGAGCAGGGTCATGGGGTTTCCCTTGAAGGTGATGATGCCGGTACGTTCTTCCATTCTTTCCTCCTCTTTATGGTAACTGTACACTCAAGTGTACCGTCTCCGGAGGAAAGTAAAAGCGAAAAAAACTAGTGGGCAAGCTCCCGCACCACCTCTCCAAGCCTCTTACGTACGGTCTGCTCCTCAACGAAGCTGAACAGCTCGCTCCGGCCGAAGGCCACCTCCAGGCAGTCGCACCAGCTCCTGATGGTCACGGCCGTCTCGGTCACCCCGTTCCCCACGAGGCCCTGGAACAGGTGTTCGACGCCACCCGTCCGGCGGCGCGGCTCGCTCTTGCGGAGATCAAAATAGACGGCCTGGTCGAGCATGTCGTTGGTGATGTAGATCATGGCGTACCTCCCGTTTGTTGTTCGTTGATATCAGTAAACCATAGCATTGTGACAAAATACGTCTCAACTTAAAGACAAGCCCTGCAAATGTCCATCGTACGACGGAATTAACTGGGCGGCACCCCGCATCTTCGGTGCGCCGGGGCTTCGGGGAACGGGGCGCCTTCCTTTGCATATGCCGTTGCGTCGGGTAAACTTAAGTCAGACTGACGATGCAAAGGAGGACGACATGGCTGCCGATGAGGAACTGAGCAGGAAGAAGTGCAAACCGTGCGAAGGGGGGACGCCGCCCCTGGGCGAAGCCGAAATCAAGATGCTGCTGGCCGAGATCACCGGCTGGGAGATCATGGAGGGGGCGCTCGTCAAGATCTTCCGCTTCAAGAACTACTACGAAACCATGGCGTTCGTGAACGCCACGGCCTGGATCTCCCACCGGGAGGACCACCATCCCGACCTCCAGGTGGGGTACAGCCGCTGCCGGGTGAGCTACCTGACCCACGCCATCGGCGGCCTGTCGGAGAACGACTTCATCTGTGCGGCCAAGCTCGACGCCCTGTTCGCCCTGTGACTCTCAGGCTGCCAGGTTGCCAAACCGGCCGGGGACTGCTATGATGTCTCCGCCGGAATGGCCAGGGAGGAAGCCATGAAACGACGAATCGTCGCGGCGCTCGTCCTGCCGCTCTTCATCCTGTCCGGCTGCGCCACCTACAAGACCCAGTACACCTCGTTCCGCCCCCCCGAGCAGTACCTCTACCACGTGGAGGCCGGCGGGGTGAAGATCGGTGCCGAGGCGTACGCTGACAAGGATGCGGCGAAGGACGCCTTCGGCTTCGACATCAAGGGGGCGGGAGGGCTCCTCCCGGTCCAGCTCGTGATGGACAACAAGAGCGGCCAGAGCATCGAGCTCGTCTCCGCCCAGACCTTTCTCGTTGACGACAAGGGGGGATACTGGAACATCATCCCCACCAACGTGGCCGTCAACCGCCTCGAGAAATCGACGGAACTGGCCTCGTTCTTCGGCAGCGACACGGCCAAGGGGGCGCTCCTCGGCGCAGCTGCCGGCACCATCCTCGCCGCGGCCATCGGCATCGTCGCCGGCCACGACATCGGCTCCACCATCGGCAAGGGGGCGGTCATCGGCGGTGCGGGTGGTGCCATCATCGGCGGGGTGAAGGGGGGGACGAGCGAGGAGCGGCCCCGAAGCATCACGGAGGACATCAGGCAGAAGGGGCTGGAGGGAAAGGCGATCCCCAACGATTACCTGGCCAACGGCTTCATCTTCTTCCCCGGCGAGGCGGAGACGGCCAGGGAACTCCGGTTGCAGTTCGTGGAGAAGGAAACAGCCACGGTGCGAACCGTGACGCTCAGACTGAAATGACGCCGGCCGTGCCGGCGAAGGAAAGCGAGGAAGCGGCATGAAGAAAAAGGCAACGATACTCCGGTGGCTCGCAACGGCCGTATGCGGCTGGCTGGCGGCCTGCGCCATCATCACGGTCAACGTCTATTTCCCGGAAAAGGACGTGAAGCAGGCCTACAAGTCCCTGGACGAGATGCTCCTGCAGAAGGGTGAGGGGAACAAGCCGGCCGAGGAGCAGCCGCCCGGAGAGCAGCCGGCCGCCCCCGGGGAAAAGAAGGAAGAGGTCAAGCCCCAGAGCCGGCTGGAGATGCCCCGCTTCGACCTCTCCCTCGTCGGCGTTGCTCAAGCCCAGGAAAAGAACATCGCGGACGACCTGGCGGTGGAGATGTCCAGCATGCCGGAAGTGCTCAATGCCTACCACGAGATCAAGGCGCGCATCCCTCAGCTCAACGCTCTGCGCGACAGCGGCGCTGTCGGCGAAGGGAAGCAGGGACTCCTCAAGATCCTCGACAAGAAGAAGCTGGGGGGGAACGAGGCGCTCGTGAACACCGTGAACGACAACCGCAAGATCGTCATCACCGGCATGGCCAAGGCGATCCTCAAGCTCAACAAGCAGCCGGAAACAAAGGCGGCCCTGAACCAGGTGATGGCCAAGGCGGCGGCCACCTTTGCGAGCCTCAGGCAGGACGAGGCGAAGCCGGGGTGGTGGATCGAGCTCGCCAACGGCAGGTGGGTGCAGAAGTAGCCGCCGGGCGAAACTGCGGAAGGCCGGAAGCGCGGAAGAGACAACGATCTCCTCCGCGCTTTTTTGTTGCCTGAAAGATGCCATGATCCGCCGCCATCATGTCCGAAAATGGCCAGTATCTTTCCCCGTTATGGTATAAACATAAAGGTAGAGAACGAGGTGAACTGATATGGTCGAAAGAGTCGTACTTGATCATGCTGCCTGCTATGCCGCCATGCGCGCCCACGATGCCCGCTTCGACGGCCGCTTTTTCTGCGGGGTTGCTTCCACCGGCATCTATTGCCGTCCCATCTGCCGGGTGAAGCTTCCGAAGGAGGAGAACTGCACCTTCTTCCCCAGCGCCGCCGCGGCGGAAGAGGCCGGCTACCGGCCCTGCCTCCGGTGCCGCCCCGAACTGGCGCCGGGTCGTGCCCCCGCCGATGCCGCCACCAGGCTCGCCCGGATCGCCGCGCGCATCATGGAGGAAGATTGCCTGACGGACCGCTCCATCGCGGAGCTGGCCGGAACCCTCGGCATTTCCGACCGGCACATGCGCCGCGTATTCTTCGCCGAGTACGGCGTGAACCCGGTGCAGTACCTGCAGACCCAGCGGCTTCTCCTGGCGAAGAACCTCCTGACCGACACCACGCTTTCCGTGACCGACGTGGCGATGACCGCGGGGTTCGGCAGCATCCGCCGCTTCAATGACCTCTTCCTGAAACGCTACCGCCTCTCCCCGAGCCGGTTCAGAGACCGTGACCACGCGGTTGCCGCGGACGGAGACGCCATCACCCTCTCCCTCGGGTATCGCCCGCCCTATGCCTGGGACCGGCTCCTCGCCTTTCTGGCCGCCAGGGCCGTCCCAGGCGTTGAATGGGTCGAGGAGGGGACATACCGCAGGACCGCGGCGATCAGGAAGGGGAGCGCCATCCACTACGGCTGGCTCTCCGTGGCGCACCGGCAGAAACTCAATGCGCTCTCGGTGACGGTGGCCACAACGCTCTTGCCGGTTCTCCCCCAGGTGCTCGCCCGGGTGCGGCACCTCTTCGACCTGAACTGCGACCCCGCGACCGTGTTCGAGCGACTGGCGACGCTGGATGCCATCTTACCGGACATGCGCGTGCCGGGGATCCGTCTCCCCGGGTGCTTCGATCCGTTCGAGATGGCCACCCGGGCCGTGCTGGGACAGCAGGTGACGGTCAAGGCGGCCCGCACGCTCGCGGCCCGGCTTGCCGCCTCCCTGGGGGAGGAGATCGGGACCCCGTTCGCGGAGCTTTCCCGCACATTCCCCCTTCCCGAGCGGATCTGCTCCCTCGACCCACCCATCGAAGACCGCCTCGGCCCACTGGGTGTTACCGGCGTCAGGGCCCGCTCCATCCTTGCCCTGGCGCGGGCACTGGCGGGCGGTGCCATCGTGCTGTCGCCCGGGGCAGACCCGGACGCCGCGATGAAAAAGCTCGCGAGACTCCCCGGGTTCGGACCGTGGACGGTCCAGTACGTTGCCATGCGCGCCCTCGGCTGGCCGGATGCGTTCCTGGCGACGGATCACGGGGTGAAACGGGCGCTTTCCGCAGTCCCGGCGCGAGAAAGGGATGCGCTGGTGGAAGAGTGCCGGCCGTGGGGGTCGTATGCGACCATTACGTTGTGGGAATCACTGGGAAGGGCCAAGGAGCAGTAAAGGAGGAATGGTACCATGTCAACGACTTACACATGCACGGTGGAAACGCCGTTGGGAGCCATGACCGCGGCCGCCGAACAGGACGCCCTTATCGGGCTGTGGTTCATCGGCCAGCGACACTACCCGGCCGCATCGGCCCACTGGATGAATGATCCAGCCCAGCCCGTTTTCGCGTCGCTCCGGCTCGCGCTCGCCCGCTACTTTGCCGGCGAGCAGGAGAGCGAGGATGTCCCCCTGGCGCCCCTGGGGACATCGTTCCAGATGGCGGTGTGGGATGCCCTGCGAAGGATTCCCTACGGGAGGACCGTCACGTACGGCGACCTGGCCCGGGAGATCGCCCGTGCCCGCGGGCTCGGCTCCATGTCGGCGCAGGCGATCGGGGGCGCGGTCGGCCACAACCCCATCACCATCCTCATCCCCTGCCACCGGGTTGTGGGGGCTGACGGCAGCCTTACGGGGTACGCCGGCGGGCTTGACCGAAAAGAGGCCCTGCTGCAGCTTGAGGGGAGTGCCCAGTTGGCACCCTAACCGCCAGACATTCAGCCTTGCTGCTTAGCGCCGACCGGCCGGTATTCCCCCGGGACCGCGCGGAAGGCGATGCCGAGGCGGTTCCAGCCGTTGATGGCAACGATGGCAAGGGTGAGCTTCACCAGCTCGGCCTCGCTGAACTGTTTCCGGACCTCCTCGAAGACCGGGTCGGGCGCATGGCCGGCGGCGATCAGGGTCACCGCCTCGGTCCAGGCGAGGGCCGCCTGTTCACGCTCGCTGTAGAAGGGGGTCTCGCGCCAGGCATCGAGCTCGTAGAGGCGCTGCTCGGTCTCGCCCCGTGCCCGGGCGTCCTTCGAATGCATGTCGATGCAGTAGGCACAGCCGTTGAGCTGCGAGGCCCGCATCCTGACGAGGTCGAGGAGGGATTCCTCCAGCCCGCTGCTCCGGACATACTGTTCCAGCCCCAGCATGGCTTTCATCGCCCCGGGTTCCGCTTTTCTCACATCGATCCGCGCTTTCATGGCGCCTCCTTTCGAAAATGAACTCCTCCTTTGGCCTTCGGTCAGAACTTGTAGGCCAGCCAGGTCGTCACGTAATCCACGTCCTTCCCGGGGCTGGCCTCCTTGAGAAAACGCCCGGCAAAGAAATGGCCGTAGATGGCCACGAAGGTCAGGTGCCGGTCGATGTCCCAGAACAGCTGCGCCTGGGCCATGCTCCCGATATAGTGGGCGTCGCTCTTCTTGCCCGAGACGACGAGCGCGACGGCGTTGTTGTACAGCCCGTCCCGGGTGCTCTCCCGCCAAAAAAAATCCCAGTCGAAGATGAGCGTGGCGTGGTCGGTAAGGTGGAGGTCGAGGCAGGGGTTCAGGTCGATGAAGTTGACCGGCCCGATGAGGCCCGCCTCGCTGAAGTAGGCCCCCTTCGGGAAGAGGGGGTTGAAGGTCTGCAGGTCCGGATTTTTCGGGTCCTCGTCGCCACTGGCGATGTCGGCCCGCAGGCCGATCCGCGGGCGAAGGGGGAGCGACGCCAGGGTGTAGCCGGTATCGGAGGCGACTGTCCAGGCCACGATGTCACCGTCGCCGAAGCTTCCCCACTGGTAGAGGGCCTCGAAGTTGTAGTCGAGGGGAAGCGCGGTGCGCCAGAGCCTGGCTCCCACCGAATGACGCGTCTCGCGGGCGCTCCCCTGGTCGAAGCTTGCCTTGCGGCGAAACAACCCCAGGTAGTAGAGATCGATGTTCGCCTTGGGGAGAAGCGGGAAAGGGAGCACGGCGTAGGTCCCCCAGAGCGCCTTGGTGTTGTCCGGCCCGTCGTCGAAGACGTGGCGGTTGCTCTCCGCGGGCTTCGTGGCGAAGCCGTCGATCCGAACCTCTTCTCCCTGGTAGATGAGTCGGAAGCCGTCGAAGCTCTGGCGCACGTTCGGTCCTTCCCGCACCGAAATGAGCCGCTGGCTGCCGTAGGCCAGCTCCTGCCGCCCCGAGCGCAGGGTAAGGGAACTGTTGCCGGGCAGATCCGCTTTCAGGTCGAGGAAAGCCTGGTGCAGGTCGAGTTCGTCCTCGTCGATGTTGGGGCGCGGCCCGCCCTTGCGGCCGTCTTCCAGGCTGCTCTGGAGCTGGGTGAAGAGGCGGACGTGCTCACCCATGTGGAGGTCGCCGTGGAGGAAGTAGCGCTGGAGGAGGTAGCCGTGGTCCTGGGGGTCCTGGCCCCAGTTGGGATGGTTGAAGTATTCGAACCGCTCCCGCGCCTCGCCGCCGAGGGATAGGAACCAGCTGCCGCTTTCGTTGAGCGGCACGTACTTGATCGGGTCCCAGAAGTCGGTACGCTGGGCCGGGTCGCGCAGGTAGCGATAATCCTCGTCGGCGCGGTTCAGCTGATAGGGAGGGGGGTGGAAAGGAGGTTCTTCGGCGAGCGCAGTGTCCAGGCTGCCGAAAAAGAGCGCGCACAGCGTGAAAATAACCCAGTTGGGGATGGCGTGCGGCATGAGAGGTCTTCCTTCATGATGGCATTTCCTTTAAGTATACCATGCTGCGGCAGCCTGCCAGCGATAATGCGGAATATCACGGCTGTGCTCATTCCTCTTCCATCGCCATGACCGCGAAGGGCCTGCCGCAAAATTCACAGACATACATTTCCGCGTCACCGGCAGTAAAAGTGAGTTGCGCCGTCCCTGTTTCTTCCACTTCGTAGGAGATCATCCCCGCCTCCTCGACCGGTCCTTTGCAGGAAGGGCAGGTGATGGGGAGCCGGCCGGCAAGCACGAAGTCGCGAAAGTCCAGGAGCGAGTAGTACCCTACGAAGTCCAGATAGGCGAACAATTCTTCAGCAGGGCCGATATGGCCGACGAGCGGGAAATCGAACACTTTCCTGTCGATGTTGTAAAGGCACAGCATTCCCTTCTTTAGCCTGTTTGCCAGGCCGTCGGGAATGCCGACCAGCCTGAAGCACGGGTAAGGCTGGTTCCGCAAGACTTTCTCCAGAGGGGCCATTCTTATTCCTCCTACATAAAGAGACCGAAAAAACAAACGGTCGTACAGAAGAAACCCTGCACGACCGCCATCCATCCGCTACTATTTAGATTTTCTTGCTATCCTATGCAGCCCGCTTGACACCTTCGCCATGCCCGCCGAGGAACTCCTTGACGAACCGGACTTCGATGCCGTACGGAGAGTGCGCCTTCAGGATATCCATGCATCCTTCGTAGGTTGCGCTCCGTCCCCAATCCTGCTGGAGCTCGAAGAGGAACTGCAGCGAGGTGATCGGCACGGCGCCCGCCTGAACGAGCCGCTCTACCGCCCGCTCATGCGCTTCGACCGTGACGTCGCCGCAGGCATCGGTGGGGACGTAGACCTCATAGCCGGCCTCGAGCAGGTTAATGGTCGGGAAAAGCACGCACGCTTCGGTCCACAGCCCGGCCAGGACGATTCTCTTCTTCCCGGTCTTTTCGATCGCGCCCCTGAAGTTCTTGTCGAGCCAGGCGTTGATCGATGTCCGGTCAATGGGCTTAATGCCGGGGAAGATACCGGTGACCTCGGGGATCATCGCCCCGCTGAAGCTGTCGGCAGCGACGGTCGAAAGGATCGTCGGCACCTTGAAGAGTCTGGCTGCCTCGGCGATTATCTGGACGTTCTGGACGATGGTGGTTCTGTCGTGGGAGTTCACCCCGGAGAACATCGCCGGTTGGTAGTCGATGAGAGCCAGCGCCGAGTCGCCGGGGGTCAACATGCCGTGGAAATATTTGCTTGCCATGACTGGTACCTCCTTTCCAAGAACTTTTCCGTCATTTTCTTGTTACCTGGTTGTATTATATCACCGTCGGCCGTACAAAAACAATCGTCGGTGAAGGAGCATCCTTAGGGGGCAGGCTGACAAGTTGGCGGAATGATGACAAATTATACGACGCCCAGCGGACCGTGGATCTGTGGCAGGCGGAGCGAGAACTGGAAAATGGATTGGGAACGGATTGAATGCTCAAGGGAGTCTGCTAGACAGGAAGAAAAGCCACTATTGGCGGGCTTTTTAGTTGGCAAGGGGCGACGGGAGGAAGAAAAACTTATAGTTTGAAACTGACGCCCACTTTTACTGGAAGCGACTGTTATGCTGAGGTGAAAAAACTGAAGACTTAAAAAAAGACGATGGTGCGGTTCAACGTCGAGCTTTCGTGCACGAGGACAAATATCTGATAAGGTGTTTTAAATGCCTCTGCGACGCACTCATGCATCGTTCCGTTGGTGTCAATCAAAGAAATGGATCGTGCGCCACTCATTTTGCGTTTTCCAGGAGGAATCATTGCGCCAATTTCGTCTTTCGGCGTTACCGTCTCTGGCCACTTCGGAAACCCCATGATTCGATCAAATTCAGTAGAGGTTACTACTCTGCGCAACGTGGCAACAAAACCGTCGCCAGCGACTAGCTCTGGTGGATTAATAACGAGGACGGCACATGCTCGGTGGTGGGTTGAAACATACCGTCGAACAGAGGAATAAATTGATGCACCATATTCTTTGCCTAATTTGATCGGAATTTGAATTCCAAAAGGCTCGTCACCCGCTCTTTTGGTAAAGTCATCTATCTGAAAAAGAACCTCTGACGCGAAAACATTAGCCTCCCGGTCGAATTGTTCACTCATTTCAGGAGAAATGGTTTTCTCGCAATCCTCAATGACACAGTATATATCGCGTTGCCATGGCAATACGGCATGCGCTGTTTCATGGAGTTTAAGGAATGATTGCTTGAGGATATAAAGACCCCGGTCGATGTAGACCAGACGAGACTTGACGTCGAGTAACCCCAAGACCTTGCTCAAAGCCTTCTTCAGAGCCGTACCAGCCTTCCGGCGCATTCGAGTCAAGAAATCATCCCTGAGGACATCTTCTTCGGAGACAATAATCTTGGCCTCTGCCATGACGTCTGCAACAGGGGTAGGGTAACGGCCTATCGCATTCGCTGCTTGAAGTGCAGTTAGCGCATGTTTTCGAATTTGGGCCAATTGATATGGGTCGAGGATCGAGTCGTCAGGCTTCATCATCTATTCGCCTTTCGCGACCTCAAAAATGCTAGGTAGGTGAGCAGTTCATCCTCTTCATCAGGAGTTAAACTTTCTCCAGCGAATGTGGCGACTCTTCCGTGTTTTTCAGTGGCTTCACGAGCACTTGATGGTTTGATGTACCCTGCTTTCTCCATAAGTGATTCGTAGGGGACGCCGTAAACACTTGCGAGGCTGTGAAGGATGCTTGGGGATGGTTTGTTGATTCTGCCGTTTTCCAACTGGCTGAGATATGCATTTGATACAGCACGATCTGTTGCTTCCTCAACTTGACGTAGGGTCATACGCTTAGCGGTTCTAATGTCAGCAAGATAATTTCCCAACTCTTTGGCCTCCGGCCGCTGAGTCACTTCTTTCGTTCTTCCCATGGGTCTCCTTTCGCAATTATTGGGGGAGTAGTAACAATTATAGTCAAATCTGCTTAGCAAATCAAGCAAGTTTGATGTTTGCTTGGCGAATCAAGCCGTGCAAAAAATATGCTTGACATATAACGCAGAGCTAATTATATTTATCGCGTCGAGAGCGCGATATGGATGATCAACTGGGAGGGTGGGCCCCCCACCGGTAGTGAAGTCGATGTGGCAGTATCTCGAACACTAAATACATGGAGAGAAGCCATTATGAGCAACAGTCACTCTGATCAAGCCCCGGGACAGAACAAGATCAGCACCATCATCGTCAATGGACGTGAGCGTCAGGTTAGCGGCCAGAGAATCTCGTATTCTGAAGTTGTCGCTCTCGCCTATCCTGGCGATCAACCAACTGACGGCATCACGTACGAGGTCTCCTATGCGGACCCACATGGGAAGGATGGGACGCTCGTACATGGGCAGGATGTTCATGTGAAAGGAGGGATGATTTTCAATGTCGTCAAAACTAATCGTTCTTGATCCTGATATCATCAGGCTACAGGAGGAAGGCTTTGAGGTGGAGGTGTCGAATGGACACCTCCTCGTACACTCAGTGCCCTACGTGAATAGCCAAAAGGAAGTAAAACGCGGAATAGTCGTGACCAACCTTAACGGGAACATTGGTAACCTCGGCCCCCCGAGTGACCATCAGGTTTGGTTCGTAGGCGATTTCCCGTGCGATTCAACCGGAACTCAGCTACACGCTATCCGCCACTCATCTGGGTGCTTTAAGCTCTGGGAGGGTTTCGAAGCGCAGCATAGATTTTCAAACAAAATATCTGGGACTAATGGCTATCCCGACTACTACTCAAAAATGAAAAATTACATTTCAATCATCTCCAACGAAGCTCGTGGGATCGATCCCACAGCAACACCTTGCACATTCAGGGTCGTTACATCAGTTGACGAAGAGTCGGTATTCAGATACTGGGACACCGCCTCAAGTCGGGCGAACATCCTACCAGTCTCTTCAAAGCTTAAGTTTGGGAAAATAGCCATCGTAGGACTCGGCGGTACCGGATCATACGTCCTTGATCTCGTAGCAAAGACGCCAGTGCGGGAGATTCACCTTTTCGATGGCGACTTATTTTTACAGCACAACGCTTTTCGTGCACCAGGGGCTGCTTCAGTGGAACAGCTCTCAGAGAGGCTCCCAAAGGTTGTTCATTTTGCAGCCATTTATAACGCAATGCGTACAGGGATTGTTCCGCATAGCGAGTTCATCACTGACGAGAATCTCGGCAATCTCGTTGGCTTCGGTTTCGTTTTCATCTGCGTCGACCGAGGGGAAGTCCGGAAGATGGTGAGCGACTTTCTCCAGCGGCAGGGAACACCTTTTGTCGATGTCGGCATGGACCTTCAAATGATACCGGAGAAACTGAGTATCTTTGGAACTTGCCGGGTCACCATGAGCACCCCGGGAAAATCCGACCATTTTGACCGCCGCGCACCGTTAAATGCAGATGACGAAAATGATCTATATCGCAGCAACATCCAGGTTGTGGATATGAACGCCTTGAATGCCGCACTAGCAGTAATCATGTGGAAACAGTACTGCGGGTTCTATGATGACCGCTTGAAAGTCCATCACACGACGTTCTCTGTTAACGCGCATTCTCTGACGCGGGATGAAATGATCTGGGTTGGAGACAACGAGTGAGAATTTCTTACATCACGCCCGTTTATGTGGACGTCATCCCAGAAGTCTTGGATAACGGAAAACTTTATATCTGCGAACGGTATAAAATAGTCGTACACAGGTGTTGCTGTGGTTGTAGTGAAGAGGTTGTAACGCCATTATCGCCAGCAGACTGGTCTTTACGCCGACACGGAGATAGAGTTTCTCTATCTCCGTCCATCGGAAACTGGAAGTTTCCCTGTAGGTCACATTACTGGATTCAAAAGAATAAAATTGTATGGGCTAGGACAATGACTCAGACTAAGATCAAGAGAATACAGAAAAGAGATGCATTGGACAAACAAAGATATATTGCAGCTATAAACCGACAAAAGGATCGGAGAACTAAGTTAGTGACCATTATAACGCAAGCATGGAGGCTATTACTGAGGTTATGGAAAAGATAATTTTAGGGTTTTCCAATTCATTAACAATAAGAATAGAGGTCTAAAAAATTCTATCCCTGTTGAATACCACATGGTGTCTCTGGAATTAGAAAAAGGTAGTTCACCTCTCCCCTCGCTGGGAAAATAGTCCGCCCCCATTTTAAACTCTTTCGTTATTGACAGACAATTAGACAAGTCTTATTATCCTGATGCATCGTCCAGCTTCCGAGCCCTGTCGCGTGTCATGGGGCACATTATCATAGTAAAAAGATACACGCTTTGCTATTTATCTTATATCCCAGAGGAGGCCAATATATAGATGGAAGCATTAAAGATTGTTGGTACCGCTCAACGTAAGAAAAAAGATTCCCCGCTTGAAATGATCTCAAAAAGAAGGACACAGGAGCAAGTCGTTGCGCTTTCTGGAGCTATTGGTTGTGGGCTATCGGAAGTGGCAGTACGCATTGAAGATTCATTTAAAAAATACGGGTATATCGTAAAAAGATTAAAAGCTAGCGATCTTATATTAGAGGCAATCACCAGCTTGGTAGATAAGTCACAATTAGATGCAGGCAAGTTTATAACTTCGGATTGGAAGAATGAACTAGAAAGAATAAGAAGTTTGCAGGATATGGGAGATTATCTTAGAGATAAATTTGGATTAGATATAGTATCTCAATTAATTATAAAGAAAATATCCTCTGATCGACAAGCCGCAATAACAGAAGAAGAAGCGGAGAGAGGTGAAGCACATAAAGAGTCGAGGCGTGTAGCATGGATATTAGATAGCTTAAAGCACCCGGAAGAAGTGCGTTTGTTGCGTGCCGTTTACGACAGGATGTTTAGCCTTTTCGGCGTTCTTTGCTCCTTTGAAGTCAAGAAATACAACATAATGAATCAAATTGGCCTCGATGAACAAGAGGCAATGAAGTTACTTAGACGAGATGAGTCAGAAGATGTTGCTCACGGTCAAAAGTTAATAAAAACTCTTCAATTTGGAGACTTTTTTCTGAGAAGCTCTCAGTACGAAACGGAACGACAGATAAGGTCATTAGAGAGGTTTGTCAAAATATTATTAGGCGACAATGCTGTCACACCTACGCATGGTGAATACGCAATGTATTTAGCGCAATCTGCTGCTTATAGATCTGGATGTATGTCAAGACAAGTTGGTGCAGCTGTTATGAATGAGCAAGGAGGTATAGTTGCAACGGGTTTTAATGATGTTCCGCAGGCAGGTGGCGGCCTTTACACTGAGGACAGTGATAAAGACGCTAGATGTTTTGTGTTTGGTAGCAATATGTGCAGAAATGACTTAAAGAAATCTCAAATTAGGGAGAAAATTAGGGAGTTCTCTTCGACGATTGGATTCATTATGACCGAGGAGAAAGTAGCTGAAATGTTTGAACATGTGGGCTTAAATGACCTTACGGAGTATTGTCGTGCAGTTCATGCAGAGATGGACGCCATAACTAGTGTCTTGTGCGGTTAGTTATATCTAAATATTATCAAGTGTGCTATTGTACTTTTCATGGCACGCACACCCGAAAACTATGAATTGACAGTGGCCGACCGGCAAGCGCTTGAAGCACTGCTT
>JAMXLF010000026.1 GCA_024281055.1 Geobacteraceae bacterium
GCCTGCAGGGCGTTCATGATCAGGTTGATGATCACCTGTTCGATCTGCTGGCCGTTTCCCCGGACCGGGGAAAGGCCATCCTGCAGCTCCACGCGGAAATTGTCGGTGTGCTTGTGGATATGGTGCCAGAGGATCGAGGCGGCAGAGTTAACCAGCCTGTTGATGTCGATGATTCCCCGTCGGCCGCTCTTGTCTTCCTTGACGAAATCCCGCATGTCATTGATGATCGCATTGATCCTGCGCGAACCTTCGCTGATGCCGGAAAAAAGGCGCGGCGCCAGCTCTTCAATTTCACCGAACTGCAGTCCTCCGATGGAGAAATCGCCGTTTTCCTCGCGATAGCGCCTGAGGATGGCGGCCGCATCCCGCCAGACGTCGGCGAGCATCATGGCGTTGACGGAGATGTACTGGTTGGGGTTGTTGATCTCGTGGGCCATGCTGGAGACGAGCATGCCGAGGGATGTCATCTTGTTGGCATGAATGAGTTTCGCCTGGGTTGCCTGGATTTCTCCCTGCAGACGGACTTTTTCGGATACATCCCTGATGGAACAGAAAATAATATATTCATTTCTGAGATGGAGGATTTTGCCGAGGATCGATACGACGACCGTGGATCCGTCCTTTCGCAAACAATTGGCCTTCTCGAGGATAAACTCCCGCGAATGGTCGTCCAGGCGGACTTTGCCGATGAAATCCTGAAACACCTGCGGCGGGATGAAATCTTCCAGCTTGAGCCCGGCGAGCTCTTCCCGTGCTATGCCGATGAGCTGCAAAGCAGCAGGGTTGGCGTCGATTATCGTGAGCGTCCGAATCCGGAAGAGGACGATGGCGTCGCTCGTCTCCTCGAAAAACTGGCGGACATGGTCCTCGCTGTCCCGCAGTGCCTGCTCCGCCCGTTTGCGTTCGGTGATGTCCTGAATCATGGAGATGCAGCCCGCGATTCCTCCCGCAGGATCCAGAAAGGGCGTGTTGTACCATTCACAGATGAGCCGTGTGCCGTCCTTGCGGACGTTGTCGTGTACCGTGCAGCTGGCCGTATCAAGAGCTTCTTTCCAGGCGGCCCCGACAGAGCCCCGCATGTCCGGCGGGACGATCAGCTCCCAGACGTGCCTGCCGAGCGCCTCGCCGGCCGGCCAGCCAAAGATCCGCTCCGCTGCCGGGTTCCATTCCGTGATGCGGCATTCGGCATCCCAGACGACATATGCGAGCGGCATGTGATCTATGAGGAAAGAGAGTTCGCGGTGTTCCTTCATGGGCGGAATCCTACTTTTTGTGCCCTAAAATGTAAATTGTTATTTATTAGCCTGCCGTTTTTATTTAGAATCGTGCCTGATGTCGATCTGGCAGCCGGACATCCCTCTGCGCACTCTCAAATGGGTACAGGAACCGTATCGTGAAAAAAAACAGTAAGTTGCCGCCGGCAATTGTCCTCGTCGACGACGAACCGCAGATCCTGCTCAGTTACACGGTGCTGCTGCGCCGTGCCGGTTTGCATGCGGTCCAAGCCATCGACGACAGCCGGCATCTCCTTTCTTACCTGTCGGGTAACGAAGCCGGAGCGGTCGTGCTCGATCTGCAGATGCCTCATCTGTCAGGCGAAGAGCTGCTTGGCGAGATCACGGGCTGTTATCCCCACGTGCCGGTCATCATAGTGACCGCTGCCAACGAGCTCGACACCGCCGTTGCATGCATGAAGAAGGGCGCTTTCGACTATATGGTGAAGCCGATCGATCCGGACCGGTTCGTGGCGAGCGTCAGGAAGGCGTTGGAAATGAACGCCCTGCGCCAGGAGATCGCTTCCCTCAGGGGAAGCTTCCTTTCCGGCCGGGTCAGTGACGAAAACGCATTTGCCGCCATCCATACCCGGAGTGCCAGGATGAAGGCGATTTTCGGCTACCTGGAGGGGATTTCGACCACGGACCAGCCGGTCCTGATAAGCGGTGAAACCGGGGTCGGCAAGGAACTCTTCGCCCGGGCCGTGCATGGACTGAGCGGCCGCACGGGCGAATTCGTTGCGGTGAATGCTGCCGGCCTGGACGACCTGATGTTCTCCGACACGCTGTTCGGCCACCGCAGGGGGGCATTTACCGGTGCTGACCAGGCGCGGGAGGGAATGATCGCACGGGCAGCCGGCGGCACCCTGTTCCTGGACGAGATCGGCGACCTGTCTGCCACCTCCCAGGTCAAACTGCTCCGCCTGCTGCAAGAGGGGGAGTACCATCCTCTCGGTGCCGACACTGCGAGCCTGAGCGGCGCACGCGTGGTAGTCGCCACCAACCGTGACCTGCGAAAGCTGGTCGCCGGCGAAGCATTCCGAAAAGACCTCTACTACCGGCTCTGTGCCCACCAGGTTCACATTCCGCCGTTGCGGGAGCGCGGCGATGATATCCCGCTGCTCCTGGAGCATTTCCTGGCCGAGGCCGCAGCGTCCCTGCGCAAACCGAAGCCGTCCTATCCTCCCGAACTTGTCAGGTACCTCTCCGTTTACCATTTCCCGGGGAATATCCGCGAGCTGAAAGCCATGGTTTTCGATGCCGTTGCGCGGCACAAGGGGGGGGTGATGGCGCTCGCCTCTTTCAGGGATGCGATCGGCAAGGATTCGGCTCTCGCCGGAAGCGACTCGACGCAGTGTTCGTCGTGGCTCGACCGGCTGGAGCGCCTGCCGACCCTGAAAGAGGCGGAAGAGGGCCTGATAGCCGAAGCCGTCAAACGCTCAGGCGGCAACCAGGGAGCGGCTGCGACCCTTCTCGGGATAAGCCGCCAGGCCCTGAACAAGCGGCTGCTCAGGAAATAGTCCGCGTCCCTCGTTGCCATGAGTGTTCGTGGCAACAGGGGGGTGCGACGTTTGTTGCACCCGCAATTTTCGTCGCTCTCGGATAACGTTTTGAAAATATTGCGATTTGACGCCATGCGCGGGCGTCAGTGTAAACTTGTGTCGCATCCCTCTGTCCCCACTTTGTCCCCGCTTCTCGCCTGTAACTCAGTGATATCCCACTAAAAAAGAATTGAGACGGGACTCGGCACGCATGATGCTCTTAGGTGTGATACACCAATCACGACGGGTATTTCCACATGGAAAGACAGGGGAAGGCGGACACATGGCAACTTCGGGCAGCGTAATGGTGGTTGATGACGACCCGTTTCTTCTGGAGAGTATTTTTATCCTGCTGCGCACCAAAGGCCTGGCAGTCCGCCCTTACCCCGACGGCTGCGCAGCCCTGGCCGGATTTTTCGAATCCGTGCCGGATGTGGTGCTGACCGATATAAGAATGCCCAAGCTCAGCGGTATCGGGCTCCTTGAAAAGATCCGCGCGGTGGATGCGGAGACGCCGGTCATCCTTATGTCCGGCGCTGAAACGGAAATCGTCCCGACGGATAATAAAATGCGGGCGTTCGAGTTCATGAGCAAGCCGGTTGATCCGCAAGAGCTGGTAGATGCGGTTAAACGGGGGATAGAATACAAGCGGTCGCTGCAACACAAAGGGTAACAAGGCCGTAGAAAAATAACAAAGGCGGAATGATGCCTTTCTGCCGCCACAGGGGGGAGATGCCATGCTCAAGAAGATCCTGGTTGTTGACGACTCGGCCCTGATCCGCCAGATGTACCGATTGATCATGGGGCGCTACCGGTGCGAGCTGGTCGATGCCATGAACGGGCAGGAGGCGCTCGACGCTCTGGTCGTGCACAATGACATCCAGCTCATCCTTCTCGACATCAACATGCCGGTCATGAATGGCGTGCAGTTTCTCGAAAAGGCGTCTGCGCTCGGGATCCCCAAGAAGATTCCCGTCCTTATCATCACCACCGAGGGCAAGGAACAGGATACCATCCGCGGACTGCGACTGGGGGCAACGGGATATCTGAAAAAGCCTTTTGAGCCGGCCGAGCTTCACGATGTCATCGACAAGCTCTTCCCTGCACCGGTGGCAGGTCCCGAGGCTGCTCCCTATGCGGCGCTTGGCGTGGGTTGAATGGCTGACGTTGCTCGATGATGGCATATCCGGTTGCGGACAATTCGCGAGAGGAGGAGGGGAATGAACGGCAATAGTACGGTAGAACTTCCCGCGGCGGGACTGGCGGAGGATATCCTTGCCCAGTTCATTGACGATGCCCAGCAGAAGCTGGACGGCGGAGCGGAACGGGCCAGCCAGCTCGAGGCAAGGCTGACGCACCATCTGGTCACCTTTCATCTGGGAAAGGAAGAGTACGGCGTCGACATCGGCAGCGTCCAGGAGATCATCAGGGCCACCGACATCACGCCAGTGCCCGGGGCTCCGGCCCATGTGCGGGGAGTGATCAACCTGCGGGGGAAGATCATCCCTGTGGTTGAGCTGCGCAGACGGTTCGCGCTGCAGACCGTCGACGGCACCGACGCCCAGCGGATCATCGTCGTGGAACTCGGAACGAAGCGCATCGGCATGCTCGTGGACAGCGTTTCCCAGGTGCTCAAGGTGCCTGCCGCGGTTGTCGAGGAGATTCCCGAGGAAGCCACGACCATCGAGGACAAGTACATCCAGGGGGTGGGGAAGCTGGAGAGCCGGCTGATCATCATCCTCGACCTGAACCGGTCGTTGCTCCTGGTGTAGGAGTGGCACCCGATTTGTGCCGATGACACGATTTCTATTATAAATTAGCGGGTGAAAGGAGACGAACATGCTGAAGGGCTTGAAAATCGGCGTACGACTGGGGCTCGGTTTCGGCCTCATGCTGCTGCTCATCATCGTTGTCGGTCTCACCGGGTACTGGGGCGTGAGCGAGAGCACCTCTTCCACCATCGAGATGCTCAGGGGGGACGGCACTCTCGCCGAGGACGCCGCCCAGGCGCAGGCGAACATCCTCGGGATGCGCCGGTTCGAAAAGGATATGTTCCTCAATATGGGCGACAAGGCCGCCGAAGCGGAGTACGCCAAGAAGTGGCAGGAGCAGCACGAGCAGCTCGCGGCCCGCGTTGCGGCCCTGGAAAAAGTGGCAAAGCTCGACCAGGACAAGCAAAAGGTCGCGAAGATGAAGGACGACGAAGGTCGATATGAAAAGGCCTTCTCCAGGATCCGCGACCAGATCGCCGCGGGCACCGTGAGGACCGCCCAGGAAGCGAACGCGCTCATGGGCAAGGACAAGGCCGAGATCCACAACATGGAGGAAGTGGCGAAGTCTCTTGCCGACGAGACCAACAAGCGGATGGACGGCGAGGAAAAGGTCATGAGCGACCTGGCGCGCCACATCGCCATCGTCGTCACCATCAGCATCGCCGCCGGGATCATTCTCTGCCTCATCACCGGCATTCTCATCACCCGCAGCATCACAGCTCCCCTCGCCAATGCGGTCGGGATCGCCAGGCGGCTCGCCGAGGGAGACCTCACCGCCTCCGTGGAAAAGACTACCCGGGACGAGGTGGGGCAGCTCCTTAGCGCCATGAACGCCATGGTGGAGAGCCTGCGCGCCATGATCGGCAAGATCAAGGATGCCTCATCCCAGGTGGCGTCGGCGGCGGACGAGATTTCGGCGGGTTCGGTGCAGATGACCAAGGCGGCCCATTCCCAGGCCTCGGCCGCGGAAGAGACCTCCAGCACCATGGTGCAGATGGCGGCCTCCATCCAGACGGTGGCGGGGAATGCCGATTCCCTGGCCTCCAATGCCGACGAGGTTTCCTCGTCCATCCAGGAGCTCGGCGCCTCCAGCGAGCAGATGGCGAAGAGCGCCGAAGTGATGGCCTCCTCGGTGTCCGAGACCTCGGCCAGCATAGAGCAGATGACCGTCTCCATCGAGAAGGTGGCGCAGAACGCCGAGGACCTCGTTTCCTCGGTATCCGAGACCTCGGCGACCATCGAGCAGATGACGGTCTCCATCGACCAGGTTGCGGGCAACTCCCAGCAACTGCAGAAGATCGTCACGGAATCGGCCACGGTCATCGAGCAGATGGCGGCGTCCATCAAGCAGGTGGCGAAAAACGTTGAAGAGGCGGACGGTGTGGCGAAGGCCGCGGCCCGGGAAGGTGCGGCGGGACAGGAAGCGGGGCGGCAGGCCGTTGCTGCCATGGTGCGGGTGGGCGAGGTCATTGAGAAGACCTCCGACTCGATCCTTACGCTGGGCAAGCGCTCCGAGGAGATCGGCAACATCGTCAAGGTGATCAACGAGATCGCCGACCAGACGAACCTGCTGGCCCTCAATGCCGCCATCGAGGCGGCCCGGGCAGGCGATGCCGGGCGGGGCTTCGCGGTGGTGGCCGAGGAGGTGCGCAAGCTCGCCGAACGGAGCATGGCAGCAACCAAGGAGATCGCCCAGGTGATCCGGCAGGTGCAGCTGGATACCGAGGAGTCGGTGAAGTATGGCGAGGTCGCCTCAAAGGAGGCGAAGGAGTCGATGGAGCTGTCCTCGGTGGCCGGAGGTGCCCTGGAGAGCATCGTCACGAGCATCGAGCGGACGAGCAACCTGATGTCCGACATCGCGCGGATGACCGCGGAACAGGCGAACGCCTCCACCCAGGTGATCAGGGCCGTGGAGAAGATGAACGAAGCGAGCGACGTGGTGGCAAACGCCGCGCGGGAGCAGGCTGCCGGCGGCCGGCAGATCCGGATCGCCGTCGAAAAGATGAACCACATCACCCAGGAAGTGACGGGGGCGACGAAGGAACAGGCTCAGGGGAGCCGGCAGATCCGGATCGCCGTTGAGAGCATGAACAACGTCACCGGCCAGGTGACCATCGCGACGAAGGAACAGTCGCTGTCGGCGCGGCAGATCGTCGGGGCGGTGAACGCCATGACCTCCATGACCCAGTCGGTGGCCAACGCCACCGCGGAGCAGAAGAAGGGGGGAGAAATGGTGGTCGGCGCCGTGGAGAACATCAACGACCTGACCCGGCAGAACCTTTCGGCGGTGGAGCAGCTCTCAAGGGCCGCTCAGGGGCTGTCCCAGCAGTCGGTCGACCTGGCCGGGCTGGTGGCGCAGTTCAAGGTCAACTAAAACGCGGCAGGCGGAAGGCACGAATGGGAATTGTCGTGCCTTCCGCCTTGGGAGATTGAATGCGCAAATTTGATATTACCGCAGTTTCATGCGAAGGGTTGACGGGAAAGAGTGTCGAGGAACTTCTGCTCCTGGTCGCTGACGCGGCAAAGGGATGCAGGCAGGAGGCCATGGACATATTACTGACACGGGGGCTCGATGCCGTTGGCCTTTCCCTCGAGAGGGGGGTGCGGGATGACGACCGTGCCGACCTGAGAAACGGTGCCATGGAGATGCTGGTGGCATTCGGCGAGCCGGCTGTACCAAAACTGCTGCAACTGCTGAAGGATGCCAACGAGGAAGTGCGCAATTTCAGCACGGTTATGCTCGGCGATATCGGCAGCCCCACTGCCGTTGAACTCCTGAGCGAGGCATTGCGGGACCCCGATGCCACCGTTCGCCACGGTGCTGCCGAAGCGCTGGGAAAGATCGGCGATCACCGGGCGGTTGAGCCTCTCCGGGAAATGATCCACGGTGATTTCTGGGACAACTTCTATGCATCGGCTGCCTTGGCCGCTTTAGGGGAGACATGGGCACAGTCGTTAGGCTGCGAGCTCACCCACGGTGGTGCGGAGTGTGCAGCGCCGGGCGCTGAACGTCTCCAACCCGCCTGATCTTCTCTGTTTGATACACGCCGCCGTGCCCCTCCCATGCTCTGATGATGCACCTTATCGCTTGACATCGGACCGTGGTTCGGCCGGAAATCCCTCCTTGACACACCCCGCTCTTTTGATGTAGCTTTGTATGTCCCGCCACAGGAAGGGACTGACTCCAACCGCGCTACCCCTTGATTCCATGAAAGTTACCGCCATTATCCCCGCCCGGTTCGCCTCCACCCGCTTCGAGGGAAAGGCCCTCGCGGACATCCTCGGTAAGCCGATGGTGCAGCATGTCTATGAGCGTGCCACCCGTGCCCGTTTCGTTTCCGAGGTGATCGTCGCCACCGACGACGAGCGGATCGCTACAGCGGTGCGCGCCTTCGGCGGGCGCGCCGAGATGACCGACAGGGGGCACGAGACCGGGACCGACCGCCTGGCCGAGGTGGCTGCGCGACTCGACAGCGAGATCATCGTCAACGTCCAGGGGGACGAGCCCCTGATCGAGCCGGCCATGATCGACGAGGCGATCCAGCCGCTGGCCGCCGACCCGTCCATCCTCATGGGGACGCTCAAGTCGCGGATCAAGAACCTCCACGACTTCCTCTCCCCCAACGTGGTCAAGGTGGTCACCGACTGGGAGGGGTTTGCCCTCTATTTCTCCCGCTCGCCGCTCCCCAACTTCCGGGACAAGTGGGACAGCCTGAAGGACGAGAAATTCACCTCTGGCAAGCTCCTCTGCTACAAACACGTGGGGCTCTATGTCTACCGGCGGGAGTTCCTCCTCCAGTACGCCCAGATGTCCCCCACCTACCTGGAGCTGGCCGAAAAGCTCGAACAGCTCAGGGTGCTCGAAAACGGCTACCGGATCAAGGTGGTGGAGACGGAACACGAATCCATCGGCGTCGATACCCCCGGGGACCTGGAAAAGGTACTGGAAAGACTTAAAAGACAGTGAGGCGTAAGGCGTGAGGTGTGAGGAGCGATACAACGGAATTCCCAAGATGTTTCGCCTCACCCCTCACCCCTCACTCCTCACGATTCTGGAGTTCATATGAAGACCAAGTTTATTTTCGTGACCGGAGGGGTCGTATCCTCCATCGGCAAGGGGCTCGCCTCTGCCTCCCTCGGCGCGCTGCTCGAAGCTCGGGGCTTAAGGGTCACGATGCAGAAGCTCGACCCCTACATCAACGTCGATCCCGGCACCATGTCCCCCTTCCAGCACGGGGAGGTCTTCGTCACCGACGACGGCGCCGAGACCGACCTCGACCTCGGCCATTACGAGCGCTACACCACGGCCAAGCTCTCCAAGAGGAGCAACTTCACCACCGGCCAGGTCTACTTTTCCGTCATCGAGAAGGAGCGGCGTGGTGACTACCTGGGGGGGACGGTCCAGGTCATCCCCCACATCACGGACGAGATCAAGCACAAGATCATCGAGAACGCCAAGGGGAACGACGTGGCCATCGTCGAGATCGGCGGCACCGTCGGGGATATCGAGTCGCTCCCCTTCCTTGAGGCGATCCGCCAGTTCAAGGCCGACCGGGGAGCCGGCAACGTTCTCTACATCCACGTCACTCTCGTGCCGCATATCCGCACCGCCGGGGAGATGAAGACCAAGCCGACCCAGCACTCGGTCAAGGAACTGCGGGAGATCGGCATCCAGCCAGACGTTCTGTTGTGTCGCTGCGAGCGGGAGCTTCCCCACGACATGAAGGCGAAGATCGCCCTCTTCTGCAACGTGGAGGAGAAGGCGGTCATCACCTCGGTGGACGCCGAGCATATCTACGAGGTGCCGCTGGCACTGCATCGCGAAGGGCTCGACGAACAGGTGGTGGAGAAACTCAACATCTGGACCAAGGCCCCGGACCTCGCCCCCTGGCAGACGGTGGTCGACAAGCTGACCCATCCGAGCCGGGGGAAGGTGCAGATTGCCATCGTCGGCAAGTACGTCGACCTCACCGAGTCGTACAAGTCCCTGGCCGAGGCCCTCACCCACGGCGGCATCGGAAACGACTGCCGGGTCTTCCTCAAGTACCTCGACTCGGAGAAGCTGGAAACCGAGGGGATCGGCAGCCACCTCGACGACGTGGACGCCATCCTCGTCCCCGGTGGCTTCGGCGAGCGGGGGACCGAGGGAAAGATCCAGGCGATCGAATTCGCCCGGACCCGGAAGATCCCGTTCTTCGGCATCTGTCTCGGCATGCAGATGGCGGTGGTGGAATTTGCCCGCAATGTCGGCGGCCTTGCCGATGCCTGTTCCAGCGAGTTCAAGCCGGAATGCGCGAATCCGGTGATTCACCTCATGGAGGAGCAGAAGGGGGTTTCCCGCAAGGGGGGGACCATGCGGCTCGGGGCATACCCCTGCACCCTCGCCAAGGGGACCTTCGCCCAGAAGGCCTACGGCGCCACCGAGATCTCCGAGCGCCACCGCCACCGCTACGAGTTCAACAACGCCTACCGTGAGAAGCTCGCCGCGGGCGGCCTGGTGCTGTCGGGGATTTACAAGGACGGCGATCTCGTGGAGATGGTGGAGATCCCCGACCACCCCTGGTTCGTCGGCTGCCAGTTCCACCCCGAGTTCAAATCCAAGCCCCTCAGCCCGCATCCTCTCTTCCGGGCCTTCATCGCCGCAGCGCTGGAGAACAAAAAGAAGTGAGGCGTGAGGCGTGAGGCGTGAGGGGTAAAGGTTGTCCTCCTCACTCTTCACTCTTTACTCCTCACCCGGAGTATCCGTGGTCAAAGAAATAACCGTCGGAAACGTGAAAATAGGTGGCAACCGGCCGCTGGTGCTGATTGCCGGGCCGTGTGTGATGGAGAACGAGGGCGCCACCATGCGCTGCGCCGAACGGCTCATGACCATCGCCAACGGCGTCGACATGCCTCTCATCTTCAAGGCCTCCTACGACAAGGCGAACCGCACGTCGGTCACCTCCTTCCGCGGCCCGGGGCTGACGGAAGGGCTGCGTATCCTCGCCCGGGTCAAGGAGGCACTCGGGGTGCCGGTTCTGTCGGACATCCATTCCATCGAACAGGTCCAGCCCGCCGCGACGGTCCTCGATGTCATCCAGATCCCGGCATTTCTCTGTCGCCAGACCGACCTGGTGGTGGCGGCGGCGCGCAGCGGCAGGGTGCTCAACATCAAGAAGGGGCAGTTTCTTGCCCCCTGGGACATGGAGAACGTGATCGGCAAGGCGCTCTCCACGGGCAACGACCGGCTCGTCCTGACCGAGCGGGGGGTTTCCTTCGGCTACAACAACCTGGTGTCCGACATGCGGAGCCTCCCCATCATGCGGAAGATGGGCTACCCGGTGGTTTTCGATGCCACCCACAGTGTCCAACTCCCCGGCGGCCAGGGTGGCTCCTCCGGCGGCCAGCGGGAGTTCGTGGAGTACCTGGCCCGGGCGGCGGTGGCGACCGGAGTGGACGGGGTCTTCATGGAAGTTCACGAAGAGCCTGAGAAGGCGCTCTGCGACGGTCCCAACTCCATCAAGCTTGATGATCTGCCGGGGTTGCTCAAGAAACTGAAGGCGATTGACGCGATTGTGAAATGACGTTCAACGTTCTACGTTCAATGTTCAACGTTGAAACAACAAACCTTGAACCTTGAACCTTGAACCTTGAACCTTGAACCTTGAACCTTGAACCTTGAACCTTGAACCTTGAACGGGGTTAGATTGATTCTCGAAGAAGCGAAAAAAGTGATCCGGGTCGAGGCCGAGGCGCTCCTGGCCCTGGCCGATGCCATCAATGGCGCGTTCGAGGAGGCGGTGCGGCTGATCCTCGCCTCGAAGGGACGCGTGGTGGTTACCGGCATGGGGAAATCGGGGCTGATCGGTCAGAAGATCGCCTCCACCATGGCCTCTACCGGCACCCCCGCATTTTTCCTCCATCCGGCCGAGGGGATTCACGGCGACCTCGGCATGATCATGAAGGGGGACGTGGTGATCGCCATCTCCAACAGCGGCGAGACCGATGAGGTGGTGCGCATCCTTCCGATCATCAAACGCCTCGGTGCCTCCCTCGTCGCCATGACCGGCAACGCCTCTTCGACCCTTGCCCGGGCCGGGGACGTTTTTCTCGATATCTCGGTCAAGGAGGAGGCCTGTCCCCTCGGACTTGCCCCCACCGCTTCGACCACCGCCACCCTGGCCATGGGAGATGCCCTGGCGGTTGCCCTTCTTCTGGAGCGGGGGTTCAAGGCCGAGGATTTCGCCCTGTTCCATCCGGGGGGGGCGCTCGGCAAGCAACTGATCCTCCGGGTCGAGGATCTGATGAACAAGGGGGAGGCCATTCCCCTCGTCCCGGCCGGGATGCTCATGCGCGAGGCCCTCTTCGTCATTACTGCCAAGGGGCTCGGTATCACCGGCGTGACCGATGGCAACGGCACCCTCATCGGTGTCATCACCGACGGTGACCTGCGCCGTGCCCTTGAGAAAGGGACCGATATCCTCGGCATGGCCGCCGGCGAGCTTATGAGCAGGAACCCGAAGCGGATCGGTCGCACCGAGCTCGCCGCCAAGGCACTGCAGCGGATGGAGGAGTTCTCCATCACCTCCCTGTTCGTCTTCGATGACGACCGGGGGGAGAAGCCGGTGGGGATTATACACCTGCACGATTTGTTAAAAGCGGGAATCGCATGAACGTTTTGCGGCAATGACAATGAATTGTAGGGGCGAGGCGATGCTTCGCCCGGTTTCGGGCGACCCATCGGGTCGCCCCTACGGTATATTGACCGAGAATTTCCTATGAACGATCGCCTGAAAAAGATAAAGCTGCTGATCCTCGACGTGGACGGGGTGATGACCGACGGCCGGATCATCTTCGACTCCAACGGGGTGGAGAGCAAGTTCTTCAACGTCAAGGACGGCCACGGCATCAAGATGCTGCAGAGGTCGGGGATCGAGGTGGGAATCGTCTCCGGCAGGCAGTCCCAGGTGGTTGCCAATCGCGCCCGGGAACTCGGGATCGACCGGGTCTATCAGGGCTCTCTCGACAAGTTGACCCCCTATCTTGAAATCCTGGAGACGTCCGGTCTTGCAGACGAGCAGGTCGCCTACATGGGGGATGACATCATCGACCTGCCGGTCATGCGCCGGGTGGGGTTTGCCGCCGCCCCGGCGGACGCGCTGGAATACGTCCTCCAGTACGCTCATTTCGTGGCGAAAAACCGCGGCGGTTGGGGCGCCGTGCGCGAGGTTTGCGACCTCATCCTCACAGCCCAAGGGACGTGGGAAACGGTAACCGCCCGGTACTATCGGTAACCGCACCATCCGTTCCGGTTAGGCAGGCGAAGAATGCTAAAGCCCATCTCCAGGGGTTCCCGGGAGATGGGCTTTTCCGTAGTGCGGCTGGCCAGCTGCGGTTCTTTCGGGTGTTCCTATTTAAGAAGTCCGGAGACGATCAGGGCGATCGAGATGACGAAAAGTCCGACCATCAGGGCGATGCCCGCCCGGTCCCGTTTGGCGTTTTCTTTGATGGTCTGAATGAAATCCTTGAGCAGGGTCATGGTCACGTCGTCCTTTGTCTGCCGTATGGTTATTCATATCGGCTTCCTGTGATACAAGTGGACCGGCGACAGCCCCGCTTGTGGAAGATATGATATACGCACAATTCATCCTGTCAAGCCTCGGTTTCGTGCGTCCGATCGATTTTCTCGCAGGGGGGCGCCCTTCGCCCCTTGTTGGGTGCGCCTTGACACCGTATAAGGGCGTGAATTTCCGCATCCTTTTTCAAGCTCCATGCCAAAGTGTGTATTCAAAGCCAGAAAGCGCTTTACAGCCATTTTTTTCAATGCTATACTTCCCCTGGAATTATGCAAAAGCTGAATAAAATCAGGCAGCTGCTGGCCATGATGATAGTCATCGCCAGTGTTTCTCTTGCCGTAGTGATCATCCTCAAGGTTTCGCGGGGGGGTGGACCGGCTGAGGTCCTGCCCCGGCTTGCCAAGAACGTCGATGTCTCTCTGCAGAAAATCCACTACACCGAGACGAAGCAGGGGGTGAAACAGTGGGATCTGGTCGCCGACAAGGCTGAGTATGACAAGGAAGGGGAGATAGCCCGCCTGGCTGGTATCCGCATGGTTGTCGCCGGCAACCGGCAGACGGGTGACATTACCCTCACCGCGGACCGGGGCGAATTCTCCAACAAGACCAGGGACGTGCACCTGGCGGGGAACATCGTGGCCAGAAGTGCAAGTGGCATGGAGTTTACCACGAGCCAGGCGGTTTACCGGGCGGCCCGTTCCATGATAGAGAGCCCCGCACGGGTTAAATTCACCGACGGCAAGCTGACCCTGGAAGGGGTCGGCATGGAACTTATGACTGTGACGAAAAATATACGGATCCTGCGCGATGTGACCGCGGATATCCTCCCCGGGGCCGGCAAATGATGAAGCGACTGTTGTCGGCCATCGTTCTCTGTGCCGCGTTCGCTGGCACGCTGCTGGCCGGGGATGGGATCGGGCGAGGGGACCAGCCGATCCAGATCAAGTCCAATGAGCTGTTTACCGACAGCGCTGCCGGCATCGCAACCTTCGTCGGCAAGGTCGTCGCCCGGCAGGGTGACATAACCATTTACAGCGACCGCCTGGTCATTTTCTACGCCGAAAAGGGAAAGGAAGTCGACAAGGTGGAGGCCTTCGGCAATGTGCGCATCGTTCAGGAAAACCGCCTCGGGCTTGCCAGCCACGCGCTCTACGAGAACAAGGCCGGCAAGATAACCCTGGACGGCAATCCCAAGGTGTACCAGGGTGACGATGTCGTTACCGGCAAGGTTATCACCTACCTGGTGAACGAGCAGAAGAGTGTGGTTACCGGCGGGCCCAACGAGCGCGTGGAGGCGGTCATTCACCCGAAGGGCAAGGATAGCAAGGATAAGAATGGTGGCGCAAAGCCCTGAGCGGTCTCTGTATACCAGGGGTCTCAAGAAAAGCTATACCGGTCGGGCGGTGGTGAACGGTGTCGACCTGGACGTCGCTTCGGGCGAGGTGGTGGGTCTGCTGGGACCCAACGGTGCGGGAAAAACGACCACCTTTTACATGGTGGTCGGACTGTGCCGCCCGGACAGCGGTCAGGTCTTTCTGGACGGTGAGGTCATCACGGAACTTCCGATGTATCTCCGGGCGCGTAATGGGATCAGTTACCTTCCCCAGGAGCCTTCGATCTTTCGCAAGCTGACCGTTGAAGAAAACCTGCTGGCCGTGCTGGAAACCCGCGATCTCTCGGTGAAGCAGCGCCACGAAAGGACAGAGGAGCTGCTGGGGGAATTCGGGGTCACCCACATTGCCCGGACCAAGGGATATGCGTTGTCCGGCGGTGAGCGCCGACGGGTGGAAATCGCCCGGGCACTGGCGACCGATCCTGCCTTCATCCTGCTCGACGAGCCGTTTGCCGGCATCGATCCCATTGCGGTCATCGATATCCAGACGATCATTACCGGCCTCAAGGAGCGGGGTATCGGCATCCTCATTTCCGATCATAACGTCAGAGAAACTCTCGGTGTCTGTGACAAAGCATACATCCTGAACGCCGGCGAGGTTCTCGAATGCGGTGATCCGCAGCAGATAGCGGATAGCAAGAAGGCCCGGGATATTTACCTGGGGGAGAAGTTCAGGCTGTAAAAATGTTCAACGTTCGAGGTTCAACGTTGAACACAGCCGATGCTTCTGAACGTTGAACATGGAACGTTGAACATTGAACCGATTTTGAGGTTGTAACGCCTATGGCCATCGAAATGCGCCAACAGATGAAGCTGACCCAGCAACTGGTGATGACCCCCCAGTTGCAGCAGGCCATCAAGCTTCTCCAACTCTCCCGCCTTGAGCTCCAGGATGTCGTCCGCCAGGAACTGGAGGAAAATCCGGTGATCGAGGAATCGCCGGAACTGGAGGAGAGCAGAGAGGTTGACCAGCTTGAGCTGTTGGAGCAGGAGGCGACGCCGGAAGCGGAAACCGAAGCGTTCCAGGAAGTACAGGCGGGAACGGAAACTCTCCGTGAAATGGACTGGAATACCTACCTGGAAGGCTACAATTTCAGCGCCGGCGAACAATACAACGATGACGACGATCGCCCCTCGTACGAAAACCTTCTGACCAAGAAAGGTACCTTGATCGATCATCTCATGTGGCAGCTCAATCTCACCAGGCTCGGTGAGGTGGAACAGCGGGTCGGCACCGAGATCATCGGCAATATCGATGAGAGCGGTTACTTCCGGGCTTCCCTTGCCGATATCGCCCAGGCCTGCGGGGTGGAAGAGGCGTTCGTGGAAGGGGTGATCGGCAAGATTCAGGATTTCGACCCGCCGGGGGTGGGCGCAAGAGACCTGCGGGAATGCCTGTTGATTCAGATCCGGCAGCTCGGCATGAGGGGAAGCTTGGTCGAGGCGATGGTGAGTGAGCACCTGAAAGACCTAGAGACCCGCAAATACAAACAGATCGCCAAGGCATGCGGCACTGACATTAACAGTGTCCTGATCGCGACAAAGATCATCGCCGGCCTCGACCCGAAGCCGGGGCGGATATTCGGCGCTGAGGACGTGCAGTACATCTCCGCCGACATTTTCGTGTACAAGGTGGGCGATGAGTACGTGGTAATGCTCAACGACGAGGGACTGCCAAACCTTCGGATCAATCCGTTCTATGCCGGCGAGGCAAAGGTCGAGCGGCGCCTCGATGCGAAGGCCGAGGAGTACATCAGTGACAAGATGCGCTCTGCCATGTGGCTCATCAAGAGCATTCAGCAGCGGCAGCGGACCATCTACAAGGTGGCCAAGAGCATCGTTGCATTCCAGCGCGATTTTCTCGACCGGGGGATAGAGTACCTGAAGCCGCTGGTCCTGCGCGATGTTGCCGAGGATATCGGGATGCACGAATCAACCATCAGCCGGGTGACTACCAACAAGTACATGCAGACGCCACAGGGACTGTTCGAGTTGAAGTATTTCTTCAACAGCGGTATCTCCACCAACGAAGGTGATTTCATCGCGTCCGAAAGCGTCAAGAACAAGATCAAGGAGATCGTCGAGTCGGAGGACCCCCGGAAGCCTTACAGCGACCAGCATCTGGCCGAAATCCTGTCGAAGCATAACATCAACATCGCCCGCAGGACCGTCACCAAGTACCGGGAAATGCTGCGCATCGGCTCTTCGTCGGAGCGAAGACGACTCTTTTGATCCCGCAGGGTTTCACCTGCGCATTTTCGCGATAAACTATTAGTAGAAGCGGAACCCCACCGCAACACGAACGCAATCCGAGGAGGTCTACCATGCAAATCGCCACGACATTCAGACACATGGAGCCGAGTGATGCCCTGAAAAGCTACGCCGAAGAGAAGCTGGAACGGGTGAGGAAATACATCGATGAACCGGTCGTTGCCCAGGTATTCATGACGGTGGAGAAGATCCGTCATGCCGCGGAAGTGACCATTACCGCCAAGGGAATTACCATCAAGGCATCGGAAGAGACAAACGACATGTACTCGGCCGTCGATGCGGTGGTCGATAAAATCGAACGGCAACTGCGTCGCTACAAAGAGCGGATCAAGGAGCACAAACCCGCCACCGACACCCGCGAGCGGCAGATTCGCAAGAGCGTTGTCGAGGCCGCCAGTCTTGAAACCCGCCGTGAGCCGGTGGTCATCAGGACCAAGACCTTCTCCATCAAACCCATGTCCGTAGAAGAAGCGGTCATGCAGATGGACCTCCTGCACAAGGATTTTCTTGTGTTTACCGATGCGGCTACCGACAACATCAACGTCATTTACCGTCGCAAGGATGGCGACTACGGCTTGATCGAACCGTCTGCAGGGTAAGGCCTGCCGGGGCAGAGATGAAGATTATCGCGATCCTGCGACCGGACGATATCATTCCTGCCCTTGCGGCAGCAACGAAGGACGAGGTCCTCGCGGAACTGGCGGCCAGAGTGGAGGAACACCATCCCGGCCTGAAGCGGCAGGAACTGCTGCAGATACTCCAGGAGCGTGAACGGCTGGGGAGCACCGGCATCGGCGACGGCATCGCCATCCCTCATGGCAAGCTCAGGGAGGCGCGCGAACTGGTCATGGTCTTCGGCAGGAGCCGCACGGGAGTGGACTTCAGCGCTCTCGACGGCAGGCCGGCGCATCTTTTTTTCCTCCTGGTTGCACCCGATGACGCCATCGGAATTCATCTGAAGATGCTGGCCCGGATTTCCAGGATACTGAAGGACCCTGCTGTCCGCAAGGCGCTTCTGGAGGCACCGGACGCCGCAGCGATTCATGCCATCATCCGGGAACAGGACAGTCGCTATTGAATACCCCCAGTCTTGCCATCAAAGACCTCCTCGAAGATCAGGAGTACGGCCTCGACCTTGCCCTGATTGCCGGCGAGCGCGGACTGTCGCACCGGGTATACAGCTCCCGCATCCAGAAGCCTGGCCTGGCCCTCACCGGATACACGGAGCACCTTCATCCCGACCGGGTCCAGGTGCTGGGGAACACGGAAATATCCTACATGCTCCAGTTGACCGAGCATCAGGCCATCACGTACATCGGCAAGCTGTGCACCTTTCCGATTTCCTGCTTCATCATCACCAAGGGTCTCGATCCCCCGGGTTACCTCAAGATGGAGGCCGAAAAAGCCGGTATTCCGCTCCTGGTGACCCATCACCAGTCATCTACCTTCATTTCCCTGATCACGAAATTCCTCGAAGAGCGCCTTCTGCCCACCACTACCATTCACGGCGTTCTCGTCGATGTGCTCGGCGTGGGTGTGCTGCTTCTCGGTAAGAGCGGCATCGGCAAGAGCGAATGCGCCCTCGACCTGGTGATCCGCGGCCATCGGCTGGTGGCGGACGACATCATCCATATCAAAAAGAAGATGCCGGCTGCGCTCGTGGGCCGGGCCGGCGAGACGATTCAGTACCACATGGAAATTCGCGGCCTGGGGATCATCAATATCAAGGATTTGTACGGCGTCTCCTCCATCCGTGAAAAAAAGATCATCGATATGGTGCTGGAGCTCGTGGAGTGGGACCCGGCCCAGGAGTACGACCGGCTGGGCATCGACGATCAGGTGTACACGATTCTTGCCGTGGATCTCCCCCATCTCCGCATCCCTGTCCGCCCGGGGCGCAACCTCACCTCCATCATCGAGGTGGCTGCCCGGAACTTTCTCCTCAAGGGTATGGGATACCACTCGGCCCGGGAATTCCACGAGAAGCTCCTGGCACGCCTGGAAGTCCGGGCTTTCGGGGACGAGGTCGAATAGGATGCGCATCGTCATCATCACCGGCCTGTCAGGGTCCGGCAAGTCGACGGCGGTGCGGGCGCTTGAGGATGAAGGCTTCTTCTGCCTCGACAACCTGCCGGTCACGCTTTTCCCGACCTTTATCGAGCTGGTCGAAAAGTCCAAGGAGATGGTTCGTGACGTCGCTCTGGTGATGGACATCCGCGGCCGGGATTTTCTCAAGGGCTACGAGAAGGTGTTCCAGGAGATCGGTGAAGCTGGCCACTCCGTGGAGATCATTTTTTTCGATGCCACCGATGAGGTCCTGATCCGACGATTTTCCGAAACCCGGCGCCGGCATCCTGCGCTGGAAAGCGGCTCGGTGCCCGAAGGGATACGCATAGAGCGGGAACTGCTTGCCGGCCTGCGCAGCCTGGCCACCCTGGTGATCGACACGTCGGAGCTTAACGTTCATCAACTGCGGGAGAGGGTCATCGACAGGGTCAAGGGGGAGCAGGGGGCGAAGGCGATGACGGTACACCTCCAGTCGTTCGGTTACCGGTTCGGCATACCCCTGGAGTCCGACCTGGTGATGGATGTCCGGTTTCTCCCGAATCCCCACTTCGTGCCGGATTTGAAGCCGTTTACCGGGCTCGACCCGCGGGTGCGCGGCTTTGTTCTGGAGCAGCAGGAGACCGGGGTGTTTCTTGCCAAGTTGCGGGACCTGCTCGAGTTCCTCCTCCCCGGGTACCGGCGCGAGGGGAAGTCCTACCTGACCCTTTCCGTGGGGTGTACCGGCGGCAGGCACCGTTCGGTGGTCATCGTCGAAGAGTTGCGGAATTTTTTTACCGGGAAAAAGGTGAACCTGAAGGTCACCCATCGCGATATGGAAAAAGGATAACACAATGATTGGACTGGTACTCGTAACACATGCCGGACTGGCCCGTGAGCTTCTCACGGCAGCGGAGATGATCATGGGTAAAATCGAGCAGGCAGAGGCGGTTTGCATCGAGCCCGACGCCAAGGTCGAAGATATCCGCGAGGCCATAACCGGCGCCATCAGGACTGTGGCCGGAGGCCAGGTGATCATCATGACCGACATGTTCGGCGGCACGCCGTCCAATATGAGTCTCTCTTTCTTAGAGGATAGCCGGGTTGAAGTGGTGACCGGCGTTAACCTGCCGATGGTGATCAAGTTCGTGTCGGACCGTGCGAAATGCCCTGTGGCCGAGCTGGCCGAACGGCTGAAAGTGTCCGGAAGGGAGAGCATACTCGTGGCAGGGGCCTACCTCAAAAAGTGAATGGTGAAAGGTGAATAGCGAATAGTGAATAATGAAGGGTTTATATTCACCTTTCACCATTCACCCTTCACGATTTTCAAAAAGGAGACTATGCTCGCACAGGAATTTACCATCGTCAACAAGCTGGGGCTGCATGCCCGCGCCTCGGCCCTGCTGGTCAAGACCGCCAGCCAGTTCAAGTCGGATATCAGGATTGCCCGGGAAGGGGTTGAAGTGAACGGCAAGAGCATCATGGGCATCATGATGCTTGCCGCTGCCAAGGGGACCACCATCAGTGTGAAGGTTGAGGGTGAGGACGAAGCGGTGGCGATGGATGTGCTGGGAGAACTGATCAAGAATGGTTTTGGCGAAGACTGACAATTGGGTTCTCCAGGGGACCAGCGCCTCGCCCGGGATAGCCATCGGCGTGGCGCGGATCACCGACCGCAGCCGGGTGGCGGTGGTGGAACGGGAGATAACCCCCGCCGAGGTTGCCGCCGAGGTGGCGCGCTTCAAAGCGGCACTGGAAGCGGCAAAGGAGGAGCTGCAGTCAGTAAAGCAGCAGATCGCGGAACAGCGGGGGGCCGAGCACGTCTATGTGATCGACACGCACCTCCTGATTCTCCAGGACAGCATGCTCACCCGGGAAACCGTCGGTGCCATCGAAGGGGAGCGGGTCAACGCCGAGGCCGCCCTGCGCAGGACCCTGCAGAAATTCAAGGAGTTTTTTGCCGGCATCGAGGATGACTACCTGCGGGAGCGGAGCGGCGATGTGGAAACGGTCATCGAGCGGGTGCTTCGCTGCATGGTCGGGCAGCGGCAGCAGTCCCTCAATGACGTGGAAGGGAAGGCGATCATCGTCGCCCACGATCTCTCTCCCGCCGATGTCCTTCTCATCGACAAGTCCAAGGTGATCGGCTTTGTCACCGACCTGGGGGGAAAGACGTCCCACTCGGCCATTCTCGCCCGGGCACTGGAGATTCCGGCGGTGGTTGGGCTTGAGCGAGCTACCGGCGAAATCGACGACGGAGACGTTCTCATTATCGACGGCGGAGCCGGGGTGGTGGTGGTAAACCCCGACCAGGAAGTCTTCCGCGATTATCTGAAGCGCAAGCAGCATTACGAATACCAGGAGCGCGAGCTCCTGAAGCTCCGGGACCTCCCCGCCGAGACCACCGACGGCTGCCGCATCCTCCTCAAGGGGAACGTGGAGTTTCCCGAAGAAATTCCTTCCCTCAAGGTACACGGCGCCGAGGGGATCGGCCTGTACCGGACGGAGATGCTTTTCTTCAACCGGGAGGAACTTCCCGGCGAAGAGGAGCAGTTTGCGGCTTACGCCGCCGTCGTCAAGGCGATGGCGCCCCAACCGGTCACCATCCGCACCCTCGACGTAGGGGGTGACAAATTCGTCGCCGACCTGAACCTGGCGGACGAGCTGAACCCGGCGCTGGGCCTGCGGGCCATCCGCCTGTCGCTTCGCCAGCCGGAAACGTTCAAACCACAGCTTCGCGCGATTCTGCGCGCCTCCGCCCTGGGGAAGGTGCGGATCTTCTTCCCGATGGTTTCGGGAGTGGCCGAGATCCGGGCGGTCAAGGCCCTTCTTGAAGAAGCCAAGGCCGAGCTTCGCCGGGAAGGGCTCCCCTTCGACGAGGGGGTCGAGATCGGCATCATGATCGAAATTCCATCGGCGGTCATCATTGCCGACCTCCTTGCCCGCGAAGTCGATTTTTTCAGCGTCGGCACCAACGACCTGATCCAGTACTCGCTCGCCATCGACCGGACCAACGAGCACCTCTCGCACCTCTATGAGCCGCTCCATCCGGCGGTGCTGCGCTCCCTCAAAATGGTGGTGGACGCCGCCCATGCCGCCGGCATCGATGCCTGCATGTGCGGCGAGATGGCGGGGGAAGCTGAGTATCTGCCGATCCTTCTCGGACTCGGCTTTGATGAGCTCTCCATGAACGCCATCTCCCTCCTCCGGGTCAAGAAGATCCTGCGCCGCTGCTCCCGGCACGAGGCGGAGAAGCTCGTGGCCCGCGCCCTCGGCTTTCCCACCGCCACCGAAGTCGAGTCGTTCCTTAAAGGGGAGATCGTCGCCCACTACGCGGAGAGCTTCGACTAGCCTGCGCCCTCCCTTTTTCTCCCTTGACAAACGTGCTGGCGAAAAGCTATAAAATACAGTCCTGTCAAACGCTTGTCGTTGGTTTTACCCATAATTGAGGAGGAATATTTCATGGAGATGAAGGACTACATTTTCAGCTCGGAATCGGTGTCCGAGGGACACCCCGACAAGGTCGCCGACCAGATTTCCGACGCTGTTCTCGATGCCATTCTCGTCCAGGACCCGAGGGCCCGGGTGGCGTGCGAAACCCTCGTGACCACCGGCATGGTGGTGCTTGCCGGCGAGATCACCACCACCGCCGTTGTCGACTATTCGAAGATCGCCCGGGAAACCATCCGGGAGATCGGCTACAATGACTCGGCCATGGGCTTCGACTGGGAGACCTGCGCGGTTCTCACCTCCATCGACAAGCAGTCGCCGGACATCTCCCAGGGGGTTACCGAGGGGGAAGGGCTCTATAAGGAGCAGGGCGCTGGCGACCAGGGGATCATGTTCGGCTATGCCTGCAACGAGACCCCGCAACTCATGCCCATGACCATCCTCCTCTCCCACCAGCTTGTCAAGAAGCTCGCCGATGTCCGCAAGGCCGGCGTTCTCGGGTTTCTTCGCCCCGACTCCAAGTCCCAGGTCTCCATCGAGTACGTGAACAAGAAACCGGTCCGGGTCGATACCGTGGTCATCTCCTCCCAGCACACCCCTGAAGTGACCCATGAAAATATAAAGGAAGGCATCATCGAGGAAGTCATCAAGAAAGTTGTTCCCGCCGAGCTGATCGACGCGAAGACCCGGTTTCTCATCAACCCCACCGGCCGGTTCGTCGTCGGCGGGCCCATGGGGGACTGCGGGCTCACCGGACGCAAGATCATCGTCGACAGCTACGGCGGCCACGGTGCCCATGGCGGCGGCGCCTTCTCCGGCAAAGACCCCTCCAAGGTAGACCGCTCAGCCGCCTACATGGGACGTTACGTGGCCAAGAACCTGGTGGCCGCTGGTCTCTGCGACAAGTGCGAGGTGCAGGTGGCCTACGCCATCGGCGTGGCCGAGCCGGTCTCGGTCATGGTCGACACCGCCGGCACCGGCAAGATCCCGGCAAGCCGCATGGCCCAGATCATCCGCGAGGTCTTCGACCTCCGACCCCGCGCCATCATAGAACAGCTGGACCTGCTGCGCCCCATCTACCGGAAGACCGCGGCCTACGGCCATTTCGGCCGCGAGCTGCCGGAATTCGTCTGGGAGCGGACGGACAAGGTGGCCGCGATCAGGGAGAAAGCGGGGCTTTAAAGGCAGTTATGAGTTATAAGTTTTGAGTTAGAACCTGGCACTTCAAACGAAAGGCCGGCTGGATTACCAGTCGGCCTTTTTCGTTTAACTAAGAACTCAAAACTATTCTCGCGCGGAGCGCGAGAACCGGTACCCCACACCCCGCACGGTCTGGAAGAAGACCGGCTTTGCCGGGTTCGGTTCGAAGTACTTGCGCAGGCGGACGATGAAGTTGTCGAGGGTCCGGGTCTCGGTATCGGAGGCGTAGCCCCAGACCGTTTCCAGGATGGTGTGGCGCGGGATAGTCTCCCCTTCTTTCTGGAAGAAGAGGGCAAGCATCCTGACCTCCAGATCGGTCAGGTCTATCTCCCCTTGGGCGGTCCTGGCGCGGTAGGAGAGGAGGTAGACCTCGTTGTCGCCGAACCGGTACCCTTCTTCCACCGGCTCCGGACGGTACCAGGACGAGCGGCGAAGCATCCCCTCGACCCGGAGCAGAAACTCGGAAAGGGAGAAGGGCTTGACCAGATAGTCGTCTGCCCCGCTAGCCAGACCGGTGATCCGGTCTCCTTCTCCGGCCCGCGCGGTGAGGATGAGAATGGGGACCTTGGCGTCCATTTTCCGGATGTTGCGGCAGACCGCGAAGCCGTCCATCCCCGGCAGCATCACATCGAGGATGATGAGGGCGAAACGGTCGTACTTCAGCCGTTCGAGAGCCTCCTCACCGCTTTCCACGTGGTTGACCCGGTGTCCCTCCTGCTCCAGGTTGAAGCAAATCCCCCGCGCCAGGTGCATTTCATCTTCGACCAGAAGAATATGAGGTTTTTCTTCAGGCATGTTTCACCTTCTCCTCGGCGAGAGGCAGAGTTATTATAAATGTGCACCCCTTTCCTTCCCCCTCGCTCGTTACCGTGATCTTCCCTCCATGCTCGCTGATGACCGATTTGACGATATAAAGACCGAGTCCGGTGCCGCGGATACTCTCTCCGTGGCGGCGGACCCGGTAAAACCTCCGGAACACCCGCTTCAGGTCGGCCGTGGCAAGCCCGATTCCCTTGTCCTGGAAGGTGAGGATGCAGCGTTTTCCCTGTTGCTGCAAGGTGATCCTGATCTCCGGCGAGGCGGGACTGTAGAGGACAGCGTTTTCGAAGAGATTGCGCAATGCCGTCTGCATCCCTTCCGCATCGGTTGCTATCTTGATCCCCGGCTCTGCCTCGACGGTGATGCTGCCTCCCTCCGGCAGTTTTTCCCGCTTCCTGGCCGCAAAATCAGCGATGAAGGCCGAAAAGTCGATGACCGTGCTGGCGGTGGCGCGTCGTCGCTGTTCGAGCCGAGCCGCCATGAGCAGGTTGCTGATCAGGTTGTTGAGCCGTTCGGTGTCGGCGAGCATGGTGTCGAGAAACCGCTCCAGCTTCTCCGGCGAGGGCTTGCGGAGGCGGATTGTTTCAAGGTGAAGCTGGATGGAGGCGAGCGGCGATTTGAGCTCGTGAGTGACCTGGGAGATGACATCCTTCTGCTCCCGGTACAGGGCGGACTGCCGGCGCCAGTAGAGAAAGATCACATAGACCCCGGCGAGGATGGCGAGGAGGAGGGCAAGTCCTCCCACGAGCACGGGCCAGCCGAAGCCGTGCGTCACCAGATCCGGCCGGTAGCGTTCGGTCAGCTGGCGGAGTTCTTTGTGCCGCACCACGAACCAGTAGATCCAGAAGACGACGAGAAGGACCCAGATCAGCTGGATGCCGATAAAGGCGATGAGGGGGTGGGTAATTTTGCGAAGCCACTTCATATCTTTCTGTGTAACACCGAATTTATGTCGATGCAATAGATAGTTTGGCATTCCGATGCTTCGCGAAACCGTGAGCAGACCTGTCATCGTTGCGCCTTTTTTGACACTCTCCGCCACTGGACATAAGGGTTTTTTGCTCTATACTCTTACAATAACCGCCCAACATGCCGGCAAACTGCCTTGAGGTTAACAGTTTACAATAAAGGGAGAATCTTCTTGAAACTAGGTAATCGGGCCTTTGGGGCCATCCTCTGCGGTATGATCGCGTTTTCGGGCAGCATCGGGGTATGCGCCGAAGCAACTCCTGCTTTACTCCAGCAGAGATCGGCAAACCAGTCTGCCCCTCTTCCAGCCACACCGCCGGGGTCAGTTCCCGTGCTCACCTCGCAAGGCCCTGCGCAGGGGGCCAAGAACAGCGTCTCTCCGAACTCGAAGGTGGAGCCGGGAGCCGAGGCCGGTACCCAGCCCGCCAAAACCGCGGGTGAAGGGACGGCCCTGAGCCCCCCGGCTGAAGTGTCCCCCATCGAAAAGGCCTTGACAGCGGATGGTAAGGGTGTCGAAAATGCCCGACCCCAGCCGTATCAGGTAACCGGCTTGACCCAGTTCGGCTACAATTTCTTCAGGCCGGGAGGGGCAGGCTTTGCTCCCCTTACCGATATCCCGGTCGGACCCGATTACGTTGTCGGCCCCGGGGACCGGATCGTCCTCAACCTCTGGGGGAGTGTCGAAGGGACCCATGAGCTCGAGGTGAACCGCAGCGGGGAAATCGTTCTCCCCAGGGTGGGGAGCGTCCGGGTGTGGGGGCTTACCTTCGGCAGGCTTCCGGATGTCATCAGGTCCAATCTGGCAAGGGTGTTCAAGGATTTCGACCTGAGCGTCACCATGGGGAAACTGCGGCTCATCAAGGTGTTCGTGGTCGGGGAGGTGAAAGCCCCCGGCGACTACAGCATCAGCTCGCTTTCCACACTCATCAACGCCCTCAGCGCCGCCGGGGGACCGCTGAAGAGCGGCAGCCTCCGGGCTATCCAGGTAAAACGGGGGGGCAAGCTCGTCGAAACCGTCGATCTCTACGATTTTTTCCTCAAGGGTGACAAGAGCAAGGATATCCGCCTCCAACCGGGGGATACCGTCTTTGTCCCCGTCATCGGCCGGGTTGCCGGAATCGCCGGCAACGTACGGCGATCAGCCATTTACGAACTCAGGGATGAGAAGAGCCTGAGCGATCTCCTCGCCCTGGCCGAAGGGCTCCTTCCCACGGGTTACCTCCAGAGGGTCCAGATATCACGGGTCGAGGCCCATGCCAAGAATGTGGTGGCCGACTTCAACATCGATCCGAAAATAACGGGAAAATCCCTCGACCAGAATCTGGATGCCATACGGATCCAGGATATGGACCTCGTCAAGATATTTCCCATCGATACGACACTGCGTGACCACGTAAGACTGAGCGGCTACGTGCTTCGTCCCGGCGACTATGCCCTCAAGCCGGGGATGCGCCTGAGCGAGCTGTTGCCGAAGGACAACCTCCTCCCCGAGTACTACACGGAGGCTGCCGAAATAACCCGTCTGTACCCTCCGGATTATCACCCGGAAGTCATCTTCGTCAACCTGGGTCGGGCGTTCGGGGGTGACCCCCGGCAGGATCTGGAGCTCAAGGAATTCGACCAGGTGCGTGTGTTCTCGCGCTGGGAGATGGAAGATATGCCCAAGGTCAGGGTAAACGGGGAAGTGCAGCGGCCGGGTGAATACCGACTCTACGACCGGATGACGGTCTATGACCTCCTCATGGAAGCGGGCAATCTCAAAATAACCGCCTATACGAAAAATGCAGAACTGACGCGCATCAAGAAATCCGGAGAATCGGTGTCGTCGTACCCCATCAACATCAATCTGGAGGGAGTGTTCCAGGGGAACCCGAAGGACAATCTCGTGCTCGCTCCCTTTGACGAGCTGAGCATCAGGAAGATCCCCAACTGGTCCGAAGAGAAGGAACGGTATGTCTCTCTCCAGGGAGAGGTGCAGTTTCCCGGGGTCTATCCCATTTATAAGGGGGAACGGCTGAGCGCGGTCATCGAGAGGGCCGGGGGCTTCACCGAAAAGGCTTATCTCCGGGGGGCCAAGTTCACCCGCAAATCGTTGCAGGAGGAGCAACAAAAACGGATGGACGAGATGATCGCCCGGACCGAACAGGACATCCTGAAGAAACAGGGAGAGCTCGCCTCGGTCGCGGCCTCCAAGGAAGAGCTGGAAAGCACGAAAGCCGCATTGGAAGGGCTGATGAAGGGGCTGGAGAAATTGAAGGCGGCCAAGGCAGAAGGGCGGATGGTCATCAACCTGGTGCAGCTGGAAAAATTCAAGAACAGCACGTTCGACATAGAGCTGGAAGGGGGCGATACGTTGCTTGTCCCCCGGGCACCCCAATCCGTCAACGTGATGGGGCAGGTTTACAATCCGACCTCCATCATCTTCGTGCCGGGGAAAAGCGCCTCCTACTACCTTGACAAATCCGGCGGCTCCACCAGGGATGGCGAGGATGGCGAGATGTACATCGTCAAAGCCGACGGCACGGTATTCAGCAGGCAGCAGAGCTCCCTCGGTTTCCACTGGGACGACAACGCGGGCACCTGGAACTTCGGCACCTTCCTTTCCACGAAGATGGGGCCGGGAGATACCCTGATCGTGCCGCAGAAGCTGGAGAGGATCGCCTGGATGCGGGAGATCAAGGACATCACCACCATTCTCGGGAATCTGGCGCTCACCGCCGGGATAGTGATCGCGGCGGGGCTATAAGCAGGTTCAATGTTCGATGTTCGAAGTTCCAAAACATAGAAACGCAGCAGAGTCATAAGCAGGAGTGAAAATGCAACACTATACGGAAGCTAACAACCTCGAACCTCGAACATCGAACATCGAACAAGGTTCTCCCCGTCGGGTGCCGTCCTTATTCGACTTCGTCCAGGTCATCGTCAAGCGGAGCAGGATGGTATTCCTTATTACCCTGGCTGCCGCGGTTATCAGTCTCGTTTACAGCCTCTTTCTGCCCAACGTCTATACAGCCAAGACCGCGATCCTGCCTGCCCAGGAAGACAAGGGAATGATGTCGGCCATGATGACCCAGCTGGGGGGATTGGCAAACCTTGCAGGTGGAGCCGGCGTGTCGATAGGAACTTCCGCGGCAGATCTCTATGTAAGTCTGCTGAAAAACGAGGCTGTAAAAGACCCCATCATCGACCGGTTCAAGCTCATGGAGGTGTACAAGAGTAAATACCGGGCGGATGCATATAAGACTCTTGACAGGAACGCGGTCATTGTTGCCGGCAAGAAAGACGGGATTATCACCATAACCGTTGACGACAAGGACCCGAAGCGGGCGGCCGAGATGGCGGACGCATATGTTGAAGAGCTCGGGAAGCTGACCATCAGGCTGAACGTCTCCGGTGCGGGGCAAAACCGCTCTTTCCTGGAGGAGCGGCTCGGCAAGGCTAAGGCGGACCTTGCAAAGGCGGAAGAGAACCTGAAGGCCTTTCAGGCAAAGAACAAGGCTATCCAGGTGAGCGCCCAGGCCGAGGCGACCATCAAGGGGGTTGCCGAGATGAAGGCCCAGCTCGCGGCCCAGGAAGTGCAGCTTGCCACCTACCGGCGCCAGTTCACCGACACGAGCCAGGAAGTGAAAAACCTGACGACATCGGTCAGAAATCTCAAGACACAGCTGGCGAAGCTGGAAGGTGGGGGGGGCAACGATGCCATACCGTCAGTCGGAGCGGTGCCTGCCATCGGCCAGGAATACGTCAGGCTGATGCGGGAGTTCAAGATACAGGAGTCGCTCGTAGAACTGCTGACCAAGCAGTATGAGATGGCTAGCATCTCGGAGGCGAAGGATGTTGCGCCGTTTCAGGTGGTATTGAAGGCCAGAGTGCCGGAGAGGAAAAGCAGACCGGCGCGGGCGTTGATTGTTATTTCGGTGACCTTTGCGGCCTTCTTATTCTCTCTGTTGCTGGCTTTTGCCAGGGAAAATTTCGCCCGGATGTCCGAGGACGATTTGGAGCGCTGGAAGTCCTTGCGTGCGAGGTTGCCATTCCTGTGGGATACTGGGAGGTGACTGAGAGAGTGTCTTGCGTGATAGAAAAAAAATTTGCAGCTACCAATTTATCCAGTGGGAAAGTAATTGCGAAAAATACCTTGTTTAATCTAGCTGGGCAAATTTTACCGCTTTTTGTGGGTATTTTTACAATACCTCTGATCATCAAAGGCTTAGGGATTGAACGCTTTGGTGTCCTTACACTGGTCTGGATGGTCATAGGCTATTTCAGTCTGTTCGATCTCGGTCTGGGAAGGGCACTGACCCAGATTATTGCGTCATGTTTAGGCAAGGAGAACGTAAAAGACCTATCTGAACTGGTTTGGACTGCACTGGCCATTATGGCGTTGATGGGTGTTATCGGGATGGTTATTGCGGGATCGTTATCTCCCATATTGATTGCAAAAGTATTCAAGATGCCCAACCAAATGCGAACGGAAGCCCTGAGCGCATTTTACATATTATCTGTTTCAATTCCTGTTATCGTTCTTTCTTCCGGCTTTACCGGGATACTCACAGCATACCAACGGTTTGACTTGATCAATCTTCTGCGGGTCCCTCTTGGCCTGGTGAATTTCATAGCACCCCTGCTCGTGCTTCCTTTCAGCACAAGTATTGTTCCCATCACACTATTGTTGGCAGTAAGCCGCCTTGTGTCATGCATTGCTCAGTATCTGCTTTGTTTGCGTGTTATGCCATCACTTCGTACCGGGAGACGTTTTAACGCAGATGCGGCCAAGCCGCTATTCTGTTTTGGCGGATGGATGACCATATCAAATATTGTTGGCCCGGTGATGGTCTATCTTGATAGGTTTGTTATTGGCGCAGCTATTTCGGTAACAGCGGTAGCCTATTATGCAACTCCCTATGAGATGGTGACCAAGTTGTGGATTATATCCGGTGCTCTGATCGCCTCATTGTTTCCAGCTTTTGCGGCGAGCAATAACTACGATTCCAGCCATACGGTTCATCTCCTTTCAAAAAGCCTTGCAGCCATATTTATTCTCGTCTTCCCGATAGTGCTTATAGTTGTGACGTTCTCCAAAGAAGGATTGATGATATGGCTTGGGAAAGATTTTGCCAATAATAGTGCTCCTGTCTTGCAATGGCTTGCAGCGGGTGTATTTATCAACTGTCTTGCCCAAGTGCTTTTCGCGTTGATTCAAGGCCGCGGGCGCCCGGATATTACCGCAAAAATGCATCTGCTGGAACTCCTTGTTTATCTACCACTTTTGTGGTGGGCTCTCAGGCATTATGGCGTGGTGGGTGCCGCTATTGCGTGGACACTGCGGGTTACTATTGATGGAATACTGTTGTTGTGGGTCGCCCAGCGGTTGTTGCCTTTTGTCCGCAAGCTCGCCTTGAAAATGTCTGGCTATATAATGATGGCATCTGTTGTTATGGCACTCTGTGGCTACTCTACGTCAGTTGCAGTACGCTCAATACTTCTTGGCGTTACCAGCATGCTGCTTTTGTTAATACTCATACTGTATTTGCGGCGTTATAAAAGCTTTGCAATGCTTTCAGGGCAGCTATAAACCGGGTTTAATACAAACTTATAAGTATTACTTATAATACACACCAGAATGGTAACCAATGCATAACCTGCAAGATAATAAAATTATAGAAACCGAGTCTAAATCAACATGCCTTGTATGTGCACAGCCAGGCAGGTTGCTTTATGACAAACTTACAGACAAGCTATTCCGTTCAACAGGCGAATGGACATTAAAAAAATGTGTAAATAAGGAATGTGGTCTAGTATGGCTTGATCCAGCTCCTCGTGAATCGGAGTTGTGGAAATTATATGCCAACTATTACACTCACGTTGATAAATCTTGTCAAGCGACAAGCAGCATCAAACGTTGCTATCATTTTGTCAGAGATTGTTATTTGTCTCTCAGGTTCGGGTATTTTAAAGGACTTAGGCAATATCAATTGCGTTGGATAGGCACGCTACTCAATTTCTTCCCAGCTAGACGAGCAAATCTTGATTTCAGCGTCATGTATCTCAACAACAAACCTGGCGGTAAGCTGTTAGAAATTGGTTGCGGTAATGGGACAATGCTAAAGTACCTTGATTCGTTAGGATGGCAAGTTGAAGGGATCGATTTTGACCCGATTGCTGTAGAAAAAGCTCGGCTAAAGGGAATAAACATAAAGCTCGGTTCCTTAAAAGATCAACACTATGACGAAAATACTTTTGATGCAGTAATTCTCAGCCATGTCATTGAACATGTGCCTGATCCAATTGCATTGCTTTCCGAAATACATCGAATACTAAAACCGGGAGGCATGATCTCTTTAGTCACGCCAAATATCAATTCCTTTGGAAGAATGCTTTTCAAGAATTTCTGGTTACATCTTGACCCTCCAAGGCACCTGTTTCTGTTTGATAATAATTCATTGCTGAAATCAGCTCAAAAGGCTGGCTTCAATCATATGGCGATCAACACTACCATAAGAGATACGGAAGGCTTGATTTTCGCAAGTCTGATGCTAAAGCGAAATGGAGCTTTTCAGATGGGTACCCAGCCACGCGGCATGGTTAAATTGTTTGCGAAAACGATGTGCTTGGTGGAGTGGACGCTTGTAAAGATATTCCGCAGTAAGGGCGAAGAAATTTCGTTGATCGGCATAAAGTAATGAACAGATTAACTATTTCCATTGCAATGTGCACCTATAATGGAGAGAAATATCTCCAGGAGCAGCTTGAAAGTATTGCCAAACAAAGCAGGTTGCCGGATGAGCTTATTGTTTGTGATGATAATTCCCAAGATGGTACGGTTCACATCCTTGAAGCGTTTGCTGCAACAGCACTCTTTCCCGTGAAGATATTCCGGAACAATATCAATATTGGTTCAACAAAGAATTTCGAAAAGGCAATTGAGCTTTGTAAAGGAGATGTTATAGCTTTATGCGATCAAGACGATGTTTGGATGAAATGCAAGCTTGAACTCATTGAGCAAGAATTTATCAGATCAGATAACATTGGTGTTGTATTTTCTAACGGTAACATTGTTGATGAAAAGCTACAGCCATTAGGATATACACTTTGGGATACATATCGATTTAAACGAAAGCATAAAGGAAAATTTATGACAGGCAATGCTTTCCAAGTACTTGTGAAACGGCCTATGTTGACTGGCGCCACTTTGGCGTTCAGATCTTCTCTTGTGAAATATTTAACACCAATACCATCGATATTTGTTCATGATGCCTGGATCTCGATAATCAGTTCGATGCTGACGGATATGCAATTTATAAATCAACCTTTAATAGCATATAGACAACACCAGCAACAACAAATTGGCGGAACAAAACAGGATGTCTTACAAAGAGCAAGGTGCATAATCAGTTATGATAACCAAATCGACCAGAACAAAAGTATATTAGCCCATATCAATAAATTGCCATTGTCTGATACCAGTTTCTATACATCTAGCATTCTTGAGAAAATTTCTCATCTTGAATCAAGAAACGAAATTTATGCCTCCAATTTTTTTAAAAAAATGAAAGGTGTCTTTATCGAATTAATGATGAGGCGATATCACAAGTATTCCAATGGCTGGTTGAGCGTATTCAAGGATGTTTTCTGCAAGATGCTGCTATCTAGATAAAGGTGCTTTTGGATGCCTTGCATATGAAAAACATAATATTTACATCGTTATTATGCATGATATTTGTTTGCGTGTTTGATCCGGCCGATCAATTTTTTAAATTAAAGGTTCCACTATTTGCCTTATGCTGGTTGGCATTGATAGTTTATTACATAACAACTGGCAGACAGGTACACCTGCCGTACAATATAACTAATTATATATTAATGTTTATATTGATTCCAGTGGTATCAATTGCAATATATTTAACTGCTGACGGGCATAATCCTTATGACGGCTTTCTGTATTTAAAATCATACATATTTATTACGCTGATAATAGTGCTATATTTATCAGACGTAGACCTAATGCATCCTTTGTGTATGGTATTAACATTATTGTCATTAGTTATAATTGGTATTTTTATAGTTACAACCAACAATCCGCTGCTTATCACGCCAATTTTTAATGTTGGTGCCCGGTACGGAAGTTTTGGCCTCGGAGAAAGACAATATGGCGGATTAGTATTTAAAACAATATTTTTTAAAACCTCGCCAATGATCGCGATTGCTATTGCTTATTATAGTTACAAAACGCTTGTAGCCCAAAGATTTGCCAGGTTGTTGCCGATAGTGCTGTTGATAATAAATATATTTGCCATGTTTTTGGCAGGCACTCGAAACAATATCATCTTTGCCGCATTGATACCGTTCAGCATATTAGCGTGGTATACAAGATATAAGAAATTGATTCTTAGCTTGCTATGCGTGTCTGTTTTACTTATTTGTACAATATATTTTGAGGTAATTGTTGATATGCTTGATCCAAAGGAGGTTTCAAATCAAATAAAGCTTGCATACTTGGCGGATTATAAAACTGTTTTTAGCAATCCATGGAATATATTATTTGGCCAAGGAATTGGTTCATACAATTATTGGACAGTGCTGCAAGAAGAAACAGCAGTTACAGAATTGACATTTCTGGAAATATTTAGAAACTATGGTTTATTGTTAGGATCTGCTATTTTTTGTTTGATACTATATCCGATCATTTATTTAAAAAACGCGAGATTTAAACCTCATCATTATATAGTAATCGGTTATGTTTGCTATCTCATTATGTCGGCATCAAATCCTTTCTTGTTTTCCTCTTCCGGAATGTTGATTTTGGCGATAATAATGGCACATTTTGCAAAGTTAACTATTGTCGAAGCTGTGCAACAATGAAAGTCTCCGTTTGTATCGCCACTTATAACGGCGGGAAATATATTCGGCAACAACTATTGTCGATCCTGCCTCAACTGGCTGACGGTGAAGTTATCATTTCTGATGATTCCTCAACGGATAATACGCTAACCTTGATCCGGGAGTTAGACGACCCCAGGATCCGACTTTATTCACATAATCAATTCCGGAGCCCGATCTATAATTTTGAGTTCTGTATCTCTCACGCTCAGGGGGAGATTATATTCATGTCCGATCAGGATGATCTGTGGATGCCGCACAAAATGGCAACGACAATGGCTGTTTTCAAGGATAACCCGAGGGTAACTTTGGTTGCCAGCGATGCCAGGATTATCAATGAAAGGGATGAGATTGTCCATGACTCTTTCTACTCCAATAGGTTGACTTTTACATCCAAGGTACTGCCCAACATCGTAAAAAACCGTTATCTCGGCTGCACACTAGCCTTCCGTAGAAGTATGCTGGAGGTGTTACTGCCGTTCCCCCGGAATTTACCCATGCATGACAGTTGGATAGGCATAATGAATCAACTGTTTGGGTCGGTGTATTTTGTAGAGACACCTCTTATCGCCTATAGGCGGCACTCTCAGAATTTCAGCTCGTCAGTTCATGCCAGCTTGCCGAAAATGATTGCCTGGCGTTGGAATCTGACAAAGGCACTCATAAGCAGGTGGATGAAATACCGGAACTGGTCGAGGCCTTGCGCGTTATGAATTCTGCAGCTCAGAGAGCTCCCGGAACGATTAAAGTTCTCATGCTCGCGCCTTTTTTCAACCAGGAAGGTACTTCCAATCGGCCATGTCTGATATCGGACGTGTTGGCGCGGTTCGGAACGGTGGACATTGTCACCACCAGTTTCGATCACCAGACTAAACAAGAAAAGAGCCTTTTTCAATTTAACGATAACCGGACAATCCATTACCTCCCTACAGTGCCATATAAACGCAATATCAGCATGGTGCGCTTTATATCACATTTTATCTTCTCGATCCGTGTCTTGTTTTTTTTTCTGCCCCGAAAAAACAACTATAATGTTGTATATGCAACCTTGCCCCTGAATTTGATGTCTTTGCTTGTGTTTATACGCAGTCCCAAAATACTCCGAATTGCTGATGTAGTGGACATCTGGCCCGATGTGCTGCCATTTCCGGTCGTTGTGAGAAAGGTCTTTTTCCCTTTTTTTACTCTCTGGAAGAAATCATTCGTCCTCGCAGTCAGACAATGCGATGTATTGCTTTCCGTTTCCGATCGTTTTATGGATGAATCACTGCCTTATTTTCGCCATGGACCTAGTGTCGCCCACCGATTTTATATTGGCGCCAAGAGGCTGCCTGGCAAAAAGAAGAGTTCAGACGGATTGTTGACCATTGCTTATGTTGGAAATATCGGTCGGTTATATGATTTTACAACGCTGCTCATGTCAATGAACGCCTTCAAAGATAAATTGCGGTTCTTTATAGTTGGCGACGGCGATCGCAGAAACTGGCTACTGAGTGAACTGGTACGACTGAATATTGAGCATCGATATTTCGGGGTTGTATACGAGGATGACGCATTGGCTGAAATATTGTCGAATTGTGATTTAGGGTTTAATGGTTATCTCAATACTACGGCATCATTTTCTTATAAAGCCAATACCTATTTTTCAGCTGGCCTGCCGATATTAAATTCCATGGGCGGAGATCTCAAAGATCTAGTCTCTACACACGGCCTCGGCTTTAATTATGCACCCGGGAATGTCGGTTCGTTACAAGCCTGTATTGAACGTTGCCTATCGGAAGATATGTCGGAACTTTCTCGCAACGTAGATACATTTTTCATGTCAGAACTTGATCAAGCGATAATAAAGGACAAGATTGAAAAGTTCATCAATAATATATTGCAGAATAAGTTTGTTGAAAGCACAGCCGCAAAACAGCCTGTAAATAAAAATATTTAATAGTATAGGATGCGCTTGAGCACAAAACGATTATTTGACATAGCAGTAGCTCTACTCGCTATCATAGTCATAAGTCCATTGTTAATTGCCATTACTATTCTGGTGCGCTTCAAGCTCGGGGCACCGGTGCTCTTCCAGCAGAAGCGTCCCGGTCTTCATGGCAAGCCTTTTTTCATATATAAATTTCGGACCATGACAAACGAGCGGAATGCTGATGGCAACCTTTTTCCCGACGAACAACGACTTACGAGCTTCGGCAAATTTCTGCGCACTACCAGCCTGGACGAATTGCCGGAACTTATCAACGTCCTGAATGGTGATATGAGTCTAGTGGGACCACGGCCGCTATTAATGGAGTACCTGCCGCTTTATTCCAGAGAGCAGGCACGCCGTCACGAGGCGCGCCCCGGAATTACCGGCTGGGCGCAGGTAAACGGCCGCAACGCCATTAGCTGGGAGGAGAAGTTTAAACTTGATGTGTGGTATGTGGAAAACCAGTCTCTGTGGCTGGATATAAAGATCATGTGGATGACACTCCTCAAGGTAGTGATAAGGGAGGGAATAAGCCAGGAGGGGCATGCTACGGCTGAAAAATTTACGGGCTCAAACAAGGATGGAGTCAGCAAGTGACTGGTAAACGTAAAGATAAAATCTTCGTCTTCGGCGCCAGCGGCCATGCCAAGGTAGTCATCGATGTTATCGAGCGCCAGGGGCTTTACGACATCGCTTTTCTGGTGGATGACGATCCGGTTTTAAAGGGAACGGGGATCTACGGGTATCAGGTTCTTGGCGGCAAGAACGAGCTTCTTGCCGAACGGGAAAAAATTGTCGGCGGTATAGTTGCAATCGGTTGCAACCCGGCACGGTCTGAAGTCGCTTCATGGCTGACGGAAAACGGGTTTACCCTCGTTACCGCTGTTCATCCTCATGCTCAGATTGCCAGGGGGGTAAGGATTGGCGCTGGCACAGTAATAATGGCCGGTGTCGTGGTCAACTCCGATACCAGGATCGGCAGCAACGTTATCATTAACACCAAGGCGAGCATTGACCACGACTGCACAGTCGGCGATGGTGCCCACATCGCCCCGGGTGCAACCCTATGCGGTACGGTTTTCGTGGGGGATGGCACATTTATCTGTGCAGGGGCAACCATTATACCCAACGTGTCAATCGGAAGGGACGTTGTCGTAGGTGCCGGTTCAACAGTCATTCGAAATGTGCCGGATGGAGTCCTTGTTGTTGGAAGTCCAGCGCGGCAGATACGAACGTAGGAGGCATTCTTGAATCAGCTGCTTGCCATAGACGGTGGTTGCCCCATTCGAAAAACACCATTCGCTGCCTGGCCATATTTTGAGCAAGACGAAATCGAGGCATCTGGCGCGCCACTACGCTCTGGCAAAGTAAATTACTGGACCGGAACGGAAGGCCGTGAATTTGAGCGGGAGTTTGCTGCGTTTACTGGTTGCAGCTTTGCCATTGTCTTGGCCAACGGCACGGTGGCCTTGGAATTGGCTTTATATGCCCTTGGTATCGGCCCTGGCGATGAAGTGGTGGTTACCAGCCGTAGCTTTATGGCCTCAGCCAGTTGTATTGTGATGCGTGGAGCACTACCCGTCTTTGCGGACATCGACCCCGTGAGCCAGAATATCACCGCAGAAACCATTATTCCCAAGATCACATCCAGCACGAAGGCCATTATTGCCGTCCATCTTGCTGGCTGGCCATGCGATATGGATCCGATTCTCGAAGTGGCCAAGGATAAGGGGCTTAAGGTCATCGAGGATTGCGCCCAGGCCCATGGGGCGAATTACAAGGGCCGGCCGGTCGGTTCCCTCGGCGACGTTGCGGCGTTTTCCTTCTGCCAGGACAAAATTATCTCGACCGGCGGCGAGGGAGGGATGCTGACGACGAACGATGAAAATGTCTGGCGGCGTGCGTGGGAATACAAGGATCATGGGAAAAGCTGGGACGCCGTGTACAATCGCGAGCATCCCCCTGGTTTTCGCTGGCTGCACGAATCGTTCGGCACCAACTGGCGTCTGACCGAGATGCAGTCAGCCATAGGCCGGCAGCAGTTGAAAAAACTCCCGGATTGGACCCGGAAACGACGGCAGCATGCCAAAATACTGACCGAGGGGTTTTCCTCCATCCCTTCATTACGGGTGACCTGCCCCTCCGTTGACATCGGCCATGCCTACTACAAGTACTACGTCTTTATTCGCCCGGAACGATTGAAGGATGGATGGGACAGGGACAGAGTGATGGCGGCAATTACGGCTGAAGGAATTCCATGCTTCAGCGGCAGTTGCAGCGAGATCTACCTGGAAAAGGCATTTGAGCATAGTGGATTGAACGTGGAAAAACGGCTTCCCGTTGCCAGGGAGTTGGGTGAAACGAGTCTCATGTTCCTGATTCATCCGACGCTTGAAAAACTGGACATGGACGATACCGTAGCGGCAGTGGAAAAGGTCATGCTGGCAGCAGGGATGTAAAGATATTGACTGTGTCTGCCAAATGCAATTTATATCAAAATAATTGTTTTTGACTTTTTTTGTTTGTATGGCTGAAAATGAATCACAACTTGCCGAAAGTTGTGGGTACACCGATAATACTATACCATCCTATACCATCCGCGAGGATGGGGCGGAAAGCCCACAGGGTCTCCACGAGACAGCCGGGTCGCCGAAATATCGCATCGATATTAGGCCCCGGCTTTTTTGTTTTTTGAGGGGCGGTGGGGCAATGCACTTTAGTGACAAAAAAGTTACAAAATGTTGTTGACTTTTGTCGGTGATTTTATGTAACGTGATTAAAGCACACCTTTGACTCTTGACGATTCAGCATAACAAAGCAGCACACCCAGCGGCATTTATAGCAATTCAAGCATCACCTGATGATAGACGATAATACTAAACCATCCGCGAGGATGGGGCGGAAAGCCCACAGGGTCTCCCTGAGACAGCCGGGTTGCCGAAATATCAGTCGATATGCGGCTCCCGGTTTTTTTGTGGGTTGCACTACCGGGACCGTACCAAACCCGATAGGAGGAACCGTTCACTGATGCGAGAGAGTTAAGCAACAGCCCAACGAGTGGAAACGAATGGAGAGTTGCGGAACCGAAAGGGATCTGTAGGAGGCCCACAAAGAAAGGGGTTAACATGAGGATTAGCAGTAAAGTGACGACGTTGTTCATCTTTGCACTGACTCTGGTGGCGTTTCAGCTCTGGGGAAGCGAGGCGCGGGCACAATCGAGCTGGTTTACGACCTATTGCTCCGGCTGCCATGCTTCGGCGACATCTTCAACCTGCAACGGGTGTCATGCCCACGGGACACATTCGACGAGCACCAAAAACGACATCAACGTAAAGGGCGTTACCAACAAGACTTCCTACACTCCAGGAGAGACCGTCACGGTGACCATTACCGGCGGCTACCGCACCGGCTGGATCGGGGCAAAGCTGTACGACCAGAACAATGTGGTACTGGCCACGCCCACCGGCAACGCCAGCGGCATGGGCTGGGATGCCACTTATCCCGTGACCCTGTCCGCTCCGGCACCGACAACCCCGGGTACCTACACCTGGAAAGTGGCCTGGTACGGCAACAAGTATGACCTGACCGATGCGGCTACAGGTACTACGTACTTCGGCGCCGGTTGGACTCCCGACCCGACCAACCCCAACCACGGCTATGAAATCGTGAATACCAATTCGTTCACCGTTGCTGCTGCTCCTCCTCCTCCCAAGAAGATCGTTCGCAATGATTACGACGGCGACGGCAAAACCGACCTCGCTGTCTTCCGCCCCAGCACGGGCCAGTGGCTGATCACACCGTCCAGCACGGGCACTGCGTACACCGTGAACTGGGGGCAATCTGGAGACATCGCCGTTCCCGGCGACTATGACGGTGATGGCAAGACCGACGTCGCGGTATACCGACCCTCCGAGGGTAGATGGTATATCATGAACAGCTCTACCGGCAAGCCCAGCGTCATCAAATACGGCATAGACGGCGACATCCCCATTCCCGGCGACTACGACGGCGACGGGAAGACCGACGTGGCGGTATTTCGACCCTCCGAGGGCAAGTTTTACATCCTCAGCAGCTCTACTGGCGCGACGCAAAGTGTCCCCTATGGAATCAACGGCGACATACCCGTTCCCGGCGACTACGATGGCGACGGCAAGACCGATATAGCTGTGTATCGACCCTCCGAGGGTAGATGGTATATTACCAACAGCTCTACTGGCGCCCAAGAAGTCATTAGCTATGGAATCAACGGCGACGTCCCTGTTCCCGGCGATTATGACGGTGACGGCAAGACCGACGTGGCTGTATTCCGACCCTCCGAGGGCAAGTTTTACATCCTCAACAGCTCTACTGGCGCGACGGAAAGTGTCCCCTACGGGACCAACGGCGACGTCCCTGTTCCCGGCGACTACGACGGTGATGGCAAGACAGATATAGCCGTCTGGCGTCCCCTGAATGGCAACTGGTACATCTGGAAAAGCGCCACCAGCACACAAAGCGTCATGACGTGGGGTATATCGACAGACCAGCCCATGAAATAGGAAGCCACAACTTACGAGGCCGGCAGAAATGCCGGCCTTTTTTTTGTGCCATATTTATCTGTAGTAAATTCCCTTCATCGCTGGAATCTGCGCTGCAATGTGCTAGATTATTTGAAACAAGCGATCGCAAAGTTTACGCGGGGTGAAGCTGATGCGTCAATACGATCCAGCACCTGAACCTGGCGCGATGCAAGACTAACCATCTCGTGCTGCCTTCCGAAAAGGAGAGACCATGGGTGTTGTCAAACGGGGTATCTGCGATATCGCAGCACTGGTCGCAGCAACCATAATCGCCGCAACGCCTGCCCGCGGGCGGACGTTGCGCGTCATCGATGACAAGGACACCATGGTCCTGCACGGGAACGTTTATCCCCTTGCCCGCCCGGAATTCGACGTGGGAGCTGCGGATCCCTCGCTGCCGATGGAGCGCATGACCCTCATCCTGCAACTGAATCCGGACAAAAGGGCGGCACTGGAAAAGCTCCTCACCGAGCAGCAGGATCCGGCTTCGTCCAACTTTCACCGTTGGCTCACCCCGGAGGAATTCGGCGAGCGATTCGGCCCGGACCCTGCGGATGTCGAGGCGGTAACAGGCTGGCTGACCACCCATGGTTTCACCATCGACGAGGTGGCCAAGAGTGGCGGCTGGATAAACTTCTCCGGCGTGGCAGCCAGTGTCGAGCATGCATTCCATACGCAAATGCGCGACTACCGCGTCAACGGGCAGCTTCGCCATGCAAATGCCAAGGACCCGGCGATCCCGCGCGGTCTTGCGGATCTGGTGGGGGGGATTGTCTCTTTACATAACTTTCCCCGCAAGGCCATGAACAGCGGGGTCCGTCCCGTGGTGACAGAAGGCACCAGCCAACCTGGCTATACCAGTGGCAGTGGCAATCACTATCTCTCCCCAGGCGATTTTGCAATCATTTATAACGTCAATGCTCTTTACAGCGCAGGGATCGACGGCACCGGCCAAGGCATAGCCATAGTCGGCCGTACCCATCCGTCCAGTACCAACTGGTCCACCTTCCGCAGTAACATGGGACTGCCTCCCAATGCTCCGCAGGTCATTGTGAACGGCCCGGATCCCGGCGACCTGGGCGCCAGTGAGGATAGTGAGGCCGACCTCGACGTGGAGTGGTCTGGCGCGGTAGCAAAGAACGCCACCATCAAATTCGTCGTCTCCAAGTCGACCAATACCGCGGATGGCGTGGACCTGTCCGCTCAGTACATCGTGAACAACAACGTGGCGCCGGTAATGAGCACCAGTTTCGGGGCGTGCGAGTCGGACTTGGGTACGGCCGGTAACGCTTTCTACAACAATCTCTGGCAGCAGGCCGCCTCCCAAGGGATTACCGCATTCGTCTCCACAGGAGACTCGGGTGCCTCAGCCTGCGATAGTGCCAGCGCCAACAAAGGTTCAGTCCCGGCTGTCAGCGGCCTTGCTTCCACGCCATACAATGTTGCGGTAGGCGGCACCCAGTTCAACGAGGGGTCCGGCAACTACTGGAGCACCAACAATGGTTCCTTCTATACATCTGCCATCAGCTACATTCCGGAAGTAGCCTGGAACGAGAGTGGTAACGTCTCCGGCGGTAACGGTCTGTGGTCTACCGGCGGCGGCGCCTCCCTGATATACACTAAACCCTCGTGGCAGGTGTCGCCGGGGGTCCCGACTGACGGCCGGCGAGACATTCCCGATGTTGCTCTCTCGGCGGCAGGGCACGATGCCTACCTGGTGCAAACCCAAGGCGCGCTCTCTGCTGTCGGCGGCACGTCGGCATCTTCACCCTCTTTCGCCGGTCTCATGGCACTCGTCGTCCAGAAGACGGGCCAGCGCCAGGGCAACGCCAACACGCGCTTCTACCAGCTTGGGAGTGCCCAGTACGGATCGGGTGGCGCGGTGGTCTTCCACGATACCACTTCGGGCAACAACAGTGTCCCTGGCGTGACCGGTTACAGCTGCGCGACGGGTTACGACCTTGCCACCGGCCTCGGCTCGGTGGATGCCTATGCGCTCGTCAATATCTGGACCGGTGCCGTACGCAACGATTTCTTCGGCGACGGAAAGTATGACTTTGTCATCTGGCGTCCCTCGGAAGGCAACTGGTACATCCTGAACGGCGCCACCAACGCGCAACGCGTCGTGAACTACGGCGTCTCTGGGGACATTCCCGTTCCTGGCGACTATGACGGCATCGGCAGGATGGAGACCGCCGTGTGGCGTCCCTCGGAAGGCAACTGGTACATCCTGAACAGTGCCACCAACGCGCAACGCGTCGTGAACTACGGTGTCTCTGGGGACATCCCCGTGCCTGGCGACTATGATGGCGACGGCAAGACAGACATAGCCGTGTGGCGCCCCTCGGAAGGCAACTGGTACATCCTGAACAGCGCCACCAATACGCAACGTGTTACGAAATTTGGCGTATCAAAGGACCAGCCCCTGAACTAAAAAGCCACAAACACCAAGGCCGGCGAGAAAGCCGGCCTTTTTTTATTACAACACATCGAGGCTAACACCAGTCCTCTCCGTCTCTTGCCCCCAAGACTGGCATGAATCGAAGTTGAAAAACGTTCGACACAATCACATGCGAGGATTTCCCCCTTGATCTCAGTTTTCCCAAAAAAAATACACATCCGGCAGTACGAGTCCAGATATCGAATTTTGGTTGAGTCCGACAGAGGAATCCGCCGATGAAACAAATGATTATCACACTGATTCTGCTGTTCATAACCGCAATGCCCTCCCTGGCTGCACCGACCAGCACCAGCGGTTCCTGGATAGACGCTTCTAGCTTTACAAACCTCTCCTCGGCCCTAGCCTCGCCCAGCACCGTTGGTAAGACAGTGGTCGTTTCCACGCCTATGGCAATCAACAACACAACCACTGATCGGACAATAGACGTGTCAGCTGACGGGAAAATCATCATCGCCAGCGGCAAGACATTTACCTACAACGGCAGCACAGCACATTGGCCCGTGGCGCAAATAGTCAGGGTTGCCGATGCCGCAGGGAAATATATGGGTGAGGTGGGCTTTAACCCGGCCACAGCCGGGAAGTTGGTGTTAGGGCACACAACCACTGCTCGCCCGGATTGGTGGGTAGCAAATACCAAGCCGGGTGTCACCGATATGACCGATGCGATTGTCGCAGCAACGACCGCCATTGCTTCCGGTTACGAAGCAGGAAAAGAGGTCGTATACAGCGGTACCGTCTATCGTATTACGCATACCATGAATTTCAACCTTACCACTGCCAGCAGCGTACATTGGCGGGCGGAAGGTAAAGCGACCATATTCTGCGACCAGCCTGACGGACAGTGGGCAATGGATATAGATTTTGCAACTGCCGCGACAGCTAACTTTGTATCTTTCAACATGACGAATATTGCTTTCAGTGATCTTAAAGCCAGACTCACCAAGAAAGGGGTACATGCAAGCAGGCTGATAGCATCCAACTGGATCGGATGCGAATTTAATTATTTGTCGGATGCCACGGACTTTGGGGGAGACTCCAATCTCAATCACCTGGATACTTGTTCGTGGAGAGGAAATGTAAGAGGATGGCACAGTTCAAAAGGTGTTGCTAATAACAACGTCTTTACCAACTGTCAGTGGAGATATAATAAAGGTATTTCTTTTGATTCAACAGGGACAAGCGGCAATATGATAATCGGCGGCGATTTTGAACCGTACAATGCTTCCCCTGTTGTAATCTCACATTCCTTGACAATGGATAACGTCAGGGTAGAGCGGAATGCACAGAACGTAATCATCCGCGATTTGGGCGACAGTAGACTGATTGTGTCCATTTACAGCGATGGAGGGACACAAGCCCTGCCTGCTGTTGAATTCCAAGGATCAGACACTGAAGCATGGGTAACGGGGAGCGCAGCCACTTTGGTCCATTGCACTGCCACATCATCGAGGAATACAATTCATCTCGGGCAGTTTACTCCCTTGGTTGACTACACATATGTAACCGACTTTGGGACCAATAATGCCTTTTATACGGGAAGTAGCATCCAGAGTGCCGATGGTCTTATTGAAGCAGGCCTCGGAGACAGGCTTGTTCCTCCGGATATAACCACATGGACAAAAACGGGTTGCACTGTGACCGCAGAATCGGGTGGCTATAAAGTAGTTGCCACCGCTCCTTCGGCAACGATAACCTATACCTTGACAGGGAGATACTCTGGCATCGCACTGGCGTCTACGATACGAGCATTGAATTCGTCCGGGATAGTTGGCTTCATTGTAAACGGTGTGGCTCGGGGTGCAGTCGTGACTCCATGGCCCGGTGGAGCAGCACGTAGCGTGTCGGTGACGTCGAACCAGATACTGACCAACCCGACCATAGGCTACTACATGCCATCAGGCAGGCTCGGCTCGGCTTTCTTCATCAAAGATGTCAGGAGTGCATCGGGTGGGGTGTTTCCTGAGTAGGGCCTTAGATGGCCGAAGAGGCAAGAAACGTAATGCTCGCCAATAAAAAAGTCCGAGCATGAACCGTCTGGTTCAAGCTCGGACTACAGGGTCTCAAAGTAAAACTGGGGGGTGCAACATTTCAATGTTGCACCCCCCTTTCAGCATGGAATTATAGAGCACTGAAGAGCAATGGCGTGCTCCATGGTCCCTGACCTACCGCATTCGTAGCGGCAGCAGCCCACGCGTAGTTGTTGGTGGAGACGAGAGAACCTGCCGCCAGCGTGAACGTGCAGACGCCGGTACCTGCGGCACATGTTGTTCCACCCTGAGCTGCCGTGAAGCTAATGGGAGCACCGGTGTTCGTGGTGTTGTTCTGGAGCCAGATCACGTAACCGGTTGCCCCTGGCACGGCGTTGACGTTAAAGGTGGCAGTGGTGGCTATCCCGGGGCCGGATGGGCTAACGATAGTCGGTGCCGGGAGGGGAATGGAGAAGAGTAACGAAGTACTCCACGGCCCCTGACCTACTGCATTCGTTGCGGCGGCTGCCCATGCATAGCCGTCGCCGGCGACGAGAGACCCTGCCGGCGGAGTGAACGCACATACGCCAGTGCCCGCGGCACATGAGGTCCCACCCTGAGCTGCCGTGAAGCTGATGGGAGCACCGGTGTTCGTGGTGTTGTTCTGGAGCCAGATCACGTAACCAGTGACTCCGGCCATGGCGTTGACGTTAAAGGTGGTCGTTGTGGCGATCCCGGCGCCTGACGGGCTGACGATAGTCGGCGCTGTTGCCGGAGGTGTGGTCGCAGTTTGCACAATCACCGTGATCGGCGCGGAAACAGCGGACGCGCCCGTGCTGTTGGTGGCCTTGGCGGTGACGGTATAGGTGCCCACAGCCACGCCGGTCCAGTTGAAGGTGTACGGTGAGGTTGTGACCGTTCCCAGCAGGGTGGCGCCGTTGTAAAAGGCGACGCTGCTGATGGTCCCGCCGGTGGCGGTTGCCGTCAACGGGATGGTTGCCGGAGTAGAGAATACTGTGCCGGTTGCCGGCGAGGTGATGGAGGCAGTGACGGCAGTGAATGTCGACGCGGTTACGTTTCTGGTGGTCGAGTTCGCCGTCCCCGCGTTGTTGTAGGCCTGGATGCGGTACCGGTACGCCGTGGCCGAAGCGACCGTGCTGTCGGTATAGGTGAGCTGGCTCGCGTTGTTCACGGTGGCGATGGTCGCGGGCGTGCACGTGGTGCTGCCCGAGCAGCGCTGGATGTTGAACCCGGCCGGGGTGTTGGTGAAGGTCGCGTTGGTGGTGGAAGTCCAGGTGAGGGCGACCTGTCCTGCGGATGCCACTACACCGGTGGTTGCGAGGCCGGGCGCTGCAGGTACGGCAGTCGGCGGCTGAAAGCACATCGGCCGCATCATGTCGTTCTCTTCATGTCCCAGGAGGTGACAGTGCCAGACGTATTCCCAACCGAAGTCGGTTGGAGTGTTGGTGACCTGGGGAACCGCGGCGATGCCTGCAGGCGGCGCGATGGGGAGGAAGTTCGTGTTGACGCCCGCAGCGTTCGACGGGTCGAGCACCCGGTTGCTCCTGGGGACCGGGAAGGGAAGCGACATCGCCTTCGGCCGGAGCGCCACGATGATGTCTTCCATCGGGTTGGTCCTGATGACTTCCCGCCAGCCGATCTCGTCAGGATACGGGGGTTTGACGACGTTGGTGAAGTCGACGTGGTTCACGACCTGCAGGTCGAAGAGGTGGAAGTGCAGGGAGTGGGAGTCGACACCCAGGTGGGTGATCCGCCAGAGGATGACCTGGCCGTCGTTCAGCATTTCGGTCGGCGGGTCGATGTAGCGGGCGACGCCGACAACCTGGCCGTTGCCGACGTTCGGCGAGAGCGGGTTGGGGGTGGAGCCGAGCCTGATGTCCATCCGGCCATAGTCGGGGTCGAAGCCCTCGGTGATGTTCTTGCCGGTGAATATCAGGGCACCGTTTAGCAGGGCAACGGCCGTGGCGCCCGTGCCGGGAGCGCCACCGGTGATGTAGACATACGGCTGCCCGGTGTAGGAGCCCGGGGCGGTCAACGTGATGGAGCCCATGGTACCGCCAACGGCGATGAACGTCGAGCAGGTCGCCGCCACGCAGGTCGTGGTGTTGATCGTGCAGCCCGTGGGCGGCGAGACGGTGCACGTCGGGACCGCCAGGAGGTCAAGAGGATTCGTGTTGTACCACGAGCCGGGCTCGTCGATCGTGAGTGCGGTAACCGCTCCGCCCGTGACCGTTGCCAGGGCCGTGGCCGTTACTTGGGTCGCACCGGCGGGGATGACCGGGTTCCCGGCCAACCCGGCGGTGTAGGTGCTGGCCGGGGTGCCGATGGTCACGGTCGGGGGCGTGGTGTAGCCGGCGCCTGCCGTCAGGAGGGTGAGGCCGCCGCAGGGTTGGAGCCCTGCCTTGGCCGTGGCCTGGGTAACCTGCCCGCCGCCGACGATATTGACCGTGGGGGCCGAGGGATAGCCGTTGCCGGGCGCGACGGCCTTGATCCTGCTGATGGGCTGTGCCGTGCCGGCTATGTTCAGGGTGTCATAATAGTTCTGGGCGTAAACGTCATAGGTGGCAAAGCCCGGGAAAGCTGCATTGTAGGCCATCTGCGGCACGAGAGGCTTGTCCTGGTCGACCGCGAAAGCCTTCGGCAGGGCCGCCTGCAGCGCTGCCGGGTCGAACTTGAAACTGGACGTGCTGGTCCCCGTGATCCGGACCTGCATGACGGTGCGGGTGTTCGGGCCGAAACCGGGCGGAGTTGACGGTGCGGCGCCGACACCGGTCTGGTCCGGGTCGTCGGTGTAGTAGTCGTTGATCGGCCAGAACCCCGGCATCGGAGCGGGGCCGTCGTTGTACAGGATGAGAACGTCGCCGTCCTTGTACTGTGAGAAGTCCACGACGACGTCGGCTCGATGTGCCGGCATCAGGAGGAGCGAGTGGTAGGTGACACCGAGGGTCGGGATGTTCTGGCGGTTCTGCTCGTAAGCAATCGGCATCGGCGGCCATACCGCGACATTCGCCAGGAAGCCGGATTCGTTGCCGATCTGGTACCAGGGCGGGCCGGACATGGTCGGGTCGGGAACGCCGCCATCGCGGCCGTCCGACGCCCAGGTTGGATAGCTCGGGTTCGGGGATGCGGGAACCATCGCCACTTCCGTGTTCACGAAGGCAGTGGCAGCCGCGCCCGTGCCGGTCGAATCCGTGATGGCGACCGTCGGGACGGCTTGATCTGAGCGGTAACCCTTGGCCCCGGTTACGGTGATGCCGGTGATGACCCCCTTGGGAATGATCGACGCCGTTATGGACGTACAGGTGCCGCCGCCACCGCCGGAAATGGTAACGGTGGGTGCGGAGGTAAACCCGGTGCATCCCAGGGCGGTGAAGTCGAGGGCGCCGCTCGTGTTGGAGGGGATGTTGGCAAACACGCTCGTACAGGTGCCGCCCCCGCCCGTGAGGGTGACGGTGGGGGGCTGGATGAAGTGCGTGCACCCGACGCTGTCGATCGAGGTGATGGTGCCGGGAGAGACCGTGGCCGTGGCCGAAGTATAGGTGCCGGCGTTACCGGTGATCGTAACGGTAGGAGCCGTGTAGTTGGTCCCGCCGTTGGTGACGTTGACCCGCAGCGGGTCGGCCTTGAACCACGACAGGTTGAAGGTGCGGTCGTTGCCGACGCTCAGTATCCGGAAACGGACGGCTTGCGGCGGCAGCACGAGGTACGGGAAGGCGGTGCCGTTAACCACCGCGGTGTCCTGGAAGGCTTCCGGGACGATGGTCGGGCTGGGAAGCGTGAGATTTTGCGGGACCATCGGCGGGTTCATGAATGGGGCATAGTCCCACCTGCCGTTGGGGGTGTTCCCCGTCGGGTCGAAGATGTTCTCGATCGGCATGTACTCGTGCGGGGTCCAGAGGCTGCCTCCACCCATTGCAGGAACCACGTAGAACGCCCAGAGGGGGTCGGTGGTCAGGGTGGGCGACGTGGGGACATAGCCCGAGGTCGCGGCCGGGAAGCCTGCACCCGGCGGAGTGGTGGCGTCATTCACGAAGGACTTGTCCTGGATCACCAGGGGGATGCCCAGGTGGTAGACGCCTCCCAGGTCGGGCAGGATCTGCTTGCCGGCCGGGTTGGCGCCCGAGACGTTCGTCCCGGTGATGAGGTCTTCCTCCGCCTGGGAGGTGATGAGGTAGGGGGCTGCCAGGCCGGCATAGACGTTCAGCCGGGTGATCCCCCAGGCGTGGTCGTGGTAGAAGAGGAGGCGCGAGCTCTGCTCGTTGGAGTAGAAGAGCGTCCCGATCCCGTCGCCCGCGGCGGGCGTGTAGCAGGTGGCGCCGCCAACGCACGGGACGGCCACGCCGTTCACCGTCGAGCCGTTGACCATGTCGGGGACGTTCACGAAGCTGACCCCGTTCTTGTAGGGGGTCGAATCACCGGCGGGGGTGATCCACTGGTGCGGAGTGCCGTCGCTGATCCACGGGGTGCGGCCGCCGTGGAGGTGGATGACGGCGCGGTTCTGGGTGAAATTCACGCCGGTGGTGGGTCCCATGCCGGCACCCATGATGGTGGTGTCGACCGGCAGGAACAGGTTGCCCGCGACGCCGGTCGCCAGCTCGTTATGCCACTTGATGCGTACCGGCCGGTTGCGCTGGGCAACGATTGCCGGCCCCAGGTACTGAAGGATGTTCAGGACCGTGGGGTCGGTGGTGTTCTTCTGGTAATACCCCCTGAGGGTCGTGGCCGGGAGGTCGGTGCTCATCTTCTGCGTGTACTGCTTGAGGCCGAGCTCGTAGTAGTCCGCTCCCGGGAACGTGGTCGTGTCGGGAATCGCGACCGGGATATACTGCCCGAGGTTGTTCTTGTTGGCGGCGCCCAGCCCGGGGAGCGAGTCGACGAACTTCCTGATGTTCGGGCTTTGGGCGAAGTTGGGTTTCGTGTAGTCGACGGATGCATTGAAGCCGATCCCCGGCGGATAGAGCGGGTTTGCCGCGGACGCGACCATGGGGAGGGCCGCCATGGCGAGGGCCGGGATCAGCGTTCTCCATAACTGCCTGGCTCGTTTTTTCATTTGGCAACCCCCTTGTTTCTGTCGGTACCTACTTTTCCTTCCGCGAAGTCCCTGACGAACTTCTTCGCGGTGTGCCGTTTCTGGGCGGCGGCGTCTCTCTGCACGCGCGCCCGTTGTGCGTGGGAGAGGTTCTGGTTAACATTCGGATCCCGGATGGCGTAGGGGTGCAGCTGGCGTTCTCCGCCTGCACCCGTATCCGCGTACGTTACGCCGATACCTTGCAGAAGGACGGCTGCTGCCATTACAAAGATCGTCACTAACAACGGCTTACATCGGATCATAGTCGTGCCTCCTTTCTCTGTGTAGTTGCCGCAGTCGACTCCAACGCTTTCAAGTGCATCACTCTCCTTTCGTCTTTTGATGGCGAGACGCCTTTGTCTCATTTCACGCGTGATGGATGTGCTTTGCGGTGTCACGGACGCTGCAGCGTTCTGAGCCACTGCTCCGCATGTCTTCTGCCGAGGTCGCTCACCACTACGGTGACATCCCCATCGGCATTGGCTTGTGCCTGTTCCTGGGCCGCCAGCAAGGCCTCGAAAGTCTGTTCATGGTGTTCCTGCGGCTGTGCCTCCAGCTGTGCTGGCGCCGCCTGGGTTGCGGAGGCGGTAACCGATGCGGGGGAAACGGGGGCAGCCGAGGATGGGGCCGGTGGCGGAGCGTCTCCCGTGCATATCGCCTCGTAATGATCCGGATATTCCACGACGCGGCAGTTGGTGGCCGCGAAAGCCGCGTATGGCACCAATACGATTCCCAACAAAATGATGGTGTGCTTTTTCATGTTCGTTCTCCCTGACGTTTCGGCCACCAGGGTGATCCAGGTCTTGAGTGTAGCCTCCGGTTCCCGCGTAATTACCCCGTGACCTCCGTGATAAGTTAGCGAAATTTAATTATATTTTGACTGTCCGGCACTGGGTACAATTCACCCCTCTACGTATTCAAAGCATACGGTGCGCAAGGGCCAAGATATCCCGAAATTGTCACAAAAAGTTCACAAGAGTTTCACAATTGCTGGTGGGATGGGGGGAGGCTGTGGTGCGGGGTGGGGCTGCTGTGCCCGACGCGTCAGGAGACGTTTTGCTTTCAGTGGTGCGTGTGCTCGTTCGGATGATCGTTCAGTTTGTAACCTACTCCCCATACGGTCAACAGGACATCGGGCTTCGCCGCATGCTCCTCGATCTTGCCGCGAAGCCGGTTGACGTGGGAGTCGACCGTGTGCATGTAACATTCGTGCTTGTATCCCCAGACCTCCTGGAGGAGCTGGAGGCGGCTGAACACCTTGCCGGGGTGTTGGGCCAGAAACGCAAGCAGGTCGAACTCGCGTGCAGTGAGGCGAATCGGGATGCCGTCCCTCACCACGGTATGCTTTTCCAGGTCGATGAACAGATGGCCGACCCGCAGTTGGTCGTCAGTCGGTTTCTGGTCCGCTTTCCCGATTTTTTCGACGAGGCGCAGCAGCGCCTTGATCCTCGCCAGCAACTCATCGTAATTAACCGGCTTCGTCAGGTATTCGTCCGCACCGGCTTCCAGGCCGACTACCCTGTCCTTGCCCTCTGTCCGCCCGGTGAGCATGATGATGGGAACATACCGTGCTTTCGAACGGAAGATGCGGCACAGGACGAAGCCGTCGATCTTCGGAAGGCTCAGGTCGAGGATGACGAGGTCGAACTGCTCGCTTTCGAAGGTACAGAGGCCCGCCTCACCGTCCCGGGCCAGTCTGACGTCGTAGCCGATCTCCGTGAGGAGTTTCTGCAGGGCAGTTGCCCCACGCAGCTCGTCTTCGATCAGGAGAATGCTGGCCACGTTAGCCTCTCAATACGGCAATAGTTTCAGAACTGCACAATAAACGAACAAGGTGCATGATCGTCATTTCCTGACTTCGAGAAGCTCAACTTCGAAAACCAGCGTGGCGCCCGGTGGGACGGCATCCCCTGCGCCGACGTCCCCGTAGGCGGTATCGGGAGGGCAGACCAACCTGGCCTTGCCGCCGGTCTTCATCTTCTGAACTCCTTCTTCCAGGCACTTGATGAGGCTGTCGACCTTTGCCTCCATCGGTTTCCCCCGTTTGGCGGAACTGTCGAATTCCTTGCCGTCGGGGAACGTGCAGCGATAGTTGGCCTTTATCGTATCCTCCGGCCGGGGAGTGCTGCCAGTTCCCTCGACCAGCGACTGGTAGATCAAGCCGCTCTCCGTCTTCAGCGCGCCCTTCTCCCTGGCAGCCTGTTCGAGGAAATCCTTGTTCGCCGCGGCCAGTTTTTCTGCTTGTGCTTTGCGGCGGGCCTTGGCCAGTTCCTGGACCTTTTCCTGGTAGGCGCCGATATCCACCAGTCCCTTACCGGCAGCGGCGTCCGTAAGCCCCCGCTTCACGATCTCCAGCTCGCTTGGGGTAAGGTTGAACAGGGAGAGCTGGAGGTTGACGATCTCGCCGATGGCGTAGAGGGTTTTCTCCTCGTCGGTCTTGAGCGTGTCCGCAGCAAATGTCGGGGCGGCGAGCAGGACGATCAACAGGGTAACGATGAAGCTGTGCACTATGTGCCTCCTTTGGGGCTCTGTTTGCTCAATCTAATTCGGCGGTATTTGATCAATACGTTAATAAATCTCGGTTTTTCATGGCATAGTTGATATTTAAAATTTATGTGAAGTAAATCTCAGAAAAAGCAATTGTCAAGCTGCGGTGAAATTTTTATTGCGGCTTTGTTTAATAATAATGTTCACATGTTAGAGGTGATGGTGATGATGTTTGGAAAATACAAACAGCAATATTTGCCTGATAAGACGGAGCCCGGCATGGCCGAGCTGCACTACAAAAACGAGAAGGGCTCTGAAACTGGAAAAGCCCGCAATAAGCGGGCTTTTCCAGTCAGCATGAACTCCTGCTCAATTCAAAATGCTTATTGCTCTGATAATGTCGTTGGCAAAGTCGGCAACGTAGAGATTCGTCCCGTCCGTCGTGATGCCGGTCGGCTGATTGAATATCGCTGCGGAGCCGGTGCCGTTGGCAAATCCGCCGGGTGCCGGTGGCGGGCTGCCGGCCAGAGTGGAGACGGCTCCGGTGGCAATCACGATTGTCCTGATGGTGTTGTTGCTCGAATCTGCCACATAGAGGTTCGGTCCTTTGATCGTGATGCCGGTAGGATTGCTGAAGCTCGCCGTGCCGGTTCCGTCGGCCGAGCCGGCGGAAGCCGGCGGCGGGCTGCCGGCCAGCGTGGTGACCGTTGTGGTGGCGGCCGTGGCGCCGATCGCAATCTTCCGGATGGTGTTGTTGCCGGCATCCGCCACGTAAAGTGTCGACGTGCCGTCGAACGTGATCCCGGCAGGCTTGTTGAAGCTGGCCGTGAGACCGGTCCCGTTGGCGGAGCCGACAGTTCCGGTGCCGGCCAGGGTGCTGACGACCGTGGTGGCGGCCGTGGCGCCGATCACGATTTTCCGTATGTTGCTGTTATTACCAGTAGTGGGGTCACCCTGGGCCACATAGAGAATCGAGTTCGTCTTGTCGATCGCAATCCCTTTCGGGCTGGTGAAGGTAGCGATGTCGCCGGTGCCGTCGGTGGAACCGGCGATAGCTGGTGGCGGAGTGCCGGCCAGCGTGGTGACGACCCCGGTGGCGATCACGATCTGCCTGATGGCGTTGTTCCCCGTATCGGCCACATAGAGGTTCGTTCCGTCCGTCGTGATGCCATCCGGGTGATTGAAAAACGCTGCGGTAGCCGCCGCCGTACCGCTCCCGTCACGGAAGCTGCTGACCCCCGGATAGCCGGCCAGCGTGGTGACAAACCCGGTGGCGATCACGATCTTGCGGATAGTGCTGTTATTGGTATCTGCCACGTAAACGTTTGTTCCATCCGACGTGACACCGAATGGTTGACGAAATCTTGCCAGGGAGCCGGGCCCGGTAGGTGAGTCGGCAGTGCCGGCAATCCCCGCGCTGCCTGCCAGCGTGGCGACTACGCCGGTCGGCGGGGTAGCGGGTTGAATCGGCAGGAAAACGGAATCACCACCGCCGCCGCAGCCGGCCAAAGCGGCCAGTAAACAAAACAATCCGAAAAGTCTCACGTGACGAAGCATGCTCGCCTCCCTTTGCAGTAATTGTGACCGCTCAATGAATAACGCTACGAGGGTCTGTGCCTGGAATTATATCGAAATGACCGTATATTCATGGGACAACGTCGAGGATAGCGGATAAGCTCGGATACAGGGAATATTGCTTTGACCACACGTACCTTATATTTGAATTTACCCGATAAACGACTCTTGTCAAGGGCGCGGGGCACGATTGCAAGATCGCAAGAAAACGGTATGCTATAACCTCGATGCTGCAAACCCCCTCTTTCGCAACCCCGGGGTGGACGGAGCTGAAGGTTCTGCGGATTTGAATTGTCGTTCCGGGAGGCCGCTCTTTTGATGCACCGGGATAGAATCCACCATCGACACAGATTGAATGGAGGTAAAGTGAAAAAGTTCGTGTCATGTCTGTTGCTGCTTACCGCGGTTATGGGTGGATGCTGCTGCAACCGTCAGGCGGGGCTTACGGCCGACGTTCTGCGGCAGGACGCATCCGCCTGGCCGCTGGAGGTGAGCGAGGGAGTTGTGTTCACCGATAACGATGCAGCCTTTCTCAATAAGCTGGAAATGGTCCGAAAGGCGAAGAAGTCGATCGACCTTGCCTCTCGCGTCTACGCCGACGATCACAGTTCGGCGGTGCTGACCAAGGCGCTCCTGGGCGCGGCCCAGCGGGGCATTCCGGTCCGGCTTCTCGTGGACTACGAGGCCAATTACAAAAACCTGGATTTTTACTCGATGATGGAAAGAGAGGGAAGGGGGCACCTTCGGATCCGTTTTTACAACCGTCCCACGGCAAATATCGTAAAAGACGCGGCCTTCATGACCATGGGATGCTCGAAAGAAAAGGCAGGGAGTCCGGCGGGCGCGTGCAGTGCCGAAAGGCTCGAAGCGATCGACAGGGTCTTCGCCGAGGAGCGGATCGCCGGCGTGCCGGCAGCCGGCCTCAACATATCCAACCTCAACACCGGCAATTCGGGCCTGTTCCTTTCCGGCCTCTACTCGAAGCGTGCCGACGTGGTCGCCTTTGCCGTCAGGAGTGGCGGAGGGAACGAGGACCAGGACCTGAAAAACGTGGGCGTCGTCTCTACCGCTCCCCAGAAGGAAAACCTGATGAAACTGGGGAAAGCATACGGGGAGGCGAGGACCGATGCCACGTTTCAGCGGCTGGCGGCAGATGCCGACGCATGCTTTGCCTTCTCCCGGTACGGGGAGCAGTTCAGCCGACTCAGAGAAACGGTCGCAGCGATGCTTCCCGCCGCTCGCCCACCGGGGGCTGATGAAGCGAGGGACTGGGAGCACATCGCCGATTCCATGCGCCAGAAGTTGCTGCTGGTTGACGGCAGCGCCGTCCAGATGGGGGGGCGGGACGTGGAAGACGCCTCCCAGATGCACCCGAACCCGCTGGTGGCCGGTCATGTTTTCGTGGGCATCGATGTGTATGCCACGCTCGACCGGGGTGGCGATGCGATCTCCAGGGCCTTCGAGGCGCTGTGGAACTTCCAGCCCATGGTTGCCACTCTTGCCGAGGTTCGCCAGCATGCCCCCAACGAGTTTGTGGCGAATCTTGAACTGGCAGAAAAAGCCTGCAGTGCCAAGGAGAAAATAACGGGGTTCGATGCGTGTGTTGCCAAGGAACAACAGAGGACGGTGTACAGTCTTCCGGAACGGATGGGCATCCGGTGGGGGAAAATGGAGGAAAATGGCAGCACCTATGTTGCCAAATATCTGGCGACGATCGATCGAACGCAGAAAGCGGGCTTTCCCCTGGACAAGACGAGCACCCTCGCGTACCTGGAAGACCTTCCCTTCGACAGGGGCCTCCCGGCCGAAAAGCGGCGGCGGACCTACGGTACGTCGGTCGGCCAGGAGGCTGCGGGAGGCAAATATATCCACGATACCTGGCTCAGGGCCATTCCGGGTGTCTGTGCTGCGGCGACCCCGACCACTCCGAAGCGCGTCGTCTTCCACAACGCCCATTTCCTTCCGCCTGCCGATCTTACGTACGAGTTGAGCAGGATGGTGAATGGCGAGCTCGACTGTTCCAACGTCACCGTCACCGTCCTGACCAACTCCGCAGACACGAGCCCGATCAACCTCGTCGCCCGCCACGCCATGAAGGCGTTTGCCGAGTTCTACCGGCAGAGCAGCGATCCGGCGCGACGGGCCACGTTCGACTACTACGAATACCTGCCGCCCGCCCAAGGGCATAACCTTCCGCTCCGGGGTGGGGTTTCGGTTTTCGGCGACGACGTCATCATCGGCTCGACCGGCATCGATGTACGCAGCTTCATGATGGACAGCACCAACGCCATGCTCATCCGTAATGCACCGGCCTTCAAACGGGAATATCTGGATTTCATCGACAAGACCCTCGCGGACCCGGCCCGGGTAAATAAGGTCAGCGACTACTTCGCATCCACCCCCCGCGAGGTCATGACCCGGGAGGACGTGGCCGCGTTCCGGCAGTTCATGTCCCGGAACGGTGCCGGCGAGAAAGTGACCGACGACAGGTCGAAAGAGGCAGAGGAGCATTTCGTCCGGATGCTCAACGATGCCTACGAGCTGACAAAGGCTTCCATTGCCATCGACAGCACGGCGAACAGCCGGAAAGAAAGCCAGGAGAAGTTCAACAACGAGTTCGAATCGATCTGAAACGGTTCGGGGAGGAGAAAACGAAATGAACAAGGTTGTATTGATACTGATGGCTGTATTGGCAATCGCCACGGGTGCGCAGGCCAGGAACTACGTTTACGGTGACAACGAAATGATCATGGAAAGCGAGGGATACAAGCTGTTTGCCAGTGACAGGATAATCGATACGGTGGGTAGAATGGATAAAGCCGGCAATGCCGCCGGGTATTGCAGCGGCGTAGAGGAAAATACCACGAAGAACCTGGGAGATATTAATTCACTTCGTTCGGATAGCCGGTTGCCGCCGATAGCTTCCGATGCCAAGATCTCCTATTCGGCTTCCTGCTCGGCTTTTTACTCCCTTGTCGACCGGTTGAAGACCGCCGATGACATCAGGCGACTATGGCTGTTGTTCGCGGACTCGGCAACGGACGATTATGCGGTGAAAACCTTGAAAGAAAAAGGGCCGGGAGAAGACGCGAGTGTATTGATCGAGATGAAGAGAATGGCCGTTGTTTCCAATTACATTGAATATTTTACGAAGAACAGGGATTGGAGGCTTACCGATTATACGTTCCTTTCCCAGGCCTTCAAATCGCGCAAAGGCAAGCCCTTATCACCTGCATACGGTAATTTCGTTGCGGCGCTGATGACGGGGGATGCAGAGAGGGCTTATCGCATCGTAAAGGCTGTCGATCTTGATAATCTCGGCTCCCGTTTCAGTGCACCGGGCGTGAGCGATGATATAAAGGGAAAAGGGCCGGCTGCGCGCGGCCTGTAGTCATTCGCATCCGGTTCCACCGGTTTTGAAAAACGACCGGTCCCAAATTCCCCAACCTTCAATACCCCGCATAGATACGAGGAGGCATCCTGATTTCAGGGATGCCTCTCGTCCATTCGGCAATTTTCCCCAACATGAAAAAGCAAAATTCCCTTAGCGAATATCGGGCACGCTTTGTGGTGTGTCCTGAAAAAACTATTAAATTCAAGATAGTTAGATGGATAATGGTTCGGTTCAAAAAGTCGGCTTGCGTCATTTGACACTTCGATTTGCCATGGTAGACTCTCGTCTATGAAGTTAGTCGAGCTACGGAACGTCCATATGAGGCCCATCAAAAACTTCATTATTTTTCTTGCGGACGCCTTATCCATCGCGTTTGCCTTTCTCTTTTCCTTCCTCCTGCGGTTCGATTTCCATCTGCCGCCAGTCATGGGGGAACTCCTGTGGCGGACTCTTCCCGTGGTCCTGGCAGTGAAACTGCTGGTGCTTTTCTATTTCAGGTTCTATCGCAATCTATGGCGGTACGCCTCGCCCCGCGACGCAATCGATATAGCCCGGGTAGTAACCATTGCTTCAATGGTCTGCGTGCTGGCTTTCGTTTTCCTCGATGTTCTCGCCTCGTTCCCACGGTCGGTCCTGCTCATCGACTGGTTTCTGCTCCTGGTGACGGTTTCGTCCGGTCGGCTTGCTTGGCGTCTCTATCGGGAAAAATCCACTGCACATGGGCACGGTTATGGCGCCAGGGTGCTCGTCTTCGGGGCGGGTGAGGCCGGCAGCCTCCTCCTGCAGGAAATAAGACGGCAGACCGGCACGCCGTATAATGTGGTGGGTTTTGTGGACGACGATCCCGCAAAAAAGGGCATGTATCTGAGCGGAATCCCTGTTCTGGGCAACCGTGCGCAATTGCCGGCGCTCATCAGAAACTACGGTATAAGGGAAGTGGTCGTCGCCATTCCCTCGGTGCGGGGAAGCGTGCTCCGGAGCGTCGTCGAGAGCTGCGCGGCGGAGGATGCCCGGGTGAGGACCCTTCCCACACTCGGCGATATCATCGACGGCAAGATCTCGGTCTCGCAGGTAAGGGATGTGGAGATAAACGACCTTTTGGGAAGGGATCCTGTCGTTCTCGATGAGAAGGGGATCCGCGACTGTCTGGCCGGTAAAGTGGTACTGGTTTCGGGAGCCGCGGGGAGCATCGGCAGCGAGATCTGCCGCCAGGTCGCCAGGTTCGGACCGGGCGAGCTGATTCTGCTGGACAATGCCGAAACGCCGCTCTTTTACCTGGAACGGGAGATGCGGCAAAAATTCCCCGATCTGCGGATTGCCCCGATAATCGGCGACGTGAGGAACCAGGAGAAAATGGAGTTGCTGTTCGAGAGGTTCCTCCCCGAGGTGGTGTTCCATGCTGCGGCGTACAAGCATGTCCCGATGATGGAGTTCAACCCTGCCGAGGCGGTTGTCAACAACATCGGCGGTACGAAGATCATGGCGGACGCGGCTCGCCTGTTCGGCGTCAGGAATTTCGTGCTGATCTCGTCCGACAAGGCTGTCAATCCAACCAACGTGATGGGCGCCAGCAAAAGGGCTGCCGAAATGTACGTGCAGGCATTGGCCCCCACCTGCTCAACCAGGTTCACGGCGGTGCGTTTCGGCAACGTTCTCGGCAGCAACGGCAGCGTCATCCCGCTGTTCATGGAGCAGATCAGGAAAGGGGGGCCGGTCACGGTTACCGACCCCAGGGTCACCAGGTATTTCATGACGATTCCCGAGGCGACCCAATTGGTGCTGCAGGCGGGGTGTCTCGGGAATGGTGGAGAGATCTTCGTGCTCGACATGGGCGAACCGGTGCGGATCGCGAACCTTGCCGAAGAATTGATCAGGCTTTCCGGGTTGATTCCCTATGAAGATATTGATATAGTCTTTACCGGCCTGCGTCCCGGCGAGAAGCTTTTCGAGGAACTCGTTCTCGAAGGCGAGGGAATTATGCCGACCGCCCACGAGAAGATCAGGGTTGTTACCGCGGCGGGGGCCGATCTCGGGGAGATATCCGCCGATATCGACCGGCTGTTCCATCTGGCCGGGACCTTCGATACTATTGAAGTCGTCCAGTCGCTGCGACGGATGGTCGTCGAATTTGCGCCAGCCTTCAACCACGCAGGTATGGCGGCTTGGGATAGTCAGAATGCACGTCCGGATATGTTCCCCAGGAGGAAAGAGGGGTCTGCCAAGATTCTTCCGTTTCGTGTTGCCAGTGCCGCACAGAACCTGACCGTCACGAGCTCCTGAAGAGCGTCCGGATTCTTCTTCCAGCTACGCCAGCCTTGCACCTGGAGCCATTTATTGTGCCGTCCGGTTTTCGACGCCCTGCGGGAGCAATCAAAAAGAATCCACCAGCTTTTCTGACCGTCATCGTGCTGCTGGCCTGGGGCGGGTTCATCACCCTTCTTCCCGGGACGGCATGGGCGCTGGCGTCCAACAATATCCCCCTCGACAGCCCCGTCTATCTTTACCTGGAAAAACTTGCCTCCTTCGGTCTCATAACCAGCGATTTCAAGGGGATCAGGCCCTTTTCCCGGGCCGAAGCCGCCAGGCTTGTCCTCGAAGCCGAAAAACGGCTTGCAGAAAGCAGATCCACCACGGATCACGAATTTGCCACGGCTCTCATCGAAGAACTGAAAAGCTTCCTCGCACGCGAGGTCCACTTGCGGACGGAAACGGAGGAGGCGCCCGGGTTTGCCGTGAAGCCGCTGTCGTCGTTTCGTGTCCGCTACGTTTACCTGGATGGTGTGCCACGCAGCTATGAGCGGCAGGTCCACGATCCGGGAGGGGATGGCGTGTTCGGGATCGGTGCGGGCCTACGGCCCGATACCCCTTTAGCCATCGTGCAGCAGCACGGTACGGAGGGAACGCCGCTTCTGGAAAATAATGAAGGGATCGTGTACCGCAAAGGGAGCAATGCCGATATCCAATTTAGCAGTGAGGCCTTTTTCAGCAGGTACGTCAGCCTCCTGCTGGAGCCGGAGTTGCTCTACTCCGAGAGAGACGGTATGCTCCAGGGCAGGCTCAACAAGGGGTATGCGAAGGCCGGGGGCGGCGGGCTCGAACTGGAGGTCGGCAGGGATGCCAACTGGCTGGGGGTCGGGTACCGGGGGGCGATTACCCTCACCGATAATGCGCGCAATTTCGACCTGATAAAACTGTCCAGTCCGGAACCGATTGCGCTCAAATTCGTTAATCTGCTGAAATATGACCTGATCGTTTCCCGGTTCGATGAAACGACGGTCGACGGTCAGACGCGGCAACCGTATTTCTACGCGGCCAAGATTTCGATCAAGCCGCTGGATATAATGGAATTGGGGATCAACCTTGGCAGGCTGCAGGGAGGACCCGGGGTGAACAACAGCCTTGGGAGCTGGCTGCACGGGATTGTGGGGGGGACCCACAGCGATAATTCCAAGGCCAACGCGGGTATCGAACTGCGCTTCCGGCTCCCCTTCCTGCGCAATACGGAAATCTACGGGGAATACTCCGGAACGGATGCGGCCCTCTTCTGGCCCATCGTTGAGAGCTACGTCGCCGGTTTTTTCATCCCGCGCCTTACGGCCGATGGCAAGAACGACCTCCGGTTCGAATATTATCTGGGTAACCGGATTCTGTATACCAGCGGCACCTTCCCGGAGGGATTCGTCTACAACGGCATGCCGATCGGCGATTCCCAGGGGGGAGCGGCCGAGGAGTTCTTTGTGCGTTACAGCTACTGGTTTTCCATGAAACACCGGTTGGCTCTGGAGTATTACCACACCGAACGCGGGAACTCCGGCCGTCTTTTCGAGACCCAGGCCGTGGAGCGGAAAAATTCCTGGCGCGGCTTCTGGAACGTGCCGATCGGCGACAGCGTGGACCTCTCATTCATGTACGGGTGGGAGCGGATTAACAACTTCAACCTGGTCGGCGGCGTAACCCAGACCAACCAGTTGCTGAAGGTCGATCTGGCGTATCAGTACTAGTAGGGGCGGCCCCGAGCCGCCCAATGTAGGGCTAGTAGGGCTAGGAGTGGCGGCCCCGCGTGGTCGCCCAATGTAGGGCACCCACACGGGGGTGCCCCTACATACGGGTTGTTTTACAATACTATTACACAGAACGGCGGCGTTTTCTGCTACTCTGAACCTGCGTCATTCAGGATATGGAGGAGCAGAGAATGATAAAGCCCCTGAAAATAGGCAAATACGAAGTGAGGTACCCCCTTGTCCAGGGTGGGATGGGGGTGCGGATATCCGCCGGCTCGCTGGCCGGCCACGTGGCGGCGTGCGGTGGGGTCGGAGTGGTGGCAGCCGCCGGTATTGGCCTCAACAGTGGCTTTTATCGGGGCAATAACTATTTCCAGGCCGACCTGGACGGGTTCAAGGCCGAGCTTGCCAAGGCGTACCGCATCGCGCCGGACGGGGTCATCGGCGTGAACGTCATGGTGGCCCTCTCCGATTACGAAGAGCTCGTGGCCGCAGCCATCGAGGGGGGTGCCAAGGTGATCATCTGCGGTGCCGGCCTTCCCATGACCCTGCCGGGAATCGCCGCCCACGCCCCCGATGTGGCCCTGGTACCCATCGTTTCGTCGGTGCGGGCCGCCCAGCTCGTCGCCAAGAAGTGGGAAAAGGGATACAACAGGTTCCCCGATGCGGTGGTGGTGGAAGACCCGGATACCGCCGGTGGTCATCTCGGGGAGAAGCTGGAAAACATCGGTACCGGTGAGTACGACCAGTATGCCACGGTGCGTGGGGTGAAGGAGTTCTTCCGGAGCGAGTACGGGCTCGATGTGCCGGTGATCGCGGCCGGCGGCATCTGGGACCGGAACGACCTTCTCCACGCCCTGGAGCAGGGTGCTGACGGGGTGCAGATGGCGAGCCGCTTCGTGCCGACGGTGGAGTGTGATGCCGACGACAGTTTCAAGCAGGCCTACCTCGACTGCCGGAAGGAGGACATCGGCCTCATCATGAGCCCGGCCGGTCTTCCCGGGCGGGCCATCCTCAGGAACCAGGACGAGATCGTCCTTTACGACCGGGATAACGGCACGCTCTGCACGAACAACTGTCTCAAGAAGTGCTCCTACAAGGAGTCGGGCGAGCGCTTCTGTATCGTTACCGCCCTCGATCGCGCCCAGCGCGGGGATACGGAAAGCGGCCTCGTCTTCTGCGGCACCAACGCCTGGAAGGCGGACCGGATCACCACGGTGCGGGAGATCTTCGAGGAGCTGTTCGGCGAGGCCGTTGCGGGGGTGCCGGAAGAAGAAGCGGCGTAGCGCGGACCGCACCATGTTTCGAAAGAGCCCGTCGGGATTTTCCCGGCGGGCTCTTCTTTTTTCTTGACCTTGAATCGTTGAAATGCTAAATCAATAAAAATTGATATAATCTTCTTGGGTTTTTTGATATGGACATGCTCGATACGCTGAAAGCACTGGCAGACCCCTGCCGGCTGCGGCTCGTGGCGGTGCTTCTGCGCGGCGAATTCACGGTGCAGGAACTGACCTCCATCCTGAAGGTGGGGCAGTCGAAGGTGTCGTGGCACCTGAAGATCCTGACAGAGGCCGGGGTGCTGGCGGTCAAGCGCCAGGGGACCTGGAGCTACTACCGTGCCGGTGGGACGGGCCCCTTCTTTGCCGCCATCCGCCCGGCCGTCGAAGAGGGGGTGGCGGATCTGCCGGAGCGTCCTGCCGACCTTGCTGCCGTCGCTGCCGTGCTGGAGGAGCGCCGGCGCAGGAGCCAGGAGTTTTTCGACCGTCATGCGCGGCAGTGGGACGACCTTGCCCGAACCCTCTTGCCGGTTCCCGATTACCGGGAGCGGCTCCTTTCCCTCGTGCCAAAAGGGAAAACGGTGGTCGAGATCGGTCTCGGCACCGGCGGGCTTCTTCCGGCTCTCGCGGCCCGGGCTGAGCGGGTGATCGGAGTAGACCACTCGCCGGCCATGCTGGAGGAGGCCCGCCGTCGCCTCGCCCTGGCCGGGCTGGCCGGGATCGACCTGCGACTCGGGGAAATGACCCACCTCCCGTTACCGGACCGGAGCGCCGACTGCGTTGTTATCAACATGGTGCTCCATCACGCCGCCGACCCGGCGGTTGTCCTTGCCGAGATCCGGCGGACGCTCGTCCCCGGCGGCCTGCTCGTGCTGGCCGACCTCTCCCGGCACGAACGGGAGTGGGTACGGGAGAATCTCGCCGACCAGTGGCTCGGCTTCGAGGAAGAGGAACTGACGAGCTGGCTCATGGCGGCAGGCTTCGGCGAGCTCAACTGCGAGCGCATCGAAGGCGCGGAAGGGCAGGAGACAGTATTACTCTTGCGGGCAACAGCATGAAAAGGACGCAGCAAGTAGCGTCCCTACCAATAACAATCACCAAAAGGAGAAACGAACATGTCCGACGACTTCAAAGTTGCCGACCTCTCCCTGGCCGCCTGGGGGCGCAAGGAGATGGTCATCGCTGAAACCGAGATGCCGGGGCTCATGGCGATCCGTGAGGAGTTCGCCGCAACGAAGCCCCTCAAAGGGGCGCGCATTGCCGGCTCGCTCCACATGACCATCCAGACGGCCATGCTGATCGAAACCCTGACGGCCCTCGGCGCGGAGGTGCGCTGGGCCTCGTGCAACATCTTCTCCACCCAGGACCACGCCGCCGCCGCTATCGCCGCCGCGGGGATTCCGGTCTTCGCTGTCAAGGGCGAGACGCTGGCCGAGTACTGGGATTACACCCACAAGATCTTCGAGTGGCACGACGGTGGCGCGCCCAACATGATCCTCGACGACGGCGGCGACGCCACCTTGCTGCTGCACCTCGGGAGCGACGCGGAGAAGGACCCTTCGGTGATCGCCAACCCGACCTGCGAGGAGGAAAAGGTGCTCTTCGCCGCCATCGGGAAGCGGCTGGCTGAGCAGCCGGGGTGGTATTCCAGGACCGCGGCCACCATCAAAGGGGTGACCGAAGAGACCACCACCGGCGTGCACCGCCTCTACCAGATGCACGAAAAGGGCAAGCTGAAGTTCCCCGCCATCAATGTCAACGACTCGGTGACCAAGTCCAAGTTCGACAACATCTATGGCTGCCGCGAGTCGCTCATGGACGGCATCAAGCGCGCCACTGACGTGATGGTGGCCGGCAAGGTGGCCGTGATCTGCGGCTACGGCGACGTGGGCAAGGGGTGCTGCCAGGCGATGCGCGGTCTGCAGGCCCAGGTCTGGGTTACCGAGATCGACCCGATCTGCGCGCTGCAGGCGGCCATGGAAGGCTACAAGGTGGTCACCATGGAGTACGCCGCCGACAAGGCCGACATCTTCGTCACCACCACCGGCAACATCGACGTCATCACCCACGAGCACATGAAGGCGATGAAGCACAACGCCATCGTCTGTAACATCGGGCACTTCGACAACGAGATCGAGGTGGCGAAACTGCGCGGCTACCAGTGGGAGAACATCAAGCCGCAGGTGGATCACGTCATTTTCCCCCCTACCGGGGACAAGCCTGACGGCAAGCGCATCATCCTGCTCGCCGAAGGTCGCCTGGTGAACCTCGGCTGTGCCACCGGGCACCCCTCCTACGTCATGTCATCCTCCTTTGCCAACCAGACCCTGGCGCAGATGGAGATCTTCTGCAACCCGGCCAAGTACCCGGTCGGCGTCTACACCCTCCCCAAGGAGCTGGACGAGAAGGTGGCGCGGCTGCAACTGAAGACCATGGGCGCCATGCTGACCGAGCTGACCGACGCCCAGGCCGCCTACATCGGCGTCAGGAAGGAAGGTCCGTACAAGTCCGAGCACTATCGGTACTGAACTTTCTCTTCGCAGGAAAAAAGCCCCGCCGGAACGCTGCCGACGGGGCTTTTTAATTGTCCCAATGTTTCATGGGGCGTTGTCCCAGACCCTACTTAAACCGCCCCTGACACCTTGGCCGCTACGCGGCTTCCCTCGCTCCGTCGGCCGCCTTTTCCCGCAGTGGCCTTACTCGCTCGGCTGCGGCGAAGGGTAAATACGGCAATCAGAAAAATACCGTCAGTTTAAATTCCCAATACTTCCGCGAGCCGCAGCATCTCGTCCTGGGGGAGTTTTTCCCCCTTGACCACGTCGCGAAGCGGGGTGGCGATTATTGAGTTGCACGAGAGGCCGACCATCACACCGTGGGTGCCGGAGATGAGGAACTCCACCGCCTTTTTGCCGAAGCGGCTGGCGAGGAGACGGTCGAAGACCGACGGCGCCCCCCCCCGCTGATAGTGGCCGAGGACCGTCACCCGGATCTCGAAGCCGATCGCGTCCTTGATGCTCTCGGCGATACTCTGTGCCTGACCGACCCCTTCGGCGAGGATGATGATGGCATTGTCCCGTCCCTCTTCGTACCGGGCCCGAAGCTGCTGGCAGATCTCGACGAGGTCGAACTCCTGTTCCGGGATGAGGGCGTACTCGGCGCCGGAGGCGATGGCGCTGATGCTCGCCAGGTAACCGGAGTGCCGTCCCATCACCTCGATGATGAAGGCGCGGGCGTGGGAGGAGGCGGTATCCTTGATGCAGTCCACGGCGTAGATGATGTTGTTGAGGGCGGTGTCCACTCCGAGCGACATGTCCGTAAAGGGGATGTCGTTGTCGATGCTGGCCGGAATACCGATCACCGGGAAGCCCAGGTGGTGCAGCGCCAGTGCCCCGGTGAGGGAACCGTCGCCCCCGAGCACCACGAGCCCCTCCACCCCCAGCCGCTGCATATTGGCGATTGCGGTGCGCTGTCCTTCCGGTGTACAGAATTCTTTGCATCGGGCGGACTGGAGAAAGGTTCCCCCCCGGTGCATGATCCCGGAGACCGCCTTGGAGTCAAGGGAAACGGCGTCGCTCCGCATGAGCCCGCTGTACCCTTTGCGGAAGCCGACCACCTCCAGGTTCAACCGCAGGGCCGTGCGCACCGCGGCGCGGATGGCGGCGTTCATGCCTGAGCAGTCTCCGCCGCTGGTGAGTATACCTATCCTCTTCATTGAAGAACCCCCACAATCATTTCTTGCCCTCTCCCTTCAACCACTCCAGCCGCTCCTTGATCGTCTTTTCGTACCCCCGCTCCGTCGGCTCGTAGAACCGCTTCCCCTTGAGCTTTTCCGGCAGATACTCCTGGGCTGCATGCCCCTCGGCATAGTCGTGGTCGTACCGGTACCCCTTGTGGTACCCCAGTTCCTTCATGAGCCTTGTCGGGGCGTTGCGGATGTGGAGCGGGACGGGGAGGGCGCCGCTCGCGCGCACCTCGGCGAGGGCTGCGTCGATCCCCACGTATGAGGCGTTGGACTTGGGAGCAGTGGCCAGGTAGGTGACCGCCTGGGCGAGGATGATCCTCCCCTCGGGGAGCCCCACGAGCTGGAACGCCTGGAGGGCCGCCACCGCCACCTGGAGGGCGCGCGGGTCGGCGTTCCCGATGTCCTCGGAGGCGAGGATCACCATGCGGCGGAGGATGAAGAGAGGGTCCTCCCCCGCCTCCAGCATTCGCGCCAGCCAGTAGAGGGCGCCGTCGGGTTCGCTTCCCCGCATCGACTTGATGAAGGCGGAAATGACGTTGTAGTGCTCTTCTCCCCCCTTGTCGTAAAGGAGGGGCTTCTTCTGGACTGCCTCGCGGGCCGTGTCGAGGGTAATGGTGCCGTTTCTCGCCAGGCGCGCCGCGGTTTCCAGGGTGTTGAGTGCCACCCGGGCGTCCCCCCCCGCCTGGTCGGCCATGAAATCGAGGGCGTCGTCGGTGATGGCGAGCCGGAGGGAGCCGAGCCCCCGTTCGGCGTCGCGGAGGGCGTGGCGCAGGATCCCCTTGATCTCATCGTTGGTGAGGGGGTTCAGGACGAGCACCTTGCAGCGGGAGAGGAGCGGCGCGATCACCTCGAAGGAGGGGTTCTCGGTAGTGGCGCCGATGATGGTGAAGACTCCCCGTTCCACGTAGGGGAGAAAGGCGTCCTGCTGGCTCTTGTTGAAGCGGTGGATCTCGTCCACGAAGAGGATGGTCTTCTTCCCCTGGTATTTGCGGACCTCCTCGGCTTCCTTCACGATCTCCCGGATCTCCTTGATCCCCGACAGGATGGCCGAGAAGAAGATGAAGTGGGAGCGGGTGGCGTTGGCGATGATCCGGGCGAGGGTTGTCTTGCCGGAGCCGGGAGGTCCCCAGAAGATGAGAGAGGTGAGCTGGTCCGCCTCGATCAGCTGCCGGAGCATCTTTCCTTCGCCCAGGAGATGCTCCTGGCCGACGAACTCGGCAAGGGTGCGGGGGCGCATCCTCTCTGCCAGCGGCGCATCCTTCTGTTGGTCAGGGGCGGCGGTTGTGTCAAAAAGGTCCATGGTCTCTCTTGGTGTCATTCCTCGGAAACGCCATCCGGCACGTCCGAGGGGAGCGCATCGCGCTGCCGGTATTCCAGGATCGGCCTGACCTCGACCGGCGTGGCCTGCCATATCTCCCGGGCATATTCTGCGATGGCCCGGTCGCTGGAAAATTTCCCCATCCCGGCGCAGTTGAGGATGGAGCGGCGCGTCCATTCCTCCTGGTCGCGGTAGAGCCGGCTCACTTCCTCCTGGCAGGCGACGTAGGAAGGGTAGTCGGCGAGTACGAGGTAGTCGTCCCCGTTGGTGACGAGCGTCTCGAAGATCGGCTGGAAAAGGGTGGGCTCGTCCGGCGAGAAGGTGCCGTCGGCGATCATGTCGAGGGCCATCCGCAGCTCCGGATCGTCGTCATAGTAGTCCCGGGGGGAATAGTCCGTCTTCAGGTCGGCGACCTCGGCGGCGTTCAGGCCGAAGATGAAGATGTTGTCCTTCCCCACCTCCTCCATGATCTCGATATTGGCGCCGTCGAGGGTGCCGATGGTGAGGGCGCCGTTCAGGGCGAATTTCATGTTGCCGGTCCCCGAGGCCTCGGTGCCGGCGGTGGATATCTGCTCCGAAAGGTCGGCCGCCGGAAAGATCCGCTCGGCGAGCGTCACACCGTAGTTGGCGAGGAATACCACTTTGAGGCGGCCATTCACGGCCGGGTCGCCGTTCACCCTGCTCCCCACCGCGTTGATCAGCCTGATGATCAGCTTGGCGAGGAAGTAGGAGGGGGCCGCCTTGCCGCTGAAGATGAAGGTGCGCGGCACGAAGTCGCCGCCGGGGTTCTCCTTGATCCGGTTGTAGAGGGTGATGATGTGGAGGACGTTCAACAGCTGCCGCTTGTACTCGTGCAGCCGCTTTACCTGGCAGTCGAACAGGGAATCGGTGTCGACGGTGATGCAGTTGCGCCGGACGATCTGGTCGGCCAGTTTCTGCTTGTTCTGCCGCTTCACCTTGCGCCAGCGCGCCCGGAATTCCGGGTCGTCGGCCAGCGGCCGGAGCTTCCGGAGCTCGTCGAGGTCGGTCATCCAGCCGTCCCCGATATGGTCGGTGATGAGGTCGGCCAGGGCAGGGTTGGCCTTTTTCAGCCAGCGCCGCTGCGTGATGCCGTTGGTGATGCTGATGAACCGCTCCGGGAACATGTCGTAGAAATGGCGGAACACCTTGCTCTTGAGTATCTCGGTGTGGATGCGGGAGACGCCGTTCACCGAATGGCTCCCGACGATGGCAAGGTGGGCCATCATGACCTGTTTCTGTCCGTTCTCCGCGATGAGGGACATCCGGCCGAGCCGTCCCGTGTCACCCGGATAGCGGGTCTTCACCTCGGCGAGGAAACGCTCGTTGATCTCGTAAATGATGAGGAGAATGCGCGGCAGGAGCTGTTCGAACATCCAGACCGGCCACGTTTCCAGCGCTTCCGGGAGGATGGTGTGATTGGTGTAGGCGAACACCCGGACGGTGATATCCCAGGCCTTTTCCCAGGCCAGCCCCTCCTGGTCGATGAGCAGGCGCATCAGCTCCGGGATGGCGAGGGAAGGGTGGGTGTCGTTCAGCTGGATGGCCACCTTGTCCGGCAGGAGGGCAAGGTCGCCGTGGGCCTTGTTGAACCGGTAGAGGACGTCCTGGACCGTTGCCGAGGCGAGGAAGTATTCCTGCCGCAGGCGGAGTTCCTTCCCCTCCAGTTTGTGGTCGGCCGGGTAGAGGACCTTGGAGATGTTCTCCGTCAGCATCTTGTCTTCCACGGCCCGGATGTAGTCACCGGCGTTGAAGAAGTCGAGGTCGAACTCCCGGGTCGACCGGGCGCTCCAGAGACGCATACTGTTGACGGTGTTCGTGCCGTAACCGGGGACCGGCATGTCGAAGGGCATGGCCATGACGTCCTCGGTGTCGACCCAGCTGTAGACAGTCGTGCCGTCTGTGCCGGTCTTCGTCTCGACCTTGCCGAAAAACCTGACCGGATGGAGGTGCTCCTGACGGCCGAACTCCCAGGGGTTGAGGTAGCGGAGCCAGTTGTCCGGCACTTCCACCTGGGCGCCGTCGACGATCCGCTGCCGGAAGATCCCGTATTCGTAGCGGATGCCGTAACCGTAGGCTGGAAGGGAAAGGGTGGCCATGGAATCGAGAAAGCAGGCGGCCAGCCTCCCTAGGCCGCCATTGCCGAGTCCGGCATCCTGCTCCTGCCCGCACAGCTCCTCCATGTCGTGGCCGAGGGATTCCATCGCCTCCCGGAACTGGTCGTGCATCCCCACGTTGATGAGACTGTTTTCCAGGCTGCGCCCCAGGAGATACTCCATGGAGAGGTAGTAGACCCGCTTGGAGTCGTCGTTGTAGTAGTGCTGCTGGGTGTCGAGCCAGCGCTCAACGAGCCGGTCCCGGACCGTGTAGGCCAGGGCGTTGAAGAAGTCGGCCTGGGAGGCGCTGTACTTGTCCTTCCCCAGTGTGTATTCCAGGTGCTCCAGGAACGACTTGATAGTGAGCATCAGGGGGTCGAGCTGGGGGGCTTCGTTGTAAGGAGTAGTGGTCTCTTCAGCCATCTGCGCCTCGCCTGTGTGGTAATGTGATCAGGGGTGTCCATCGGAGTGCGGTTGCCGCTGGGACGCCTTTCAAGTATAGCCCGGACAGCGCGGAATTTCCATTGGACATGGCAGGTGTTCTGTGCTAGTAGAATCCTATTTATACCATAGTTAGAGGCGGCCCGATGAAAAAAATCGCGATCTTTGCGAAGGTGCACGATCCCCGCTGCCAGGGGGTTGCCGACGAGCTCGTCGCGTGGCTTGGCGAGCGGGGACTGGTCCCTCTCGTCGAGGCCCATCTGGCCAAGCATCTGCGCGCCGCCGGTATGGATGAGGAGGATATCCGTGGCCAGGCGGACCTCGTCGTGGTGCTCGGCGGCGACGGGACCCTCATCTCGGTGGCCCGCCTGGTGGGTGCCCGCGAGGTGCCGATCCTCGGGGTAAATCTCGGCAGCCTCGGTTTTCTGACCGAGATCACCCTCGACGAGCTCTATCCCGCCCTGGAGCGGTGCCTGTCGGGAGATTACGAGGTTTCCGAGCGGATGATGCTGCGGGCGACCGTGGTGCGCGAGGGGAAGGAGATCGCCAGCCACCGGGTCCTTAATGACGTGGTAATCAACAAGGGGGCGCTGGCACGGATCGTCGATCTGGAGACCGCGGTAGACGACAGATGGCTCACGACCTTCAAGGCCGACGGGCTCATCATCTCCACCCCCACCGGCTCCACCGGCTATTCCCTCGCCGCCAACGGTCCCATCGTCCATCCGGCCCTCGACTGCCTGGTGATCACTCCGATCTGTCCCCATACCCTCACCAACCGGCCGATCGTCGTGGCGAGCGACGCCGTGGTCACGGTCAGGCTCCAGTCCGCCAACGAGGACGTCTTTCTCACACTGGACGGCCAGGTGGGGGTCGAACTCAGGAGCGGCGACCTGATCAGGATCCGCCGTGCCCGGCACCGGGCGCGGCTGGTGGCATCGCGGAGCAAGGATTATTTCGAGGTGTTGCGGACGAAATTGAAGTGGGGAGAACGGTGAAACCAAGTTCAACGTTCAATGTTCGATGTTCAACGTTAGAACCATAACCTTGAACCTTGAACCTCGAACCTTGAACCTCGAACCTCGAACGGGCTTTATGCTGACCGATCTGAACATAAAAAACTTCGCCATCATCGACAACCTCCACGTGGCGTTCGGCCCGGGGTTGAACATCCTCACCGGGGAAACCGGGGCGGGGAAGTCGATCATCATCGACGCGGTGAACCTCCTCCTCGGGATGCGCGCCTCTGCCGAGCTGATTCGCACCGGCGAGGAGGAGGCGACGGTGGAGGCGCTGTTCGATCTCTCCCACCATCCCGCGATTCTCGCCAAGCTCGTGGAGACGGGAGTGGAGTGCGACGGCGAGCTCCTCGTGAAAAGGGTGATCGCCCGTTCCGGGAAAAATCGGGTCTTCGTTGGGGGAGGGCTTTCCACCACGACGGTGCTTGCCGAACTCGGCCAGTCCCTGATCAACATCTACGGCCAGCATGAGTCCCAGACGCTGCTTCGGCCGGACAACCACCTCCATCTCCTCGACGGCTTCGGCGGCCTTCTGCCGCTGCGCGCGGAATTCGCCGCCATCCACGGGGAATTCCGCCAGACCCTGGCGGCGCTCCGGCACTTGGAGGAGGGAGAGCGGGAGGCGGAGCGGCGCCTCGACCTTCTGGCGTTCCAGGCGGATGAGATCGGCCGGGCGAACCTCGTTCCCGGCGAGGAGGAGGAACTGGAGCAGGAGCGACGTCTTCTCGCCCACGGGGAGAAGCTTCTTACGGCCAGCCAGGAGTCTTTCGACAGCCTCTATGGTGGCGACAGCGCCATTCTTGGAGGCCTCCGGTGGGTCATCTCTGCCATCGACCAGGCAAAGGAAATCGACAACGCCCTGCATCCGGTGTTCGACATCCTGAATGGCGCCTACCTGCAGTTGGAGGACGCGGCCCTTGCTCTGCGGGACTACGCGACCCGGGTGGAGGCCGATCCAGGCCGGCTCCAGGCGGTAGAGGACCGGCTCGACCTCATCAGCCGACTCAAGAAGAAATACGCCCCCACAGTGGCAGCGATCATCGCTTGCAAGGATGAAGCTGACCAAGAGTTGGAGCTCCTCCGCAATCGCGAGCAGACCAGGCACGACCTGGACAGGGCGCTCGCAGAGCTTGCCGAGCGGCTCCGGGCAAAAGGGGAGGAACTGGGCGCGGCGCGGCGTAAGGCGGCCGGACGGCTGAAGACCGCTATGGAAAAGGAACTCCATGAACTCGCCATGAAGAACGCCGTCTTCGAGGTGGCGTTCGACCCGCTTTCCGAGCCGCGGGTAACCGGTCCGGAGCGGGTGGAGTTCCTCTTTTCCCCCAACCCCGGCGAGGCGCCGAAGCCCTTGGCGCGGATCGCCTCCGGAGGCGAGCTCTCCCGCCTCATGCTCGCCCTGAAGCAGGTCCATCCCGAAAGCGACGTGCCGACCCTGGTCTTCGACGAGGTGGACACCGGCATCGGCGGGGCCACCTCGGCCCTCGTGGGTAAGAAGCTGCAGAAGGTGGGGCGGGAGCAGCAGGTTCTCTGCATCACCCATCTCCCCCAGGTTGCGGCCTTTGCCGACAACCACTACCAGGTGGAGAAGCGGGTCGCGGCAGGACGGACCTCCACCGCCATTACCCTTCTCGATGCCGAGGAGCGGGTGGCGGAGATGGCCCGCATGCTCGGCGGTGTGAAGGTCACCGAGACAACGATGGAGCATGCCCGGGAGATGATCGAAGAGGCACGGATAGCGGATTCGTAAAAAGTCCATCTGCGGCGTTACGCTTCGTCGCGTGACGCTCAACGTAACCCCTCTCCCTTTGGGAGAGGGTGGCCAAAGGCCGGGTGAGGGTCTCGCGCCCCGCTCCTTGCGCGCCTTGCATCTGGAGCTTTTTACGAATCCGGGTAATATATTAATTAGTTGTAACGAAGGTATTTGGAAAGGAACTGCCATGCTCCGCAAGGCCCAGATACAGGATGTGAAGGATATCCAGAAGCTCCTCACCGGTTATGCCAGTCGTGGGGACATGCTCTCCCGCTCCCTCTCCGAGCTGTACGAGGCGCTTCGCGACTTTTACGTCGTCGAGGAGGAGGGGAGACTCCTGGGGACCGCCGCTCTCCACATCGTCTGGGAAGATCTGGCGGAGGTCCGCTCCGTGGCGGTGGCCGAGGATGTCGGCCGGAAGGGGATAGGGACGCAGGTGGTACGGGCCTGTATCGATGAGGCCCGCGAGCTCGGGCTGCGGCGGGTCTTCTGTCTCACCTACAAGCCCGACTTCTTCGGCAAGTTCGGCTTCCGCGTCGTCGACAAGTCCGAGCTCCCCCACAAGGTCTGGGGGGATTGCATGAAGTGTGTGAAGTTTCCGGATTGTGACGAAATTGCGATGATTCTGGATTTGGAATGACGTGGTGACAGGTAGGGGCGAGCGGCTGCTCGCCCTTTTGCTTGAGGGCGACCCGCCGGTCTTGTCTTTGGGCGGCCCGCCGGTCCCCTCTACAGGGGTATATTATGGATTTCCAGCAGACTGCCGAAAAAATCGAACGACTCCTCAAGGGCCGCGCCCTCGACGGCTACGAGATCATGCTCGGCGCTTCGCGCAACCTCTCCATCGAGGTGAAGGAGCAGAAGGTGGACACCTTCAAGTGCTCGGCGCCGGTGGGTGTGAGCGTGCGGGTGCTCAAGGACCGGCGCATGGGATTTTCCTTTTCCACGAGCCTCGAGGATGCCGACCTCGCCCGGATGATCGACAATGCGGTGGTCGGTGCCGAGGCTCAGACGGCCGACGAGTGCCACGGCTTTCCGCTTCCTGCTGACTGCCCCGAGATCGGGGAGATGTTCGACGAGGGGCTGGCCACGATCGGGGAGGAGGAGAAGATCGGGCGGACTATGGAACTGGAGCGGCTCGTCCTCGCCGCCGATCCCCGCGTGCGCAAGGTCCGGAAGAGCTCCTACGGCGAATCGAGCTACCGGGTCTTCCTGATGAATTCCCAGGGAGTCGAGGGAGAGTATCGCGGTACCTCGGTTTCCAGCAGCGTGTCGGCCATCGCCGAACAGAACGGTGATTCCCAGATGGGGTGGGACTTCGGCTTCAGCACTCATTTTGCCGGGGTTTCCGTGGCGGAGATCGCCGCTCGTGCGGCCGGCAAGGCGGCAGGGCTTCTCGGGGCCGGAAAGATCGCCACCATGCGCTGCCCGGTGGTCCTTGACAACTACGTGGCCACGGAAATCCTCGAAGTCCTCGCCCCGTCCTTCCTGGCGGAGAATGTGCAGAAGGGAAAATCGCTCCTCGCCGGCCGGCTGGGCGACAAGCTCTTTGCGCCGGCACTCCGGATAAGGGATGACGGCACCCTTCCCGGCGGCATGGCGACCACCCCCTTCGACGGTGAGGGGGTGCCCCACCGCGACACGGTCCTCGTGGCAGCTGGGGAGCTGCGCGGCTTCCTCTACGATACCTTCTGTGCCTGCCGGGAGGGGAAAAGCTCCACCGGCAATGCGACCCGCGGCGGCGTCAAGAGCGCGCCCCACATGGGGGTGACCAATTTCTTCATCGAAAAGGGGGTTGCCACGGCAGCCGCACTCCTCGATGGGATCGGGACGGGGGTGCTCATCACCGACGTCATGGGGATGCATACCGCCAACCCCGTTTCCGGCGACTTTTCCGTTGGGGCGGCCGGCTTTCTGATCGAGAACGGCGCGGTTGCCGGACCGGTCAAGGGGTTTGCCATCGCCGGCAATATTCTGGAGCTCTTCCGGAACGTGGAGCTCGTGGGTGACGACCTGCGCTTCTTCGGCGCCGTCGGGGCTCCATCTCTTCGGATCGCGGCACTCGACGTGAGCGGCACCTGAGACGGTCCGGTTCAAGGGAATACTGACTGAAGACCCGCCGGTTGCCCGCTGGCGGGTTTTTTGTATCCCTATTTTGTCTGTGGGGCGTAACTTTTTTTTCGGTCATTGACAATACATTATGTTGGCGGATAATCAATGAAGAGGTGTTAATGGCTATGGGCTACGCCCGCAACAACAAATCTTTTCCGGCCGGCATCATACGGAACATCTCCTTGTTTGCCGGCTTGTCTGCGGATGAAGCGGCCGAGGTGGAACTGCTGATGATCAGGAAGTATTTCCCCCGAGGCCAGGTGGTCCTCTTCGAAGAGGATACCTCCAAGTATATGTATATAATATTCTCAGGGAAAGTGAAGGTCGTCCAGGTAAGTGACGAAGGGAAAGAGCGTATCCTCGCCATCCACAAACGGAACGACTTTTTCGGGGAGTTATCGCTGTTCGACGGAAAGACTGAACCGGCCACCGTCATTGCCATGGAAGAAACCGAGATCGGCCTTTTGTCGAAGGAAGATTTCGACCGGTTCGTGTTGAGAAACGAAAAGATCCTCTACCAGATCATTGCCATGCTCTGCTCGCGACTGCGCGAGTCTCTGCAGATGCTCAAGATCATGAGCTTTGCCGATGCGGAAGCGCGGGTCCGGGCAGTGCTGAAGAACATGATCAGGCTTTACGGCGTGAAAGACCAGCGCGGCGTGCTGGTCACCCTGAAACTGACCCACCGGGAAATTGCCAATTACGCGTCTGTTTCCAGGGAAACCGTGTCCCGCCTGCTGAAACGACTCACCAATGAAGGGGAGATCGAGGTCCTCGATAGAAAGTACCTCCTTATCAAAACATCCTTTCTGAAAAAACAGCGTATATTGTGACGTACGTCACATTCTTCCCGTAGTATTCTGCTATAATCGCCCGCGAGAATCCAAGTAGCTGTGATAGACGATAATACTAAACCATCCGCGAGGATGGGACGGAAAGCCTAGGGTCTCATCGAGACAGCCGGGTCGCCGAAATATCATACGGTATTTCTGCCCCGGCTGTTTTTTTTTGCTTCTACAAAAGCTTGCGGGATGCCGCTTTCAGGTTCTTGTCACGATAACTTGCACAACGGTGACCGACATCACATACTTTTCCGGTTTTTTGCCGTATCGTTACACAAGTAATCGCATAAGAAGCTCGTGATAGACGATAATACTAAACCATCCGCGAGGATGGGGCGGAAAGCCTACAGGGTCTCACTGAGACAGCCGGGTTGCCGAAATATCCACCAGGTATATCGGTCCCGGTTTTTTTGTGGCCGAGAGCAGGCTACGCCAACCGGGCGCTGATACGCGATGGGATCGACAATAGCTTTATTCCTTGGAACTGAAGCCTTCTATCGGAGGTAGTGAGGCACCCAGCAATACCAAAAGTAAAGCCTGACAAAGGTAAACCACCCGAAAGGGTGGGACGCAAAGCCGCTGGTCTAACTCCCGGGAAACCGGGATATGACAGCAGGGCTGCCGGGCGGAAACAGTACCTTCTTGTGCTGCCTTTCGCTCTGTTTCATAAAAAAGCCAAGGAGGTACCTACTTTGAATTTGTCCACAACGGTAAAGAAATGCATAAGCCGCCGGCTTCCCCGCCTGCTACTGCTTGTATGTTCGGTTTTTCTGCTGACATTTCATTTGTCTGCCGCCGATTCCCTTGCAGCCCAGGCAGCCTTGTCCTGGACGGCCCCGACCACCTATACGGACGGGACGCCGCTGACGACACTCGCCGGGTACAAGGTGTACGTGGGGACCGCCTCCGGGAGTTATTCCCAGAATATCGATGTGGGCAATACCACGGGCTACACTCTGGGAAACCTCAACGACGGGACAACCTATTACTTTGCCGTGACGGCCTACGACACTTCCGGCGATGTGAGCGGGTTTTCCAACCAGGCAACCTATACCACTCCGGCTGCGCCACCGTCTTCTGCGTTGTATACCTTGTCGGCATCTGTTGGTAGTGGCGGTTCGATCTCTCCGTCAGGGGCCACCGTCGTCTCCCAGGGCGCCAGCCAGACATTCGCCATTACCCCCGCCAGCGGATACCAGATCGCGGGTGTGACGGTCGACGGCGCATCAGTCGGCGCCGTCCCCTCGTATACCTTTAGCAATGTCGCGACCAACCACACAATCGCGGTGGCATTTGCCGTAAGCACGTCGACCTCGAACTCGATTACCAGCTCAGCTGTTTGGCAGAATCAATCGTTTGCCTCGCAAAATGGGGTGTTCACCGCTGGTTTTGATATGGTTCCCAATGCCGCAGGTATCGACGCCGTGACAATGCTGTCCGGTGTCGCCGCCGCGGCTTATACCGACGGGGCAGTCATCGTTCGATTCAATACGACTGGCACTATCGATGCCCGCAACGGAAGCGCTTACGCAGCAGCCGTGAGCGTACCCTACACAGCCGGCAGCACCTACCACGTCCGCATGGTTGTCAATGTTCCCCAACATGTCTACGACGTCTACGTGACGCCGCCGGGGGGGAGCGAAATCACACTGGCCACCGGTTACTCCTTTAGACCGGAGCAGGCCACCGCATCCGTGCTCAATAACCTTGCCGTCTATGCAAGCCCCGGCAGTCACACAGTGCTGAATTTTGCGCTGGCAGCCCAGGCAGGCCCCCCCCCTGTTCCGACTAAAGGCGTTCATAACGATTTCGACGGCGATGGCAAGGCCGATATAGCGGTATTCCGTCCCTCGGAGGGTAAGTGGTATATCATCAACAGCGCCACAAACACTACCAAGGTCGTCCAGTGGGGGACCTCTGGCGATATCCCGGTTTCCGGAGATTTCGACGGCGATGGCAAGACCGACATAGCGGTGTTCCGTCCCTCGGAGGGTAACTGGTACATCATCAACAGCGCCACTAACACTACCAAGGTCGTCCTGTGGGGCGCCCCGGGTGACATCCCCGTCCCCGGCGACTATGACGGCGACGGCAAGACCGACATAGCTGTGTTCCGCCCCTCGGAGGGTAACTGGTACATCATGAACAGCGCCAGCGGCACTACCAAGGTCGTCCGGTGGGGCGTCTCGGGTGACATTCCCGTTCCCGGCGATTATGACGGCGATGGCAAGACCGACATAGCGGTGTTCCGTCCCTCGGAGGG
>JAMXLF010000027.1 GCA_024281055.1 Geobacteraceae bacterium
GGGACGATACTTTCGGCGGGCGACAGTTGGGAGGTGACCCTGTTCGGGCGCGGCGCTCACGGGTCCATGCCTCAGAAAAGCGTCGATCCGGTGGTGATGGCCGCCTCGGCTGTGATGCACCTTCAGACCGTGGTCTCGCGGGAAGTGGCCATGACGGATTCGGCCGTCGTGACCGTCGGCACTCTGCAGGCCGGCATGAACGAGAACGTGATCCCGGATCATGCCCTTCTCCGGTTGAACGTGCGGACCTTCAAGGAAGAGGTGCGCAAGCGTGTGCTGACTGCCGTCAGGCGCATCCTGGAGGCCGAGGCCTCCGCCTCGGGTGCGCCGAAACCGCCGAAATTTTCCGTATTGAGCGAGTTCCCCCTGACGCGCAACGACGATGCCGCCACCCGGAGCGTGGTGGCGGCACTCGTGAAACACTTTGGCGCGGAGCGTGTGCCCGAGATAGCGCCGGCCACAGCGAGCGAGGATTTAGGTCTGTTTGCTGCGGCATGGGAGGTGCCCGCCGTTTTCTGGATGGTCGGCGGCATCGACCCGATGGCTTATGATGCGGCAAGGAGGTCGGGCAAAGTGGACGAGCTGCCGGCCAATCATGCGCCGGATTTCGCGCCGGTGCTCAACCCCACTCTGCGCACCGGCGTTGAGGCAATGCTTGCGGCCAGTAGCGCCTACCTGGGCGTCTCCGACCGTGGTAAATAGCCATTGCAAACAGGCAAACTCCCCAAAGGAACATCTCCAGGTCCGCAAAGTCCATTATCAGGAGGTCACACATGAAAACACAAAGAACGGCATCCAAGACGGAACTCAAAAGCATCGCGGCGATGGCGATCATCGTGATGTCACTCGCTGTCCTGTGCGGCATCGCCTATTCCGCGCAGGACAGGTACAGTTTGAAGGTGCCGAATGGGCTCGCCTTCTCCGAGTTCAGAGGATACCAGGACTGGCAGATCGTCTCCATCAGTCAGGATCAAGGACTGATGGCTGCGATCCTCGCTAATCCTGTGATGATCAAGGCCTACCGGGCCGGCATTCCCGGCAACGGCAACCCTTTCCCCGACGGCTCCAAGATGGCGAAGATCCACTGGAACCCGAAAACGCTGGAGACCTTTCCCGCCGCGACGGTACCGGGCACCCTGCATGACGTCGACTTCATGATGAAAGACAGCAAGAGGTTCGCGGACAGCGGCGGGTGGGGATGGGCGGTTTTCGAATACGACGCTGCATCCGACACCTTCAGGCCGGGCACCCAGACTGACAAACCGCCGCAGGGGAACGACGCCAAGTGCGGGTTCGCGTGTCACACTCGCGTAAAGACGCAAGACTTCATCTTTACCGGATACCCCAAGAGATAAGCAGGTGTGTGAACAGAGCGGGACGTTGGTGTTATTGTTGAATTAGCTTTTCGACAAAGATATCAACGTCCCACTGCGCCTCCCGTTCAAGCGGAGAGTAATGGAGTGCATGTTTGACTCATTCAGTCCGCCCCTTTCGATGTATCCGTTCACTCGGGTGTTTCCGCCCGTTCGCTACCCGACTTCATTCAGGCACCGCAAGGCATTCAGCGCCCGTGGGTAGCCGACGTAGGGGATAAGCTGGGTGATGACCTCGAGCAGGAGCTCCTTCTCGTTGCCGATGTTCAGGTTCCCCTGGATATGTCCTTTCAACTGGGGCTCGCACCCTCCCAGTGACAGCAGCATGGAGAAGGTGAGGAGCTCCCGCATGTTGATGTCCAGCCCGCCCCTGGTCACGTAGTCGCCGAAGCAGTTTGCCGACAGGAACTCCTGGATATGGCGCTGCCCTTCGGGTGCCTGCTGGTACATGGTGTCGATTATCTCTCCGAAGATCTCTTTCTGGAGCGCCAGCCCCTTGTCGAATCGTGTCTCCCGCGAGGTCGTCGACTGCCCCTCCAACGGCAACGAAATTCCCCTGCTCTGCATGATCTCGTTGGTGGCGAGGAGGAAGTCGAAGACTTTGGCGATCCCCACATAAGGCACCGCCTGGTAGACGACCTCCTTCACCTCTACGGGTGTCACCCCGACGTTGAGGGCGCCGCCGAGCATCACCCGGTATTCGCCCAGCGCCTGGCTTGCGATCATCGACGCCAGGATGATCATCAGCCGCCTCCTGGAGTCGAGGCTGCCGTGGCTGAGCACCTGGTCGAAGGCGAAGTTGTCGAACACCTCGATCAGTTCCGGGTCGGTGACCTTCAGGGTCGATTTGTGATTGGGAAAAAGTTCCTCGTGGTTCTTCTCTGCAATCTCGCTGATAGCCATGGTCATCCTCGTTACTTCAATTGGTTGTAATCGTCGTCCTCTACCGGCTCCAGCCAGGTTGCCGGCCCTTGTTCCGGGTGGACCTCGATGGCGAGGTGGGCGAACCAGCTGTCTTGGGCCGCGCCGTGCCAATGCTTGACATCGGCGGCAATGGTGACCACATCGCCCGCATGAAGTTCCTGCGCCGGCTTGCCCCATTCCTGGTAATAGCCCCTCCCCCCGGTGACCAGCAG
>JAMXLF010000028.1 GCA_024281055.1 Geobacteraceae bacterium
GGAGCATGAGATACCAGCCGGTGACCAGTATATTTATCAATGCAACCGGAGTCAACACTTTCCAACCGAAATGCATCAACTGGTCGTACCTGAGCCGCGGCAGCGTGCCGCGCATCCAGATGAAGAAGAAGGCGAACGCCAGCACCTTGATGAGAAACCATATCGGGGGGGGCAAGAGCGGACCATGCCATCCCCCGAGAAAGAAGGTGGCGGCAAGACCACCGAGGACGATGATGTTGATGTATTCGCCGACGAAAAAGAGCCCGAAGCGCATCCCCGAATACTCCGTATGGAAGCCGGCCACCAGTTCCCCCTCCGCTTCCGGGATGTCGAAGGGAATCCTCTTGCACTCGGCGGAGATGCTGATGAGGAAAATGACGAAGGCGAGGGGCTGGTAGACGATGAAGGGGACGTGGGCCTGGGCATCGACGATGTCGGCGAGGCGGAAGGATTTGGCCAGCATCACCACCGGCACGAGGGAGAGCCCCATGGAGAGCTCGTAGGAGATGAGCTGGGCGAGGCCCCGGATGCTCCCCAGCAGGGCGTATTTGGAGTTGGAGGCCCACCCGCCGAGGGCCACACCGTACACGGCGATGGAGGAAAAGGCCATGAAGACGAGGAGTCCCACGTTGAGGTCGCTCACTACCAGCGGCACCTCTCGACCCAGGATTCGGACGTCGGCGCCGAAGGGGATGACGGCGAAGGTGAGGATGGCCGGGATCGCCGCCATGGCAGGGGCGAGGTAGAAGAGCCACCGGTCGGCCTGCGCAGGACGGAAATCCTCCTTGGTGAGGAGCTTGATCAGGTCGGCCAAGGGCTGCAGGAGACCCTGTGGACCCACCCGGTTCGGCCCCTTGCGGTCCTGGATCCAGGCGAGGATCCGGCGCTCGGCGAGAACCAGGTATGCGGCCAGGGTGAGGATCACGAAGAAGATGAGGGCGAGCTTCACCACAAGAAGGAGTATGTCGACGGCATCAGACGCCATGGGTATCCCTTGCTCCAGGGGGCTAAGCTAGTCTTCTTTCATCTGCCGGTAGACACCGGCCACCCCACCGCCGGAGCCGGCCGAACCGAGGATGACGCTGCGGCCGACGTCGTTCAGGCCAAGCTGCGCTCCCCGCACCTTGCAGATGCAGCCGTTGGTATACTCGCCCATGGCGACCATCCCCACCAGGTCCATGTCCCACTTGCCGCATATCTTGCGACAGTCCTCGGGACCGTCTACCTTGGCACTGCCGCTGAAGCTGGTGGCACACCCCGTGAGCAGCAGACAAAACAACAGCACTCCCGATTTCTTCATGGTCTCCTCCCGTGCAGCCCGTGGCTGCCCCTAGAATCCGTGCCGGTTGAGGCCGACACCCCTCGCGAAACCTTATCGTTGTGGGAGCTCGAACACCCGGACTCCTTCCCCGTCGGGGTCAAGTTCCCGCAAGCTCTCCCACGCGTCAGTAAACGGATGTTCAACCCTTTCCGCGCCCAGCCGCTCCATGATCGCCGCCATCAATCGCCAGGCCGGCAAGAGACTCCCTCCGGGCGGCTCCCTTCGATGGACCCGGGGTGGGTAGAGCGGTACAGGCTTGTCTGCCGAGGCGTGGTAGCGGGCCGGGAGTCCCCGCAGGGGAAGGCCTGGCGCCATCGCCTTGCGGAAGCGTTGCGCCCTTCCCTCGTTGTTGACGAAGGTGCCGTCCATTTCCGTCCAGGCGGCCGTTGGCAGGACGATGTGGGCCTGCTTTGCCGCCTCGGTGGGACGCCAGTCGGCGACGGCGAGGAGCGCCATCCCTTCCAGGAGTTCCGTCGGGATATCCGCCTCGAAGGCGAGGATTCCCTTTACCTTCCCCGCGGCAACCGCTTCGGTGAGCGAGGTGCAGTCCTGCTCCCGGGACAGGAGCGCCGCGCCGAAGGCGTTGGGGCCGGGAAGGAGAAAGGCGAGCTTTGCCCCGGCGTGGGTGAGCTCCGCGATGGCCGCAGGGGAGTTGTGCCGCGTGCCGCAGATAACCACGGGCCTCTCGAATATCCCCAAGGGGGCTTCTTCCAGGATGCTGAGCTCTATTGCCTCGATGGAAATGGCGCGCGCCTGTTCCAGCGGTGCGTTCTTTCCCACCAGGAAGACCGGCGCTCCCTTGCGCCACGCCTGGCGCACGGCGAGGAGCATCATCGGCCCCTCCTCCCGGAGGTCGCACTCGAAAATGGCAATGCAGTCGGCTTCTCCCACGTCGGCCATAGAGGCGGTGTTCGTTCCGTTCAGCAGGGAAACAGCCGCGGCGCTCCGGTCCCCTTCTTCCAAGCTGCTGAAGTAGCAGAGGGTGTCGGTGGCGAGGAGTTCCGCCAGTCGTGGCAGAAGGAGGCATCCCTCCAGAGAGAGGCGCGGCGAGCCGACTACCGCCAGGCTCCCTTCGCCATAAAGCTCGTTCAGCTCTCCGATGCGGGTGACGAGGACGTCGAGAGCCTCGTCCCAGCTTGCTTCCCGGCCGTCAAGGAGTGGTGTGTGCGGCCGCGCCGGGTCGTTCACCGGGGCGTTGGTGAAGCGCCCCCGGTCGCAGATGAACCAGCCGTTCACCGCGTCGTTTCTCCGGGCGATGGTCTTGAGGAGTTCCCGGTAGCGGGCCGCCGGGACCGTGTTGCACCCGAGCGAGCACCAAGGGCAGACGGACGGGGCCATCTCGTAGTCCCAGTAACGGGCCCGGAAGCGGGCGGTCTTGTCGGTATAGACTCCGGTCGGGCAGATGTCGAGGATGTTGCCGGAGAAGGGGGATTCGAGGGCGCCGTCCGTGAACCTGCCGAAGTAGACCCGGTTGGCGTTGGCCATGACGCCCAGGTCGGTGCCACCGGCGAAATCCTGGTAGAAGCGGACACAGCGGTAGCACTCGATGCATCGGTTCATCTCGTGCTCCACATAGGGTCCCAGGTCCTGGTTTCGGAAGGTCCGCTTCTTTCCCCGGTATCTGCGGATACCGTGGCCGCCGGCCACGGTGTAGTCCTGGAGGAGGCACTCGCCCCCCTCGTCGCAGACCGGACAGTCATGGGGGTGGTTGAGCATCAGCCACTCGATGACGAGGCTGCGCATCCGTGCCGCCTCGCCGTCGGTGGTGGAGACCACCATCCCGTCCTGGGCAGGCACCATGCACGACATCTGCACTCCCTTCACCGGCCCCTCGAGAAACTTCATGGCGCAGAGCCGGCAGGCGCCGACGCTCCCGAGCGCCGGGTGGTAGCAGAAGTGGGGGATCCAGACTCCCACCTTCTTCGCCGCCTCCAGGACGTTGGTGCCAGCGGGGACCTCCACTTCGATGTTGTCGATGATCAGTTTGGGCATAAAAACAAATTCCAAATCTCAAATACCAAATCCCAAATATGATGAATTTTGAGATTTGGTATTTGGAATTTGAGTTTTAACGAAACGGGCAGCGCCGTTTCGTGATGTGCTCCCGGATTTCGTCCTCGAAGAGTTGCAAAAGCCCCTCTACCGGTCCCATTGCCCCCGGGGCGAGGGCGCAGAAGGTGTAGTTGAGGTAATGGACATGCTCGCGGAGGATCTCGATATCCTCCGGTTCCCCGCCCCCCGCCTCGATGCGGGTCAGGATCTCCCGCACATAGGGGAGTCCTTCCCTACAGGGGGTGCACCAGCCGCACGATTCCCGGGCGAAAAACTGCGTCAGGTTGAGGGTTGCCCCGACCATGCAGGTCTGCTCGTCAAAGACCACGATACCGCCGGTGCCGAGGCGCGAACCGGCCTTCGCCACTGCATCGAAGTCCATCGGGACGTTAAAGTGGTCGGCCGTGAAATAGGGCGTAGACGCCCCGCCGGGGATGCAGGCCTTGAACTTTTTCCCCGGCAGCATGCCGCCGCACGGCCCGTCGATGATCTCGCCGAGGGTCATCCCGAGAGGGAGCTCCATGCAGACGGTGTTCCTGACATGACCGCTCGGGCAGAAGAGCTTCATCCCCGACCCTTCGGGGGTCGTGGCCAGTCCCTTGAACCGGGTCGCACCGTTAGCGACGATGTACGGCACGTTGGCGAGAGTTTCCACGTTGTTCACCACCGTCGGCCTCCCCCAGAGCCCCTTCACCGCCGGGAAGGGGGGCTTCGCCCGCGGGTTGGCCCGGACCCCCTCCAGGGCATTCATGAGGGCGGTCTCCTCGCCGCAGATGTAGCGGCCGGCCGAGAGGTGAATGTCGATCTCCATGGAGAAGCCGGAACCGAGGATGTTCCTGCCGAGCAGGCCCGCTTCCTTCGCCTCGGCGATGGCATGCCGGAGGTTTGCCGCCGGCAGCTCGTAGCCGCGCCGGATGAAGATGAAGGCATGGGAGACGCCGATGGCGTAGCCGGCGAGCACCATCCCCTCCACGAGGGAGTAGGGGTTTGCCTCCAGGAGCGCCCGGTCCTTGTAGGTCCCCGGCTCCATCTCGTCGCAGTTGCAGATGAGGTAGCGCGGCCCGGGGAGGTCCCGCGGCACGAACGACCATTTCTTCCCTGTGGGAAATCCCGCCCCGCCCCGGCCGCGCAGCCCCGAGTCGATCACCGCCCGCTGCACGTCGTCGGGGGAGAGCTCCTTCAGTGCCTTGTGGAGCGCTGCAAAGCCCCCCTCGGCGCAGTACTCGGCAAAGGTCACCGGCCGGCCCGGTTTGTTATGTCGAAAGAGAACCTGTTCCATGGAACCCTTTACCGCGACAGCAGTTCCTTCAGCACCACCGCGTTGTTGTGCTCTTCGTCCCTCGCGGCAAAGAGGAGAGTGACGGTCCCCTTGTGCGCCTCGGCGCGGAGCCGGTCGAGGAGCTCGCCATGGTCCTTGAGCTCCTCCCGGTAGCGCGTGCGGAATTCCGCCCACTTGGCGGGGTCATGGCCGAACCACGTGCGCAGCTCGTCGCTCGGGGCGATCTCCTTCAGCCACTCGTCAACCTTTGCCTCGTTCTTGGACATCCCCCGTGGCCAGAGCCGGTCGATGAGAACCCGCCTGCCGTCGGCGGCCGCCGGCGGCTCATAGATCCGCTTGATCCTGATCATGGCTGCCTCGCGGGGGCGACCCTGCGGGCCGCCCCGGTTATCCGGCTATTTGAACGTTTTCAAGACGTACTCGGCGATCTCCTTGGCATCCTTGTTGGGGATGGTCTTCTCGTCGAACATGGTCATCCCCGGGCCCGGTTTGCGCATCTTGCCGATGATGTCCTTGGCCGTCTTCACCCCGTGCGCATCCCGGTCCTTCTTGTGCAGGGTGAACTGGGGGTTGACGATGTTGCCGCCGTCGGGATGGCATACGGCGCAGTGCTGCTTGAAGAGCGCCTCGCCCTTGCTTTCCTTGGCGAAGATGGCCGGGGGCAGGGCGGCAACCGCCAGCATGCAGATCGTTACGATCAATCCTTTTTTCATCGTTTCTTCCTCCTTTCGCACGTCAGGGAATGACTACTTGAACGTCTTGACGATGTACTCGGCGATGGCCTTTGCCTCCTTGTCGGCGATGGCCTTCTTGTCGAACTTGGTCATGCCGGGGCCGGGGTTGCGCATGTACTTGACGATGTCTTTCCAGGTCTTGATGCCGTTGGCATCCCGGTCCTTCTTGCTGAGGGTCTTGGCCGGGTTCATGGTGTTGCCGCCGTTGGGATGGCAGACGGCGCAGTGCTCCTCGAACTCGTGCTTCGGGTCGATCTTCCCCCCTTTCGGGACGTCGGCGAAGCCTGCCGACGCCAGGGCGAGCAGGGCTATTGTCCCCGCAGTTACCACCAATCCTTTTTTCATCGGTATGTCCTCCTTTATTGGTAGGGGCGCATGGCATGCGCCCTGCTGGAAACAACGATGCAGGTTCGATCAAGGGCGAACGCCGTTCGCCCCTACAATCCCTGTCTTTCCTTCGCCAGGATTTCGTCCGCTATTTCCGGGGTCACTTTTCCGTACAGGGTTTCGCCGACCATCATCGCCGGCCCGTCGCCGCACAAGCCGAGACAGGCACACGGGAGGAGCGTGAACATCCCGTCCGCGGTGGTCCCCCCCGGCTCCACGCCGAGCCGTTTGCCCAGGTGCGCCATGAGGGTCTCGTACCCCACCGCCCAGCAGGAGATGGAGTCGCAGACGTGGAGCACCCTCTTTCCCACCGGCCGGCGGTAGATCATCTCGTAGAAGGTGGCGAGCTCCTCCACCTGGAGCGGCGAGAGCGCGAGAAGCTCCGCTGCCTCGTGCACCGCCTCGTCGGTCAGCCAGCCGTAGTGGCGCTGCAGCTCCTTCATCACGTCCACGGCCGCCTCACGGGGAGTGATTGCCGTAGCGACGCGGGCGTGCAGCTCTTTTTTCAGCTCTTCGGGGATCATAAAGTCTCGTTCAAGGTTCAATGTTCAATGTTCAAGGTTTTTAAACTTAGAACCTTGAACCTTGAACGGGTTTTATCTGTCCAGATCCGCCAGCACGAAATCGATCGACCCCAATATCGCCAGCAGGTCTGCCACGAGCCACCCCCGGCTCATGAGGGGGAGGGCCTGCATGTGGGGGAAGCTCGGGGTCTTGATCCTCACCCGGTAGGGGATGTTGAGGCCGTCGGAGACGACGAAGTAGCCGTTCTCCCCCTTGGGGGCCTCGATGGCGGCGTAGCACTCCCCCTTGGGGGGCGCCATGCCGCGCGTCGAGTTGATGAAGTGGTGGATGAGGGACTCGATGTCGTTCAGGGTGTCCCGCTTCTGCGGCAAGACGTAGCGGTAGTCGTCCGTTATCCAGCGTCCCCCCGGCATCTCCCGCAGCGCCTGCCCGACGATCCGGAGCGACTGGCGCATCTCTTCCAGCCGCACCAGGTAGCGGGCGTAGCAGTCTCCTCCCTCGGCCGTGGCGATCTCGAAATCGAAGCGGTCGTAGCCGTTGTACGGGATCTTCTTCCGCAGGTCCCAGGCGAAGCCGCACGCCCGCAGGTTCGGCCCGGAGAGCCCCCAGTCGATCGCCTCATCCAGCGAAACTGCACCAACTCCCACAAGCCGCGCCTTGAAGATCGGGTTCTCGTTGAGGAGGGCCTCATACTCCTTCAGGCGCGGCGGGAACCAGTCGAGGAAATGCTTCACCGGCTCCTCCCACCCCTCGGGGAGGTCCTCGGTGACGCCTCCGATCCGGAACCAGGAGGGGTGCATCCGGCCGCCGGTGATCATCTCGACGATGTCGAAGATCTTCTCCCGGTCGGTGAAGGTGTAGAAGACCGGGGTCATCGCCCCCACGTCGGCGGCGTACGTGCCGAGCCAGACCAGGTGGCTGGCGACGCGGAAGAGCTCGGCGAGCATGACCCGGATGGTGATCGCCCGGTCCGGGACGGTGATGCCGCAGAGCCGTTCCACGCTGTTCACGTAGGCCAGGTTGTTCTGCACCCCGGCGAGATAGTCGATCCGGTCCGTATAGGGGATGAACTGGTTCCAGTGCTGGCGCTCCCCCATCTTCTCCGCGGCCCGGTGGTGGTAGCCGATGTCGGTGTCCAGGTCGACGATCTCCTCCCCCTCCAGCTTGAGAACGATGCGGAGGATGCCGTGGGTCCCCGGGTGCTGGGGGCCGATGTTGAGGATCAGGTTCTCCTCGTCGATCCGCTCGAAGAAGTCGGCCCCCGGGAGCGGCTGATGGCGGCGGGCATCCTCGGTGGTGTAGGCGGGCATCTCGGTAGCGCGGAACGGGTGCTCCTTGCGCAGGGGATGTCCCTCCCAGTCGGGGGGCATGAGGATGCGGCGCAGGTTCGGGTGGCCGGCGAAGCGGATACCGTACATGTCGAACACCTCCCGCTCGTACCAGGCGGCGGCTGGCCAGACGTTGGTCACGGTGGGGAGTTCCGGATAGCTTCCCTCAAGGTCGGTCTTGATCCGGATATGTCCGGGCGTGTCGAAGCAGAGGAGGTGGTAGTTGACGGTGAAATCCTTGTAGTTTCCCCGCTCCCGGCGACACGATTCGTCCACGCAGGCGATATCCTCCAGTCGCCGGAAGGGGTTCGCGCTCCGGTGCTTCAGGTGCTCGAGGACCGCCGGCACCAGCTCCGGCGGCACCCGCCAGGTGGGCATGTCGGTGGCGGCAGGGTCTGCCGCGACCTTTCCCCCGAACGCAGCCTCCAGCTCGCCGACGAGGCCGAAGTCGGGGAAGTCGTGCTTCGGCGCGGGGGGGCGCCACATCTCGTCGGAGCGGGGCATCCAGAAGTGGGGGTGCTGTACCGCGGTGCCCCGGATGTGGGTCCCTTCCATCCCCGGGCCGCGGGTGTCGCGGGACTTGGTCACGCCGTCCACGAGGACCGGCGTGGTGGTCCCCTGGGTCCCCCCCTTCAGATGGAGCACCGGCCGGGCCGGATGCTCGTCGCTCCTGATCTTCTCCTGAAGGAGCATGAGCCCCTGGAGGAACGCCTCGGGGCGCGGCGGGCAGCCGGGGACGTAGACATCCACGGGGATGATCTGGTTCACCCCCTGCACCACACTGTAGACGTCGTACATCCCGCCCGAGTTGGAGCAGCTCCCCATGGAGATAACCCACCGCGGCTCGGCCATCTGCTCGTAGAGCCTGAGGATCGAGGGGGCCATCTTCTTGAAGACGGTGCCGGCGATCACCATCAGGTCCGCCTCCCGCGGCGTGCCGCGCAGCACCTCGGCGCCGAACCGGGAGACGTCGTAGCGGGAGGTGAACGAGGTCATCATCTCCACGAAACAGCAGGAGAGCCCGAAGAACATCGGCCAGAGGGAGTTGGCCCGACCCCAGTTGATCAGGTCGTCCAGCCGGGTGAGGAGGATGTTGTCAGGGACTTCGTTCGTTGTCATAGATACTCTTCGTTTTCAACATCGGATCCTTCGACTAAAGAATTTGTTCAAGGTTCAATGTTCAACGTTCAAGGTTGTTCTTTTAACTTTGAACCCTGAACCTTGAACTTTGAACTTTTTGATGGTCCCCATTCCAAGCCCCCCTTGAGCCACAGCCATGCAAGACCGAGGAGGAGTACCACGATAAAGAAAGTGATGTGGATCAATCCGGTCAATCCGAGCTCGTCCCAGGCCACGGCCCAGGTGAAGATGAAGACCGCCTCCACGTCGAAGACGATGAAGAAGATGGCGATGAGGTAGAAGGGGACCGGGTAGGCGAGTCGGGCGCTCCCGGTGGGGATCACCCCCGACTCATAGGGGAGCTCCTTGTCGCGGGAGGTGGAGCGGGCGCCGAGCCACCAGGCGGCGAGGAGCAGGACCCCGACCAGGAGGACCGCTGCCACCGTATACAGTACCAGGGGAAATATCTCGCTCGCGAGCGCCGCGTTTGCGGTCATTGTCTCTGCCGTTTCCTGAGGCATGTGGCTCTTTCAAACCCCTCCAAACCTCCCCTTGTCAGGGGAGGCTTAAACGCTTTACCCCTGACAAGGGGGGACTGAGGGGGGGTAGGATGTTGGATTGTTATCACTCGCTATGCCTCTTCCACCAAGCGAGGAGCGCATTCCTGTCCATGGCGCCGCTCACGCTGTCCACCACCTGGCCCTTGCGCAGGATCATAACCGTCGGGATCCCCCTGATTCCGAACCTGCTCGCCAACTGGCGATTCTCCTCGGTGTTGATCTGCACCACCACCCCCGAGCCCGCCAGTTCCTCCGCCACTTGTTGCACCACCGGTGCAAGGCTTCGGCAGTGCGGTCACCAGGGGGCCCAGAACTCGGCCAGCACCTGCCCCGGGTAATGAACCACGAACTCGTCGAAGCTCTGGTCCGTGAGGGCTACCGGTATACGGTAGAGGGGAGGGAGCGCGGCGTGACAGCTGCCGCATTTCCCAGACCGTCCCTCGCTCTCCGCAGGGACCTGGTTAGCCGCGCCGCAGGCGGGGCAGCGGATGATGTAACTGTCGTGTGATGGCGCCATGGCGGGTTCTTTCTCTACCGCTTTTTCAGGAATTCCAGCACGTCGGCCGGGTGCGTCTCCGCCTTGGCCACCTTCGGCCACTGCTTCACCACCGTACCGTCCGGCCCGATCACCACCGTGGAGCGGATGACCCCGGTGGTCTTCTTCCCATACATAATCTTCTCGCCGTAGGCGCCATACGCCGACATCACCGCTGTGTCCGGGTCGGAGAGGAGGACGAAGGGGAGGTGAAAGTCGCCGATGAATTTGTCATGGGACTTGAGGCTGTCCTTGCTCACCCCGAGGACTACGGCGTTCAGTCCCTCCAGGGTGCCGTGGAGGTCCCGGAAGCCGCACGCCTCCCTGGTGCATCCTGGGGTATTGTCCCGGGGGTAGAAATAGAGGACGACGGTCTTCCCGGCATAGTCCGCCAGCCGGTGGGTCTTCCCGTCGCTTCCCGCCAGCTCGAAATCGGGGGCTTTCCTTCCTTCAAGAGACATGGAGAACGTTACTCCCAGTGGATACAGTTCACGGGGCACGCGTCGATCGCCTCCTGGATCTTATCTTCGGGCGCCCCAAAGGGGTCGTAGACCTCGGCCAGATTGGCGTCGTTCATCTGGAATACCTCGGGAACGGTGTTCACGCAGAGCTGGCAGCTGATGCAAACATCCTGGTCAACGTACGGTTTGCGGGCCATGGCGTCGTCTCCTCTTCATGAATTAGCTTCAGTCGGGCCAAATAGGTTACAGCCAGCGACGGAGGCATTATCCATAAATTCTAGCCGATTTTTCTTGCCTGGCAAGTCACTCGGTGTTCACCGGCGCAACCTGGCTCTTCTCCGGCACGATCTTGACGAAACGGCTCAGGCAGGCGGCGAGCACCTCTTCCACCCAGTCCGCCTCCTCCTCCTGGTGGGAGTGGAGGAGCTCCCGGTGGTAGGTGAGGAGCAGCTCGTTCACGGTGGCCACGTCTTCCTCGTCGATGTCACGGATTTCTACGCCGGCCCCCCTGGCCTGCCGGCGGTGCAGGGCCTCGCGGGTCAGTCCCATTTCCGGGTCGAGGTGGCAGTATACCACGCCGCCGGTCATCCCTGCGCAGAGCCAGGGGCCGGGGTCGCCGAGGACCACGGCCCTGCCGGCGGTCATGTACTCGAAGGCAAACCCCTTGAGATTGGCCCGCCCGGCCATGTTCCCCTTGGCATCGTCCAGGGACGCCCGGAGCCGGCCGCCGAGGACCACGTCCGCCCCGGAGAGCCGGATGCAGGCACGGCTGTCGGCATCCCCCTGGATAAGGAAGGTCCCTCCCTGGGCGCCGTAGGCGAGCCCCTTGCCCACTGAGCCGCCGACCCGCCGCCCGTCACGGTTTTCCCCCTTAAGGATGACGATCTTCCCCCCCCGGGCGGATTTTCCCACCCCGTCCTGGGCGCCCCCTTCGACGCGGATGGTGATCCCCGGGATGTTGAAGGCACCGAGGCCGTTTCCCGGGATGGAGTCATGACGGAAGTGGATGAGCGTCTCCTGTCCGGCGGTGAACCGCCCGTCCTCCCGCCCCCGCACCATGGTCCCCGCCAGATGGGTGCCGATGGCCCGGTCGGAGCTGGAGGCGTTATCGTCGTCGTAGCGGACCCGCTCCTCTCCCCGGTCGAAGGCCTCGGCCACGAGGCCGGAAACGAGCGAGGTGAGATAGTTCAGGGGCTTGCGGATGATGCGCACCCGGCTTTCCGGGGCCTTGGTCGCACCGGCCGCCGGCGGGGCGAGGAGGTCGGCCAGGTCGAGGCGGTCGGTCCCCCGGGCCTGGACGAGGAGGTCGGCCCGTCCCACCAGGTCCTGGGTGCGGCGGAACCCGAGCTTGGCGGTGAGGATCCTGATCTCGCGGCCCATCCCGCGGAAGAAGGTGGTTTCGTAGATCACCCCGTTTTCCAGGACCCGCGGCACGAAGCGCTTGAGCCCCCGGGCCGTCGCCTCTTCGACGGTCTCGATCTGGGTGGCGATCCCCACGTGGCAGGTGCCGAGGTGGCATCCCCGGCAGGCGGTGCAGCCGATGATCACCATGGCGAGGGTGCCGAAGCCGACCCGGTTGGCGCCTAAGAGCATGAGCTTTACCACGTCGCGGCCTGTCCGGGCGCCGCCGTCGGCCCAGATCTCTACCCGGTCGCGCAGCCCCGCCTCCACCAGTGCCCGGTGCGCCTCGCGCACACCGATCTCGGCGGGGAAGCCGACGAACTTGATGGCATGCTTGCGGGCCGCACCGGTGCCGCCGTCATAGCCACTCACGGTGATGATGTCCGCCCCCGCCTTGGCGACCCCCAGCGCAATGGTGCCGATCCCTGCCACCGCCGGGACTTTGACCGAGATCCGCGCCCGCAGGTTGGCAGTGCGGAGTTCCTCGATGATCTGGGCCAGATCCTCGATGGAATAGATATCGTGGTTGTTGGAGGGGGAGATGAGGGAGACCCCCGGGGTGGCGTGGCGCGCGGCAGCGATCTTCTCCGTCACCTTGAACCCGGGGAGGTGCCCCCCTTCGCCCGGCTTGGCCCCCTGGCCCACCTTTATCTCCAGGAATGCCGCGGAGTTGAGGAACTCCATGTTCACTCCGAAGCGCCCCGACGCGATCTGCTGGCCGCGGTTCTCCCGGTAGCGCCCCATCATGTCGGCGATCTCACCCCCTTCGCCGTTCATGCAGACGATGTTCAGCCGCCGCGCCGCTTCCGCGTAAATGCGGAAGGGGGTCTCCCCTTGGGAGCCGAAGCTCATGGCCGAGAAGAGAATGGGGAGGTCGTGGGTGCCGACGCTGGTGTCCACCTCCTCCGGGTCGACGGAGAGCTCCGCCTCGTAGCGGAAGTCCACCAGGTGCCGGATGGCGAGGGGATTTTCCCCCTCCAGCTGCTGGATGAGGCGGGAGAGGTCGGCGTAGGTCTCTTCCATCTTCGCCACAGCGGAGACCATCTTCCAGATGCGGGGGTAGAGGCGGAACTGGACCGGGACAGGCTGCTTGTCGCGGCTACGGGCCACCCGGGTGCGCTCCCGGTGCTCCTCCTCCAGGCGGGCGAGGGTGAGCCCGCCGGTGCCTGAGCCGCAGAAGGTGGGTGTCTCGAAGATCTCTGCCAGGTGCCGGCAGAGGCCGATGGCGGCAAAGTACTTGCCGTAGCCGCCAATCTCGTGGGTCCCCATGGTGGATATCACCTTTTCAAGCCCCTTCCCGAGGACGCTGAGGAGGTTTGCGACGCCCTTCTCCTCCTCCCCGGCCAGCTCCCACATGAGGTAGGGGCAAAGGGCGTCGGCCCCCATGCCGAGGGCGAAGATGAGGTCGTGGAGGTTGCTGAGCGCCCCGGAGCGGATCACGATGGAGACCCGGCGCCGCAGGCTCTCGCCCGTGGCGCCGGTCGCCTCCTTGAGAGCCTTGTGAACCACGGCGACCGCCAGAAAGGGGTCGAGGAAGTCCTGTCCCCCCGCGAATACACGGGCATCGTCCAGGAGGAGGAGCCGCGCCCCCCGGCCAACGGCCCCGACTGCCTCGTCCCGAAGCCGGTCCAGCGCCCGGGCAAGGGACTCGTTCCTCCCCATGGTGCAGGAGATGATCCGGCTCCGCCTTCCGGGGAAGGCGGCCAGGAGCTCCTCCAGGGTGCGGGTGCCGGACTCCCGGGCGAGCGTTTCCTCTGGCACGGGCGTCTCGTCCCTTCCTCCCCCGAGGAGGAGGGGAAGCTCCAGGGCCACGGCGGGCTCGGCCGCCCCGCGAAGGGCCGGACGGGGGCCGAGGCAGACCCGGGTGGAGAAGTGCTCTCCCTCCCGCTCCCGATCGATGGCCGGGTTGGTGACCACCGCCACCTGTTCCTTGAAATAGTCGGCCAAGTTTTGGCGGGAGTTGGAGAGGGCCGCCAGCGGCCCGTCGTAGCCGAGCGACGCGATCGGGTCGCTTCCGCTGCGGGCCATCTCCTTGAGGTTCTGCAGGTCGCTCGACTTCCAGGCCAGGGCCGAGAGGAGGTTGTCCCGGAAGAGCTTCGCACTCCGCGGCCAGTTTGCCCGGATGCCGGGGGCGACGGCGGCGCCTTGCGTGCTTGTGTCGCACACCAGGGCCTTCGCGTGGGCCGCCAGATTGGTCCGCCTCCGGAAGGTCTCGTACACTGCCCGTCGAAGCTCCGGGTGCGCCAGCACTTCCACCCCTTTGCCGGGCTTCACCCGCACCCCCACCTTTTCCCCCGGGGCGAGTGGGCGCGGGTCGGCGACGATCTCCTCGTGGGGGACCACCCCCAGCTCCGAGGAGGCGAAGAGCTCTTTTTCTGTCTCGCCGAACCAGAGGGGGCGAAGCCCCATGGCGTCGACGCTGAAGACGCAGAGGTCGCGGTGCCGGGCGACGATGGCCGCGGGCCCCTGGGCGGAGGCGGTGAGAAAGCGCCGGAACCAGGAGTACATGGCGCCGAGCTCTGCCGGCAGCCGCTCCATCTCGGTGAAGATCGGGGGAAAGACGAGCTCCATCGCCTCGAAGAGCGTAAGGCCGAAGCGGAACATGAGCCCCTCGAGGGTCCGGTTCAGGTCCTGGGAGTCGCTCCCGCCCGGGGTGAGCGGGATGCCGAGCATGCGCGCCTCCTCCCGCAGCCGGGCGATGGTGTTGATCTCGCCGTTGTGGCCGAGGAGCGAGAAGGGCTGTGCGCGGAGCACGGTGGGGAGCGTGTTGGTGGAGTAGCGGCTATGGCCGATGGTGACCCCCGAGAGGAAGTCGCGGCGCTTCAGCTCCGGGTAGTAACGGGGGAGGAGTTCCGGAGCGCCGTGCACCTTGTAGACGGTCGTATCGGTGGAGAGGGAGGCGGTGTGGAGGGGAAAGTCGCGCTCCAGCTCCACCTCGATCCCGTGGAGGAGGGAAGGCGCAGCGGCCGCGTCGGGGCAGAGGAGGGCGAGCTGCCAGAAGAGCGGCTCCTCGGCCCGCCCGCGGGTGGAGAGGACCTCGCTTCGCACTGCGCCCGGCCGCTCTACGAGGACGTCCACTCCCGCGTCGGTGAAGCGGCGGAGGATGGCAGCCTGCAGTTCCGGTCCTTGGGCCGGGGCGTCCTTGGGGATGAGGAGGTGCCCCACGGCGAAGCGCGGCGAGTCGGCCAACTCCGGGTCGTGTCCCGCCTCGGCCAGAGCCTCCCGCCAGAGGAGGCGGGGGATGTCGGTGAGGATGCCGCAGCCGTCCCCCTCGCCGTTGATCTCGCCAGCCCGGTGGCCCATCCGGACGAGGGCCTCGATGGTCCGCTGCATGTTGCCGTGGGTGGGGCGGGCAGCCTTGTTGACGTAGCAGATGATGGCGCAGGCGTCTCGCTCTATGGGCATGAGGCCGCTGGGGTCGTGATGATGCCGGTTCATGGGTGCTCCTCTCCGTGGTGTACTACGTTATGTATAGCAGAGGAGGGGGCGCCAGGCAAGGAAGGAACAGGCGCGACGGCTTGACAACCAGGGAAATTGGGCCTTAATTTGAAGGAAACCAAGAGGGCGGGCTGGCACCCCGCTGGAAAGGAGAAGGTATGCTTTATTTTGTGAAGGAAAACAAGCTGCACCAGTACCCCGTTCCGAAACGCTGCAAAGAGGTCTATACGAAGGAGCAGCTGCGGGACACTATTCCCCATGGGGTCGAGGAGTGTGTCTACTGCATGGGGACCTGGCCCGGGGATAACAAGTGACAGGTTGTACCTGGTGATTCCAGCACACAAGGACGGGCGTGACGGCCTGTCCTTTTTTGTTGGTGAAATGGGGGGGAAACTCCTAGAGCATGTCAACCGGGTCGACGTCGATGGCGAGGCGCACGGTGGCCGGAGGGCGGACTTCGGCGCGGAAGCGGGCGAGGAGCCGGTGCAGGTCGGCACGGTTGGCCGCCTTCAGGAGGAGCTGCCAGCGGTGGCGGCCGCGAACCTTGGCCAGGGGTGCCGGGGCCGGGCCGAGTATCTCCACCCGGTGTCGGTGCTCGCGCTTGAGCCTCTGCAGGAGTATGGCGGCGGCATCGGCTGCCGATTCCGTCGCGGCCGCCGCGGTGCCCGAGAGGGTAATCCCGGCAAGGTGGGCGAAGGGGGGGTAGCCGAGCTCCTCACGGCAGGCGAGCTCCTCGCGGCAGAAGGCTTCGAACTCGTGGGCCGCGGCGCGGCTGACGGCGTAGTGGTCCGGGGCCAGGGTCTGGATGAGGACGCGACCCGGCTGGTCGCCCCTGCCGGCCCGTCCCATCACCTGGGCGATCAACTGGAAAGTCCGCTCGGCGGCCCGGAAATCGGGGAGATTGAGGGCTGCGTCGGCGGAAACCACCCCCACCAGGGTGACGCCGGGGAAGTCGTGCCCCTTGGCGATCATCTGGGTGCCGATGAGGATGTCGAGGCTCCCCTCCTCAACTCCCTTGAGGAGGCGGGCATGTCCCCCCCGGCCGCGGGTGGTGTCCCGATCCATGCGCGCCACCCGGGCGTCGGGTAGCAGGGCCCGAACCTCCTCCTCGACCCGCTCGGTCCCCCGGCCGAGGAGGCCGATATCGGGGCTCGTGCAGCCGGGGCATACGGACGGGGCGGGAATGGCATAGTCGCAGTAGTGGCAGAAGTGGCGCTGGCGGTTTCTATGGAAGGTGAGGGTGACCGCGCAATTGGGGCAGCGCAGGACAAAACCGCACTCCTGGCAGATGAGGTAAGTGGCGTAGCCTCGCCGATTGAGGAAGAGGAGGGTCTGCCCCCCGGCGGCCAGATTCTCCGCAAGGGCGGCGGCAAGCTCCGGGGCGAAGGTGTCCCCCTTGCGGTGGCGCATGTCGATGAGCTCAGTCCGGGGCATGGGAAGCTCCCGCACCCGCTCGGGGAGGGTGAGGAGGGTGAGCTTCCCGGCCTGCGCCGCGTGCCAGGTGGTGACGAGCGGGGTGGCCGAGCCGAGGACGACCACTGCCTTTTCCATCTTTCCCCGCACCAGTGCCAGGTCCCGGGCGTTGTAGCGCAGCCCCTCCGACTGCTTGTAGGAGCCCTCGTGCTCCTCATCCACGACGATCATACCGAGCCCCTCGATGGGGGCGAAGATGGCGGAGCGGGCGCCGATGGCGATGGTCACCTCGCCGCGCCGGATGCGGCGCCACTCGTCGAAGCGTTCCCCGTCGGAGAGGCCGCTGTGGAGGACCGCGATGCCGCAGGAAAATCTCCGCTTGAAGCGGCGGACGAGCTGCGGGGTAAGGGCGATCTCGGGGACGAGGACAAGGGCGGTCCTCCCACGGGCGACCGCGTAGGCTATGGCCTGCAGATAGACCTCGGTCTTACCGCTCCCGGTGACGCCGTGGAGGAGGAAGGGGGCAAACTTCCCGCCGGTCATGGCCTCGGTGAGGCTGGCGAGCGCCACGGCCTGGGCGTGGTTCAGGGGCAGCGGCGCGTCGTGCTCGAACACCTCCTCCCGGAAGGGGTCGCGGTAAACCTCCCGCTCCTCCATCTCGGCGAGCCCCAGCTCCACCAGCCGGGTGAGCTGCGGCGCGCTCCCCCCGAAGCGGCTCCGGATAAGCTCCGCCGATGCCTCGCCGGCGTCCCGCAGCAGGTCGAGGATCTCCTTCCCCTTGCCGCGGGGTGGCTGCGTTCCCGCCGGCGGCGCGAGCGGCCGGTAGAAGCGGCCGGTCTTCACTTTCCTGCCGCCGGTCAGCACCTCATCCTTCGCCGCGTCCGCCTGGGTCCCGGCGTCCCGCTTGCGGCTTGCCACGTTGATCCCGGCGGGAAGCGCCGTCTTGATCACCTCCCCCAAGGGGTGAAGGTAGTAGCAGGCGACCCAGCGGAAGAACTCCAGCTCTGCAGCGGTGAAGAGGGGCTCCGGGTCGAGGACGTCGACGATCTCCTTCAGCTCCTCACTGCTTGCTGCCACGGGGCCGAGGACGTATCCGGTCACTTTGCGCCTGCCGAAGGGGACGAGGACGCGCACACCGGTCGCGACGCGGGGGGCGAGGTCCGGCGGGACCGCGTAGTGGAAGGTCGCGTCCAGGGGGAGCGCCACCGCAACCTCGATGATTATTGGGGGGGTCGGTTCGGTCATGACAGGGGAGATTATGGGGCTTCCCCGCTGAGGTGTCAAATTGAAAAAACCTTCACTTTACAAGCGAGGGAGTGCTGGCATATAAAGGAACGTATGGCGGCAGAAAGGGACATAGCGGGGGTTCTCGCCCGGAAATTCTGGGTCTTCGACCTGGATGGGACGCTCACCCTTCCGGTGCACGACTTTGCCCGGATCCGCGCCGCCCTCGGCATCCCGGATGGGGCGGACATCCTCGGCCATCTGTCCGAGCTCCCGGCGGTGGAGGCGCAGCTCCTCCACGAGCGGCTCGACGGCATCGAGCGGGAACTCGTCACCGAGACCGGGCCCGCGCCGGGGGCTGTGGCTCTCGTGGAGCTTCTCGCCCTGCGGGGGTGCCGCCTGGGGATCCTCACCCGGAACACACGGGAGATCGCCGTGGAGACCCTGGCGCACATCGGCCTCGGCTCCTTTTTCACCCGGGAGTGCATCCTCGGCCGCGCCGAGGCCCCGCCGAAGCCCGATCCTGAGGGGATCTACCTGCTCGCCCGGCTCTGGAGGGCGCAGCCGACGGAGCTCGTTATGGCGGGGGACTACCTGTATGACCTCCAGGCCGGCCAGGCGGCCGGCGCCGCCACCATCCATGTCCACGGGAGCCGGGAGCGGCGCTGGCCGGAGTGGACCGATCTCTGCGTCACGTCGCTGGCTGAGCTGGCCGAGATGGTGCAGGCCGTGGCTGGCTAAAAGCCCGTTGACAAAATAGAGCATATACACTAGTTTAGAGTATACGCTCTATTTTTTTGCGGAGGTTGGCCATGAAAATCCTGCTGATCCAACCGTACAGTTCGTCCGACCTGATGGACCGGGTCTACCTGTTCGAACCGCTGGCCCTGGAATACCTGGGTGCCGGAGCAAAGCTCGACGGCCACGACGTCCGGCTTCTGGACGCCCGGATCGACCGCGATATCGAGGGCGCGGTCAGGATGTTCCGGCCGGAGGTCGTCGGCATTACCGGTTTTACCAGCCACGTGAACATCATCAAGGCCATTGCCGGTCAGGTGAAGGGGATCGACCGGAAAGCGGCGGTGATCGTCGGCGGCCATCATGCCACCGTCCGGCCCGACGACTTCAACGATCCCCGGGTCGATTATGTCGTTATCGGCGAAGGGGTATTCACCTTGCGGGAGCTGTTGCGGGTCATTGCCGGCACGATGGAGCTGCGGCTGGTGCGCGGGGTCGCCGTGCCGTCGCCGGAAGGGCTGCGCATGACCTCCCCGCGCCCGTACACGCCGCTGGACGAGCTCCCCGTTCCCGACCGGAGCCTGACGGCCTGCTACCGCCACCGCTATTTCAGCGAGTGGTTCAAGCCCCTCGCCTCCATCCGGACCTCGCTCGGCTGCACGGCCCGCTGCACCTTCTGTGCCCTCTGGGGGATTACGGACGGGAAATACCTGCGCCGCGACCCGGAACGGGTGCTGGAGGAGCTGCGCGGGATCGCGGAGGAGAACGTTTTCTTCTGCGACGACGAGTCCATGTGCGACACGAAACGGATGGAGCGGCTGGCGGAGCTGATCGAGGCGGCCGGGATCAGGAAGAACTATTTCCTCTACGGCCGGGTCGATACCATCGTCCGTCACCCGGAGCTCTTCGCCACGTGGCGAAAAATCGGCCTCTCCCAGGTCTTCGTCGGCATGGAGGATTTCTCCGATGCCAGGCTCGCGGCGATGAAGAAGGGGGTGACGGTTGCCCAGCAGGAAGAGGCCGCCCGGATTCTGGACCGCCTGGGAATCATGATGTATGCGTCGTTCATGGTCGATCCGGACTACTCGAAGGAGGATTTTGCCTCGTTGAAGAGCTACATCAGGAAGCTGAAGCTGAAATACGCCACCTTCACGGTCATGACCCCGCTGCCGGGAACGGCGCTGCACGAATCGGTCAAGGAGCGGCTCCTGGCCCAAAAGCCGGAACTGTACGACATGCTGCATGCCCTGGTGCCGACCCGGCTGCCGCTGCCGGAGTTTTACCGGGAGATGGCAACGCTCTACAGGACGGCGGTGCCGCTTTACCGTGTCCTTCCCACGCTGTGCCGCTTCGGCCTGCACGGCATGCAGCTGAGGGTGAGGCTCTTCGGCGAATTCCTCAAGCGGGTGCAGACGTTCCACCTGGAGTATTGACGTGTCCAAGGCAGACCGCACCAAGAGCAGGATTCTTGAAACCGCCATCGAACTCTTTAACGACAGGGGGACGAAGGCGGTCACCACCAACCATATCGCCGCGGCCCTGGGAATCAGCCCCGGCAACCTCTATTACCATTTCCGCAACAAGGAAGAGATCATCCGGGCGATTTTCGTCCAGATGCACGAGGTGGGGGTGAGCGAGTACCGGGAGATCAACGACCCGCGAGGGCCCGGCAACGCCGCCAGCATGGAGGAGACCTTCCTGATGATCCAGCGCTTCAACTGGCGCTACCGCTTTTTCAAGCGGGAACTGGCGGCGCTGGTGCAGAGCGACCCGGAGCTGAAGGCGCTGTTCGTCGCCTCGCACCGGGAGCACCTGGCCATGGTACGGCAGGCCATCGACGCGAGTATCGAGCAGGGCTTTTTCCGGGAGATCCCGCTCCATCTGCGGGAGCTGCTGACGGAGCAGATCTGGCTGATGGCGCTGTTCTGGCTCAACTACCTGGAGGTGGGGGGGGAAGAGGTGACCGAGGCGACCCTTGCGCGCGGCAACGAAATCCTGCGCACCATGATGCTGCCCTACCTCTCCGAAAGTGCACTGCGGTCTGTCATGCAAGGAAGTGGGGTGCACACCCTGTGAGCCGCTTTCTCTTTACGACGTTCGGATCGTTGGGGGATCTCCACCCCTATGTGGCCATCTCCCGGGCCCTGATCGAACGGGGCCACACAGCCGTGATTGCCACGTCCGGGGATTATCGCGATCAGGTGCAGGGGGCGGGCGTGGAGTTTGCGACAGCCGGTCCGGGCCTGGAGGAGCTGGGCGACTACCGTACCCAGGTCACGCGAATCTTCGATGTGCGGCAGGGACCGGAATATCTCTTCCGCACCATGATCATGCCGTACCTGCGGCCGACATACCACCAGCTGCTTGAGGCGGCCGACGGCGCGGACCTCCTGGTCTCGCACCCTCTCGCGGTTACGCTCCCGCTGGTGGCACAGCGACGCCAGGTGCCCTGGGTCTCGACCGTCCTCGCGCCCATGAGCTTCTTTTCGTGCTACGATCCGCCCCTCCTGGCTGCCGCGCCATTCCTGCCCCGGTTGCGGCGGACCTTCGGGCTGACTCCCCTTCGGCTCTTTTTCACCATCGTCAAACGGGGCGCGCGGAGCTGGGAGGAGCCGTTGCGGGAATTCCGCGCGGAGCTCGGCCTGCCGCCGACCGACCAACTGGCAATCTTCGAGGGCCAATTTTCGCCATTTCGAACCCTGGCGCTCTTCGATTCCCTCCTGGCGCAACCTCAGCCCGACTGGCCCGCCAATACCCGCATCTGCAATACTCCCGTCTTCGACGGGGTCTCTGAAGAACAAGGCATGTTGAAGGAATTGGAGGAATTCCTCGCCGCAGGAGAGCCTCCCGTCGTTTTTGCCCTCGGTTCGTCGGTGGTATGGATTGCTGAGGACTTCTGGGAGAAAGCGGTCGAGGCCGTGCGGCTTCTTGGGCGGCGGGCGGTGCTGCTTACCGGGCCGACAACGCTGCCGTCGCTGCCGGAAACGGTCAGGGCCTTCCCGTATGTCCCCTATTCAGCGATCTTTCCGCGTGCAGCGGCGATCGTGCACCAGGCGGGCATCGGCACGCTGGCGCAGGCGTTGCGCGCCGGTCGCCCCCAATTGCTTCTCCCCGTGGCGTTCGACCAGCCTGATAATGCGCACCGTGCGGCCGGCCTCGGGCTCGGGCGAGTCGTCCCCTTCTGCAAGATTACTGCCGGCCGGCTGGCCGACGAGCTCGCAAAGCTCCTCGGCAATTCCGGCTATGCCGATGCGGCTCGTGCCGTGTCGCGAGATCTGGCGGGAACCGATGGTGCGGCGTGCGCCGCCGATGAACTGATTGCCTGTCTGCACGGAGGGGAGGACCCACGAGCGGGACGAGTAGAATGACCGATGGAGGAGATGACGAGGATGATCCTCATACTCAATGGCAGTCCCAGGAAGCATGGTGTGACATCGACGCTCCTCAGGATTATAGCGGATGAAGCACGCTCTGCCGGCGCCGAAGTGGAGTGGGTCGATGTCAACAACCTTTCGATAAGGCCGTGTATCGGGTGTCTGCAATGCAGGCCCGACAAAGAGTGCATTCTTCCGAAAGACGACGCGCAGCGTATAGGAGAGCTGATAGAACGCTGCTCAGGTCTGGTGGTGGGCACCCCTACCTATTGGGGCAACATGACCGGGCCGTTGAAGCTCCTCTTCGACCGGATTGTTCCTACCTTTGAGTACTGTGTGCCCTATGAAAAGCGCTTTCCAAGGCCGAAGCACAAGGGTAAGAAGGCGGCAATCGTTACCGCCTCCCTGGCACCGTTTCCCTTCAACCAACTCCCCTCGCAGGCCCGCGGGGCACTTCGCGCCGTCAAGATTGTCCTGAACGCTGCCGGCTTTGATATCAGGAGCCAGATCAACGTCCCGCTACCCCCGGACCCAGCACGCATTGGGAACCGATGGCTGATAAAAGCCAGAAAGCTGGGAAGGGAAATAGGATCCTGGTAAGATCGTTGATTGGCGCTGGTCAGAGCACGGCAGGAGGAGATCGAGAAGGACCGGGGGAACCCGACCCTGGAAACGCTGGAGAAGATCGCCCGGCCGTTCGGGCTGAAGGTGGGGTTTGTGCGGGAGCGACGGTAAGCCGGGCTTTTTGACACATGCCCGCCCGCACCGCAACTGCCTCACCCTCGACACTGCCGCCGAGGCCCTCGGCATCAGCCGGCGCATGCTCGCCTACTACCGGAGCGGCTAAAAACCGATCCCCCGCCATATCTGGCTGGCCTGCGTTGGGTGGGAAACCGAACGGCACAAGGCGGCCTAACCCCCCTCAGTCCCCCCTTGTCAGGGGGGAGGAGTTCGCGCAATGGTGGAAGAAGAGTTTGCGGAAAGTGCAAATTTGGAAATGCCTCAGAAGGACGTAACACCCTCCCCTGACAAGGGGAGGGCTGGGGAGGGGTTTGAAGGCAGTGAGGGGTTTGAATCCGGGGAGCGACTGGGGGTAGCCTTTCTCCCCTATAACAAGAGCCTCGTCCATGTTGCAAGAGAAAACCGGAACAACCCCACCAAGGCCGAATGCCGGATATGGAACGAAGTGCTGCGAATGCGGCGGTTTGCCCGCTACAAATTCCTGCGTCAGAAACCGATCGAAAATTTCATAGTCGATTTTTACTGCTCGGAACTGGGGCTGGTGATTGAAATAGACGGTGACAGCCATGCCGGGACCGTCGAGTATGACGAGGAGCGGACCAGGAGTCTCGAAAAGTATGGTCTGAAAGTTGTTCGCTATACAAACGAAGAGGTCATGAGCAACATTGATGGTGTTTTTGAAGACCTTTACCACAAAATAGGAAAGATTTAAGAAAGGATAAGCGCTTAAAGTTTCTTAGCGCGTTTCGTTAAGAAGGGAAAGTTTCGTAAGAAGAGGAGCAACCAATGAAACGACTGGCAATGCTGTGCATGGTCTTGATCATGGCAGCCTGTAGCGCCGACAAGAGCGGGGAACTGTTCAAAACGGCGCAGTTCGAGGAAAAGCAGAACAACCGGGAGCATGCGCGGCAGCTCTACCAGGAGATCGTCACGAAGTACCCGAAAAGCCCCCTGGTGAAACAGGCCGAAGAAAGACTCGCGGCGCTTGGGGGAAAACCGTAATCAGCGTTTAGGCGACATAATCCTTTCGGTCCCCTAACCCCTCGGTCCCCCCTTGTCAGGGGGTGAAGGCCGTAGAACCTACTAAAATTTACTTGCATGATATGAGAACGTATCGACCTTGCTTTCCTTATTGAATTTTATTATGACTGTAAGTGTCTTCTGGGTTGTACTTGAAGCTCCGGCATCTCTTGAATAATTTCCACCAAAAATTCCTAAAATAAGTGCTGAACCTGCTATCCCTCCTGCGCCCGCAACTCCTCCCGTCCCACCGGTGTCTTTTGAATAGGAGGCTTCCGTTGCAATCTTGTCATAAATCCACGTTTCCTTGCCCTCGCTATCTCTTGTGACTATATTTGGCGAGCCAAGAGCGGTTGCCACGTCAGCCTGTGACATTCCAACCCGAATTTCTTTCTGGACAATGCCCACTGTCATTTCTCGTTCTTGGGTCGAAGATAACGATCGCTGATGTTCAGCCGCGGTCATACAACCGGATATCACCATAACAGTCAATAATGAAAAGACGACAGCCAGCCTCTGTTTGTTTGTAAACATATGCCCTCCTCCCTTCCGATCTTACCTGGAAATTGGCCGCCCTATCGCCATCAACCCGGCAGAATTTTTATTAAATAAAATTATACCACCAAAAGATCGATCAGGGTGGCTGCTAAAATCTGAGTCGACTCGCCCCATTCCCAAGCCATTGACTTCAGCCGAACAAGAGATAAAATTTTCTCATTATAAAACGTGTTTTGTGAAAGAAGGCCCATGGCTTCGTCTCCAGTGCAACTCGATTCCGGCCACGACGGGCAAGCCTGCTGCTGGTGCTGCTCCGGCTATGGCGGGCGGATGTCGCTGCTCCTGCGGCGATGGTTGCGTGCGGCAGTATGCATGACTGTCCTCGCGAGCATCGGGGGGTGTGCGACCATGCAGCCGGCGGAATTCTTCGAACTGTCGGCCGAGAGCCCTGCGCACAAGGCGATGCAGACCCGCCTCTTTGAGACCGGCAACGAAAAGGAGCTGCTGTCGGCATCGGCGGCGGTGCTCCAGGATCTGGGCTTCCAGGTGGACGAGGTCGTGAGGGAAGTGGGGATGCTGCGTGCGGTCAAGGAGCGTAGTGCCCGTGAATATGGGCAGGAGATCGGCCGCTTCTTTGTCATGGTGCTCACGATCGGCTATGTTCGCAACTCGGTGGACTTGCAGCAGAGGATCTCGGCTGTCCTGATAACGCGCCCCGTTGATAAAGCGGGCATGCGTTCTGAAGTTAGAGTGATGTTTTACCGGGTCGTATGGAAGGGAGATGGCTATGTGGAACGCACCACTATCCTCCCCGGTGAACAGAGAATGGAAATGATCTACGACCCGGAAATTTACCGGCAGTTTTTTTTCAAGCTCTCCAAGGCCGTGTTCCTGGAGGCATTCACACTGTGAGCGAGGATCATGGGAGACATGAGAACCATCGGTAAGATGCTGATACTGGGGGGAGCGCTGCTGGTGCAGGGGTGCGTAGCCCCGAAGCCCGGCCCGGACCTGCTGGCGCCCACCGAAGCGCAGACGAAACTGAGGAGTTTTCAGACCAGGACGTTTGACGTCGCCGATCGCAAGGTTGCCATGCGCGGGGTCATAGCGGCGCTTCAGGATCTCGGTTTCATCATCGAGCGCGCCAACGAGCCGTTGGGCCTGGTCACGGCCGCCCGCTTTGCCGAGCCGGACAACCTGTCGGTCGTCGAGGTTACCGTCACCGTGCGCCCGCAAGCGGATGGCCACATGATGGTGCGAGCCAATGCGATCTTCAATCACACACCAATCGATGATCCCAAGGTCTATCAGAATTTTTTCGCGACGCTTGACCGGTCGCTTTTCATAAACAAGGAAGAGTAGGCGGCCGATGCCAGTTCTCCGAACGCCATATTCCGCCCTCCTGCCCACAGGCTTAATGCTGGGTATCTGTCTGCTGCTTTCGGGGTGTCCTACGCCGTACGAGTGGCGGCACGAAAACCAGTGGGACTCGCGGGAGCAGATCGGGATGGCGGAGGCAAGCCAGGTAACATTGCGTGATGCCCAAAGCCGGGTCTTCGACACCAACGACACACGGCGCATCCTCGAGGCGGTCATTGACACCATGCAGGATCTGAACTTCAAGATCCAGGTGCTGGATGAGGAACTGGGGGCCGTTTCCGGGACACTCCTTATGTCATTTGAGCGGCCCGCTTACCCTGATCCGTCCTATGATCTCTACAACGATCAGAGCCTGATGATCTTTTCCGGGAATTCTCGCTCCTGGGGTCCATTCTGGTATCGCAGCGACCTGGTACGGCTCACGGTCACCGTGCGCAAACGCAACGAGAAACAGTCCGTCGTCCGTGCAAGCGTCCAGTTCTATTTGAAGGCGGTTGAAAGCCCCGAGCCCTACCAAACGTTCTTCCGCACCCTTGAGAAGTCGTTGTTCCTCGCAGGTCACTCTGTTTAGCGCTGGATTCCACGCAATCCTCCGATGAACACGCCGTTTTCACGCCGTGCGCTTGCGTTCCCGCCACACCTGGCGGGCCGCCAGGTGCTCGTCGGACACGAGAGCAACACCCATCGCTTCGTCCATTTCCTTGAGAAACGCCTCGAAGGGGAGGTTCCTTGCCATGGATAAACTGCATGGTAAACTGATAGCCGAAATTTCAAAGCGGGAGGGTTATCCGATGCTGATACGCGTTCAGTATGCCGATAATTCCTATGATCTGGTAGATGGTGCGAAACTTGACTCGCTTATCGCAACGAACGCGATAGTTGGCTTCAAACGGTCAAACGGGTGGGTACGGCTAGGCATCGATCGGGTAAGAACCGCCAGGGGTGGCAGAAGGCGAAGCGAGGCTTTCCTGGAGCCACAAGTCCCCAACGATTCCCGATGCAGGACCTATCGTTGTTATGACGACTTGTGGTTGTGCCTTGTCGATGATGTAAGCGAATGCCCATATACCCATACAGTCATGTCCGAAAGATTTTGTACATCCGACAACGCAGCAAAATACAAAACACACGGCGCTGGGTCAGGACTTGCTCACCTCCGCCGCGCCAGTTCGCCAGCATAGGTCAGTTCCGCCAGAGTCATCCCCACAGACTGGCTCCGGGCGCGACACGAAGGCATTTTTCGTTGACACCCGGCGACCCCTTTGCTATAACGCCGACATTCAGACACCCAGACAAACTGAAGCAGCGATAGACGATAATACTCAACCATCCGCGAGGATGGGGCGGAAAGCCTAGGGTCTCAAGCAGACAGCCGGGTTGCCGAAATTTCACTCGATTTCGGTAACCCGGCTTTTTTTGCGGCCATAATCCAACAAGGGGAGGTGTTCAAGCGGCGCTGTACAAGGCGACTCTATCGGTCTGCGGCGGTTGCAAACTGGGCGGAGAGCAGTTGCTCGAAAAATTTTTCCACAACAGGAGACAGCAAAATGAAAAAATGGTGCGTGGTATTCAGCCTAGGCGCGGTCCTTACCATGGCGGCCGGTGCGGCACATGCGGAAGACATCAAGGGAAGGCTCGGCATAACAGGCCGGTTCGGTTTTGCCGTGCCTGCCGACAGCGATGCGTTTGGCTACAGAGTGTCGACCGATGTCGGCTTCGTGGGTGGCGGCGGCCTGATCTACGGGGTGACCGATAACATCGCCCTGGAAGCGGACGTTACCCATGCCAGCTACGGCTCAACCCCCGACTTCGGTTTCAACACCACCGATATCTCCCTTGGCGCCCAGTATCGCTTTCTCAATGTACCCGTGCCGCATCTGGTCCCCTTTGCCGGCGGCGGCCTCGACATTCTCGTCAACGGCGCCGACGGGGCGGATGTCGATACCGTGGTCGGGGCCCACGTGAAGGGGGGCGTCGACTACTTCATTACCAAGGACCTGGCAGCAACCGCCGAAATGAAGTGGGTCATTGCGCCCAATGCGGACGTCCACGATTTCACCGGGGTGAAGGTCGGAAACTTCGATCCCATGAATTTTTCGATGATGTTCGGCGCGCGTTACTTCTTCTGATTGAATGTAGCAACGGGGGCACTAGGGAGGGCGCCGCACCGGCTGCCCTCCCAGCCCTGCTGGTTCGCCGTGCCAAAACCGGCGAGCTGGAAAAAGGCATGGATTTCTGCTATAGTTTGGCCGCTGGAAAACCAATCTCAAGGAGCTGTCGTGAGAGCAATCACCAATGACACCAAACTCTGCGCCGTGATCGGCAACCCCATCGGCCACAGTCTGTCGCCTGCCATCCACAACGCAGCCTTCGAAGCCCTGAACCTGGATTTCGTCTACCTCGCCTTCCGGGTGGAGGATGTGCAGGGCGCGCTGGCGGGGATGCGGGCCCTGTCCAACTTCCGCGGTATGAGTGTCACCATCCCCCACAAGATCGAGGCAATGCGGTACATGGACGAGATCGCCGAGGTGGACCGCTCCATCGGCTCCATCAACACAATCATCAACGACAACGGAAAGCTCAGGGGCCTCGGGACCGACGGTCCGGGGGCGCTGAAGGCGCTCCTCGACGCAGGCGTGGCCCTCGACGGGAAGCACGTCCTGATGCTCGGCGCCGGCGGCGCGGCGCGGGCCATCGCCTTTACCTTGGCACGCACGGCCGGGCTGGCGCAGCTGACCCTGCTGGACGTGAACGAACCCCTCTTGCGCGGGCTGACCGACGACCTGCGGGCCGGGACGACCACTGCAATCGCCGGCGAGGCGCTCACCGACGAGGCGCTTGCCCGGGCGATGGCCGGGGCGGACGTGGTCATCAACTGTACCCCGGTCGGCATGCACCCGAAGGTGGACGCCTCGCTGGTTCCGCCGGCGCTTTTCCGGCACGGCCAGGCGGTCTTCGACATCGTCTACACCCCGCTGGAGACGCGGCTTCTGGCCGATGCCCGGGCAAAGGGGCTCAAGGTCGTCTCCGGGGTGGAGATGTTCGTCAACCAGGCGGTCCTCCAGTTCCGGGAGTTTACCGGCCAGGACGCCCCCATCGACGTGATGCGGCGGGTGGTGATGGAGCGGCTCGCGTCATGAACATCGTCCTGATCGGCTACCGCGGCACGGGGAAGAGCGAGGTGGGCGGGCTTCTGGCCCGGCGCCTCGGCATGGAGTACGTGGGGATGGATGCGGCCATCGTCGCGCGGGCGGGAATGCCGATCCCGGAGATCGTGGCAAAGCATGGCTGGCCCCATTTCCGCGACCTGGAATCGGCAGAGGCCCGGGAGCTGGCCGGGCGTGACAACCTCGTCATCGACACCGGCGGCGGGGTGATCGAGCGGCCGGAGAATGTTGCGGTCCTGCGGGAGAACGCCCGCGTCTTCTGGCTGCAGGCCTCGGTGGCGACCATCGTCGCCCGCATCGAGGGGTGCTGCGAGCGCCCGGCCCTCACCGCCGGCAAGACCTTCACCGAAGAGGTGGCGGAGGTCCTGGAGCGGCGGACCCCCCTCTACCGGAGCGCCGCCCACCACGCCATCGACACTGACGTGCTCACGCCGGAGGAGGTAGCGGAGAGGATCGTGGCGATCTGGGAAAAAAGATAAAGTCTAAAAGGCTTCTAGCCACAGATAACTGCCGATAACGGCGGATGTTTTGCACCCTCCCCCAGCCCCTCCCATCAAGGGAGGGGGGCTTAACATTCCCTCTCCCCTTGTGGAGAGGGTTAGGGAGAGGGGGAAAAAATAAAAAGCCGGGAATGCTTTCCGAAGCGTCCCCGGCTTTTTGTGTTTGTGTTCCGCGAAGCTACTTCTTCAGCACTTCCTCGGCGATGGCCCGGCCGAGGGCCTCGCACTGCTCCAGCGCGTCGGGCCGCGGGGTGAAGGGGGCGCGGACGAAGGGGACCGGGAGCTTGAAGTTGACTCCCCTGAGCCGCTCCTCCGTGATCTTGCACGCCTCGCCGCTCCAGCCGTAGCTGCCGAACACCCCGGCGATGGCGGTCTTCAGCTTGACCGTGGAGAGGTAGGCAAGCACGTCCCACATCGGCTTCGGAACGTCGCGGTTGATGGTGGGAACCCCGAAGATGAGGGCATCACCCTGCTCCATCAGGTCGCGGATCTCGTCGGCCGTATGGTGGGAGATGTGGTAGCTCTCCACGGTGACTCCCGGGAGCGCCGCTCCCTTCGCCACGGCGGCGGCCATCTTCTCGGTGTTGCCGTGGGGGGAGAGGTAGAAGATCACCACCTTTTTACCGTCGCCCACCGGTTGGCACCACTGTTCGTAGTAGCCGATGTGGTGCCACGGGTCCCTGCGGATGACCGGGCCGTGGGAGGGGCAGACCGCTTCGAGCCGTTCCCCCTTGATCTTCGCGATGGCCGCCAGGGCCTTGTCCTTGAAGGGGCGCATGATGCAGTCGAAGTAGAACTTCATGTCCTCGAGATAGTCGTCGAGCTCGTCGGCGAAGAGGCTCTCTCCGCAGTAGTGGGCGCCGAAGGCGTCGCAGGTGAACAGGGCGCCGTCCTCCTCCAGGAGGGCGAACATGGTGTCGGGCCAGTGGAGGAACGGGGCGACGATGAAGCGCAGGTGCTTCCCCCCCAGGTCGATCACCTCGCCGTCCTTCACCACGTGGGCGTCGAAGGGGGTGTGGATGAGATTCCCGAGGAAGGTCCTGGCGGCCTGGGTGGAGACGACCGTCGCTTTCGGGCAATGTTCGAGCATGAAGGCCAGGGAGCCGGAGTGGTCGGGCTCGGTATGGTTCACGACGAAGTAGTCCACGTCCGCCGGGTCGACCAGCTTCGTCACCTTGGCCAGGAACTCCTCGGCCCGGTTTCCCTTCACCGTGTCGATGATGGCGATCTTGTCGTTTCCCTTGATGAGGTAGGAGTTGTAGGTGGTCCCCCGCTCGGTGGGGAAGAGGTCGTCGAAGGTGCGCAGGTCCGGGTCTTCGGCGCCGATCCACCAGACGCCGGGCTTTATTGCGATCACGTCGTTCATGGTAGCTCTCCCTTGCAATTCAGGTAAACTGCGTGCATTAAATAATACCAAATTGGTCCGATTCAGGCAAGGGCGTATACAGAGGTCATGTAAAAACGAAGCATGCGGCATGGGGCGGTAACCAGAAACGAACGTAACGGGTTACGGCATACTTTTTCGTGCATACCATGGTGGTAAATCTGTTGGATGGTATACTTTGATTGCAAACTTCAGCGGAGGAGGCCGACAATGATCATAAAGGTAATCGGCACGGTTGAGAATGCCACTGGCTTGGTCGATGCATCTTACCTGGAGGGCTTGATAAAGAGCGGCACCATCAAGGCGTTCAAGCGCTCGAACAGATGGGTAAAGATCGGCCGGGACCCGATCCGGCAAGACAGCGGCGACTATTCAGGGCCGGAACGGAGAAAGATCGACCATCTTACCTGGTAAGGATGCAACTGGCGGAGGGGTCGGGGGACCATACAAGGGGATCGTCTGTCCCGAGAGCGGATGCTGTCCGGCGGGCGTTCACAGAAGGTGGGTATGGCACGTACAAAGAAACGATGGTCCGAGAGGAGAAGTTTCCGGCGCCTGGATTTCCAGGCGAAGGCTTTTCTCGTGTTCTGCAACGACAGGGCTCCGTGCACGATCAGAAACATCAGCAACACGGGAGCCTTCGTGGACACAAACAGGATGTACGAGCTGGACGATGAGATCGAGTTGCTCATTTCCTTTACCAAGGGTACTTCGGAACTTTCCCTGCGGATACCGGGGAAAATAGCCCGCATTGCCGGGAGTGGGGTCGGGTTTGCCTCCCCGCACATGAACATCAATCAAATACTCCAGCTGGAGTTGATGCTGGACTGCAATCAGGAAAACCCGAAAGAGCTCGTCAGCGAGTTTTGTAAATTCTTCGCGACGTAAACCATTGCGGCAGATCCTCCAGGAACTATGGCTGTTCCAAGCATACGCGGCGACGCCCGCCGAATTCAGAAGGAGATGCATGGATAACAGGGTAGTCCTCATGTTCAGAAACGGACAGAGGCTGGAAGCGTCGTTGGCACAACCATTCAGGTCCCGGCAGGAGACCATCGTTGTCCTTCCGGGCAACGGCGAAAAGCCGCGCACGTTTCGCCTCGCCGAGATCTGCTGCATCGCAGTTCCGGGCACCCCCCGCCCGACGGTAGGCGACCAACTCGCGGAATCGCTCGAAGAGGTGGAGATCGTCACCGGCGAACGCTGGCTGGTGCGCGTCATGCCCAACCAGCAGTTCCACAATGGCTTCTATTGCACTCCTGCCGATGAAACCCTCCCCTACCAGAGTCTGTTCATCATGTCCCACGCGGTAAGAAACCGCACGCAGCACAGTGCTGGGGGCGAAGATCCGGCGAACGGCGATCTCATCCAGGCCGATGGAGACTTGACCGCCTACGAGGAACTGAGCGTAGTCGTTGACGAAACTGCGCCGGCAACCCCGGATGTCCTTCACCAGGGAGCCATTGAAGAATTCCATGCTGCCCAAGTGAACCTTCCCGCAGATCAACTGAATGCGAGGGTTGGCGACATTCTGGTGAGCGCAGGCCTCATAACACGGGATCAGGTGGAGAAGGCCCTCGAAGGCCGGGAACGGAAAAAGATCGGCGTCCACCTCATCGAGCGCGGGCTCATTACCGAGGATCAGCTCCTCACGGCCCTGGCCACCAAATTCCGGATGCAATTCGTTGACCTCGAAACCGTCGCTCCCAGTACGGGCGCCCTGCTGGCCCTCTCCCGGGAGATGGTCACTCAGATGCAGGTCCTCCCCCTGGAGCGAACGGGGAAACGGCTCGTCGTGGCGACGTCGGAGCCGACCGACATCACCATCATCGATCGGCTGCGCTTCATCACCAACTGCAACATCGAACTGGTGGTCGCCCTGTCCCGGCAGATCTCGGCTGCCATCAAAAAGTACTACAAGACGCCGGAAGAATCGGTGGACGCCCTGATCAGCGAGATGGACGGCGGGCAGGCGACCGTCGTCGAGCAACCCGAAGAAGTCGCATTCACCGAACCGGATTCGAAGGTCATTCGGCTGGTCAGCAAGATCCTGATCGACGCCTACCACAAGGGGGCGTCCGATGTCCATTTCGAACCGGCACTCGACAGGAATCCGTTCGTCGTGCGTTACCGGATCGACGGGGAATGCCTGATCGCCCACCAGATCCCGTTCGCCTTTAAGAGTGCCATCATCTCCCGGCTCAAAATCCTCGCCAATCTCGATATCTCCGAGCACCGAAAGCCGCAGAGCGGCAAGATCTTCCTGTTGTACGAAAAACGGAAGCTGGAATACCGGCTGGAGATCACCCCCACGGTCGGGGGGCGGGAGGATGCGGTCCTGCGGCTGCTGACCGCCGGCAAACCGCTCTCCCTCCACGGGATGGGATTCTCGCCCCTCAACCTGACCAGGTTCGAAGAGATACTGGCCAAACCATACGGCATCATTCTCTGCGCAGGCCCCACCGGCTCGGGGAAAACCACCACCCTGCACTCGGCCCTGGCGACCATCAATTCTCCGGAGCGCAAGATATGGACCGCCGAAGACCCGGTGGAGATAATCCAGCAAGGGCTGAGGCAGGTGCAGGTCAACCCGAAAATCGGCTTCACCTTTCAGGAAGCCCTGCGCTCCTTTCTCCGTGCCGACCCCGATGTCATCATGATCGGCGAGATGCGGGACGCTGAGACCGCAAAGACGGCGATTGCAGCCTCGCTGACCGGTCATCTCGTGTTCAGCACGCTCCACACCAACAGTTCTCCGGAGACGGTCGTCCGTCTCATCGAGATGGGGATGGACCCCTACAATTTTTCCGACGCGCTTCTGGGGATCCTTGCCCAGCGCCTTGCCCGCAGGCTGTGCGAGAAGTGCCGGACGCCGTACCATCCGGCACGGGAACAATACGAAGAGCTCGTGAAGCAGTACGGTCGCTTGTGGTTCGGAGAGCACGGGATGCCGTCCTACAGCGACGATCTCATGCTGATGAAAAAGACGGGCTGCAAGAAATGCGACAACACCGGCTACCGGGGGCGCATCGCGATCCACGAGCTGCTGGTCGCCACCTCGGCCGTCAAGCACGCCATCAAGTCCAACACGACCGTCGAACTGCTGCGGGACCTGGCGGTGCGCGAAGGGATGCGGACCCTCAAAATGGACGGCATTCACAAGGTGTTCCAGGGGGTCACCGATCTCGACCAGATCATGAAAGTCTGCATGCTCTGAACCGGGAGGCCTCCTGAGTCTGCGCTGGCAGACAGGCTAGCGGATGAAGGGTTTTTGTGTGATCTCTCAATATGCATTCTGTCCCGCCTCGCAAGAGGCATTTTTTTTGGGCAACCGGACTTTACCCGATGCAGGGGAAGCCGGAAACAGCAGGCGGGACGGGGTTACCCAATCGAAAGGGCCTTCCCCTTGACTTCCGCTTCCCATTTCCATTACCCTGATGATGTTGACAAAAGCTGGACGGGAGATTTTGTGGCACTCATAGAGGATAAACGGTACAAGAAGATAAAGAACGCTGTTGGCCGGGCGATTGCCGACTTCGGCCTCATCGCGGACGGGGACCGGATCGCGGTGGGGGTTTCGGGTGGGAAGGATTCCTACTCCCTGCTTCACCTTCTGGAGGCGCTGCGGAAACGGGCGCCGGTCAAGTACGAGCTCGTTGCCATCACCATTGATTCGGGCTACCCGGGCTTTCGCGCCGATATCATCGCCGAGCACCTGCGGGAGCACGGTTTTAACCACCACGTGGAGAAGACCAACCACTACGAGGTGATCGCCGAGAAGCGGCGCCCCGGCTCCTCGTACTGCTCCATCTGCGCCCGTCTGAAACGGGGGGTGCTCTACACGCTGGCCCAGCAGTTTAACTGCAACAAGCTGGCCCTCGGCCACCACCTGGACGACTTCGTGGAGACGCTGCTGCTCAACCAGTTCTTCGTCGGCTCCCTTAAGGCGATGGCCCCCGGGATGCTCGCCGACAACGGGGTGACCACGGTGATCCGGCCACTGGTCTACGTGGAGGAGCGGGACATCATCCCCTTTTCCCGGGAGAACCGCTTTCCGGTGGTCTGCTGCTGCTGCCCGGTCTGTGGCAAGGCCGACCTGCAGCGCAAAAGGATGAAGCGGCTTCTGGCCGAGCTTGAGCAGGAAAACCCCCACGTCAAGCGGAGCTTGCTCTCGGCTCTCGCCAACGTGCAGCCGCGCCACCTCCTCGACCGGCGGCTGCAGGGGATGACTTCTTCCTGAACTGGTAGACCTTCGCCGTTGCCGGGGTTTTTTCCTTCGCGGGGTCCGGCTTCTGCCGGAAATCCCGGACGATGTCGTAGAGGGCGATGAAGCCGCAGTAGATGACGAGCCCCGCGCCAAAAATGACCAGAGGTTCCATGACCTTCCTCCTGTTAGCTTTATGATGGAAGCATACCAGGTGGTTGTGTCACAATAAGTCACACAAAGGATTCCCATGGACAAACGCTACATGCAACCCCTGCGGCTCGCCGTCGCCTGGGGCTTTCTCCTCTTCCAGCTCTACCTGGGGGTGCAGTTCTTTCGCTTCGTCCTCCATCTCCGTTCGGGGGGGGCTACCCCCTTCGTCCCCCGGCCGGACGGGGTGGAGGGCTTTCTCCCCATCTCCGCCCTGGTAAGCCTGCGGGACTGGTTCCTGAACGGCACCATCAACCAGGTCCACCCGGCGGCCCTCGTCATCCTCCTCACCGTCATGGCCGTGGCGCTTCTCCTCAAGCGCTCCTTCTGCTCCTGGATCTGCCCGGTGGGGACGCTCTCCGAGCTCCTCTGGAAGTGCGGCTTCAAACTGTTCCGGCGTAACGTCCGGCCACCGCACTGGCTCGACATCGCCCTGCGCGGGGTGAAGTACCTCCTTCTCGCCTTCTTCCTCTTCACTATCTTTCTCGCCATGCCGGCGGCGGAGGTGGCCGGCTTCGTTCACTCGGACTACAACAAGATCGCCGACGTCCGGCTCCTCGACTTCTTCCTCCACCTGTCCGGGGTTCCCCTGGCGGTCATCGGCGTCCTCGTCCTTGTGTCCCTTCCGGTGCGCAATCCCTTCTGCCGCTTCCTCTGCCCCTACGGCGCGCTCCTCGGCCTCATCGCCCTCCTTTCGCCGGTGAAGGTGACGCGGGAGAAAAAGACCTGCGTGGCGTGCGGGGTCTGCACCCAGGTCTGCCCCTCCTACATCCCGGTGATGCAGAAGGAGCGGGTCATGTCCGAGGAGTGCATCGGCTGCTGGCGCTGCATCAGCCACTGCCGGTCGATGGGGACCCTGGAGATGAAGCTGACCGGACGGAAGGTCGTCGTCCCCGGCATCCTCTTCGCTCTCCTCGTCGTTCTCCTTTTCTGGGGGGGGACGCAGGTGGGAAGGGCTACCGGCCACTGGCACAGGGGGATAACCCTCGCGGAATACGCGCGGCTGCTGGGGCGGTAGGGAAGAACGCATGACTGTCAAGCGCTACAACGCCTTTTCCGATGAGCTGAAACGGCTCTTCGGCTGCAGGGTGCACCGGATCTCGGTGGATGCCGGGTTCACCTGCCCGAACCGGGACGGTACGGTCGGGACCGCCGGCTGCATCTACTGCGGCGGCGCGGGTTCCGGCTCCTTCGGCATCGCCCGCGGGCTTCCGGTGGCGGCGCAGCTGGAGGAGGGGAAGGAGGTGATGATCCGCAAGTACAAGGCGGGGAAGTTCATCGCCTACTTCCAGCCCTACTCAAACACCTACGCGCCGGTGGCGCGCCTGGCATCTCTTTATGACGAGGCACTCACGGTCGCGGACGTGGTGGGACTCATTGTCGGCACCCGCCCCGACTGCCTGCAGCCTGAGGTCGTCGATCTCCTCGGGGAGTACCACCGGCGGACTTACTTCTGGCTGGAGTTGGGCCTCCAGTCCCCTTACGACCGGACCCTGGCGCGGCTTAACCGGGGGCACGACTTCGCCGCTTTCGCGGGCGCGGTTGAGAGGTGCCGGGAGCGGGGGCTCAGGGTCTGCGCCCACGTCATCCTCGGGCTGCCGGGGGAGACGCGGGCCGAGATGCTGGGGACTGCACGGGTTCTCAACGGCCTCGGGGTGGACGGGGTGAAGCTCCACCTCCTCCACGTCATGCGGGGGACGCGGCTTGCCGAGCTTCACGCCCGGGGGGAGGTGCCGCTCCTTGAGCGGGACGACTACGTGGGGCTTGTCTGCGACTTTCTGGAACGCCTCGACCCGCGGATTATCGTGCAGCGGCTTACCGGCGACGGGGGACGGGACTTTCTGGTGGCGCCCCTCTGGTCGCTGGCGAAGTTCGAGGTGCTCAATGCCATCGACGCGGAACTGGAGCGGCGCGGGAGTTTCCAAGGCTGCGCCCTTCGGGAGTTATGAGTTTTGAGTTATGAGTTTTAAGTTGTGAGTTGAAGACCTTATCTCAAAACTAAGAACTCAAAACTCATAACTTAAAAGGGATATCCCAAGCCGACGAAAACCGCTGGCCCTTCGTTCCCGAAGCCCACATCGACCCGGCCGATGATGTTGGGGCGGACGACGGCCCGGACGCCGAGGCCGGGGTTGAACTCGAAGTTCTTGGTGCTGGCCTGGTCGAGGGACTTCATCACCGAGCCGAAGTCGATGAAGGGGGCCACCTCCCAGTCGGCGGTGACATTGAAGATCTCCCAGCGAAAGAGCCTGATCCGCTCCTCCAGGTTGAGGAGGAGGTAGCTCGAATCGATGAAGCGGTTGCGGCCGTAACCGCGCAGAGTTGTCTCCCCGCCGAGGATGCTCCGTTCCAGGAAGGGGACCCTGCTGCCGAGGGTCTGGTTGTAGGCGAGGCGAAAGGCGGTGATGTAGCGGGCGTTGTCGAGGGGGATGAAGCCCTTCAATTCCATCTCATAATGCCGGTAGTCGGTGCTGCTGCCGAGGAGCTTGGCGCTGTTCTCGAAGGCGATCCTGGCGTAGCCGCCGTAGGTGGGCATGGTGTCGGAATCGAGGGTGGTGTAGGCGAGGGCGATCTTCTGGGCATGGGCGGTAAAGCCGTCGATACCGGGGACCCCCAGTGGGGTGAACCGGTCACGGATGAAGGGGACCGAGGTGACTGCCCCTTCGTGGATGCCGACTTTGCGGATGCGTTCGCTGAAGATCACCTGGTAGTGTTTCCAGAATGGGTAGCCGACGGAGAGGGTGAGGCCGAGTTCCGAGTCGTCATAGTTCGTCTCGGCCTGCCGCCGGCTTGAGGACTCGAAGCCGAAAAAGCGGGCGGAGCCGTCGTTGAAGTAATAGCCGAATAAATTCACGTCGAGGTTTTTATCGAAGAAATTCCGGTCGATGTACCTGGCTTCGTAGTCGTTGTTGACCTTGGTGGACTGGGAGAGGTTTACCTCCAGGCTCTGCTTCGAGGAAGGGTAGAAGGCGCCGTAGAGGGAGGTGGTGACCCCGAAGTTCTCATTGAAGTTCACCTGCGGTGCGAGCAGGGTGCTGATCTCGTCCTTCCTGTTGTGCAGCAGAAAGGCGGCGAGAGCCCCGGCGGTGATCCCTTCGTTGGGGCTCGATGCGATGACCGGCAGCGGCACGGTGACCACCTTCACCTGGTCGCCGAACTCGTCGGTGGTCAGGGGATAGGGGAGGTCCTTGCGGGGGACCGTGGTGGTGCAGGCGGCCAGCAGCAGGCAGACCGTGATCAGTTGCAGCGATACGTACAGGCGCATAGCGAGTTTTCTTCGACGGGGAATGGACAACCTGCGAAAGATAGCGTTTCAGGTGGGATTTTTCAAGGGTTTTTTCGCGGGAAAGGGGCGATACCCCTTTCCCGCGGTTCTTATCCCCAGAGGAGGGTGCCCGGCTCGTAGAGCGCCCCCAGTTCCCGGTGCTTCGGCATGACCCGGAGGAGGAAGCCGTGGCGTCCGCAGAACCGGCATTCGATGGTGCCGGCAAATTCGTAGGCGCCGGGTGCGTATTCGCCGTTCGCTTCGAGGGGGACCAACTCTCCCCCGACGATGGCACCGCGTGAGTCGAGGACGCCGAAGTAGGCTTCCACCGCGACGTCGGCCGGAGGAATCTCCCCGAGAAAGATCCTGGCCCGGACCGGAAGGATGGTGCCCACGGCGACGTCATCGGTCCCTTCCGCCGAAACCTCGTCGATCCGTACCTGGTGCCAGAGCCTCTGGAGGCCCTCCTTCCAGCGGGCCAGGTCGACGGCCAGGGAAAAGCCGTCCCGTTCGAGCTGTTGCCATTGGCTGCCGGCGGGGATGTAGAAGCGGCTGGCATATTCCTGTACCATCCGATCGGTGCCGAACACCGGACTGAGGGTTTGGATCGATGCCTTCATGGCGGCTATCCAGCCCCGGGGAATGCCGTCGGCGCCCCGATCGTAGAAGAGCGGCACGACCTCGTTCTCCAGGAGGTCATAGATGGCCCGCCCTTCCACCTCGTTCTGATACTCCATATCCTCGTAGACTTCCCCCCGACCGATGGCCCAGCCGTTGTTTCCCTTGTACCCCTCGACCCACCAGCCGTCGAGCACGCTCATGTTCAAACCGCCGTTGAAGGCCACCTTCATGCCGCTCGTACCGCTCGCCTCCATCGGCCGGCGCGGCGTGTTGAGCCAGACGTCCACCCCCTGGACGAGATGACGCGCGACCGCCATGTCGTAATCCTCGATGAAGACGATCCGGTGGCGGAAGCGCTGCTGGTGGGAGATCTGTACGATCTGGCGGATGAGCTCCTTGCCCTGGTGGTCGGCCGGATGGGCCTTGCCGGCAAAGATGATCTGCACCGGCCGGGCCGTGTCGTTGAGAATCCGGGCCAGGCGCTCCACATCGCGGAAGAGGAGGGTGCCGCGCTTGTAGGTGGCGAAGCGGCGGGCAAACCCGATGGTGAGGCAGTCGGGATCGAGGACCTCGTCGGCCACGGCGATCTCCTTGGCGCTTGCCCCCACCTGGGTGAGCTGCTCTTTGAGACGCAGCCGGGCGAAGTCGACGAGGCGCTCCCGGCAGCGCTTGTGGGTTCGCCACAGCTCTGCGTCCGGGATCCGGGTGATGCGCCGCCACAGGGCGTGGTCAGTGGAGTCCTCGCGCCAGCGGCTCCCCAGGTAGCGGACGAAAAGTCCGGCCATGTCGCCGGAAAGCCAGGTCCGGAGATGGACCCCGTTGGTGATGGAGGTGAGGGGGATGTGTTCCTCGGGGAGCTCGGGCCAGAGCCCTTTCCACATCTTGCGGGAGACCTCGCCGTGGAGCTGGCTCACGCCGTTGGCATGTCCCGCGAGTTTCAGGGCCAGGACCGCCATGCAGAAGGTCTCGTGGGGATTCCTGGGATTGTGGCGGCCGAGCCCGAGGAACTCCTCGCGGGAGAGGCCGAGGCCGCGGTAGTAGCGTCCCAGGTATTTCTCCAGCAACTCCGTGGGGAAGTGGTCAATGCCGGCTTCGACCGGGGTGTGGGTGGTGAAGATGTTCCCCGCCCGGACCGCTTCGCGCGCCCCCGTGAAGCTGATCTTTGTCTCCTCCATGATGATGCGGATCCGCTCCAGCGCCAGGAACGCGGCATGTCCCTCGTTCATGTGGCAGACGTTGGGGGTGATTCCGAGAAGATGCAGCGCCCGGATGCCCCCGATACCGAGGAGTATCTCCTGGCGGATGCGCATGTCCTGGTCACCGCCGTAGAGGCGGGTGGTGATCTCCCGGTCTTCCGGGGCGTTCTCCTCCAGGTTGGTGTCGAGGAGGTAAAGGGGAACGCGCCCCACTTGGACCCGCCATATGTGGACTCTCACCCGCCGGCCGGCATAGTCCAGCTCCACGGTAAGCGGGGTGCCGGCGGCATCCCGTTCCAGGTGGAGCGGCAGGTTGTAGAAGTCGTTTTCCGGATAGTATTCCTGCTGCCATCCCTCGATGTTCAGGTACTGGCGAAAGTATCCCTGGCGATAGAGGAGTCCCACCCCGACGAGCGGTATCCCCAGGTCGCTCGCCGACTTGAGATGGTCGCCGGCGAGGATGCCGAGCCCTCCCGAGTAGACGGGGAGCGATTCGTGGAGGCCGAATTCCATGGAAAAGTAGGCAACCCGCAGGCTCGTGTCACCGGCGGCGACCGTTTCGTACCAGGTTTTGGCGCAAAGGTAATCCCGAATCTTGGCGTCAACTTCCGCCAGGTGCGACATGAAGCCTTCGTCCGCCTTGAGCCCGTCAAGGGTCGCCTGCTGGAGGGTGCCGAGGATCTCCACGGGGTTGTGACGGGTCTCCTTCCATAGTTCCGGATCGAGCCTCTTGAAGAGCTCGATGGCTTCTGGCTCCCAGCTCCAGCAGAGGTTGTAGGCGATCCTCTGGAGTGTCTCCAGCTCCTTCGGCAGGCAAGGGACGACAGTGAATCGGTGGATCAGTTTCGTGAAGTCCATCGGCAGCTCCTGAAATGGTATGGCCTGATGGCGTGTGGGACAATTCCCCCCGTCGCTTCACAATAGTATCAGAACGAGCGGCGATGGCAAGGGGGGGGAGCCGTGCGGAAACGTCAATGCTTGTCGATGCCGAATTTCTCCAGCCGGTACTGGAGGGTCTTGTAGCTCATGCCGAGGAGAGGGGCGGCCTTGGCGATGACCCAGCCGGCACGGTCCATGGCCTTGATGATCAGCTCCCGCTCCAGGTCCTCGATGGATATACCGTCGGGGGGAAATTCGAAGGGGAGCTTCCCGCCCGGCCCGCCGGCTTCGTGGACCTCTGCCGGGAGGTCTTCCGGCTCGATATGGTCGCTCTCGGCCATCAGCACCCCCCGCTCGATGACCGACTCCAGCTGACGCACGTTGCCCGGCCAGCTGTAGCCCATGAGGGTCTTGAGGGCGGGCTTGGCGATCCCCTTGAGGGGGATGCCGGTGGCCGCGCTGTACTTCCTGACGAAGAAATCGGCGAGGGCGACGATGTCGTTCCCCCGCTCCCGCAGGGGGGGGAGGTTGATCCGGATCACGTTGAGGCGGTAGAAGAGGTCTTCGCGGAAGCTCCCCTTGCGGATCTCTGCTTCCAGGTCGCGGTTGGTGGCGGAGATGATCCTCACATCGATGGGGATATTGACCTTGCCCCCCACCCGGCGGATCTCCTTTTCCTGGATCGCCCGCAGGAGCTTGGCCTGCATGGACACGCTCATCTCGCCGATCTCGTCGAGGAAGACGGTCCCTTTGTCAGCCGCCTCGAACAGGCCGATCTCCCGGCTCCCGGCCCCGGTGAAGGAACCCTTTTCGTGGCCGAACAGCTCCGACTCCATGAGGGAGTCGGGGATGGCGGCGCAGTTGATGGCGAAGAAGGGCTGGTCCTTGCGCGGGCTCCGGTCGTGGATGGCCCGGGCGACCAGCTCCTTGCCGGTGCCCGATTCGCCGTAGATGAGGACCGTCGACCCGGTGGGGGCGATCTTGTTGATGACGCGGAACACCTCCCTGATCTTCGGATGGTCGCCGATGATGTTAGGGATGGTGGCGGTCTCCTCGAGCCGCTTGTGGAGGAGCCGGTTTTCCCGCAGAAGGTTTATGCGCTCGAAGGCGCGCTGCAGGGTGAGGATCAGGTCGTCCCGCTCCAGGGGTTTTTCCAGGTAATCGAAGGCCCCCTTCTTCATCGCTTCCACGGCCGAATCCACGGTCCCGTGGGCGGTCATCATCACCACGCACTGCTGGGGGTCGAGGGCGAGCACCTGTTCCATGAGTTCCATGCCGGACATCCCCTGCATCTTCAGGTCGGTGAGGATGAGGTCGAACTCCTCCTCGTCGAGTCTCGCCAGGGCTTCCCGGCCGCCGGGGACATCGACCACCCGGTACCCCTCCTTGCGGAGTATGGTGGTGAGGATCTCTCGCTGGCCCTTTTCGTCGTCCACTACGAGAATGCTGCCGGACATATGGTCTCCTTCGGATGGAACAGAGGGGGTGCCCCCTTCTTTCCGTCTATACCTGTTTTTTTACGGGGAGGACGACCGTGAACGTCGTCCCTTGCCCCGGGGTGCTCATGACGGCGATCTCGCCGCCGTGCTCCTTGATGATCCGTTCGGTGATGGCCAGCCCGAGGCCGATCCCGGCTTCCCGGGTGGTGAAGTAGGGCTGGAAGATCTTGCCGAGCTCTTCCGGTGCGATCCCCTTCCCCTGGTCGGCGAAGGTGAGCCGGAAAGCGCCTGCCTCGCGGTCGATGGCCGCCCCGAGGGTGATCGTCCCACCGTCGGGCATGGCCTGGGCGGCGTTGGTGATGAAGTTGAAGAGGCAGTTTCTGAGCAGCTCCTGGTCCGCCTCCATGGGGGGGAGGTCGGGGGCGAGCTCCGTCACGATCTCGATGTGCTGCTCGTCGAGCTTGTCCTTGAGGAGCGGCAGGGCCCTGGCGATCAGCTCCGGGTAGGAGAAGGGGGCCACGCGCAACTTCAGGGGGCGGCCGTAGTTCATGAAATTGAGGACCATGTAGTTGACCCGCCGGACCTCCTCCTTCATCTTGGCGGTGAGGTCTTCCACCTCCGCGCGCCGCTCCCCGCTCACCGGGAGGATTTCCCCCCGCAGATGGTCGATGGCCAGGCTGATGTAGTTGAGGGGGTTTCTGATCTCGTGGGCGATCCCCGAGGCGAGCTGGCCCACCTTGGAGAGGTGCTCGGCTTCGTTGAGGCGCTTCTCCAGGGTTTCGCGCTCGCGGAGCTTTGCCACCATCTCGTTGAAGCTCTCGGCGAGCTCGCCGATCTCGTCCCGCGTCTCCACAGGGAAGGTGACCGACAGGTCACCGGCGGTGACCTTCTTTACCCCCGCCGCCAGGCGGTGGATCGGGTCGGTGTAACGCCTGGCCAGGAAGAGGGTGAGGAGGATGCCGAACATGAAGATGAAGCAGGTGGCGAGGAGACGCTTCACGAAATTGGCGTGCTGGATGTCGCGGATGTTGTCGAGGAGGAGATTGATCTGGATGTAGCCGAGCTGCTCGTCGCCGACGATGACCGGCACCACCAGCTCGTACGGGCGCAGCGATCCGATGCTTTGCGGGGCGCGACCGCGCGCGGCCTTAAGGCCGGGGCCGATCTTTTTGGGATCACGCTTCTTGCCGACCTTCGAGGGGTCCGAGGAATTGATGATTTCCCCCTCGTTGTTCATGATGTTGATTTCGTTGATCCCCCGGGTGCGCGCTTCCTGGAGGTATTGCTTGAGCCGTTCCGACTCCACTTCATTTTCGGAGGTGAGATCCTCCACGCTCAGTTGG
>JAMXLF010000029.1 GCA_024281055.1 Geobacteraceae bacterium
GCCTGTATTTTGCAGGAAAAACCAAATGGTACAGCAACACCGTTACGTTGTGGCTTTTATGGATGTACTCGCTCATCCAAACATTTTACGCCGCAAGCGGCGGGGAATTCAACCCGAAGAGATTAAACAAATAACTTGCCCGATTTTGCCCCAGCGAGGGGGCTTAGCTGCTCAATCGGTGAGTTTTTCAAGGCCCTGGTATACACTTGCATCTACATTTATATGCTTGTATCTACATTTATATACCGAGCAGATATATAGATGTATTAACTTTTCCCTTTGCTGGACTATTCTTCAAATCTAACTTTTCGTCGTCTATTTCTTCACATACCGCCGCTCACCAGAAACCGGGTCATACTCCACCTCCACCGTATTCCCCGTTTCAGGATCTTCAAACCTTTCGCCTGTTCTGTGCCAGCGACCGTCATCGCCGTGCTCTTTACGTTGATAGCGCCAACGCTCGAACAGTACCGCGATTGTCAAAACGCATCCCCAGATCAGAAACGGCAGGTAAGCGCATTTGCCCTGAATTCGCAATACCAGGCCGGTCACCGCCAGCGCCAGACCGACAATCAGCAATACCAAGCGCAGCATAAGGTTTACCCCTGCTTTTCCAGTACCACAGCGGTACCGTAGGCTACAATTTCACTCATCGTCTGTCCGATCTCCGACGAGTCGAAGCGCATCATCACGATGGCGTTAGCATTCATCATGGTGGCATTCTTGACCATGCGATCGATGGCATGACGGCGTGCCTCTTCGAGCAGCTGCGTATATTCCGTAATTTCGCCGCCGAATATCGAGCGAAGCCCGGCAAGGATATTTCCGGCCAACCCCCTGCTGCGGACGACCACGCCAAAGACCTGCCCCTTTACATCGACAACACGATAGCCTGAAACATTTTCCGTCGTAGTAACGATCATCACATCCTCCTTCGATTCGATCATTTCTTCATGCGCCAAGACGCAACAACATTCCAATGAAAACCGCTCAACATGATACATAACCATCTACCGACAAGCAATGTAAAAAACGGACAGACAAATGACTCAAAATAGGCAGTAATCCACGTCGATATATGCGAGAAAGTTACAGGAAGGGCAGACCTACACCTTCATTCAGACCTACACCTTCATTCACTTCTCATCGGAATAGTACGTAAGCAGCACCCTGCTCGCCCTGTTTTCCGGATCTCCGCCATGATCTGGATGAACTGCTCGTAGAGCAGCTTCTTGTCGGCTCGCAGCAGCACGGTAAGTTCCTTCGAGCTCCGGAGCAAGAGGCGCAAATCGGCTTGCAGTCTCTCCCTGGGTATCGGGCGGTTGTCCAGGTAGATCCGGCTGCCCGCATCGATCGTGACGACCACCACGCGGGAAACCTCCCCATTCGCAGCGTTAACGCTCTTTGCCCGCGGCAGGTCGATGTCGATGGTCGAAGTGGCAATGGTGGTCCCGACCATGAAGATGAGGAAGAGCTGCAGAAGGGTGTCGATCATTTGGCCTCGTACTTTTTGACCCCACCCCCTTCTCCGCTGAAAGCCTTCACTTTCCCCGTTGTACGTGTCAGCTAGTCAACGCCTTGCAGACCGCCATAACGAGGATATACTGATTTTCGGATAGCCGTATTTCTGATGCCGCCAGCCGAGAGGAATGAGGCCATGCGTACGACGCTTATCGCCCTTGCCTGCCTGTCAGCGTTGATGATGTGTGCGTGCCACAGGGAAAAACCGGCCGTCCAGCAGGCGCCGGACGTCGCGGTCGTGCAGGTTCTCCAGAAGGACGTCCCGATCATTCACGAGTGGGTCGGTACCGCCGACGGGCTGGTCAATGCCACCATCCGGGCGCAGGTCACCGGTTACCTCATCCGGCAGGATTATACGGAAGGCGAGCTGGTGAAGAAGGGGCAGCTCCTGTTCGAGATCGACCCCCGGCCGTTCAAGGCAACACTGGACCAGACCCAGGGTACTCTCGCCCAGCTGGAAGCGGTCTACGACAACGCCCGGGCCAACCTCGCCCGGGTCCAGCCCCTGGTGGCGCAGAACGCGCTCAGCAAGAAGGACCTGGACGATGCCGTCGCCGCGGAAAAATCCGCCCGGGCGCAGGTACTCTCGGCCAGGGCCGCGGTGGAGAATGCCAGGCTCAACCTCGGCTTCACGCGAATCACCTCCCTCATCGACGGTGTTGCCGGGATTGCCCGGGCACAGGTCGGCGACCTGGTCGGCCCCGCCGTCCAGGGGGGCGAGCTCACAACGGTCTCCACCATCGATCCGATCAAGATCTACTACACCATCAACGAGCAGGCCTACATCACCTTCATGCGACGCTTCTCGACCGAGGCCGAAGGTCTCGCGGAGGCGAAAAGACTCCGGATCGAGCTCATCCTGGGGGACGGGTCGGTCTATCCCAATACCGGGAAATTCTACGCCATCGCCCGGCACGTAGACGTGCGGACCGGCACGTTCCGGGTGGCGGCGCTCTTTCCCAATCCGACCGGCCTTCTCCGCCCCGGGCAGTTCGTAAGGGTGCGAGTACGGATCGGCACGACGAAGGGAGCGCTCCTCGTGCCGCAGCGGGCCGTGATTGAGCTCCAGGGGAACTACCAGGTGGCCGTGGTGGGGAGCGACGACCTGGTGGAGATACGGCCCGTGAAGCCGGGCGAGCGCCTCGGCACCCTCTGGGTGATCGACGAAGGGCTCAAACCCGGAGAACGGGTGGTCGCGGAGGGGCTCCAGAAGGTGAGACAGGGACTGCTCGTGAAACCGCAGCCGTTTACCGCCGTGTCCACGGCCGTTCCCGGGAAGAGCGCCAAACCCGCAAGCGGCGGGAGGTAACCGCCCATGTACCGTTTCTTCATCAACCGCCCCATCGTGGCGATCGTCATCGCGATCATCATGGTCATCATCGGCATGGTCTCCATGGTGGGGCTCCCGGTAGCCCAGTACCCCAACATCGTCCCCCCCGAGATCCTCATCCAGACCACCTACGTGGGGGCGGACGCCCTCACCATCGAGCAGGCGGTCGCCACGCCCCTGGAGCAGCAGATGAGCGGCGTGGACAACATGAATTACATGTTCTCCCTGAACCCCAACAACGGCCTGATGCGGATGACGGTGAACTTCGACGTAAAGACCGACCCGAACACTGACCAGGTGCTCGCCCAGCTGCGCGAGTCCCAGGCCGAGAGCCAGCTGCCGCTCGACGTGCGCAACTACGGGGTCACGGTCCAGAAAGCCCTCTCCGCCCCCCTCATGATCATTGCCCTCTATTCGCCCAAGGGGAGCTACGACGCCACCTTCCTCGCCAATTACGCCTATATCAACATCGTCGACCAGCTCACCAGGGTGAAGGGAATCGCCAGTGTCGCGGTTTTCGGCGCGGGCCAGTACGCCATGCGCTGCTGGGTACGCCCGGATATCCTGGCCAAGCTCGACATCACCATCCCCGATATCGTCACCGCGCTGCAACAGCAGAACACGGTGAACCCCGCCGGTCAGGTGGGGGGCGCGCCAAGCCCCCCCGGCCAGGAGTTCACCTACGCGATCCGTGCCCAGGGGCGCCTCGCCACCCCCGAGGAGTTCGGCCAGATCGTCCTGCGGGCCAACCCGGGCGCATCCATCGTCCGTCTGAAGGAGGTGGCCCGCCTTGAACTGGGTGCCCAGGACTATAACATCATCGGGCGCTTCAACGGCAAGCCCTCGGGGATCCTGGCGCTCTACCAGCTCCCCGGCACGAATGCCCTGGAAGCGGTCGACAGAGTCACGAGGGTGATGGCCTCCATCAAGGGCTCCTTCCCCGCCGACCTCGACTACGGCATCGGGCTCGACACCACCAGGTCGGTTACCGCCGGGCTGCACGAGATCATCGTCACCCTCCTCATCGCGGTCGTTCTGGTCATCATCGTGGTCTTCGTCTTCCTCCAGGGGTGGCGGGCGACCCTCATACCCATCATCGCCGTGCCGGTGTCGCTCATCGGCACCTTCGCCTTCTTCCCCCTGCTCGGGTTTTCCATAAACCCCATCGCCCTCATGGGGATGGTCGTGGCCATCGGCCTCGTGGTGGACGACGCCATCGTGGTGGTCGAGGCGGTGGAGCGCCACATCGAAGAGGGGCTGGCACCGAAGGAGGCCTCGCTCCAGGCCATGAGCGAGGTCGCCGGCCCGGTCGTGGCCATCGCCCTGGTGCTCGCCTCCGTGTTTCTTCCGACCGTCTTCATCCCCGGGATCACGGGCCGGCTCTACACCCAGTTCGCGGTCACCATCGCCATATCGGTGATCCTCTCCGCCTTCAACGCCCTCACCCTTTCCCCCGCCCTCTGCACGATCCTCCTTAAGCCGAAAAGGGAAGCGCGCGGGCCTCTGGGGTGGTTTTACCGCAGCTTCAACCGTATTTTCAGACAGGGAACCGATGTCTACGTCGCCGTATCGCGCGCCGTCATCCGCAAAGCGGCGATCGGCATCGTCATCCTCGCCGTGGCGAGCGCGGGGATCGTCCTGCTGGGGAAGCGGATCCCCGGCGGCTTTCTCCCCGAGGAGGACCAGGGGTATGTCTACGCCGTCATCCAGCTGCCCAACGCCGCCTCCCTGCAGCGGACCTCGGAGGCCTGCCGCCGGGCGGAGCGGATCATCATGGCTACCCCGGGGGTGGAGCACTGCACCACGGTCGTGGGCTTCAACCTCATGAGCTACGTCCGCAACACCTACAGCGGCTTTTTCTTCATCCGGCTCAAGGAGTGGAACGAACGGCAGCGCCCCGGCGAAAACGCCGCAGGGATCATCGCGCGACTCAACCGCGAGCTCGGGCAACTTCCCGAGGGGAACGCCTTCGCCTTCTCCCCGCCGGCCATCCAGGGGATCGGCACCGCGGGGGGCGTCACGTTCATCCTGGAAGACCGGGCCGGCAAGGATGTCCCCTTCCTGGCGCAGAATACCGACAAGTTCATCGCGGCCGCCCGGAAGCGCCCGGAACTGCCGCGGGTGACCACGACGCTGCTGCCCAGTGTCCCCCAGTATTTCGTGGACGTGGACCGGGACAAGGCCCTGATCGAGGGGGTGGACCTGAGGCAGGTCTACGGCACGCTCCAGGCATTCATGGGTGGACAGTTCGTGAACTACTTCAACCGCTTCGGCAGGCAGTGGCAGGTCTATGTGGAGGCCGAGGGGGACTTCCGGCGGGACGTCAAGCAACTGGGGCAGTTCTACGTGCGCAATTCCAATGGCGACCCGGTGCCGCTCGCCGCGGTGACGCGGGCAGAGCACCGCTTCGGCCCCGAGTTCACCATGCGGTACAACGAGTACCGGTCGGCGCAGATCAACGCCACGGCGGCTCCCGGCTACAGCTCGGCCCAGGCGATGCGGGCACTGGAGGAGGTCTTCCACGAAACCATGCCCGGCGAAATGGGGTTCGACTACCTGGGCATGTCGTTCCAGGAGCAGAAGGCGCAGCAGGGGGTCCCGCCGGCGGCCGTCTTCGGGCTCTCGCTCCTGTTCGTGTTCCTGATCCTTGCCGCGCTCTACGAGAGCTGGTCGCTGCCGTTCAGCGTGCTCCTCAGCACCCCCATCGCCGTATGCGGCGCATTCATCGCCATCTGGCTGCGGGCGATGCCGTTCAACATCTACGCCCAGATCGGCCTCATCGTCCTCATCGGCCTCGCGGCGAAGAACGCCATCCTGATCGTCGAATTCGCCAAGGACGAACACGAGAAAGGTGCAGGCCTGATGGACGCGGCGCTCGCCGGGGCGAGGCTGCGGTTGCGGCCCATCCTCATGACCTCCTTCGCCTTCATCCTCGGCTGCCTGCCGCTCGCCATCGCCAGCGGTGCCGGGGCCCTCGCCCGGGAGGTGATGGGAACCGGCGTCATCGGCGGCATGGTCGCGGCCACGCTGATAGCGATCGTTCTCGTCCCGATGATGTTCTATGTCATCGAGAAGCTGGCAGGGGGGGAAAAATCAGAAAGGTAGGGAGTTGTAGAGTTTTGGAGTTATCCTTTTGACTTCCATCATGGAAGGGAAATCCCCTCATTTTCACCTTCTTTTCTTGCCCAGTTCTGCCAACGGCGCAAGGTCGACATGCTGCCGGCGCTTGACCACCCTGACCCCCTCCGTAGCGGAGAACTGCTCGACCAGCTCGGGAAACTCCTTTTTCAGCGCCTTCCTCACCGCGTCATGATCTATCGACAGCAGGTCGTCCGCGAGGAGCCCGCCGCGGCCCTTCAGAAACCGATCCAGAAGATCGTCGAACTTCCGCAGAAATTGGATCATGTCCAGAATGAACATCTTGCTGGGGGGGAATTTGCCGTTGTGGATGCTTCTCAGCTCATCGAGTTTCAGTTTCTTCCCTGCCAGGTGACGGATCCATTTGAGGCAGTCACAGCTAAAGGCTGTTTCAACGTTCCCGCTCGATATGGTGAATCGTATCCGGTTATTTGCTACGACGGTATCTCCTTCTTCTTGTAAGCTCTATCATACCCTTCCCGCCGGCGCCCCGATAGCGGTCACAGCAGAATCAGAGCGTGGCAAAGAAGGAAGGAGACTGAAAAAAAATTTCACACGGATAAAATCTGATAAGAATCTGATTATTCTCTCAAATCGACTTTACCGAGTTTATCCGAAATTATCAGATTTTTATCCGCGTGCTTTCTCCGTACCCCATCCCTACTGGTGAAGCGAGGGCATCGGCATATAGTCGTTGTGGCAGACGTAGCAGTTCCAGATCCAGTAGTTGTCTCCCTGGAGCTGCTGAGGGATGGTGTTGTCCGCCGGGTTCGTGGAGGTATATTCGGCATGGGTGCTGTTGTGGCACCCTTCGCAATAGAGCTGCCCGTTCATCTTGGGATCGGGTGAATTGGTCATGACGGAATTGCGGTAGAGGGTGTTGCTATTTTCCTGGTGCTTCGCGTCGTGGCAGTCACCGCATCGCGGCTCCTGCAGCCACGGCTGGCGGCCGGCCGCAAGTGAGCTTGCCATCCCGGACATGTCCCCATGGCAGTCCGCGCAGCTCTTCCCGGCGTGCGACATGATGCCCCGCAGGCAATTGGTCTTCGGCCCCGGGTGGCAGTTGTAGCAGTCGGGATCCTTAGGGTCGGCGCTGACATTAACCTTGTCCTTGTGAAAGCCGTGCATCGCCAGGGAAAGGTTCTTGATACCCGGCTTGCCGGGAAGCCCGAGGGCATTGTCGGCATGGCATTCGGCACAGAGGTGAAGGACGCCCCTGGCTCGGTCGGCCACCAGTGTCGTGCCACTGTTCTTGTCGTGGGCCTGGAGGATATTGAGAAACGGATTGGCGGTGCCGTGGCAGTTGCTGCAGTTAATCTCCGAGGAAACGGGAGCCACCACGCTGGTGGTGGCAAGAACCGCACTGGTAGTGCTATCGGTAACGGTGATCGTGGCGCTGCCGAACGGGTCCCACGTCCCGTCATCGTCGTACGGGGTGAGGGGAATCCCCGTGGCAACGAAACCGAGGCCATTAGCGTCGACAGCCATGGTGCCGGCCAGGGGAGTTCCGGTGATGCCGACATTGGGCGTGGTTTTCCAGCCATACTTGGCATAGTTGTACTGCGAGGCATAGTTCCAGAAATTCGTGTGGGACGCAGAATCGGTCTTTTTCGGAAAGGAGTAGCTCACGGTGATACCGCTCGTCACGATCCCCACCCCCCTTTGTACAACCTGGACGTGAAGGGTGTTGTACGGCGGGAGGATCAGGAGAGCGGAGTAGTCGTCCTGCATGCAGTGCATCCCGAGGTCGTTCCAGGCGAGAATTACGTAATCCATAGACGCGGCGGGTATCATCTGTGAGGGGGGAAGGTTGGTGTAGTCCACGTAGGGTGCATGGGCGGTGGTCAGTGCCCAGTCGACGCGGGTAATTGCCCCGAAACTGACGGTGCAGACCCGGGAGGTCGTCTCGTAGCCGGTCGCCGACGCGGTAAGGGTGTATCGGCCGGAAGGCCGCGATAGAGTGAATGTGCCACTGGCGTCCGTGGTGATCGATGCGGAGCCATCGCTAATGGTAACGCCTGCCAAGGGTTTGCCGGTGTTGATATCCTTTGCCACCCCAGTGATGGCACCGGCCCCGGTTGCCAAGAAGACACCGCCGCCGTCACCGCCACAGCCGGACATACCAGCTATAAGCAGAGCCAGGAGAATCCCCCGCGATATTGTAGCCCAGCCGATTACGCGCATACACACTCCTCCCAGTCGATTGCTCCCCGTATTCCGGTGAAAGCCGGCTTCTCATGAAAGCAGATGATATTTTCATAAGAGTTTATCCGCGCAAAGCTTACTGTCAACGGCGGCTGCACATTAAAATCTTTCGAACAGCCTGCGCAGGGGACCTCACCCGACGCTTAGTGCCATCCTCTCCCAAAGGGCAAGGATTGAGGGTTAACCCATAACCACCCTCCTCGTGGAACAGCGTCTGACTTATCGCCTATTCCGCGGTAACCATCTGGCGCAGTTTCGCGATGTCCCGCAACGGCGGTGCCCCGAACAGACGGCCGTATTCGCGGCTGAACTGCGAAGGGCTCTCGTAGCCAACCTGGAACGCCGCGGTTGCGGCATCCAGGTGTTCCGCCAGCATGAGGCGCCTCGCCTCCTGCAGGCGGAGCTGCTTCTGGTACTGCAGCGGGCTCAAGGCGGTCATGGACCGGAAGTGGTGATGAAACGTTGAACTGCTCATGCGGGCCTGCGCAGCGAGGTCGTCAATGCGCAACGGCCGGGTGAAGTTACCCTTCAGCCATTCGATGGCCCGGGCGATCTGCTGGCTCTGACTTCCCGCCGATGCAATCTGGCGCAACCGAGCGCCCTGGTCCCCCACGAGCAAGCGGTAGATGATCTCGCGCTGGATGATCGGCGCAAGGATCGGGATATCCTCCTGCTGACCAAGCAGGTCAATCAGCCGTTGGAAGGCGGTGACGAGCGGCAAAGTCACCTCGCCGGTCGCCATTCCCCTGCTCGACTGCTGCGTACGGGGCGGGGGGAGATTACTGTCCGCCATCAACTGGGCAATCTCCCGCTGGTCGAATGTCAACCGGAGCCCCAGGTAGGGCCTCTCCCGGCTTGCCTCGATGACCTGCACGACGGTGGGGAGATGAACCGACGTGATCAGGTAGTGGCGCGCATCGTACACATACGGCTCGTCACCCAACAGCACCCGTTTCGCCCCCTGCGCCACAAGGCAGATGCTCGGTTCGTACATGCCGGTCATTGGCTCGGTCGGTTCCTCCCGCCGAAACAGTGACAAGCCCGGGACCGCAGTGTCGAAGCGGTCCGATTTGTCGGTCCATCGGGCAATGCTCTTTTTCAAAGCTTCGAGCGCAACTTCCATTCTGTTGTTCTCAATATCCTGCACAACGGCCTCTTTTCACGTAGACATATCCTGATTCAATACTACCCCCACCCCTCATCGCGTTACAACAATTATCTACCGTCTCATAGAATCGGGCAAGAATTAAGCAGGATTGGTCTACCTCCCTTTGCTCATTCAGGAGTACGGTATAATCAATCAAGGTGTCAGAAAGGGAATCGTTATGAGCAATGGAAGAAAAGATGCACACATGGGCAACTGGAAGGTATTGACCGTCTTCTACTCCCATTCCGGCAACACGCGAGAATGCGCAAATCAGATCCACAAGCAGGTTGGCGGCGATATCGTGGAGATAATCCCGGTAACGCCTTACCCCGGGGATTACGAAGCGGTGGTCAAACAGGCGAAGCAGGAACTGAAGTCAGGGCATAGACCTGCGCTGAGAACACAAGTAGAGAACATCGAGGCCTACGATGTCATCTTTGTCGGCTCGCCCAACTGGTGGAACACGGTAGCGCCACCGGTCATGACGTTTTTGAGCGAGTACGATCTATCAGGGAAAGCCACCGTTCCGTTTATCACGCATGCTGGAAGCGGTCTTGGGCGAAGCGTTACGGACATCGCGAGACTTTGCCCACATTCAACCGTCCTTGAGGGGTTGGCGGTTACGGGAAGTGACGTCAAAACCGCGCAAACCCGGGTATCGGAATGGTTGCGCAAACTCGACATGTAAGAACAGCATCAACATTCAACCCAAGTACAGGAGCTAAAGAAATGCAAAAACGCAAACTTGGCAACAGCAATCTGGAAGTTTCGGCCATCGGGCTCGGCTGCATGGGAATGAGCTTTTCCTACGGTCCGCCCAAGGACAAGCAGGAGATGATCTCTCTCATCAGGGCGGCCGTGGAACGGGGCGTCACCTTCTTCGATACGGCAGAGGTCTACGGCCCGTTCACCAACGAAGAACTGGTGGGCGAGGCACTCGCGCCGCTGCGCGACCGGGTGGTGATCGCCACGAAGTTCGGCTTCGACACCAGCGTCGATCCCCGGGCGATGAAGGGTAGTGGGCCGGTCCTGAACAGCCGGCCGGAGCACATCAAAGAGGTGGCCGAGGCCTCCCTCAGGCGGCTCAGGACCGATGTCATCGATCTCTTCTACCAACACCGGGTCGATCCGGACGTGCCGATCGAAGAGGTGGCGGGAGCGGTGAAGGAGCTGATCCGGGAAGGGAAGGTCAGGCACTTCGGCCTTTCCGAGGCGGGCATCCAGACGATCCGCCGCGCCCATGCCGTCCAGCCGGTCGCCGCGGTCCAGAACGAATATTCGCTCTGGTGGCGCCGCCCCGAAGAAGGACTACTCCAGACCCTCGAAGAACTCGGCATCGGCCTCGTCCCCTACAGCCCCCTCGGTAAGGGATTCCTCACCGGAAAGATCGACGAAAAGACTACCTTCGACAGCACCGACTTCCGCACCACCCTCCCCCGCTTTACACCGGAGGCCCGGAAGGCGAACCAGGCCCTGGTCGATCTGCTCGGCCAGATCGCGGAACGGAAGAAGGCAACACCCGCCCAGATCGCGCTTGTCTGGCTGCTCGCCCAGAAGCCGTGGATCGTGCCGATACCGGGGACCACGAAGCTCGCGCGCCTGGAGGAGAACATCGGCGCGGTTACCGTCGAACTTACCGGCGATGATCTCCGCGAGATCGACGCGGCTGCTGCGCAGATCACCGTACAAGGGAATCGGTACCCGGAAAAACTGGAGCAGATGACCGGGCGATGAGCACAGGAGTCCGCAACTCATGGCAACGTAACCTAAACAGGAGAGACGCAAGCCCCCCTATTCCTGACACAAGATCCTGCACGCGGGGCGGCGCCAATGTCTCGTTTGAGCCAGGCACCCGTATTCCAGGCAGATGATCGACAAGCGACAGCCAACCTGTCCCAAGAGGAGACCCCATGAACGTTATCGGAATCAACGGCAGTCCGCGGAAACAATGGAACACGGCCACACTGGTGGCCAAAGCCCTGGAAGGGGCCGCAGCACAAGGAGCTACAACGGAACTGGTTCATCTCTATGACCTCGATTTCAAGGGGTGCAAGAGCTGTTTCGCCTGCAAGACCCGAGGGGAAAATTACGGGAAATGTGTCATGAAGGACGATCTGGCGCCAGTGCTGGAAAAGATTGCCGCAGCCGATGCCCTCGTCATCGGTTCACCGATCTACTTTGGCACGGTCACCGGCGAAACGCAAAGTTTTCTTGAACGCCTGCTGTTTCCGTATTTCACTTATACGGTACCTTTTGGCACCCTGTTCCCGAGGCAGATCAAGACAGGTTTCATCTACACCATGAATGTTTCGGAAGAGTTGAGCAAAGAATTCGGGTACGAACAAGTCTACAATGCCAATGAGCGCTTTATGCAGCTGCTCCTTGGTTCTGGCGAGTCACTGTGTGCTTTTGACACCTGTCAGGTGGACGATTATTCGAAGGTGGTGATGGAAAGCTTCGATCCTGTTCACAAAGCTAAACGCCGTGAGGAGGCATTGCCCCTGGAGTGCCAACGCGCTTTTGAGCTGGGACGACGGTTGGTCGCGGTCGAAAGCATCACGGGCTAAAACAACTGCACCTTTTGCAGAGAATCGGGATCGGCTGGTACCACACGAACTTAGTTATCTCAACGAGTAAAGGAGATAGAAGATGCAAAAGCGAGTTTTGGGAAGAAGCGGACTGGAAGTGTCCGCACTGGGCTTGGGATGCATGGGGCTGTCCTTTGGATATGGGCCAGCAGTCAGCAAGGATGATGGGATAAATCTCATCCGTGCGGCTTATGATCTTGGAGTAACCTTCTTCGACACGGCGGAGGCTTATGGCGCCGACAATGAGGAATGGCTCGGGGAGGCGGCGGCACCTTTCCGCGACCATGTGGTCTTGGCCACCAAGTTTGGATGGAAAGACGGCAATGCGAGAACGGGGCAGCTGGACAGCCGGCCCGAACGTATCAGGCTAGTCGCTGAACAATCGCTCAAGCGACTAAGAACTGATCGCATCGACCTTTTTTATCAGCACAGGGTTGACCCGAGCGTGCCTATCGAGGATGTCGCCGGGACCGTGAAGGATCTGATAGCAGAAGGCAAAGTCGGGCACTTCGGATTGTCCGAAGCGAGTGCCCGTACAATCCGCCGAGCTCATTCCATCCAACCTGTGGCAGCGCTGCAAAGCGAATATTCCATGTTCAGTCGGGATCCGGAGCAGGGTATCTTGCAGACCGTGGAAGAGCTTGGGATTGGTTTCGTACCTTTCAGTCCGTTGGGCAAGGGCTTTCTTACCGGAAAGGTGAACTCTGGCACGACTTTCGGTGAAGGCGATATCCGCCACACACTTCCGCGGTTTCAAGGGGAAGCTTTGGAGGCCAATCAACGTATTGTTGCGACGATTGGCGCTGTGGCTCAAAGAAAAGGCGCAACACCTTCTCAGGTCGCATTGGCCTGGCTGCTGGCACAGAAGCCGTGGATTGCGCCGATACCGGGAACAACAAAACTCTATCGGCTTCAAGAAAATGTCGGATCGACTGAGGTTGAGCTGACCCCCGATGATCTTCGCGAAATCGACTACATCCTCACGAACATGCCGGTCCAGGGGACTCGCTATACAGAGTTGGGAATGAAGACAATCGACACCTGACCCTAGGAAAGGTCGACCACGAAGCTCGCGCGTCTGGACGAGAACATCGGCGCGGTTACCGCGGCGATGTTCTCCGCGAGATCGACGCGGCTGCTGCGCAGATCACCGTACAAGGGAATCGGTACCCGGAAAAGCTGGAGCAGATGACCGGGAGGTAATTTTATAAACCTGGGGAAGCAAACAACAAATCAAAGGCAATGGAACGCGGATCAAATCTGATGTAAGCGGATCACCGCGGATGTTAGAAAAACTACCGGCTTGAAATCTGCGTAAATCCGCTCAATCCGCGTCATCCGCGTTCTATTGCAGTTGAGGTTTACTCGAAACGCAAGACTCAAGTCGTAAGAACCCAAACAGGAGGACAAAACCATGTACAACGCCAAAGCCTATTCCGCCGCAAGCGCCACAGCGCCGTTGGCCTCCACCACGATCCCGCGCCGCGACACGACCGACCGCGACGTGCAGATCGAGATTCTCTACTGCGGCATCTGCCACTCAGACCTCCACACGGTGCGCAACGAGTGGGAGAGCGTCATGCCCACGGTCTACCCCTGCGTGCCGGGGCACGAGATCGTCGGCCGGGTCGTCAAGGTCGGCTCCGCAGTGACGAAGTTCAAGCCGGGGGACCTGGCGGGGGTCGGCTGCCTGGTCGATTCGGACCACACCTGCCCCAATTGCCGGGCTGACGTCGAGCAGTTGTGCCCGAACGCGACCTTCACCTACAACTCCCCGGACAAACACCTGGAAGGCATCACCTACGGCGGCTACTCCGACAGCATCGTCGTCGATGAACACTTCGTGCTGCGCGTCCCAGCCAACCTGGATCTTGCCGGGGTCGCACCGCTCCTCTGCGCCGGGATCACGACCTACTCCCCCATGCGCCGTTGGGGCGTCACCACGGGGACGAAGGTCGGCGTAGTCGGTCTCGGCGGACTGGGGCACATGGGAGTGAAGCTCGCCCGTGCCTTCGGCGCCCACGTCGCGGTCTTCACCACCTCACCCGGCAAGAAAGAGGATGCGCTCCGTCTGGGTGCCCATGAGGTCATCATTTCCACCAACGCCGAGGAGATGCAGCAGCACGCCGGCTCGTTCGACTTCATCCTCGATACCATCGCCGCCGAGCACGACATCAACGCCTACATCACCATGCTTGGCCGCGACGGCAACCTCACCCTGGTCGGGGCGCCGGAGAAACCGCTCGCGGTCTCTGCCTTCGGCCTTCTGTTCGGACGCCGCAGCCTCTCCGGCTCGCTCATCGGCGGCCTCAAAGAGACCCAGGAGATGCTCGACTTTTGCGGTGCACACAACATCACCGCCGACGTGGAGGTCATCCCCATCCAGAAGGTCAACGAAGCATACGAGAGACTGCTCAAATCCGATGTGAAGTACCGCTTCTCCATCGACATGGCGTCTCTCAAATCCGAGTAAACAAGGGATGTTCATGTGAATCGTTGGAAGCCACTGATTTCGGTCAGTGGCTTTTTCCGTGTGACCAACTTTTACCGCTCACGCAAACCTTTGGGCAAAAAAATGCCCGGCTTTAGGAGGGATAAACAAGCCGGGCCAAAAGTGCCATTTATTTTTATCGTATAGCTATAAACTTTCAAGTCCCGGATGCCAGCTTAACCGCTCAAGCAAGCCGTCAATTCCAAACCGGGACACTACCTTCTATGGCCGTATCTCGACAACCGTCCCATTGGGCACCGTCTTTGCGATTTCCTCTATTTCTTCGTCCGTTACGGCAATGCACCCTTTCGTCCAGTCAACCTGTGCGTGAGAGTCGCCAACCTGCGTGAAACCATTTTTAAGCCCGTGGATCATGATGTTTCCGCCCGGTAAAACACCCAGTTCTCTTGCCCGTTTTTTGTCCCTCTCATTTGGATAGGAAATGTGAAGAGACAGATGATAGCGGCTGTCCTTGTTTCTTGAATCGATGCAGTAGGTTCCCTCCGGGGTCTTGTTATCGCCCTGCCTCTCTTTGGGGCCGTTCGGATTTCCCCCCAGGGCTATCCTGTAGGTCTTGAGCACCTCACCCTTTGAGAGCAACATCAGGCGCCGTTCTTTTTTTTCTATCAGAATCCTGTCTACCGGTCCCTTCTGGGTTGCCAGGGCAAAAACCCTCTGTTCGAGCGCTCTTATCTTTTCCTGCAGGGCACCAATCTCGCCCTCCCGGCTTCCAATCTCTTGCCGGAGAGCCTCGATTTGTGTCTGCTGCGTGGCAATCGTCTTATCCTTGAGAGCGACATTATTGATGTAGAATATCATCATCTCGCTGTCCTGCCTGTATCCGCTCCCCGGGTAATCCTTTAGGAGTTTCTGAAAACATTCCAGGGATTTCTGATAATCCTTCTGCTCATTCTTCGGATAGGCATAAATAATACCCATCTCGAAGAGAACCTTGTCTGCCGTCGCGGGATATTTCCCGATAATCTCCTCGTATTTGTTCAGAGAGGCGTTGTAGTTTCCCTTGTAAAACAAATCATTCGCCTCTTCGAAGGTTGACTTGACCTTGAAGCCACTGCATCCGCATATCAGAATCGGCGCCATCATGATGCAGATAACGAAAAGATGTGCACCCCTGCTGCTTTGTTTTCCAGCCATATATACCCTCGCCCCCTGGCAGAAGAATCAGGAATATCTTGTGCTGAGAGCCTGACATCCTGGCATGACAAGCAAATGATGGATAGTGAAGCGGCAGAGCCTCAAGACCCTGCCACTCCAGTATCCGGAGCTCCCAACGGCTTATTTCCTCATCGATTTCTGGAAAGCGGCGTCAGCCTTTGCCGCCTTTTCATCGGCGATTCTTTCCCTCTCCGCTGCCTGTTTTTCAGCTTCGTCGGCGCGGGCTTTGGCCGCATTGGCGTCCGCCTTGGCAGCTTGCGCATCCTGCAACGCCTGATCGGCTTTCGCATCAATCAGTTTTTGCTGCGCCTGCACTTTCTCGAGATCACCGGATGTTGCACAACCAGCCAACGCACTACCAAGAACAAGCATCATCGAAATCGCCAAAAGATTTGTTCGCATCTCTACTACCTCCTTTGTGTTCGGTTTATTTTGTATGGGAATTACCGAGAGACGTTTCTTCGCTCCCGTCACCTCCTTTCTGTTTGGTTTGCCTCTATATCTTCTTGACCGGATCGATCACGATGCCCTCTATTTCCAGATCGATTTTCAGGCGTTTGACCGCATCCCTGGCTTCGCCGACATCTCTGAAAGGACCGGCGATGACGCGGTAGCCATCGTTCTTCGACTTCGACACCACCCGTGCCGGGATTGGCGGCCCCTGGTGATTGATGATGGCGGCCATCCTCCGGGCATCGATCTCGTCACGCACATCGGCTGCCAGGACATACCAGGCGTCCATTTTCAGCTCCGGAATTTCCGGTCTGCCGTACAATTTGTCCGGGTGCTCGACTTCTATGGTTTCCGCAGCATCTTTTTCGGTTCCCTGACTCATCTCTACGATGGGAACGGGAATCCCCCGGGCCTCGACCTGCACTTCCCTGACTTTTTTCCAGTCGAGCGTGCGCCCCGATTTCTTTTCGATAACCCTCAATTTTGCGTATGCCTTCTCCAGCTCGACAGCGCCCGCGCCCGGGTCTTCCAGGGGCGTATGGGCTTCCAGGTAGAGTACGCCATTGCGTTGACCTACGAGATACGGCTGGTTGACGATGACCACGGGTGTATTGACGGGCGTGTCGTTGTAGAGCAGCTTCACGTTTTCCGGATAGAGCCTCATGCAGCCATTGGTTGCCTTAAGGCCGATGCTGGCCGGTTTGTTGGTGCCATGGATCAGATAACCCGACTTGCTCAAATAGAGCGCGTATTCCCCCAGGGGATTCTCAGGTCCCGGCGGAACTTCCGCGGGGAGAATATCTCCCTTTTTTCGGTGGTCCGCGGCAATGGAAGCGGGCACATGCCAAGTCGGCAAGGCTGTCTTGCGCGCCACGCGCATTTGCCCCATGGGCGAAGGGCGCTCTTTGGTCCCGACACCGACCGGGTAGGTCGACACCACCAGAGACTTGCCGTCCCCCTTGAACTCGAAGAGCCTCATGGTGGCCAGGTTGATCACGATGCCTTTTCTGGGAGCGTCCGGGAGGATGAAACTCAGGGGCAACACGATACGGTCTCCGGCCTCGGGCACCCACACATCCACCCCGGGATTGGCCGCACTGACGGCATTGATCCCCAGGCTGAAGTGTCGTGCGATATCCGGAAGCGTATCCCCCTTTTCAAGCCTGACGGTCGCCAGCCGGCCTATGACGTCATCTCCCTTTTCGACCGGGAACTGATTTCGTTCGATCTCCTTTTCGGGATGGCCCTGGAAAAGCCAGACACTTCTCGTAGCGGCACATCCGTTGAGAACCAGGATTGATAGACAGAGGGCCGCAAGACGAAGCCAACTGGACAAGAGTGACGGGTCAACGATTCGGCGCATGGGTCAAATACGGTACCTTTCTCAGTGATGAAAAATAAAAAGCCGGGACCGAAAATCGTGTGATATTTCGGCAACCCGGCTGTCTCAGTGAGACCCTGTAGGCTTTCCGCCCCATCCTCGCGGATGGTTGAGTATTATCGTGTACCACTAACCAGTTGTAATGATTTGACAACAAAAAAGCCGGGACCGAAAATCGTGTGATATTTCGGCAACCCGGCTGTCTCAGTAAGACCCTGTAGGCTTTCCGCCCCATTCTCGCGAATGGTTGAGTATTATCGTCTATCCTTCAATCAATTATTGGTTTGCATTGTACATCTCTACGAGGGTTTGTCAACATCTTTCCGGAGTCCGGTTGGCAGCCATCTTCGTCCGTGTCAGAATTTGTAGGCCACGAGGACCCCGTCACGGAGCGGCACGATCGTGGTGAAAAACTCCTCATGGCTGAACATGTACTCGTTGAAGCGGCGGACAGTTTCGGTTTCCCGGTCCGTCTCCCCTTCCTCGGCAACCCTGCCGTGCCAGAGGGCGTTATCGGCAACGACGAGGGCATTTTTGGCGAGCCGCGGGAGCATCGCCTCGATGGCATCCACGTACTGGTACTTGTCGATGTCGATGAAGAGGAGATCGATATTCTCGTATTCCCTGCCGGCCTGCAGCGCATCCCCCACCCGGAACTCGGCCCGCTCTACGAGCCCGGACTCTGACAGGACCTGGCGGGCGTAGGCCATGTTATCCTCCGAATAGTCGGTCATGACCACCTTGCCACGCAGGCTCAGTGCCCGGGCGAACCAGTAGCCGGAGTAGCCGAACCCCGAACCGAGCTCGACGATGAGCGCCGGCTGTTTCAGGCGCGTGAGGAGATAGAGGAGCCTTCCCACGAGGGGACCGACGATGGGAAGCCCGGTTTCCAGCGCTTTCTCTTCCATGGCAACGAGATGGGGGTCCTCGTCCGGAGCCATCCCCAGGAGGTACGATTCGATGCGCGGGTCGGTAATGGTTATCATGGCGTGACCGTATCCTGCTCGCAAAAGCTTGACAACATCTAAAAAATAGCTTACGTCTCTCCACTGTCAAGGGGCAAAACAGCATGAGGGACGGATATGATCATACTGCAGGCTGAAACGGAAATTGCGGCACCGGCGGAACGGATATGGGAGCTCCTGGCCGACGGGGCGTCCTATGCCCACTGGAACCCCATGCTGCAGTGGGGTGCCGGCACCTTGACGGCCGGAAGCCGGCTGGAACTGACGGTTACCCTGCCCCACATGCCCCCATTCGTCCAGCATCCCGTGCTCCTTGCCCTCGAACCGCAGAAGGAGCTCAGCTGGCGCCACCGCCTGCCGGTTCCCGGCCTGCTGAGCTGGACGCAGTCGATCACCCTGGAGCAGCTCTCCCCCGAGGTACGGCGGGTAACCCAACGGGTTTCCCTCGGCGGGCTGCTGGCATCCCTGTACAAGTTCGCCCTCGGCAGAATGATCCAGCACGGGCTTGACGAGTCGAACGCGGCACTGCAGCGATTGGCACAGAAGGAGTTTCCGTGCCACCGCTGCTGACGACTGCCAAGCCATCGGCCTTCCCCTTGTGGAGACTGCTGCTCCTCGCCGGTTTCCTCCCCGTTCTCCTGGGCATCCCTTCCCGCGGAAAAGCCGAGACGGAGAAGATCACATCGCTCTGCTCCATTCACTATCCGAGCGACGACCGCATCCCGTGGGAATGCCGCGAGCTGAAATGGGGCGACACCCCGTACAGGCTTTTCGGCAAACATTGGCAGGACGTGCTCCGCTTCAACCGGATAGACCGGCGCCATTTCCTCGGCGATGTGTCCATCAAGGTGCCGAAGCGGCTGGAGGATATCGAGAGGTTCACGCCGATGCCGCCGACCTGGCCGGAGGCCGAGGCGGAGGAGAAATTCATCGTGGTGGACCAGTCCGAGATGTTCCTGGGGGCCTATGAACACGGCAAGCTTGCCTTCTCTTCCCCCATTGCGGTCGGCAGCGAGGGACACCGGGTGCCGAACGGCGAATTCCGGATCGATGCCGTCGATCTCCGCCATGAATCGACCCTCTACAAGGTCGAGAACACAAAACGACCCTACCCGATGCACTACGGCCTCAGGTTCTACATCCAGAAGGGGGAGGACAAGTGGATATCCTACTGGCTCCACGGCCGCGACCTGCCCGGCTACCCGGCCTCCCACGGCTGCATCGGCCTCTACGACGAGGAGATGCAGAAGAAGTACTACCACGAGCCGCGGCGCCCGATCCTCGAAGATGCGAAGAAGCTCTACGAATGGGTGCTCGGCTCCCGGCACGATCCGGGAACATTTCATAACATCAAGGGCCCCCGGGTGCTGATCATCGGCACGCCACCACTGTGACACCCCCTCGCTTGCAGGGTGTGAAATTTTTGCTACAATCAAAAAATATATTTACAACTCACCCAAGGAAAGGACGACCATGCACAGAATCATCATTGCCCTCCTCGTGACCCTCATCGCCATCCCGGCATTCGCGGCAGACGAGCCGAAAACCGAAGAGCAGAAAACCCTCTACGTCATCGGCCTGGTCGTGGCCCGCGAGCTTTCCGTCTTCAACCTCACCCCCGAGGAACTGGAGTTCGTGAAGCAGGGGATTACCGACGCGGTAACCGGCAAGAAGCCGCTTGTCAAGGCCGAGGATTATAATCAGAAGGTCCAGGAACTGGCCACCGCCCGACGTAAGGTTCAGGGAGAAAAACTCGCCGCAGCGGGCAAGGAGTACATCGAAAAGGCGGCCAAGGAGAAGGGGGCCGTGAAGACCGCCTCGGGGCTGGTCTACCTGTCGCTGAAGGACGGGAACGGCGCGAGCCCGGGCGCCACCGACGTGGTAAAGGTACAGTATCGCGGCACCTTCATCGACGGGCAGGAGTTCGACAGCTCGTATAAGCGCAATCAACCGGCCGAGTTTGCACTGAACAGCGTCATCAAATGCTGGACCGAGGGAGTGCAGATGATGAAGGTCGGCGGCAAGGCCAGGTTGGTCTGCCCGCCGCAGATCGCCTATGGCGAGAACGGCGCCGGTGCCGTCATTCCCCCCAACGCCACGCTGGTGTTCGAGGTGGAGCTGCTCGATGTGAAGAAATAACACACACACCCTCTGTCACGAACACAAACGTGAAAGCCCGCTCGATGCGGGCTTTTTCGTTTTTTGACACTGCCTGATCTCCTCGATGATTACCAACGACTCCGAATCGTGCGGAGCCACCAGGCATTACGCCTGGCAAAATAGTGGTACAATAAATGGAAACGATAACCGTCAGCCGGTCGGCTAGGCCTGGAACCGGTCCAGCCAACGGAAGGAGGAGTATCATGAAACGGAGCCTCTTGGTCGGCGTTGTTCTCGTAACCTCCCTCATCCCCGCCATCTGCTCGGCGGATCCTCCCCACCCGGGCCCGTATGTGGCCGGCTTCGTCGGCGTGAGCATCCCCCGGGATTCCGACGTGACAGGCTTTGACTTCCTTGCCAACACTCCCTTCAGCGACCGGGTGGAGTTCGACCCCGGCATAAACGTAGGAGGAGCAGTCGGCTACGACTTCGGTTACGTCCGCCTGGAAGGAGAGCTTGCCTACAAGTACTCGGAAATGAAATCCATCAACGAAAAGCTGCCCGTACCCACCTCGTTTTTCAATGTAGATGGCAACCTCGGTGTGTTCTCCGGCATGGTTAACCTCTTCATCGACCTGCACAACAACTCCCCCATCACCCCCTACTTTGGCGGGGGAGCGGGGTTTGCGGCCCTGAGCTTGAGCGACACATACGGTTTCAATCCACTGACCGGTGCGGGTCCCATCATTTACGCCGGAGACAACGACACGGTCTTTGCCTACCAGGCGGCTGCGGGCATCGGCATCGCCCTCAACCGGATCACCACCCTGGACCTTGGCTATCGCTATTTCGGCACCGCCACAGCCAGGTTCGGTTCGGATCTCCCGGTCACGACCGACCTGAAATTCGAAAGCCACAACGCGATAGTCGGTGTCCGGGTGAAATTTTATTAAGGATAAGGAAGGAATCGGCCATGCACCGTCGATCTGCCATGGCATGGCATTCGGCAACATTCGTTATCGCCCTTTTCATGGTCTCACTCGGGGGCTGCACCCTTCCGGCGGGAAGGGTGCAGCCGTGCCCCCCGGCAGCGGTGCCTGCGTGCCCACCTCCGGTGGTAATACAGCAACACCCGCAGGAAGTGCCGGCCAGCGGCGGAAAACAGGAACCCGTCCCGCTCCGCCAGCCCGCTCCGCCGACAACCACCCCACCGCCGGCCCGCGACGCCGAAATTGGCGATGTGCTCCGGCTTCCGCAGAAGATTGAGCCGTACGCAGCGGCTGCCGGGGAGCGATTGAAGATCGGCGACAACTGTCATGATTCCCTGTTGGGGGAGTTCATGGCGCGCTGTTTCGCTCCCTGGACCCGGACGGCGCCATTCTTCGACCTCGCCGAAGAAAAAGAGCTCATGACGAAGGTGGCCCATGGGACCTGGTACGGAGAGAACCGGCGTCTCGTACCGTCGAAGTTTCTGCAGGAGCTTCTCGACAACTGCTCCCTGGAGACCTTTCCATCGCTCAACGAGGCGGCCATTGCCGTCGCGCCGGCCCATCTGCGGGGTCTGCCGACCCGTCTTCCATTTTTCGAGCGTCGGGATGGCTATCCGTTCGACATGCTCCAGTACCCGAACGTCAAACTGAACGAACCGCTCCGGGTACTCCACGCCTCCCGGGACGGGATCTGGCTGTACGTTGAGACCGCGTACACCTGCGGCTGGATCGAAGCCCGTGACGTGGCCCTTGCCGATGCCGGCTTCGTCACATCGTGGATGGAACGTCAGCAGATGGTGATTGTCCGGGATTACACCACAATCACCGATGACAGGGGAGGGATAACCTACCGGGCCAAGATCGGCACCATCCTTCCCCTTGTCTCCGAAGGTGAAGCGGAGTGGACAGTGCAGATAGCCGCACCGGGAGAGGCCCGCAAGGCAGCAGGCAGCACGGCCCGCATTCCCCGTGCGGCCGCGGCCCGTTTCCCCCTGGCGTTCAACCGGGATAACGTGGCCCTGATCGGCGACCAGTTGGTCGGCCAGCCCTACGGGTGGGGAGAGATGTACGGCATGCGGGACTGCTCGGCAACACTCAGGGATTTCTTCCTCCCCTTCGGGATATGGCTGCCGCGCACGGCAGCCGACCAGATCGCCTCGGTCCCTAACCAGGCAGACCTGGCAAGTCTCACGCCGACGGAAAAGGACGAGGCGATCAGGTGGCTGGGAGTGCCCTTTCACACCCTCTTGTACAAACCGGGACACATCATGCTCTATGTGGGTACTGACCAGGAAGGCCGACCGCTGGTGTTTCACAGCACCTGGTCGGTCCGGGTGAAGGAAGCGACGGGAGAGCGGCAGCATTTCATCGGCAAGGCGGTCATCACCACCCTGGAGCCGGGAAAGGAAATGGGCCTGGTCAAGGGGACAACGATCCTGGATAAGGCAACCTCCCTGGCGACCATAACCGACCGCTGCGCAACCTCGCCGCCACCGGCGAAGTAGACAGTATACGGAGATCGACCATGGCCCTCTACGAATTCGAAGGGAAACGCCCCGTCATCGGCGCCGGCTCCTTCGTCAACGAATCGGCCGACGTGATCGGCGGCGTCTTCATCGGCGAGCAGTGTTTTATCGGCGTCGGCGCCCGCCTGCGCGGCGACTACGGCACCATCGTCATCGGTAACCGCACCTCGGTGCAGGAGAACGTGGTGATCCATGCCCGGGACGGCGAGCGGACCGTGGTGGGGAACAATGTGCAGCTCGGGCACGGCTCCATCCTCCACAACTGCACGGTGAAGGACAACGCGGTGATCGGCGTGGGGGCGATCATCTCCGACTACGCCGTGGTGGGGGACTGGGCGATCATCGGCGAGGGGGCGGTGGTGCGGGGGGATATCCCCGACGGCGCCGTCGCCGTGGGTGTGCCCGCCCGGGTGATCGGCAGGGTGACCGACGAGCAGAAGCGGGAGTGGCTCTACTACAAGGAGAAGTACGCCGAGCTCGCCAGCGTCCGCTACCCCCGCGGCCTGAAACGGATAGATGCCGGATGAACGGGAGGCCCTTCAGGATAGTGACCGCCGTAGCCGCGTACGACGGCCACGACGCGTCGGTACTCGCCCTTAACCGGGCGCTCCTGGCCGGATCGCAGCCGGTTGAGGTGATCTACCTCGGCTTCAACATGACCGGCGGGGACATCGCCACTGCGGCGATTCAGGAAGGGGCCGATGCGGTGGCGGTGAGCTCGTACAACGGCGGCCACCTCCAGTTCTACCCTCACCTGGTACGGTGTCTGGCCGAGAATGGCATGGGCGAGACTCTCGTGTTCGGCGGAGGGGGTGGGACCATCCTCCCCGCGGATGCCGTCGCCATCGAGGCGGCCGGGGTGGCAAAGGTCTACGGCCCCGGCTGGCCCCTGGACGCCATCGCCGCGGACCTGCTCGAACGGATCGCCGCCCGTCCCGCTAAGGAAACCGACTTTACCGACCAGGCCGAGTGGAAAGAGGGAATTCCGCCCCCCGCCCAATTCAGCCGTCTCCTCACCCTGGCCGGACGCGGAGAAATCCCCGAAAGCCTGAGAGACTGGCTTGCCCGCAGCGAACGCAACGCTGCCAGGGTCGTCGCCATCTCCGGCGACGGCGGCAGCGGCAAGAGCACCCTGATCGACGAACTGGTCCGACGGCTCCTCGACGCCTTCCCGGAGAAACGGATCGTCATCCTCGCCAACGATCCCACGACGACCTCCGGCCGGACCGCCACCGCCTTCCTTGCAGACCGGGTACGGATGAACCACATCTACAACGGGCGGGTCTGGCTCAGGAGCGTCGCCACGGGGAGCCCCTACGCCCCCGTCAGCCCCGCCCTCCCCCGCCTCATCGATGTCTGCCGGGGCGCCGGCTTCGACCTCGTCCTCGTGGAGACGCCGGGGACCGGTCAGGCAGGCCTTGACTTGGCGCCTCTTGGGGCAGACCTTGCCATCTGCGTGAAGACCCGCGCCTACGGAAGCGCCCTGCAGCTGCAGAAGGACCAGTTGTTGCGCGATGCCGGCGTGGTGGTCCTCAACAAGGCCGACCTGGAAGGGTCAGAGGCGGCCTTCGGCGAGATGCGGGAGATACTGACGGAGCTGGGAAAGGAGGAAGCGCTCTTTCCCACCATCGCCAAGGCGGCCCGCGATCCGGGGATCGACAACCTCTTCGCCGCGCTCTGCCGTCGGCTTGACTGGCCCTCCCCGGCAACCGGCGAGCCCATGGACATCTTCGGCTACGCCAAGAAGAACGTCCTCGTGCCGCACCGTCGGCGTGCCTACCTGGCAGAGATCGCCGACAAGGTCCGGACCTATGACCGCTGGGCAGCGGGTGAAATCGCAAAGATGCGGGAGAACCCCACCGCCACCGACCGCTTCGACCCGCTCTGTGCGCGGCTTCTGGCGGAGTGGCCGAAACAGTGGGAGGAGCTCTCCATTCAGGCTGCCCGCCAGATGGGGATCGAGCCCCACGTGGAGACCCCCAACGGCCTGAGGCTCCCGCGGGTGGCCCTCCCCCACCCGGCGGACCGGGCCGAATCCCTCCGCTTTCTCCTGGAGGAGGGGCTGCCCGGGAGCTTCCCCTTCGCCACCGGCATCTACCCCTACCGCCCCGTCTCCCAGGGGGAAACCACCCGGCAGTTCGCGGGTCTCAGAGGTCCCGAGGAGACCAACCGCCGCCTCCATCTCCTGGCACGCGGGGTGGCGAAGCCGCGCCTCTCCATCGCCTTCGACGGGATCACCCTCTACGGAGCCGACAGCGACGAGGACCCGGGGAGCATCGGGAAGATCGGCGAAGGCGGGGTCTCCATCGACTCCTGGGAGGACATGCGCATGGTCCTCTCGGGGTTCGCCATCCCCGACATCAGCACCTCCATGACCATCAACGGCCCGGCACCGACGGTCCTCGCCATGTACTTCGTCGCCGCCCAGGAACTGGAGGTGGAACGGGCGGAACAGGAAAAGGGAGCGGCCCTGTCCCCGGAGGAACGGAAGGAGATCTGCCGGCGAACCCTGGAGATTCTGCGGGGAACGGTGCAGGCCGACATCCTCAAAGAGGTCCAGGCCCAGAACGAGAGCATTTTCCAGCCCGATTTCGCCATCAGGCTCCTGGGCGACGTGCAGGAGTGGTTCATCGCCAACGGGGTGAAGCGGTTCTACTCCCTGAGCGTCTCCGGCTACCACATCGGCGAAGCGGGGGCAAGCCCGGTCCAGGAGCTCGCCTTCACCCTGGCCAACGGCTTCACCTACGTGGAGAACTTCCTTGCCCGTGGGATGCGGGTGGACGACTTCGCCCCGAGCCTCTCCTTCTTCTTCAAGGTCTCCCACGAGGCTGAATGGCTCGCCTATGGCGCAGTCTGCCGCAAGATCTGGGCGATAGCCCTGCGCGACGTCTACGGAGCGGGCGAGCGCGCTCAGCGCTTCAAGTTCCACACCCAGACCTCGGGGCGGGCACTCCAGGCCGAGGAGTGGGACACCCTCAATCCGGTGCGCCTCACCTATCACGCCATGCTGGGGCTTCTGGCCAACACCAATTCCCTCCACGTCGACTCGGCCGACGAACCGATGACCACCCCGGGGGAAAAGTGGGTGCGCCAGGCGACCATGATCCCCAACTACCTGCGGGAGGAGGCGGAGGGATTCGTCGTCCAGAACCTCCTCTCCGGCTCATACGCCTTCCGCAATCTCGTGCGGGAAGTACAGACCCGGGTCCTCGACGAGTTCGACCGCCTCGACCAGCTGGGTGGAGTGGGCCCGGCCACCGAGATGGGGTACCAGCGGCGCTGCATCGCCGAGCAGAGCGCCCGGTACGAACGGCAGCGCCACCGGTCGACGCCGGAACACCCCGTGACGCCGGTGCGCCCGATCATCGGCTACAACACCTATGAGCTCCCTGACGGCCACCCCGCCAAGTACCCGCCGGTGGCCGAAGTGGTCCGCCCCGACCCGACCGACTGTGAACGGCAGCTGGCCCGGGTGCACGATTTCCGGGAGCGCCACCGGGAGGATGCGCCCATCTTCCTGGCACGGCTCAGGGACGTGGCCCTCGGCGGCGGAAACGTTTTCGGCGAGCTCCTGGAGACGGTGCGGCACGCCACGCTGGGGCAGATCACGCGGACGTTGGCGGAGGTGGGAGGAAGGTACCGGAAGATGGTCTAAGGCGGTGAATGGTGAATAGTGAAAAGGGCAAAGGACGAACAGCCATGAACAAGCGGGGCACACCGCCCGATAAAATCGAGCGGCTGGAGCCGAAGGAGCGGCGGGGGCTCGTGGTGGTCATCACCGGCTACGGCAAGGGGAAGACCACCGCGGCGCTGGGGCTGGCGCTGCGTGCCTGCGGCCACGGCATGCGGGTCTGCATCATCCAGTTCATGAAAGGTGACCTCTACGCCGGCGAGTGGGACGGCATCCGGAAGATGGCGTGCGCCATCGAGCTCCATACCACCGGCAAGGGGTTCTGCGGCATCCAAGGGAACCCCTATCCATGGAAAGAGCACCGGGCCAACGCCCAGGACGCCATAGACCTCGTCCGCGAGAAGATGGCCTCGGGCGCGTTCGACCTGCTGATCCTCGACGAGATCAATAACGCCCTCAAGCTGAAGCTGGTCGACCTGGAGCAGGTGCTCGACATCATCCGGGCCAGGCCTCCCCTCATGCACCTCGTTCTTACCGGCCGCGACGCCCATCCGCAGGTAATCGAGCTGGCCGACACGGCGAGTGAGATCACCGAGATCAAGCATGCGTACCGGAAGGGGATAGAGCCCCAGCCAGGGATCGACTACTAGCAGCACGTGAGACGTGAGGGGTGAAGCGTGAGGAATGAGGCGAGAGAACCCGACATTCTGCTGGAATAATTTTCGCTTTTCGCTATGATTCTCCGTCAGGAACGGGGAAGGAAGAGGAGAGCACCGTTGTCTTCCGTACAGCACGACATAACCGGCGTCATCCTTGTGGGCGGCAAAAGCCGCCGCATGGGCCGGGACAAGGCGCTGCTGGAAATCGGGGGGAGGCCCCTCGTCGAAAGGGTGCTTACTGTCTTCAGGGAATACTTCGGGCGGGTCGTACTGGTGGGTGACCGGGAGGAGCGCTTTGCCGCGTACGGCTTGCCGGTCCTGCCGGACATCTATCCCGGCAGCGCCCTCGGCGGGCTGTACACGGGGCTCATTCACGCCGTCACGGACCATGTCTTCGTGTCGTCGTGCGACATCCCCTACCCGAACGCTGCGGTGGTTCATTACCTCTGCCGGCTCCGGGAGGGCTACGACGCCGTCGTGCCGCTGACCGGGGACAGCTTCGAACCGCTCTTCGCACTCTACACGAAGAGTTGCCTCGTTCCTATACTGAAGCTTCTGGAGAGGAGAAATTTCTGTGTGTACGACTTCTACCCGGACATCCGGGTGAGGTACGTGGCCGGGACAGAGCTGGCGCATCTGGACCCCGGCGGCAGGTGCTTCCTCAACGTCAACACCCCCGAGGAACTGGCACGGGTGATAGAAGAGGAACTTGGCAATTAATGACTCAATTTCCGATTCGGAAACGAGGAGTTTTTAGTCCTGGCAAGGAAATCAAGAGATTGCGCGGAGGCGTACATCAGTACGCCGCACAAGCAAGCTCGCAGACTGACGCCGCCAGGGCGAAAAAGAACCGTTTCCGGACGGAAATCAGCTGAGGCACTGAAAAACGCCCATGCACCACAGGCATGCGCCGCACGGGACGTTCTTGATGTGGCAGTCCTGCTCGAACTCCCCGCTCTGCACGTAGTCGCAGGGGGCCAGGCTGCAGCTGGCGCAGGCCGGGTAATCGTAGGCGAGCACCCCTTCGCGGAACGAGCGGTAGGCCGGATCGTTCCAGATGTCCAGGATCCCCCGCTCCACCAGGTTGCCGAAGACCCGCGGCTCCACCTGCTGCTCCCAGCCGCTGGCGAAACAGCGGTAGCGGTGCCAGAGGAAATAGCAGGGGGAGACGTTACCGTCCCAGGAGACGAAGACACCCCCCTCTTCCACGAACCCGCAGTGCCGCCTTTCCCGCGGCAGAATATCGGGAAGCCGCAATTCAAGCCCTGTTTCCGCAGCCACCTCGCGGGCTTCTTCCAGGACCGCTGCCACGTCGTCGAGGCCCTGACGATCCATACCGAGAAGTTTCTTCACGTCGAGGAGGATACCGCGCCGCCCCGCCTCCTCCTTCATCGCCTCGACCGCCGCTATGATCCGTTTTTCGTCCGGGCTCCGGGCGGTGGCGTATTTCCTGCGCGCCTCGAAATAGCCGCGGATATCCACCCCCTCGCGGCGCGCCAGCCTCTCCCGTTCGGCGAAGAGCGCGACCGCCTCATCGGAGCAGAGCCCGTAGACCGCCTCCCGGGCATGGCGCGCGTCGTAGGGGAGCATGTGGGTGACGATGGCAAAACTCGCCCCCCGCTCGGCTGCCCAGCGGAGCGCGGCGGGGAGCTCCCGGAGATTGCTCCGCATCAGCACGAACTCCACCCCCACACGGAGGTCCGGCCTGCCGCAGAGGTCCTTTGCGGCGACAAGGGCCGCAAGCGCCCGCTCCACACCCTCCAGCTCCCCCCCTTCGCGCACCTTCATGAAGGTCTCGGGAGAAACCCCGTCGATGGAGAGGCAGATACGGTCAAGCCCGGCGTTGACCAGGGAGATGGCGTGGAGGTTGGTGAGGAGGAGGCCGTTGGACTGGAACCCCACCCAGCCGCCGGCCGGCATGGCCTTTTTGGCCCGGCGGATGAGCTCCTCCAACCCCGGATGGAGGAGCGGCTCGCCGACCCCGTTGAGGACGAGGGACTCAAGCCGGGGAAAAGCGGGCTCCAGGGCGGCGAACAGCTTCGGGGACAGGTTCCCCTCGGCAACGGCGCTCCCCTGCGCCTGCTTGACGCACATCACGCAGCCGAGATTGCAGCGCGTGGTGGTCTCGACGAACAGCTTCGAGGGAGCGCCCCGCAAGGACGGGATGAGTGTCCCGCTAGGTAGTGATTGACGAGGCATAAAGCCGGAGCGCCTCTCTCATCAGCTCCGTGACGCTTTTCCGGGTCCGTTTCATGATCTTCTGGAGCGACTCCATCTCCGTCTCACTGACCCGCATGCATACCACGTTGTAGCGCGCATCATCCTTTTTTCTTCTCATTCTCCGTCACCTGTCGATGCAATGGAATTAGTCGGTTCGTTCACGTATACGGTTATTCGCAAAAGCTGCGCCAAATTGGCATCGTATTGATTTACAAAGAATAATCTAAAGGCGGGCAGTTGGTGGGATATAAATAGTCACGGGATTTTGGAGAATATTTCCACATAACAACACAATGTGTGGAGTTATTCTTCAAACCCCACAACATGCACTTCGTGTTGCTTGGGTGACCAGGTGCCGCAGGGGTGCAACGAACTGCGCCCCTGCGACAGGTCGGTTTGCTTGGTTTGAGAATGGTCAGGCGGCCTTTCTTCTGGCAACCCGCTTGATGTTCAGGAGGTTCTTGTAGCCGACGTTCTCGGTGGTGATGTTGCCACCCATGGCACCGCAGCCGAGGGTGAGAGAGGGAACCAGGGTGTTGTACAGGGCGCCGATGGTGCCGTGCACGGACGGATGGTTCCAGACGACCCGGTTGGCCGGGACGCGGAGGGCGAACTCCTTGGCCACCTCCTCGTCCTCGGTGAAGACGACCGCCGAGTGACCGGCGCCGCCGAACTCAAGCTGGCTGACGGCGGCGGCAATCGCCTTTTCCTTACTGTTGACGATGTACCAGCCGAGGACCGGGGAGAGCTTCTCGTGGCTCATCCAGTCTTCCGGGCCGGTGGTGGTGAGCCCCACCATAAGGAGCTTCGTTTCGGCCGGCACGGTGAAACCGGCCAGCTCGGCGATAAACTGGGGTTTCTTGCCGACGATCTGCATGGACGGGACGCCCCGCTCCTTGTCGAACATCACCGCTTCCAGTTGGGCCTTCTCCTTGTCGCTGCAGAGATAGGCGCCCTTTGCCTCGAAGAGCTGGAGGGCCCGGTCGGCAACGATCAGATCGTCGAAGATGACCGACTGGTCCGAGGAGCAGATGGTGCCGTTGTCGAAGGTCTTGGAGGCGATGACGTCCTCGACGGCCATCTCCAGGTTGGCGGTCTTTTCGATGAATACCGGCACGTTGCCCGGTCCGACGCCGAGGGCGGGGTGGCCCGAGCTGTAGGCGGCCTTGACCATGGCGCCGCCGCCGGTGGCGATGACGATGGCGACGTCGGGGTGCTTCATCAACGCGTCGGTAGCCTCGATGGACGGCTCGGTGACCCACTGGATGCAGTTCGCAGGAGCCCCGGCGGCCACAGCTGCGTCGAGCATGATCCGGGCTGCGGCCTCGCTGCATTTCTGGGCGCGGGGGTGGAAGGCGAGGATGATGACGTTGCGCCCCTTGAGCGCGATCAGGGACTTGAACATGGTGGTGGAGGTGGGATTGGTGGTGGGGGTCACCGCTGCCACGATGCCGAAGGGCTCGGCGATGGAGATGATGCCGTCCTCTTCGTCGATGATGCCGACCGATTTCCCGTCCTTCATGTAGTCGTAGACCACCTGGGTCCCGAAGTGGTTCTTGATGACCTTGTCTTCCACGTTGCCGATGCCGGTCTCCTCGACCGCCATTTCCGCCAGCTTCCGCTCGTTGGCAACGCCGGCCCGGGTCATGGCCTCGGTGATCCTGTCCACCTGCTCCTGGGTAAAGCCGTTGAACTCCTCCAGTGCCTTGAGCGCCTTTGCCGCCATCTGATCGATTGCCTGTGCCGCTGTTGTCATGGTTCATCTCCTTAGAGTGTGATGGGGATTCGAGTACCCTCGTGCAAACCTGTACGGTTACATGTGGGATGAGAGCAGCGACCATGCCAGCAGATAGAACAATTTTTTAAATATGCCTTTCGGCTTTGGTTTATTTACAAAAATGCGATGACTTTACAACGAGTTGGCGTCGCAGTTCAATCGGCCCGCACTAAAACGTTCAGCCGGCCGAGGCGCATGTAGAGGATTTTTGATGTGTGCGGGATGTTGCAGAATGTGACATGGAACAAGCGGAGTGTGTCAGAAATGAACAGGTAACACTGTTTTATGGCACAGAAATGGCATTCAATTCCGAGGATTTGCTCCCGGAAGATGTCCCTGAATTTAATGCATGCCTAGCGGAGGAACGAATGGGAAGCCAAGGCGTCGATCATCTCAATTGCGTGAGGAAGGCCCGCGAGGATTTCCTCACCCATGGCATCGTCCCGGCCGGGGTCGTGAACGAAACCGTCATCAGGTCATGGCGGCGCTCGGCTGAGCGCGGGATCGGGATGGATCGGGGGGAAACCCGCTGCACGCCCCGCTACGACCTGCTGCGCCGCCGGGATCTGAACGAGACCCTCCTCATCCGCTCGCAGCCGGTCATGGAAAGCCTCTACCACGAGATATCCGGGACTTCCAGCATGGTGCTTCTCGCGGACCGCGAGGGGGTCGTTCTCCAAGCCATCGGCGACCCCGATTTCGTGGACCAGGCCCAGAAGGTCTACCTCAAGCCGGGCGGAATCTGGTCGGAGAGTGTCAACGGCACCAACGCCATCGGCACCGCCCTGGAAGAGCAGTCGGCCGTGCAGATCCACAGCAGCGAGCATTTTATCGACAAAAACCGCTTCCTGAGCTGCTCGGCAACCCCCATCTTCGACCCGCGGGGCGCGATACTGGGGGCACTGGACGTCTCCGGCGACTACCGGATGCACCAGCGCCACACCACGGCACTGGTGCGCATGTCGGCGCAGATCATCGAAAACCAGATGTTCGCCCCGGAGTTCCCCGACGATATCGTCATCTGCTTCCACCTCAGGCCGGAGTTCATCGGCACGCTCTACGAAGGGATCGCGGTCTTCTCCCCCGACGGCCGCTTCATCGCCGCGAACCGCAGCGCCCTGCTGCAGCTCGGGCTGGACAGGTTCAGGATGCAGGGGGAGACATTCGCCTCGCTTTTCAGGCTTTCACTGTCGAAACTGCTGGAAACGGTCCGCTTCCAGCCACAGCAGGTCATGAAGCTGCCGCTCGCATCGGGACCGGAGATCTTCGGCCGGGTCTGGCCGGGGGCGTCCATCTCTCCGGTCACGTTCCTCCCCCTCCATTCACCAGAAAAGAAAGCGCACCCGCAGACGGCCGGGAAAACCGAGGGCGTCCTGCTGGAGGAACTGGAACTGGGCGACCGGAAGATGCAGTCCCTGATCGCAAAGGCCCTCAAGGTCCTGGCCCACGACATTCCGATCATGATCGAAGGGGAATCCGGCACCGGCAAGGAAATGCTCGCGCGGGCACTGCACACGACCGGGCCCAGGGGAAACGGCCCCTTCGTTCCGGTCAACTGTGCCGCCATCCCCGAGGGGCTCATCGAGTCGGAGCTGTTCGGTTACCAGGAGGGCGCATTTACCGGGGCCCGGCGAAAGGGACATATCGGCAGGATATGCGAGGCCGACAAGGGGACGCTGTTCCTGGACGAGATCGGCGAGATGCCACCCCAGCTCCAGGCCCGCCTGCTGCGGGTGCTGCAGGACCGCACGGTTACGCCGCTGGGGGGTACGGGTGGGAGGCGCGTCGATATCGCCGTCATTTGTGCCACGAACCGCAGGGTACGCGAGGCCGTGGCGGCCGGGAACTTCAGGGAGGATCTCTACTACCGCCTCAACGGGCTGCTATTGCCCCTGCCGGGGCTGCGGGAGCGCGAGGACCGGGTCGAGCTGGCCAGGAAGATTCTCTCGGACCTTGCCGGCAATGAACGCCGGATCACCATCAGCCGGGAAGTTCTGGGACTGTTCGAGCGGCACCCCTGGCCGGGCAATATCCGCCAGATGCACAACGTATTGCGCACCGCGGTAGCGCTCCTCGGGGACAGTTGCGAGATAACCGTCGACGATCTCTCCGAGGAGTTTCTGGAGCAATACGAGGAAAGCGCTCCGGCTCACACGGGCGAATCGGCCACTGCCGATACCGTTATTGTTGCAGCGCCGCTCAACCTGGAAAAGATGGAAATGACCGTGATCATGAAGGCGCTGGAAGAATGCGGCGACAATATCTCCGCCGCGTCCCGCCGGCTGGGGATCAGCAGGAATACCCTCTATCGGAGACTGCGGGAAAACGCCCCCGACTGAGACGGGCAAAGCGCTCAAACCCTCTTTATTTCTCAGGACGGCAATTTGTTGCGTGGACATCCTCCCCAGTGAAGCGAAAATCCCCACGAAACAAACGGACAATGGTCATCGTTCCCCTGGCCTGCCGGTCGTTGCAGAATGGGAATTTACGGCGGTCTTTCGCAAAGCAAGTACTATTGGCATCGGCGTTGCAAAACAATCACAGTGGAACGGAAAAGATTTGTCCGTCCATAGAGTCATTAAGGAAGCACATCATGCCATGTGTGCTCCTTTCTCGAGCCGGGGGACGCCCCGGCTTTTCTTTGCCTCCCGTTTCCTGCGGGACAGAGGAAGTCTTGGTGCAGGAAAACAAAAAACCGCTTCCCGTGGGGAGAAGCGGTTTGCAAAGCCGGCTGGGCATCTGCGGACACGTGTCGAATGGCGTCACGCCGCCCATTCTGCCGACACGCTGTGCTCGATAAAACTCTCAGTATCGTTGTTCAGACACCTGGGGCACTCCAGGGCTGCGAAATTCGCACTTACCGTGATGGGGGTAAAGTCCCGCGCCATTCCCTGAAAGTAACAGATCCCGCATTCGTACATTTTCTGGTTGTCCATAACATTCTCCTTTCCCATGGTGATTTGCCGATGCTTTCCTGACAGCCGATGTTCCACCATTCCGGTCCCACGTCGCTACACCACACATTAGCAACGGTTATAGCTCAAACGTTTGTTTAGTTAACAACCAAAAAATATATGGGCACTTACTCACCTGCTTACCTAAGGACTCCCGTGGTGAATATGTCCATAATATGCCGTATCAGCTCTTCATCCCGCTCCGGCGCGTGGTCCACCAGTTCCCCCGTGGCCGGCTCCAGGAGGAAATAGAAATTGATCATGCCCGCCAGCGCCAGGGCCGTATCGGTCGGATCGAGGTCGTCGCGGAACTTCTCGTGGGAAAGCCCGTCTCTGAGGGTTTCGATGAGGATCTGGACCACTCCCTTGATGGCCGGCTTGACGATGGTGTCGAAACATGGGGTCGGGTTGGTCAGCTCACTGGTGTAGAACCGGAGCAGGTAGGGGTTCTTCCGGTAGCGGGCCACCGTGGCACGGACGTAAAGCTCGAATTTCATCAAGGGATCGGTATCCATCAGTTGTATCTCCGCGACCCGCTGCAGCGGCGCGAACTGCTCGGTGAGCACCGCAGCATAGAGCTTTTCCTTACCGCCGAAGTAGTAGGAAATCATGGAGAGGTTCACGCCGGCGGCGGCGGCCACCTCCCGCACGCTTACCCCGTTGAATCCCTTCGCGGCAAAGAGCGGCGTCGCCGCGGCGATCAGGGCGCTCCGGGCGTCGTTATCAGCCATGCACTACCTCCGCCATCTTCCGACGGCCTCTCCGGCCCGACCTGCGCAGCGGCTCAGACTGTGCCGGTTCTTCCACCGCGATTTCGGTGAAGAGCGCACCGTCGTTGTTCAGACACCGGGGGCACTCGGGGGCGCCATGGTCGGCACCGGCGGTAAATGGCGTAAACTCCCCCTTTCCTCCCTCATGAAAGCAGATTCCGCACTGGTATATGTAGGTCCGGAATTTCTCCCAGGGGGAGATCGCCATCCCCGCCACACGGGCTACCTGGCGAAGGCTGGCGAACTGCTCCTCCAGAACGGCCGCGTAGAGGCCGTTCTTGCCGCCGAAGTGGTAAGAGATCATCGAGAAATTGACCCCGGCGGCCCGGGCCAGTTCCCGGACGTTCGTCCCGTGCAGCCCCTTCCAAGCGAAGAGCGGCGTGGCGGCGGCGATCAATTTTTTTCGGCAGTCGAGCCCTTCCATCAAAAAATCCTTCAAACGTTTGTTTGATTCAATTTTACTAATGCCGGGAGAAAAAGCAAGTAAAATTTTTGCGTAGTTTTCGAGTCGCATTCCATAATGAAGAAGGTCCCATTGATCGCCAGCTTTCAAGCTAACCGGCCTCCATGGGGCAACACATTGACAGGATTGAAAATTTTGCCTCAAAAGCGAAAAACCCGCGCAAGGCGGGTTTTTCAGCAAGGAAAAAAGGGGGAGCCGCAGCTCCCCATGAAGGAGGCTCAAGGGAATTGAGCCTGGCAAAATTTGTGCTGATCTGCTCCCGGATGCCGACGCAAGGAGGTTATTGCCAGTAGTAGCGAAGGCTGGTAAACACCATGTGGTCGTTTGCCGTGGGAGCTCCGCTGCCATTGAGGGCATCGAAGTACTTGTTCTGGGTGTAGGAATACTGCAGACCGGCCTGCATCTTCCCGAACTTGCCCTGGTAGAACTTCCACCACCCGCCGGCGGTCGCCTGCGAGACCCTCTTGACGTTGG
>JAMXLF010000030.1 GCA_024281055.1 Geobacteraceae bacterium
ATCAACCGGGCGCTGGAGATCATCGTTCCGGATGACCTGTACCGGGAATCCCACCGGAAGATCCTGCGGGCCATGATCGAGCTCAACGACCGGGGGGAGCCGTGCGACCTCATCACCCTTACCTCGATCCTCAAGAAAAAGGGGGAGTTGGAGGAAGCGGGGGGAGGGGCCTATCTGGCGACCCTCGTCGACTATGTCCCCACTGCCGCCAATATCGCCTATTACTGCAAGATTGCCAAGGAGAAGGCCCTCAGCCGCCGGATCATCAGCGCCGCCACCGATATCGTCACCCGGGGGTACGATGAGCAGGTGGAGGTGGAAGAGCTCCTCGACAGCGCCCAGAAGGTGATCTTCGAGATCTCCGAGAACAAGCTGCGGCCGGCCTTTTTCCCGGTCGGCGCCATCGTCAAGGACGCCATCAGGAATCTGGAGGTGCTCTACGAGCAGAAGGAGCACGTTACCGGCGTACCGACCGGCTATGTCGACCTGGACAACAAGACCGCCGGTTTCCAGCGCGGCGACCTGATCATCATCGCCGGCCGTCCCTCCATGGGGAAAACGGCCTTCGCCCTCAACATCGCCCAGCATGCGGCGATGCACAACGAGTTCAACTATCCGGTCGCCGTCTTCTCCCTGGAGATGAGCAAGGAACAGCTGGTGACGCGTCTGCTCTGCTCCGAATCGCGGGTGGATGCCAGCCGGGTGCGGACCGGCCATTTCCAGGAAGACGACTGGGCCAAGCTGATAAGGGCCGCGAGCGCCCTGCACAACGCGAGGATTTTCATCGACGACACGCCGGCCATCTCGATCATGGAGATGCGGGCCAAGGCCCGCCGCCTCAAGGCGGACCAGGGTGTCGGCATGGTCGTCGTCGATTACCTGCAGCTCATGCGCGGCGGCACCAATCCCGAGTCGCGCCAGCAGGAGATCTCCGAGATATCCCGGTCCCTCAAGGCGCTCGCCAAGGAGCTCGAGATACCGGTGGTGGCCCTCTCCCAGCTCAACCGCGGCCTGGAGAGCCGCACCGACAAACGGCCGATGATGAGCGACCTGCGCGAATCCGGCGCCATCGAGCAGGATGCGGACGTGATCATGTTCGTCTACCGGGAGGCGGTCTACTGCGAGAAGTGCAAGAACCGTGAGCTCACCTGCGATGAGGGGCACGAGCGGAACGCCGAGATCATCATCGGCAAGCAGCGCAACGGGCCGATCGGCACGGTGAACCTGACGTTCATGGGAGAATACACCCGGTTCGAGAACCAGAGCCAGCGGGAAGACTACTAATCTGGTTCAATGTTCAAAGTTCGATGTTCAACGTTTAATACCTTGAACCTTGAACCTTGAACGTTGAACTGCCTCTAAGGAGTTTCTATGATACACCCGACAGCACACATCAGCCCCACCGCCACGATTGCGGAGGATGCGGAAATCGGTCCCAACGTCATCGTCGGCGACCACGCGAAGGTAGGAAGCGGTACCAGGGTGATGGCCAATGCCGTCATCGGCCCCTGGACCACCGTCGGTGCCAACAACACTATCCACTTCGGAGCGATCGTGGGGCATGATCCCCAGGATTACAGCTTCAGCGGGGAGGAGAGCTACGCCGTAATCGGCGACGGCAACATCATCCGCGAGTACGCTACCATCCACCGCGGGAACCATGCCGGCACGACGACCGTCATCGGCAACAACAACTTCCTCATGATCCAGTCCCACGTAGCCCACAACTGCGAGGTCGGCAACAACATCATCCTTGCCGGCGGCGCGCTCCTGGCCGGGCACGTGGCCGTCGAGGACCGGGCCATCATCTCCGGCAACTGCGTGGTCCACCAGTTCTGCCGCATCGGCCGGTTCGCCATGATGCGGGGGCTCTCGCGCACCTCCCGGGATGTTCCTCCCTTCTGCATCATGGACGAAACCCACACCGTAAAGAGCCTCAACCTGGTAGGACTGAGACGCAACGGCTTCGATGCCAAACGGGTGCGGGCTCTCAAGAATGCCTTCCTCATCCTTTTCCGCAGCGGGCTCAACATGCAGAACGCCTTGGAACAGGTCGAGGCGGATTTGGAAGTGACCGACGACGTCCGGGAGCTCCTTGACTTCATCAAGGGCTCCAAGCGGGGGGTCTGCTTCGGCGAGGGAACATCCATAGCGGATTTTGACTAACATCAGGCTCTGGGCACTAGGTTCTAGGTTCGGGTTCTATCCCTCGTGCCTGGTGCCTAGCGCCTCGCGCCTGGTTTTGAAGGATACACAATGACTACGTACAACCCCATGCGGGAACTGCCGGCCACGGCCGGCTACAGGAAAGGGGACGTCCTCGTCCTCTGCGGCGAGCTGTTCGGCCGAGGGTACGCCAATGGCATCGTCGATGAGGCGAAAAGCCGGGGAATGACCGTTATCGGCGCCACCGTCGGCCGGCGGGCGAACGACGGCAAGCTCCGCCCGCTCACCGCCGAAGAACTGACGGAGGCTGAAGCCATCCTCGGCGGCCGGATCATCAATGTTCCGCTGGAGGCCGGCTTCGACCTGGAACAGGATGACGACGGCCGTTCCCCCGCGGACCAGCTCAAACGGATGAAGCCCGAGGACTGGGACAGGGTGCACCTCGACTGGGGAGCGATCGAGCAGTCGCGGCGAAACGGCGCCGCCCGCTTCACCTCCGCCATCGCGGCGTTCGCGACCGAGGTGGAGAAACTGATCCCGGCGGGAGCAAACGTTCTTTTCGTCCATACCATGGCCGGCGGGATTCCCCGCATCCGGCTCTACATGCCGCTCATGAATCGGGTCTTCAAAGGGCAGGGGGAGCGCTACCTTTCCTCGGAGGCCTTCTGGAACTCTGAGCTGGGCAAACTGTGCCGCTTGAACTTCGACGCGGTAACGGCAGACACTTTCGCCTGCCTGCTGGAAGCGACTGCCGCCGTCCGCTCCCGGGTGTCCGCAGCGGAGGGCGTCGTTCGCTACGCGGCCTACGGCTACCATGGCTGCGAGGTCCTGATCAACGGCGCCTACACGTGGCAGTCCTACACCCCCTATCTTCCAGGGTGGGCCAAGATCCGCCTTGAGGAGGCGGCTGCCGCCGCCAGGGCACAGGGGATAATGGCGACCGTCTTCAACTGTCCGGAGATCCAGACCAACTCCAGCGCCCTTTTCCTCGGGGTAGAGATATCACTCTACCCCCTGCTGAGCGCCCTGGAGAGAGAAGGGAACGGCCCCCCGGCCGAAGCGATCAGGGCCGAGTGCGCGGCGCTGCTCCGGGAGGGGGTAACCCTCGACGGGCTCGTGGCGAAGGCGAACGATTACCTTTCGTCCCCCGTCATGGCCCGGTTCTCCCGCTACGAAGAGTGGCCGCACCACAATACGCCGGAGCAGGCCGAACTCATGCTGACCCGGGCCACCGAGCTTCTCGACATGAACAGAAGTCCTAAGGAGATTGTCTGCGCCGTTCTCTCCCGTGCGGTCTTCACCGCCGTGGGCAAGCTGATGCTCAATGGTTCTTGGAATCCGTCCTCTCCCGTGTGCTGGCTCAACCACGATGTTATTGCCAAACGGCTTGTCACCGACTGACAAACCGGAGTCTATAGTTGTAAGTTTTCGACAGTAAGACCACGCGGGCTGGATCAAGCCTGCGGGATTAATTTCATGAGTCATGCAGGAGGAACAATGAACAGACTGAACGTACGCAGATTGAAAAGGATCTCGCTCCCCGTCGGGATCCTGCTGGCAGTAATGGTGCTTGCCGTTGCGGCCTTTGCCGGGGAAGGGAAGAAGATTGCCACGGTAACCATTCCGCCCGCACCGGAGCTCTATGCCGCAACTCCGCAGCCCCTGACCGTGAACCAGTGCGGCCAGTGCCATCCGGGGCCCTTCGGTAACCTCAAGAACGACGGCGGGAAGCACCGGTTTGACTGCCAGAAATGCCACTCAACCTTCCACGCCTACAACCCCAAGAAGGGCGGCTGGGATGCGATCATGCCCAAGTGCTCGTCCTGCCACGCCGAGCCCCACGGCAAGGCCGTCACCGACTGCCTCAACTGCCACACGAATCCCCATGCGCCGAAGAAGGTCGCCATGGATGCGCGCCTCGTGAATGCGTGCGGGACCTGCCATCCCGGTCCCAAGCAGGAGCTCGACACCTTCCCGAGCAAGCATACGAAGCTCGGCTGTAACAGGTGCCACACCTCCCACGGCTTCAAGCCTTCCTGCTTCACCTGCCACAAGCCGCACCATGAAGGGCAGGCACTGGCCACCTGCACTACCTGCCACTCCGTGCACAAGCCGCGCCAGATAACCTATGAGAAGGATTCTCCCGCAGTCACCTGTGGTTCCTGCCACGGCGAGATCTACGGCAAGTGGCAGAAAACCCCGAGCAAGCACGGCAAGCTCAACTGCGCCGTCTGCCACCACTCGAAGCACGGCTACGTGCCCCAGTGCACCGAGTGTCACGCGGCTCCCCACAAGGCGTTCATCCTCAATCGCTTCCCGAAATGCCTCACCTGCCATCTCGACGTCCACAACCTGCCGACCAAGCAGGCAAAGTAAGGCAGATCGAAAAGGGGGGCGGGCTTCAGAGTCCGCCCCCGGAGTAACAATGAAAAAGCCCGCCGAAGCGGGCTTTTTCATTGCTGCACGATAATTGCCAGGGTGTTGGTGTCAGCCGCCAAGCAAGTCGTTCACCTTGGCCATCACCTGGAAGGCGTCGGCGACATAGAGGACATCGGCTTTCCCCTGTGCCCAGCCGCAGTTGGGGTCGGTGTTGATCGCCCGCCGCTCGTTGATAAAGCGCCATCCAACGGCGTGGGGCTCCTCACCGTGGCAGCAGGTGGCGAGACCCTTGGGGTGGCGCGGGGTGGAGCCGGTCTGGCCCACCTGGTTCAGGTGGCTCATGAAGGAAAGGACTGCCTCGCCTTCCACCGATTGGTCAACCAGGGACTTGCTGCTCCCGAGCGACGCGTTGCACTGTTGGAGAAAGCCGAGGATGAGCCCCTCTGCCTCCTTGATGTGGAGCTGACCGTCGGCCTGCTTCTTGGTCCAGCCGGCTCCGGCGACGAAGAGGACCTCGGCGTCCGGCCGTATGGTCTGGGTCTTCACGGCCGGAGACTGGATGCCGACGACCCGGGTACGGGTGCAGTTTTCCGGCAGGGCTACCGCAACATTGTCCAGAGCGGCGGCGCCTGGCGCTCCCTGCCAGGGGGGAAACACCCCGGCGTCGACCACCAGGAACCAGGGACGCTGGCTTCGGGCGAGCGTTGCCACCATCCGCTGGCGGTAGTACCAGCGCTGGATTTGCGGTGCGCCGTCGACAACGTCCAGCCCGCTCACATGGGTTTCGATGCGCCCCTGGAGTCGCTGCGCGGCACCGGGAAGTGCCCGGGAGAACCGAATGGTGGCCGGTGCCACGATCAGGGTGGCCTGGGCCTCGCTCACCAGCGCCTCGACCGCAGCAACGTCGCTGGCGTAACGGGAAGCGGCGAACTCCGTGCCGGTCACCGCCAGGAACCGCGCCGCGCCGCAGGCCGCGACGGCATCGGCGGCGGGCTTCGCTTCCTGGCCAATGAGGCCGACCGACAGGGATGAGCCGGGTATTTTCTGTGTAAGGTCGACTGCCGCGGCGAGCGCCTCGCGGGCCACGTTCGGCAGAGTACCGTCGTCCTGGGTATGGGCAAGGAACAGGATTTTTTCCATCAGGTGCCTCCATCGTAATGAATCCAGGAGACAGTAGCCAGAATTCAGAATAATTCCCTAAATACTTTAGAAAATATTCTGGATTCTGAGTTCTGGATTCTGAATTCTGAATTCTGCCTTATAGTTTCGTTACCCCTTAAGCCACGCCACGATTTCCCGGGCGATCTCCTCGACGGAGAGGTCTTTGACGATCCGCGTCTGTCGCCGCTGTTGCGGCAGATCGACGCCGCGCCAGGATACCCCTTCAGCTCCAACCGGTGCCGGCTGGGCCCTCTGCAGCGCCGGCATGACGGTACGCATATTCATCATGCCGATCTGCGGGTTGTTAGGTGGCTCGGGGAGGTTCCCCGTAGCCCAAGCCAAGACCGCCGGCGCACCGGCACAGACCGAAACCTGATACTGCCCTCCCTCGATTCGCTCGAGGATTTTCAGCGCACCGTCAGCCTCGACGGTAAGCTCGTCCACCCCGAGGAACTGGTCGCTGATGCCGAGCCGCTCGCCCACCATCTGCATGGTTACCCCGGCGTCCCGGGAGGCCGAGGCGCAGCCGCCGAACAGCAGGAGGCGGGAGCGGTCGAGGTCCGGAATCTTATCGATAGCCCCGGCCAGGGCCGCCGCCACCTCGGAGGCGTCGGAGAAACCGCCCGACGGGCCGTCAAGCACCACCAGCTCGAAGGAGACCTTCTGGGCGATGGTCATCATCAGTTGCTGGAGCTTCGCCTTGGGGCCGAGACTCACCAGCCAGACCTTGCTCCCCGGCGTGTTTTTCGCCAGGTGGGCCGCCTCATAGAGCGCGTGCCCGGCCCAGGGGTCGAGAACCGCCGGCAGCATCAGCTCGTTCTTGAGGGCCGGACCCGTCGGCCCCTCGATGGGGGCCAGGGTCTGTAGGGGGTCGGGAACGACGCTCCCGCAGACGACAATGTGAAATCCTCCGTTCATTCCGTAATCTCCTTGATGGTGATCTCGCTTAAAAAACCTAAGAGTTATTCACGAAAAACACGAGAAAGAAAGGCAGACGAGTTATAAGCGTTCCAATCCTCAGGAGACGTTCGTGTTTTTCGTGTCTTTCGCGGACAAAATGCTTTTCCTGGAGGCTCAAGAGGTTCGTCAATTTTCCGCCGAGTGGAGCCCTCCCGTTCCTGCTCTGAACTCGATGTTGCAGCGCTCGGCGCCGGCTTCCCGTGGCCTGGTGCAGTTCCACTGGCAGGCGCCGCAGTGGACGCATTTTTCCCTATCGAACTGGGGTGTTCCACCCCCTTCGCTGGCCGTGAGGGCCTGGCCTGAACAGGCCTCAACGCAGAGCTGCGGGGTGCACCCCGCACAGAGCGTCGGGTCGAGGGCGACCACGTGATCGGCGTAGCCGGGCGGCGCCTGGACCTTGCCGCCCAGGAGCAGGGCGTCCTGCTGGGATACGAGGAGTTTCCCGTCCAGCGGTATCTGCGGCCAGCCGAGGCGGTCCATGACGGCATCGGCCAGGGATGTCCCCTTGGCAACGGCCTCCTTTTGCAACTCCGCCACCGTCTCCGGAGCGATCCTCCCCCGGCAGTATTCCTCCAGCGAGGGAACGCGCTCGTAGGGGCGCCTGATCTCGCCACCCAGGTTGAGCTTGCCGCCACTCATCCCGGTGAGTCCCATACCGATGAAGCCGGTGAGAACTCCCCGCTGGAAGCCGTTGCGGGCCTGCCTGGCCGCGGTCGCTTCCTGCTCGACCCAGCTTGCGCGTCTGCGGCCGACATAGGCGGCCTCCAGGTTCTCCCGGTTAAAGGGCTTGCCCGCCCTGATGAGCTCCGCCACCCCTTCGGCCAGCTGCACCCCGGTGGCCCATGCCTCGTCCACGCCGGAGCCGGTCAGGATATTGGTGCTTCCCGACCCTTCGCCGATGCGGGCGTAGCCGTCTCCGACCAGGATAGGCTCACCGCGCTGCCCCGACTCCTGCAGGGACTTGGCCCCCCACGACCGGAGCGTTCCCCCCTCCAGGTGCTGCCAGATGGCGGGATGTGTCATCCAGTGCTGGAGATAGCGGTAGCTGGTGCGCACCGGGCTGTCGAACCACGAGGGGACGAAAATCCCCAGGGAGGCGACCCGGTCGGGGTAGACGTAAAGGAAGCCGAAGATCTCCGGCTCGGGGTAGCCGATGGTATGGAAAACGGTGCCGGGCTTGAGGGGGGAGTTCTCCGGGAGTTCCACCACTGCTTTCATCCCCACGGCCCACTCCCGCTGGTGATTGCCGGCGGGAAGGCCGAAGTGCCGGTCGAGGGCCTGCCCCACCGGGCCGACCGGGCCGTCGCCGACCACTGTCAATGCCGCCCGGATATCCATTCCGGGCATATAGCCGGCCGCGGGGGAGCCGTCCTTGTTCGTTCCCTGGTCCGTGAGCCTGATGCCGACGACCCGGTTCCCCTCGATGAGGGGGGCGCTCACCGGCGTCGCCGGCCAGACCTGAACCAGTCCAGAGGCCATGAGCTGGTTCCCCACCCACTGGGTAAACTGGCCGATGGAAAGGACGAGACCGTCCCCCTTGTGGAGAAAGGGAGGAATCCAGGGGAGTTCGCAGGCATGGTCCCTGGTCCCGAGGAGGTGGACGAACCGGTCCAGGGCCCGGACTCCGGTAGAGCGCCGGCTGGCCCCTACGGGATCGAGGAGGTAGAGGACCTTCTCGTCGCTGACGGGTGCGGCCAGCGGAATAGAGGCGGGGTCGAGGTCGGGGAATGTGGCGCGGATGCTCCGTGCCCGGGTGACAACGCCGGAAACTCCGAAGCTGATGTCGTCTGCCCGCTCATAGCAGAGGACCTGCAAGGGGGCGCCGGGCATGACGCCGCTTTCCAGTATTATCTGGCCGGTGTCGTCGACGAGCGACCGGGAAAGGGTCGTGAGAAATCCCCCCATGGCCGGTCCGAAGCCGACGCAGGCAATATCCACGTCCATAGTCTGGCGTTCAACAGTCATCGTCGTTGTCTCCGATAAAATCCAACCCCCCTCAATCCCCCCTTGTCAGGGGGGACGTAAAACTCCCTCGGGCTCTCCTCCCCTGACAAGGGGAGGTCGGGAGGGGTTGAAGGGGTTAAGCCGGGTAGTCGAGAGCCTCCGGTATCATCACCCTGCTCACCGCCGTGGCGGCCCGATCCTTGGCCAGACGTGCGCCGGTGAGGCAGATGTCCAGGCGCTGACGCAGGAGCATGAAGGTCTGGAGAGATTCCTTCGGACAAGGGCCGGCCTTGGGGGTGTGCGAACCGTCCGCCTCCACCGCGTCTCCCAAGGACCTGCCGTAATCGGCAATGCCGGGCATGATGCACTCGAGGGCATCCAGTTGTTCCCCCTGGAAGCAGGATTCCACGGCATCCCGGCACCAGTCCGGGTGGCGGTTGTAACCGTAGACCAGCTCGGCGCAGATGCGGCCGACTTCGCCGGCAGCGCGGGCTGTCTGGACGTGGGCCAGGTCGCTGAAGAAGGTGACGAACCCGGCGAGCCCTTCGGCGACCACCGGATTCTCGGGACCTTTCGCTTCCAGTTCGAGGGAGTCGAGAATCTGCTGGCGCGCTGCGAGGAGCCAGCAGAGGGCGTCGGCAGCCGGGAAGACTACCCCGTGACGCGACGAGTGGTAGAGGGGTTTGCCGTCGGTGTCCTTTGTCTTCTGCAGGTAGTCGAGGGTCCAGAGCCAGAGCTCCATGGCGCTCGCCAGGGTGCAGGCCCCGGTTCCCGGGCGCTGGCTGGCGATCTGGCGCAGCTCCTTGATCCACTGGCGGAACTGGGTGAGAAAAAGTTCGTTGGTCATGGTGAGAGAGAGCTGCCGGCGCTGGACCGCTTCCGGCCCCTCGTAGGTGGCTTCGAGCTGGGCATCCATCCATTTCT
>JAMXLF010000031.1 GCA_024281055.1 Geobacteraceae bacterium
GCGGCAAAAGGCCCCATCAATCCATACAGGAGCAGGTTGATGGACACCGCTATGGAAATGGTCGCCCGCGACCAGCCAAATTCATGCTCCAGCGGCACAATCAGAACGCCGGGAGTCGATCTGATCCCGGCGGTCGTCAAGAGCGTCAGGAACGTAACGGCTGCGACTATCCAGGCGTAATGCATCCCTTTCGGCACGTGCCGGTTACTGAACTCCGACTGTTGATTCCCTTTGTTTGCATCACCTGATGCTTGCGACATACCGGCCTCCTCAAGGCGTAAATCCGATAAAAAAAACACCTGCTCAACTGTTGCGGCGGGGCATCGTGCAACGCCCTGCCACACCTGGGTTCCCTCTCTCATCCACTACGGCCCCAGAAAATCACAGCCGTTCCCCGACAGCACGACCTCCGCCGACACGGGAGCCCCGGGAACCACCACCCGGGAGGAAAACGCGTCCATCTTGGCGGCCGCCCCCTTGCGGACCCGGTTGCCCACCTCGATGGCCGCTGCCACCTCATCGGGACTCGCCCCGAACTTCAGGGCCTTCTCTACGTGGGACTGGAGACAGGGCTGACAGTTGGCGGTGATCGATGCACCAATGGCCACGAGTTCCTTAATCTTCTCGCACAGTTTCATGGTTCCACCTCCTGAATGAAGTTGCCCCCACTATAGGACGTTCCATGAAACCTGAACAGACGCACCTCGGAAGTTTATCAATGGGTACAGTTACCACAGAACAAACTGTACCCGCCAAAAATAGAGAAAACTGTACTTGTCCCTACTGCAGGAGGAGAGTATAGTGGGAACCATGAACGGAACCGGCCAAGGCGAATCAGGAAGCGTACGGCACCGCTACGAGGAGGTCGCCGCCAGGCTTGGCGCCATGATCGCCAACGGCACCTACCGGCCCGGCGAGCGGGTCCCGTCGGTCCGGGGCTTGAGCCGGCAGCTGCGGGTGAGCATCAACACCGTCCTCCAGTCGTACGCCCACCTGGAGAACGCCGGCCTGATCGAGGCCAAACCCCAGTCCGGCTACTACGTCCGCGCCTCCCTCTCCACTCCCGAAGGAGAAGCGCAGAAACCGGCGGCGGCCTACCACCCCCCGAGCGACGTGGTCTTGGGCGAGGAACCGCTCCGGGTCATGCACGCCCTTGCCGATTCATCGCTGGTCCCCCTGGGGCGCGGTGCTCCCAACCCGGACCTCCTGCCGGCCGAGAAGCTGAACCGGATGCTCGCCGTGGAGTCGCGGCGCTTCCGCAGCCAGTCCCTTGCCTACGGCTCCGCCCAGGGGCTCAGGAAACTCCGCCTCCAGATCGCCAAGCGCGCGATCACCGCCGGTTGCACTCTGGAGCCCGAGGAGATCGTCATCACCTCCGGCTGCGTGGAGGCCGTGACCCTGGCGCTCCAGGCCGCCTGCCGCCCCGGCGACACGGTGGCCATCGCCTCCCCGGTCTACTATACCTTCCTCAACTCCATCCAGTGGATGGGGCTGAAGGTGCTGGAGATCCCCGCCACACCCGGCGAGGGGATGAGCCTCGACGTCCTCGCCTACGCCATCGAACAGACCCCGATCCGTGCCTGCCTCACCATCGCCAACTTCAACAATCCGCTCGGGAGCGTCATGCCGGACGAGAAGAAGCGTGAGCTGGTGCGGCTCCTGGCGCGACACGACATCCCCCTCATCGAGGACGACGTCTACGGCGACCTCGCCTTCGGCCCAGCGCGCCCTTCCGCCACCAAGGCGTACGACGAGAAGGGGCTCGTCCTCTACTGTTCCTCCTTCTCCAAGACCCTGGCGCCCGGCTACCGGGTCGGCTGGATCGTGCCGGGGAGGTTCCGGCAGCGGATCGAGTACCTCAAGTCCCTCTTCAACATCGCCACGGCCACGCCGCCCCAGCTGGCCATCGCCGAGTTCCTCGCCAACGGCGGCTACGACCACCACCTGCGCACGCTCCGCCGGATCTATGCCCGGCAGGTGGGCCAGGTCCGCGACGCCATCTGCCGCAGCTTCCCGGCGGGGACGCGCGTCTCCCGCCCCGACGGCGGGTTCGTCCTCTGGGTGGAGATGCCGGAAGAGGTGGATGCCATGCGCCTCTTCGAGGAGGCGCTGCGCGAGGGGATCGGCATCGCCCCGGGGCCGCTCTTCACCACCGGCAACCGGTTCGGAAACTGCATCCGGGTGAGCGCCGCCTTCTGGTCGGAGCGGATCGAGCGGGCGCTGGCGACCCTGGGCGAGCTGGCGCACGCGATGACCTGACATGCGGAGAAACAGCAAAGGCGGCCGATCGGCCGCCTTTGTCGTTGTTTGTATCGCCGCATCAGGCTCGTTTGCCGCCCCGCTGATTTCGCTGCCGGTTCATGTCCCGCTCGTACGACTTGGCACTGTTGTAGCCGCGCTCGCCGAACGGTTGCAGCTCCTCCACCCAGTGCAGGTGAAGCACGGCGAGGGATTGCTCGATGTTGTCCCCCTGCTTCGACTTGTCCAGAACGCCGAGAACGGAGAACTCGAACCCGCCTGCACCGCATTCGTCCAGGTCCTTCTGCAGCTCCCGGCTGAACACGACCTTCCCCATACGGAGCTGGAACAGCAGGCTCGTGCGGGTCCCCTCAAGATTCCGGCTGCTCCCCACGTATACCTTCCCGTTTGCCGTGTTGCGGAGCTGATAGACTCCCATGTCGGGGCGGTTCTGCTTGTACTGCCGCTTTATTTCCGCGCGGGCACTCCTCTCCCCCCTGCCGGCGGCGGGTCTCTCCGGCGCCGGCAGCGCCGGCTTCGCCGCAGAAGCGCCCGGCTGCGCCTCGCGCCAATACCACGTACCGTCCCGGCGGATCAGGCTTTCGTCCACCAGCAAGCGGCGGATGGTGCAGTAGTCGTCGAAGAGGGGCACAATGATCCCGGTCACTTCCTGTTCGCCGTAGCGCTGCCCCGGCACGAACCGCCGGGCGAACTGCTCCAGCACGATCAGGCGTTTCTTGTGCTGCGCCGGCAGCTTCTCCAGCCGGCCGTGCCGGAAAAAAGTTTCCAGGACCTTCCTCCGGTAGTCCTCCATGCGATCATCCTGGAGCTCCTTGCCGACCGGGTGCGCAGCGACGATCTCGCGCAAGGTGGTGTTGAACACCTCGTCGTTTGCCCGGAAGACGACATAGTACTGCTCCTTGCGGCTGCTGACCAGGCCGGCCTGCTCCAGCTTGCGCAGATGGAACGAGACGGTCGAGGGGGCGAGGCCGTGCCTGCTGGCAATTTCCTCAACGTACTGGGAACGCTCCAGCAGGGAATTGACGATGGCCAGGCGGGACTGATCCGCAAGAGCCTTCATGATGGCGATGCTCTGGTCGGTTTTCACGGATGACTCCTTTTCGATGTTTGTCGAATCAAAAAATAACCGAACCAAGCCAGATTGTCAATCTGTTTTTATGACTATCGAATCACTCCAGGCACGCCATGAACGAGCGGGCGGTAAGGAGGTTGGCCGCGGCATCGGGAAGCCCCAGTTTCGCCACGACCCGGCGACAGAGCTCCGGCGGATCGGCCGCAAAACCTTCAGCAGCAGTGCTCTGCACCGTCTCCCGGATCCGCTCCAACCATGCCCGGCTCTCCCCGAGGAGCCTCTCCACCCCGTCGCCCCGCACCGGCTCACCCCACGCCGAGAGAAGCAGGTCGGCACCGCACGACCTCAGCCGCTCCAGCGACGCCAGTGACGCCGCGAAATCCGTGAAGATCGGCATCTCCCCGGGCACCGGCACGGCATCGCCCGTGATGAGCACGCCGGCGCGCCGGTCCCAGAGGGACAGGGAGCCGGCGGAATGGCCCGGCGTCGGGAGCACCTCCAGTGTCACCCCCTCCCCCAGCTCGAACCGGTCCCCCTCCGCCACCGACCGGTCCACCGCGACCGGCCCACCCACCAGCTCGTGAAACCCCGGCACCGGGCGCTCGCGCTGCTGCAGTTCCGTGTCCTCGATCCAGTGCCATTCGGCGGCATGGGCAGCGACGGTGCAGCAGATGGCCGCCTTGATCGCCGCGGCCGCGCCCACGTGGTCCGGGTGACTGTGGGTGAGGACGAGCGTCGCGATCTCCTCCGGCTGCCGCCCCAGTTCCCGCAGATATTCGAAGATCCGCTGTTCGGCCCCGGCCACGCCGCTGTCGACGAGGAGGACCGTCTCGCCGCACACGAGAAAGACGTTCACCACACGGGGCAGGGGCCCGCGACGGAGGGGAACGGAGAAGGGAATGGTGACGATGTGGATGTGGGGGGTGATCTGCATGGTCTGTGCTCCTTTCGGCAGATAAAGTAAGACCGCGGGGTGGTCCCGCGGTCCGTTTCGCTGGCCGGTGCGGCACAAACGAAAGGAGCGCGGGGTGGCCCGCGCTCCTTGGTGTCTCAGTCAGACAGGCAGCGGCGAGCCGTCACGGGGTGACGACTACGACGACTGCCGGTACGGCTATGGGAGAAAAATGTGGCATCTTCATGGAAGGAAATGTACGCCTGAGCTTTTCAGCTGTCAAGATTAGATGTGGTCTTGAGCATGTCAACTTATCTTGCCTTGACTAATTTGGGGTCAATCAGACACGTCCCCCTAACTGTGTACTTGAAGTATCCAAACATCGAATTAAAATACTCGTGGTCTACTACTCCGTCAAGCAAACCTACACAGCCTGGAACGCCTTCAATGGCTTCGTCCAGTGCTTCCTCGACGTTTGGAATTCCGGGGATGAATAAAATAATCGGCCCCGAATAACTCCCTTCCACCCTGGGGCCCCTGGTAAATTCAGGTATTCTTGATAAGTCGATATTCTTCGACGAAATGATGGTAAAAGGTGTCAGCCTCTGAACACATCCCGACAGGGAACTCGCAAGGCAAATCAAGGTACACGTCAAAAGGAGCTTTTTCATTTATTACCTACCAAATTTGGATTCAGGCTGCAACAACCACATCGGAAAGGTAATCAGACTCCTTTTAAATGCTATCCCCAAATGATGCATAGTCAACGAAACTGCATTAGCCTGTTTTATAATTTTGCATAGGGGAATATCAGCTGCTAGACTGAATTCGTTGGTGCACTATCGATTGGAGGGAGAGATGAAGTCCTACCGCGAGGAACTCTGGTTCGAAACCCGCAGCCGGCGGGAGCTGATCAACATCACGCCGCAGGTGGCCGGCTGCCTGGCGAAAAGCGGCATCCGCGAGGGATTGTGCCTCGTGAACGCCATGCACATCAGCGCGAGCGTCTTCGTGAACGACGACGAGAGCGGCCTGCACCACGATTTCGAGGTCTGGCTGGAAGGGCTCGCGCCGGAGAAGCCCTATTCGCGCTACCGGCACAACTCGGGCGAGGACAACGCTGATGCCCACCTGAAGCGGACGATCATGGGGCGCGAGGTGGTGGTCGCGGTCACCGGGGGGAAACTGGACCTGGGGCCTTGGGAGCAGGTCTTCTACGGCGAGTTCGACGGGATGCGCCGCAAGCGGGTGCTGATGAAGATCATCGGGGAGTGAGGGAACGCCATGACCGCTGACCACCGCAGGTTCTCAGTTTTCCTCGTTCCTGCCGCCGAGGACCGCCGCTGGGCGGAGGGGGTGATCCGCGAACTGGCCGCCCGTTATGACGCGCCACCCTTCGAGCCGCACGTGACGGTCTATGGCGGCCGCTTCGTTGAAGAATCGGAGCTGGAGCCGGTGCACCGCGCCCTGGCGGACGCAGCGGCGGAGACGGGACCGATCACCCTGCGCATCACGGGGTTCGGCGCGACGGCGGAGTATTTCAAGACCCTGTTCGTCGCCTTCGCCGAGGATCCCCGGCTGCGGCGGCTCTACGAGGTAGTGAGGGAAGCGGCGGTGCAGGGTTCCGGCTACGAGCTCGTGCCGCACCTCTCCCTTCTCTATGCCGATATCCCCCTGGCGGTGAAGAAGATGGCTGCGCGCACGGTCCATCTCGACCGGGAAGAGATGCGCTTCGACAGCCTAAAGATTGTCGTCCCTGACCCGGTCGCCGGCTGGCGCGACACCATGCGGTGGCAGACCCTATTCCGGGTGGGACTCCCCGCATTGCGCCTTATCCGCGGCGGGCGCGACGAGCTGCGGTTCGGCGCGCTCGGCGTTACCGTGGCGCCGCCCGAGTCCGCCCCTTTCCCGGTGGATGCGGAAATCGTGGAGGAGGACACCTGGCAGGTGCTGGGCGCAGGACCGGAAGTGATGGTGCCGGTCGAGCATTCGACGCAGATCATGACCGAGGTGCTGTCGGCCCAGCCGGTGCCCCTGGGGAGTGTCGTAGTCCGGGAAGGGGTTCCGCTCCGGCTCATGGCCGTCGCGCACGATCTCAACCTTGAGCCGTCCTGCCGCCCGGAGTGGGTGGCGGCCGCCCTCGGCGAGGCATTCAGGGTCGCAGAGGCACGCTCGGTCCGCTCGCTTGCACTCCCCCTTCTGGGCGTCCGCCACGGGCGGCTGCCGGCTGCAGATTTCGTGCATCTCCTGGTCAGAATCATGCGGGAGCGGGCGCCGCACCACCTGCGCAAGCTCTGGCTCGTCGTGCCCGAAGAGGCGCGGGACGAGGTCCGGCGCCTGCTGGAGGAGGGGCGGGCGCGTTGAGCAGCTGCGCAGCTACGCCAGGATGTCGTCCAGCGCGTCCCGCAGCGCTTCCATCGTGTACGGCTTGATCATGCGCGCCGAAAAGCCGTAGGAGCGGAAATCCGCGAGCACCGGGTTGTCCGCGTAGCCGCTTGAGACGATGACCTTCACGCGTGGGTCGATCTCCCGCAGCCGGTCGACAACCTCTTCCCCGCCGATCCCCCCTTTGACCGTCAGGTCGAGAATGACCACATCGAAGGAGACGCCGGCGTCATAGGCCTCGCGCACCTTCGCCAGGGCACCCTCGCCGTCCTCCGCACACTCCACCTCGTGCCCCAGGAGCAGGACCATCCTGGAGACCACGAGCCGCACGACATCCTCGTCGTCCATGACGAGAATTCTCCCCTTTCGCCTGGAGGGTGCGACGGGGGGCAGCGCTTTCGTCTCCTCCGCCTCCGGAGAAGCGGGGATGTAAAGGGAAAAGGTGCTCCCCCTGTCCGGTTCGGAAGCCACCTCGAGGACCCCGCCGTGGTTCCGCGCGATGGCGAACGCTGTCGCCAGCCCGAGCCCGCTCCCCTTGTGCTTGGTGGTGAAGTAGGGATCGAAGATCCTCGCCAGGTACTGCGCCGGAATCCCGATCCCCGAATCCCTGATGTCGGCCCTGACGAATTCGCCCCCTTCGGGAAGCGAGAGATGGGCTCCCGGCGGAATGACCATGCGATGGAGGGATATCTCCACCGTCCCGCCGTCGGGCATGGCCTCGCTGGCGTTCAGGACGATGTTCTGGATGACCTGGCCGACCTGCCCCTCGTCGGCGATCACCGGCCAGGGGCTGCCTGCGGACGCAAGGCGATATGTGGAGCGCGCGCCGCTCAGGGCGAACCTCGCCGCGTTCTCGATGACCGGAACGAGGTCGAGTTTCTTTCTGACCGGTTGCCCCCCCTTGGCAAAAGTCAGCAGCTGGTTGGTGAGGTTGATCGACATCTTCAGGGCCTGCTCGGCCTGTTCGAGGAGGTCGGCGGTGTTCTCGCCGCTGCCGAGGCTCGCCCTAGCCATGGAGATGTACCCGAACACCCCCTGAAGCAGGTTGTTGAAATCATGGGCGATGCCGCCCGCCAGGATCCCGACCGATTCGAGCTTCTGGAGCTTGAGCCGCTCCTCTTCCAGTTGCTTTCGTTGCGTGATGTCGGTGGTAACGACTATCGCCAACTGGGGCTCCCCCGCGGGGCTCCTGATGAGGGAGACGTTGCTGACACCCCAAAAACACGAACCGTCTTCCCTGAGGAGGAGGTATTCCAGGTCCGTCAGGGCATCTCTCGTGACAAGCTCCCCCAGCGCCTCGACCGCTTTTTGCCGGTGTTCCGGAGCAACCCACTCGAAGAGGCTCCGGCCGAGCACGCCGGAATCGTCCGCATGACCGAACAGATCCAGTGCCCGCCGGTTGGCCATGCAGATACGGCCGGTCGGGTCGGCAACCGTGATCGCATTGGGGGAGGTCTCGGTCAGGAGACGGTACATCTTCTCGCTCTTGCGCAGGGCCTCGTCCGCGCGCCTCCTTTCAGTGACATCGCGGAAGGACCAGACGCGGCCAACGACGGCGCCTTCGAGAAGGAGGGGCGCGGAATACCGCTCGAACACCCGCCCGTCTTTGAAGTGCACCTCGTCCATGTCCAACTCGGCGGTTCCGTATAGTGCCTTCACTTTCTTGAGAAACGCGTCGGGATCGCTCAGTTGGTCCAGCACAAAGGAGAGCATCGCGGCGTCGTCGCCGGAATCCATGATGGCCAGCGGGATCCTCCAGAGGTCAGCGAATATCCGGTTCGCCTGGATGGTCTTTCCCTGGGCGTAGACCGCCAGGATGCCGTCGGCGGTGGCTTCGAGAATGACCCGCAGGTGCGCTTCGTTCCGGCGAAGCGCTTCCTCGGCCTGCCTGCGGCCGGTGACGTCGGTGCCGAAGCCGACAATCTCCGTGATCCTTCCGGCATCGTCATAGCGATTGATGGAGCTCCAGGATACGATGCGTTTTTCGCCGCTGCGCGTTGTGAGGACCATCTCATAGTCACTCACATTTCCCCGATCGAGGGCCTCGAAAAGCCGCTCGACCTGAAGATACTCGGCGCCCGGATAAAAGGTCTGCCACCAGTTCGTGCCGATGAGCTCCGCACTCCCGTACCCCGTTACCTCCTCACCGGCCGGGTTGATGAAGAGGATAGTCCCGTCGGGGGCAATCATACAGATGATAGCCGGGACCTTGCTGACGATCCGGCTCGCCAGGGCGCATTTCTCCTGTTGTGCGGCCAGCTCGGCGAGGAGCTCGTCCCTCGTTTTTTCCCTGTCACTCATTGCAGTCTTTCGGGTAGTACGGAATCGTTGCCGGCACCGGGACTTGCAGTGGGCATGTGATTACGGCTATCGGCGGGTGGGGTGCTCTCATTGATACACCCCGGGCAAGGTGAATGTCAAGAACTGACAAACGGCAGGTCACTACATGGCGAACACAGAATTATTCCGATATTCCCATCGATTTGGGAACCGGACCGCCTCCCGGCAAGGTAAAGAAGATGGTCGCCCCCTTCCCCGGTTCTCCCTCCCCCTTCTGGGGGTCCGCCACGGGCGGCTGCTGGCGAAGCTGGAAGAGCCCTAAGGCTTCTCTTTCTTCCCCTTCGCAGCAACCCGCGCCGAAAATTTCTCGAAGTTTATGGCGAAGCGTTCGTGGGTCCCGCGGCCGATGACCTCGACCTCGTCGCGCGCCTCGATCTCCCACACCGTTCGCTTGCCGTCCACCTCGATCAGGCGCACCTTCGCGGTCACCTCCATCCCTACCGGCGTTGCCGCCTCGTGGGTCACATTGATCATCGTGCCCACGGTCCTCTCTCCCTCCTCCATGAAGGGTTTGAGCGCTTCCATGCAGGCCCATTCCATGAAGCCCACCATATAGCCGGTGGCAAACACTTCGGGCATCTTTCGGAACGGTTCCGCCTCCGGGTAGAGAAAGGGAACCGTCCTTTCCCGCGGCACCCGGTAGGTGAGGGTATGCTCCAGTCCGACGGTCAATGTCTCTTTCATGGCGACCTCCCCGTTAGTCGATGCGCCCAGCCCTTATGGAGAGCGGCCAGGCAACGCGTTTTGTTTCCCCAGGATCCCCCCAGGCGTCACGGAGTTCCTCCGCGACCGACAGGATGGCATCGTTGCCGGTCCGGACCGTGTATTCCTTGACTGCCGACCAGGTCGACAGGTAACCGATCAAATGGTCGAAGTGCCACTCCGCCGTCATGGCGAACTCAGGCGGCTCGATCTCCGCGAACGGAAACGGAAGCGTTCGGTAGCCGGCATCGACATGGCGCCGCTCCGGCGGCCAGTAGCTCCCCAGGATGTCGCGGTAGAGCCTGAACAGGACCCGGTCGAGCTCCGGGGTGAGCGTGAAGAGCCCGTAGGTGATGGCTGCAAAGACCGCACCCGGGCGGGCAACCCGCCGAACCTCCCCGTAGAAGCGCTCCAGGTCGAACCAGTGGAGGGCCTGTGCCGCAATGACCAGGTCCTGGCTCCCCTCCGGCAGGCCGGTCGCTTCTGCCGGAGCGACCAGGTAACGCACCCGTTCGTGGCCGACGGCCCGGACAATCTGCTCGGCGCTCGGGTCCACCCCGTACACCACCCGGAAGTAGCGGGCCAGGGCAACCGTGGCCTGCCCGGTCCCGCAGCCGCAGTCGAGGGCGCTGTCCTGCCGTGGCGCCACCCGTGCCAGCCATCGGAACATCTCCTCGGGGTACTCCGGGCGAAAGGCCCGGTAGGCATCCGCCAGTTGCGAGAAATGATCCTTGAACGTTTTGCCCATGAAGTCATCCTCCCTTTCTGGTTGCACTGTACCACACCAAAATGATATAAATGAAATATATTATTTATATTACTTCAATAGATATTATCTATCGATATCGCCATGGAATTTCGCCAGATCAGATACCTGCTGGAGATCGTTCGCAGCGGCGGGTTCACCCGCGCCTCAGAGGTCCTGGGGATCGCCCAGCCGTCGCTCACGATATCCGTCCAGAAGCTGGAAGACGAGTTGGGGGTCACACTCCTTAACCGGCAGGAACGGAAGATCGCCCTGACCGCCGAGGGGCGAACCTTCGTCGAACGGGCCCGCAAGATCGAAGAGCTTGTCCAGGGGGTGGCCCATGAGATGGAGGAGTTTCGGGGGCTTGGGAGGGGGGAGGTGCGAGTCGGCATTCCGGGCATGCTGGCAACCCATTACTTCCCCGCGGTCATCGCCGGCTTCAGGCGACAGTACCCGGGCCTGAAGCTCTCGGTCTATGCCGACGGCGCCAACACCATCCAGGGAATGATCGAATCCGGCGCGCTGGATGCCGGCATCGTTGCCGACGCCGGCTTTCCCGACTGGCTGGCCAGCCACCCCCTGCTGCGGGAGGAAATGGTGGCCTGCGTGGCGGTCGGCCATCCCCTGGCGGGAAAGCCCTCCATAACCCTCGAAGAGATGGCGCGGGAGCCGCTGGTTCTGTTCAGCGAGGGGTATTTTCAACGGCAGTACCTGGCGGACGCCATGGCGGAGCGGGGGCTGGTCCCCCAGGTGGCCTTTGAGACCAACCTGATACCGCTTCTGAAAAAGATCGCGGCCGATGGTGGGGGAATCGCTACTCTGCTGAGGATGGCGGTCATCGAACCGGAACTGACGGCAATTCCCTTCGATCCCCCGATGTTCGTCAATGCGGCCGTCATCTGGAAGAAAAACGCCTACCTGTCCAAGGCGGCGCGGGCCTTTCTCGATTTCCTGCGGGTGGCTGCCGTCACAACCTGAGAGGAGACGGGGCTGCACCGTCGGATGTTCTCTGCTGCTCCGACCCCGGCGTCCCACTCCCCTATTCCGGCAACGTGAAAAAGAAGGTCGCTCCCTTCCCCGGCTCTCCCTCTCCCCACACCTCGCCACCGTGGCGCTGGACGATCCGGCGCACCGTCGCCAGCCCGATCCCTGTTCCGGGGAAATCGTGTGCGTTCCGGAGCCTCTGAAACGGAGTGAAGAGCTTGTCCGCGTCCTTCATGTCGAAGCCCGCCCCGTTGTCACGGACAAAGAAGGCCCGCTTTCCATCGCGGATAACCGACCCGAACTCGATGCGTGCTTCCGGCGTCATGCCCGTGTACTTCCAGGCGTTGCCGAGCAGGTTATCGAGGGCAACCTTGATCAATCGCGGATCACCCGCCGCGGCCAGATCGGGAGCGATGTCGAACTCCGCCCTCCGCTCCGGACCCGTCAGCTTCAGTACCGATGCGATTTCGCGGACCATCTGGCTCAGGTCCACCGTCTCCCGGCTGATCTCGCTCCGAACGATCCGTGACAGGACCATCATGTCCTTGATCAGCTTGTCCATGTCCTCGTTCGCATCGCATATCACGTTGATCAGAAAACGGCCCTTTTCGTCCAGTGCCACCGGAAGATAATTATCCCGCAACATGTACGCTGCGGAAGAAGTCCGCGTGAGATAGTTTCGCATGTCGTGGGTGAGCGAATAGCCGAACGCTTCCAGCTCCCGGTTCGCCGCCGCCAGTTCCTCCGCCTTGCGCTCCAGTTCCCTCTCGAACCTCTTGTGGGCGGTTATGTCCCTCACGATGCAGACGATGCTGCTCCGGTCCACGGCCGTAACGGAGATCTCCTGGGGGAACGTGGTGCCGTCTTTTCGTCTGCCGACCGCTTCGCCCCGCCATTCGCCTTGTGCCAGGACGACGGGAAACACTTTCTCTTCGAACTTCGCTGTTTCGTCGGCACCATAGAAGAGGCGCCATGATGCGCCGAGCACCTCGGCAAGGTCGTCGTACCCGTGCAGTCTGGCCTGGGACTCGTTCAGGTAGGCGCACTCCCGCCTGCTGTCGAGGATGAAGATGCCGTCCATCGAGGCGTCCATGCCGGCCTGGTATTTAACCAGCGCCTTCTCCAGCTGCCTTCGCTTGAGCATGAGGTGGGATATGTAGGCGATGAACAGCAACAACACGCTCAGGAAAGCAAGGCGTACGGCGATCTCCCGTGAGCCGGGGGACAGTATCTGCCTGCGGACATCCCCTCCCGTCACCTCGGCGTTGATGATGCTGTCGAGCAGATAGGCCGCCACCATAAGAGTCGAGCCTGTCCCGATGATGCGGCCGACGTCACTCTTGAGAGGCCTGTTTCTCGCCATGCAGCACCACCTCTGCCGGCTGCGGAGAAAAAGGAACAGCCGGGGCTGAAATATCGATATCGATGACATTTCGGCAACCCGGCTGTCTCGGTGAGACCCTGTAGGCTTTCCGCCCCGCCCTCGCGAACGGTTGAGTATTATCGTCTACCATCTGATGTTCAGAATGTTGCGCTAGATAAACATAACGGCTTCTTAATGTCAACGTGCTTATTACGGTTTCCCGCCAAACCAGCCTGTCGATTGCGCGCGGGTGGCCCTGATCCCTTCCCGTGGCTCGATCGGCTCGAAAATCCCTCGCAAAAGCCCTGCGCTTGTAATATGTATGGTAAAATTGAAGTTAAGCACTGGCACTCTGTAACTGGGTCGATAACAGGCCGTCTGAAGTCTTCGAGCAGCCGTCAGGGAGATGAAACCGATGAGTGTGGAATATCTGGGCGAGAAGATTTTTCTCCAGGAAATCGGGGCCGGTGGGGAAGTTTGGGTGGCACGGGGGGGCTACAGGAACATCTATGCCATGGAAATCGACAACCTGGGGTTTTCCCTCCCGGTCTGGTCGAACAGGGAGCGCGTCGTCGCATTCCTCCAGAATGCCCGCCTGCTGGGGCCGCCATACGAACCGCACGCCATCCCCCTGGACGTCTTCACCAACGCGTGGCTTTCCGACAAGATGAAGGCCATTGCCGAGCTGCAGATCAACCCCGACGGCAAGGCAACGAGGGTACTCTGCCTCACCACCGAGGAATTCACCGCCTCCCAGGTCCCGAAATAGCATCCCCTGGATGTGACAACATTTGGGTTGATTGTTATCCACATTTAGTTGTATGATACAACTAAATGAAACGCCCACCGACCGACTATACCCTCGACAAGTCCCTGGGATACCTCGCGGCCCGCTTCTCCCGGGTCCTGCTACGGCGCATCAATGCAGGGCTCACCCAGAGCGGCCTTGCCATCACCGCCGAGCAGTACTCCTTTCTCGTCCAGCTCTGGGACCGCAACGGCCTTCCCCAGGGAGTTCTGGCCGACAAGACCGCCAAGGACAAGACCACCATGGCCCGCCTTGCCGCCGGGCTTGAATCCCGCGGTTTCATCGCCCGCCTGCCGAGCCCGAGCGACGCCCGGGAACGCCTCGTCTTTCTCACCGACGAGGGGAAAAGACTCATGGACGAGGCGACGGTGCTGGTCCGGGGGATCCTGGCAGAGGCCCAGCAGGGGATCGACGAGACCCGCCTGGAGATCTGCCGGGACGTCCTGCGTAGCGCCTGCCTCAACCTGCACACGTGATGTTATTTCGCCCACAATAGTTGTATCTGGCAACTATTGTCGCCACAGGAACGTTCAGCATTATGGAAACGACCACCACCGCCCCGGCCATCCAGCCGGTTGACATGACCCGGCGCCAGCTGGCACGGCTGGTCCTGATCCTCGGCGCCCTCACCGCCTTCAGCTCCATGTCCATCGACATGTATCTCCCCGCCTTCCCGCGGATCGCCCGGGACCTCGGCGTGCCGCTCGGCACGGTGCAGCTCTCCATCTCGGCCTTCCTGTTCGGCTCGGCAGCGGGACAGCTCTTTTACGGCCCCTTGGCCGACCGGTGGGGACGACGCACCCCGCTGCTCATGGGGCTCGCGCTGTACGTCGCCTCGACGGTGGGATGTGCCTGCGTCCGCACGGGCGAAGGGCTCCTTTTCTGGCGCGTGGTGATGGCCGTGGGGGGTGGAGCCGGCATGGTGATCTCCCGCGCCGTGGTCCGCGACCTCTACGACACCGCCGAGGCGGCACGGATGTTCTCGCTCCTCATGCTGGTCATGGGCGCCGCGCCGATCCTGGCACCCATCGTGGGGGGGCAGCTCCTCCTGGTCACCGGCTGGCGGGGCATCTTCGCCTTCCTGGGGGTGTTCGGGCTGGTTTCTCTCTTTGCGGCGGCGCTGGGCCTTCCCGAGTCACTGCCGGAAGAGCGCCGGATCCGGCGCAGCTTCGCGGACATGGCCGCGGTCTACGGCCACCTCCTCAAGAACCGCCGCTATCTCCGCTACGCCGTCGCCCTGGGGTGCATCGCCGGGGTCAACTTCTCCTACATCGCGGGGGCGCCCTTCCTCTTCATCGAGCTCCATGGCGTCTCCCCCCAGCACTTCGGCTTCTTCTTCGGCGCCAACGCCTGCGGGCTGATCGCCGCCTCCCAGGTCAACCGCCGGCTTCTGCGCCGCTTCAGCGCGCAGCGCATCCTCAACGCGGCGTTCACCGTGAACGGCCTGGCGGCCCTCCTCCTCACCGCCGCCGGAGTGACGGGCGTCGGCGGTTTTCCCGCCCAGGTCGCCCTCATCTTCGTCTGCATCTGCACGACCGGACTTCTCTATCCCAACGTGACCGCCCTCGCCATGGCCCCCTTCGACAAGGCGGCGGGGAGCGCGTCGGCACTCCTGGGGACGATCCAGTACACCCTCGGCGCCACCGCCGGAGCGGTGGTGGGGATGCTCCACAACGGAACGGCGGGGCCGATGACCGCCACCATGGCTTTCTGCGGAATCGTGGGGCTTTGTGCCGCGATCGATCGGCACCCTTTATTTCCCCGGAAAAGTCTGGTATCGTAGGGGCAGGATCATAACGTTTCCGTAAACGACATAACAGAAAAAAGGAGAGCATTCGTGTCGAAGACAGCTGTCGCACAAGCAATCGCCTCACCCTGTCCGCCGGTCGACCTGAGCGGCGAAGCCGGCTGGGTCCCCTTCGATGCCCCCTCGCTGGTGGGGGAATCACTCCGCTTCGTCTCAGGCGACCCTGAGGGGAACCGCTTCCGGGTCCGCTACTTCCGCGACGGCGAGCAGCATCTCCACGCGCGCATCTGGTTCGGGCCCGAGACCGGCGGGCCGCCGGGCCATGCCCACGGAGGCTCCGTGGCCGCGGTGATGGACGAGGCCTTGGGGCTTGCCGCGTGGGCGGCAGGATACCCGATCGTGGTCGGCAACCTCAACGTCAGTTTCCGCGCCATGCTGCCGCTGGAGAAGGTGGTCACGCTCGAAAGCCGGGTGGTCTCCGCCGAGGGACGCAAGGTGATGGTGCATGGTCGGCTCTTTTGCGGGGAGACGGTCTATGCCGAAGGGGAATGCCTCTGCATCACCATTCCGGGGAAGTGAGACGAGGCAATTTCCACCACGGCATTTGACACCTTCTTCCGGCGACTTACACTGTATGTCAACCAGGGAGAAAGGGGGAAACCATGCCTGACGTCGCCTATGTTTCGGAGGTGCGGATCGAGCGGGTGAAGGGGCCGCTGCGCCGGGCGTACCTCCCGGCGGAGAAGGAGCCGGTCCTTTTCGGCGTCCATGGGGCGGTCGCCGCCCACTACGGGGTTACCCCGGACATCTCCGAGCCACACGCCACGACCCTCGACTACGTGGTCGCGGCCGCGGCCGGCTGACTGACCGGCACCTTCGGCGGTACGCTGGAGGCACGGAAGGTGAGGATCGGCGGGGATGGACTCGCATCGGATGCCCGGGGCGAGGTGGAGCTGCAGGAGGACAACGTCCTCGTCATCAGGCGGATCCACGTGGTCTACCGGCTGGCAACCCCGGCCGAGGACCGGGATAAGGTCGACCGGGCCTATGCCGTCCACGCGGAGCACTGCCCGGTCTACCGCTCGCTCCGGGCGGCCATCGCCATCACGACCGACCTCGACTGGCGGGAAGAGAGGCACGAACAAGCCCGCACGTCCTGACTATAGCGGCTCATCCGGCTCATCGGGGATGAGGTGGCCCTGCTGCTGGATATCGATTTGGTCAGGGGGAAGTAGTCCCGCCGTCAGATCCTCATCAGCCAATACAGGGCGGGGAGGGAGCCGAACGAGCAGACGATGCCGAGACCGACCAGCGCTATCGCCAGCTCAGCCTCCATGCCCGCCACCACGGCGAGGGCTCCGGCGGTTACCATCGGGGGCATGCCAGCCTCCATCACGGAGACACCGACGGCCATGCCGTTCATGCCCGCCAGCCGGCACGCCAGCAGCACGACCAGGGGAGCGGCGAGCATCTTGATGCCGAGCCCGACGCCGATGGGAGCGGCCAGATGCCGGGAAGTCCGCATCCTGAGCTGAAGGCCGATCGCGGTCATCACGATGGGCACCAGGGGCATGGCCAGCCACCTGAGCGCCAGGGAAAAAGCGTCAGGGTAGCGCCAGGAGCTGATGGCAAGTCCAACGCCAAGTGCCACGGTGGGCGGGAACAGGAACATCTTGCGGAGGACGGCGGAAACGGAGATGGAACTCCCCTGGCCGTACAGGGAGAGGATGAGCGAGCCGTAGGTGGCGAAGATGATCATGGTGCCGATCTGGTCGTAAATGATCAGGTGGGGAAGCCCCGCCGCGCCGAAGAAGGCCCTGATGATCGGTATGCCGAGAAAGGACGTGTTGCCCAGGGGGACGACCAGCAGCAGCACGCCGACAACCGGCCTCGGCCACCCAAAGATACGGGCCGCGGCGAGGATGAGCCCCACGGAGAGAACGAGGAGGGCCCACGGGATCACCGCGGCGAGCAGGGTTTCCGGCGAAAAGGTTATCCTGGGGGCATTGGTGAGGATGAGCGCCGGCAGGCAGACGTACAGGGCGATCATGTTCAGCACCAGGGGAGTCTTCTCCGGCAGTCTCTTGAGGCGCCCCAGCACCACGCCCAGAAAAATGAAGCCGACGATGATCACGAAGTTCTGCATATGGTGTCAGGGTAGCAAGCGGTCCACAATAAGGAAAATACATTATCCTTATCGATTCCATAACGATTCTTTATCGTTTTTAGAGCCACCTGCGTGATGACGGCCACTAACGTCGGCGTTCCGCCTTCGAGTTCCCTGCTTTCGCATCGGCAAGTTCTCGGAAACGGAGCGCCACGTCGGGACCCGCGGGCGCTCCCGTGGCCTCTTCCTCGTGCTTGAAGAAGACGAAGACCCGCTCCCACCGCTGCGCCCGGATCCGTTCCAGCCACCGAGCCAGGTCTGACTCAGTGTAGTCGGTCCGGCGCAGGCGCAGATACCCCCAGGCTGCCGTGCCGACGATCTCCTGGGCCGGGCTCTCGTCGGTATCCTCGATGCAGAGGCTGAAGCCCCGCTCGCGGAGGAGGTCCGGCGCGCCGGCTTCGAGCCAGGTCGGGCTGCGGAAATCGAAGGCGCACAGGATGTTGTCGGGGATGAGCGGGAGAAACTCCTCCAGTGCCGAGAAGTTCTTGCGCGCGTGGAAGCTCTTGGGGAACTGGAAGAGAACCGGCCCCAGCTTTTCGCCCAAAACCGCCACCGTCCGGAAGAAGTAGTCGGTCTCCTCCTCCACGTTCCGGAGCTGCTTCAGGTGCGTGATGACCTGGGACGCCTTGAGGGCGAAGAAAAAATCGTCGGGGACCTGCTCCGCCCAGGGGGCGAGGACCCGCTCGGTGGGCATGTGGTAGAAGGTGTAGTTGATCTCCACCGCGTTGAGCCGCTCCCCGTAGAAGCGAAGCATTTCCCTGGGGGAGATCTTTTCCGGATAGAAGATCCCCTTCCATTCCTTGTACCCGTACCCGCTCGTGCCGACATGGATTTTCATGGTCACTCCTCTTTAACTGCACCGGTGTTTCCCCCTCACCCTACCCCTCTCCTTTAGGCCCGATGTTGGGGTCCACCAGGGGAGAGGGAACTAAGAGCCTCCCTCCCTCCACCCTCTCTCTATCTCTCTCCCAGAGGGAGAGAGCATTATGTTCTCCCCCCTTTATGGGGGGAGGAAGGAGGGGGGCGGGAGGAGCTGGGGGAGGGTGCAAGACCATCGTTTTCCAGATTGCCGCTCTCGCGCACCACCTCGCGGGGGGCCTTGTCCTCGCGCATCCGCAGGAAGACGGGATGCCTCATGACCGCATCCTCGGTCCAGCCGGAAAACGCCACCTCGCAGACCAGCTCCGGCCGTACCCAGGTGGCCGGGGTGTTGGTTTTCGGCTCCACCCTGAAGGGGCACTCCTCCCGGACCAGGGGACGCAGCAGCTCGTGGACTTTCCGCAGATCCTCCGCACTGAAGCCCCCTCCCGCGTGGCCGATGTAGACCAGTTCGTCCCCCTCGTATACGCCAAGGACCAGGGCGCCGAACTCCCTCCCCTCCCCCCGCGGTGCCGTGAACCCCGCGATCACCCCCTCCTGGGTGAGCTGCGTCTTCACCTTGAGCCACTGCCCGCCCCGTATCCCCATCCGGTACGGGCTCCGGGCATGCTTGGCGACGATCCCCTCGAGCCCCCTTTCCCTCACGACCTTGAAAAACAGGACGCCGTCCCGTTCCACGTGGTCACAGAACCGGACCCGCGGGGAAGCCGGCAGGATCCTCTTCAGGAGGTCCTTTCGCCTGAGGAGCGGAAGGCCGGTCAGGTCGTGCCCCTGGAAGTGGAGAAGGTCGAAGACGTAGTAGAGGAGGTGCCCCCGTCCCGATTCCCGGTAATTCTGCAGCCGCTGGAAATCGGGCGCTCCCCGGTCGTCCACGACGACGATCTCGCCGTCCAGGACCGCCTCGAATCCGAAGGTCCGCAGCTCGGCCACGATGGGCGAAAATTTCTCGTTCAACGGGAGAAGATTTCTGGAATAGAGCGCCACCTCGCCGTCCCGGACCTCGGCCACGGCCCGGTAGCCGTCCCACTTCACCTCGAAGACCCAGTCCGGGTGGTCGAAGGGCGCGCCGACCGGGGTCGCGAGCATCGGGTGGACGCCGTGGGGCATGGGGGTGAGTGGCGCATCCGCCAGCTCGTCACTCTCCTGCACCTCCCGGAGACGGACCCGCTCCAGTTTCCTCTGCCGGGATGACTCCGCCGGCCCGCCCGCGAGGAGCTCCTCCAGGGTCCGGTCCGAGACGACGGAGCGGTTCTCCGCAAGGATCTCCCCCGTGCCGGCGAAGCGGTCCCTCTTCTTCAGGAGGAGCCACGATTTTTCATCCTTCCCCGTCTTCACCAGGGCGAACTCACCCCGGAGCTTCTCTCCCGCGAGGACGAACTTCAGGTCCCCCTTGCGCAAACCCTCCAGGAGAAGCCGCTCGCTCTCGCTTCGATCCCGCGCCGCGGGGTGGCGGTAGGCACCCCGGTCCCAGACGATGACGCCCCCCGCACCGTAGTTCCCCTCCGGTATCACCCCCTCGAAATCCCCGTAATCGAGGGGATGGTCCTCGACCATGACGGCGAGCCTCTTAACGGCGGGGTCGAGGGATGGCCCCCTGGGGACGGCCCAGCTCTTCAGCACCCCCTCCAGCTCGAGCCTGAGGTCGTAATGGAGGGTGCGGGCCGCGTGCTTGTGGACCACGAAGCGCAACTCCCCCTCCCCGTGGCGTTCGGCCGGTTCCGGTTCGGGGGTCTCCCCGAATGTGCGCTTGGCTGCGTATTCCGTTAAAAGAGGTTTCTTCATGGTTTTGGAATATTGATAACCCCTCCTTACCTCCCCTTAGCTTAAGGGGAGGAATATACCCCCTCTTAAGTTAAGAGGGGGAAAGGGGGAGTTACGTCACAAATGCGGCAGTCTTTGCCGCTTCGTCAGCACCTCCCGGAACAAATCCCCCTCCTTCTCCGCCCGCCTCACGGCCTCCTCATGGCCGACCTGGAACCTTTCCCGGTCCCCCTTCCCTGCCAAATTCTCCAGTTCCTCCCAGGACAGGGGAAAGGAGACGACCGGCTTTTCCCGGGCCCGCAGTGAGTAGACGCAGACCATGGTCTTTGCGGCGTCGTTCTGGGACCAGTTGATGAAGACCCGCCCGGTGCGCTGCTCCTTCGCCATTTTCGCCGTCACCAGGTCCGGGTAGTTTTTCTGCAGGGTTACCGCCACGGCCTTCGAGAAGGTACTGGTAGCCTCGAAGGTCGTCCCCGGCAAGTTCAGGGGGACGTAGATGTGAAGTCCCTTCTGGCCGGAGGTCTTGACGAAGCTCACCAGGCCGAGCCGGGAAATAATCTCCCGCAGGACCAGCGCCACCCGGGCGCACGCCAGGATGTCCGCCCCCTCGCCCGGGTCCAGGTCGAAGACCATGGCGTCGGGCGTTTCGGTTGAAGCGGCCCGGGCCAGGGGGACGTGGAGTTCGAGAGAGGCGAGGTTCGCCACCCAGATGAGGGTCGCCAGGTCGTTCACGAGGCAGACCGTCATCGGCTCGCCGTCGTCCTGGAGAAGCTCGGCCGTCTCGGTCCAGGCCGGCCGGTGGGAGGGGCAGCGCTTCTCGAAAAAGAACTCCCGGTCCACCCCGTCGGGGTAGCGCTTCAGCGTGAGCGCCCGATCTTTCAGGTGGGGGAGCATGACCTCCGCGATCCTGCGGTAGTAGTCCAGTATATGGGCCTTGGTGACGCCAAAGGCCGGGTAGAGCACCTTGTCCAGGTTGGCGAGGGAGAGCCTTCTCCCGGCTATTTCAACGACCTGCCGGTTCACCGGTCCTTCTTCACGTCGCGCATGGCCGCCTCCAGCGCCGCCATGAGATCGGGCGGCCCCTCCCCCTCTTCCGCCGCCACCGCGGGGGCCTCCACCGGGGCCTGTTCCTTCGCCTTCCGCTTCAGGAGCTCGAGAATCCCGACGCGCCGCGCGTCCGCATACTTGTCCGGGGCGAACTCCGTCGTCATCTTCTCGATGTCCCCCTTCATCCGGCGCTTTTCCTCGGCCGCAACCTTTCCTTCCTTCGGCACCACATCCCGGTCGGGGAGGACATCTTCGCTGTAGTGGAGCGTGGTGAGGGCGAGCGCCCCCTCCCGGCTCGCCACCGCCACGAGATACTCCCGTTCGGCCAGCACGAACCTGGCGAGGCCGGCCCGGTTCGTCCGGTGCAGCACCTCGGCCAGGAGCCGGTAGGCCTTTTCGCCCCCCTTCGTGGGAACCAGGTAGTACGGGCGGTCGAAGTAGACCGGGTCCACCTCCTCCATGTCGATGAACTCGACGATCTCGATGGTGCGGCTCCGCTCGGGCGTGACGGACTCCAGCTCCTCGTCCGTCACGGGGATATAGTGGTCGGGCCCGATCTCGTACCCTCTGATGATCTCCTCCGGGGGAATCATCGCGTCCTCTTTCGGGCAGAGCATCCTGCGGGCCAGGGGAGAGTAATCGGTACTATGGAGGAGGCGAAAGGAGACCCGGCCGGGGGTAACGGCTCTCACCAGTTGGACCGGAATCGCCACCAGGCTGAAACTGATCGTCCCGCTCCATATTCCCTGCGCAGCCATATCAGGCCACCTTCTTCAGGCTTGCTTCGAGCGCCTGCAGCAGCTGGTCCGACGCCGTGGGCTGCACGTACTTCGGGCGCAGGACCGCGATCTTTTCGCCACGGGCCTTTTTCTCGATCAGCTCCTGGAGTTTTCTCTGGTGTTCGTTCACGAACTTCTCCGGCTGGAAGGGAGCGGTCAGCTGGCCGATCAGGTCGCGCCCGATCTTCAGTTCCTTTTCCGACACGGGGATTTCCTTGAGCCCGAGGGAGCTCACTGCGACCACCTCGTCGGCATACCGCAGGGTGGTGAGGCGAATGATCCCGCCCCGTGCCCGCAGTGCCCCGAGATAGGAGCGCTTGCGCATGGTCCAGGTGCAGATTCCCGCAATCGCCATCTCCTCCAGGAGCTCGACGAGTTCGCCGTATCCCGCAAGGACCGTGTCCGGTTCCAGGTAGTAGACCCGCTCCAGGAAGATGGGGTCGATCTCAGCGGCCGGGACGAACTCGTGGACCTCGATCGCCCGGCTCCCCTCGGGCGCGGTCTGCTCCAGCTCCTCCGGGTCGACAATGAGGTACTTTCCCTCCTCCACCTCGAACCCCCTGGTCTGCGCCTCCACGGGCACCGGTTTCTTCTCGTAGGCGCAGATCATCAGCTGGTGGAGCCGCACCCGGTCGCTCCGGTGCAGGAGGTGGAACTGGATCCGCTCCTCCTTCACCGCGGCATGCAGCTTCACGGGGACACTCGTCTCCCCGAAATGGATGGCACCTTTCCAGATCGTTCCTCCCGCCATGGCAGATCCCCCGTCGTCCGTCGGCCTTACCCGTACGACAAGTATCCCACAAAATGGCCCCCTGTCCACGGAGGTGGGTCTGCGTCGAGTCGCTGCGGGCTACGATTCCCGCGTGCGTTTCACGTCCGTTGCGAGCGCGGCGAGCGCGCAGAGGGCGACGACGGCCGCAAAGATGACATTCGCCGTATCGGGTGCGGTGAACCGGGACAGGACGCCGATGCCGATTACGGGAAGGGAATTCCCCAGGTAGCAGGCGACCAGGTAGCTGGAAATCACCTCCGCGCGCTTTTCGGCGGGCGCGATCTGGTTGACGACCTGGAGGCTCCCCCGGTATCCCAGGGCTGCCGCTAGGCCGCTCACGGCGGTCCCGGCGATAAGGAGCGGGAGCGATCTCAGCTCCTGGGCCGCCATCAGCAGGGCGAGGCTCGGAACGATGAGCGCAAGGCCGCCCAGCATGGCAGTCCGGATCTTCAGGCGCTGCGTCGCGATGATGGCGACGGCTGCCACGAGAAAGAGCTCGAAGACGACATCGCCGCCAAGGGTCAGGTTCGTTTCGTGCAGGTCCTGGATCAGGAGGGAAGGAATGAGCGCCGCATAGAAGGCGCACATGGCGAAGGTGGCGAATGCGGTCACGGCGGGGGAGAAAAAACGGGGCCGTATCTCCAGCGGGACGCCGAGCCGGGGCCGGAGGGACACCTCGCTCAGGGTTCCGGCCGCCTCGACGGTTTCCCGGGTTCCCCGGATGAGGAGCGCCATGGCGCCCAGCAGCGCCAGGTAGAGGCAGAAGCCGAGTCGAAGCGGGGCCGGGGCGTACTGGGCCAGCACCCCCTCCATGAGCGGTCCGACGGCCAGCCCGACCATGTTCGCGCTAGAGGCCATGACGCTCGCGCCGGTCTTGTCTTTCCCCTCCGCAAGCTCGGCGAGCCAGGCCGTATTCGTCCCCGAGGCAAGCCCGATCGCCAGCCCGCTCACCACGCGGCCCGCGAACAGCCAGGCGGTCCCGGAGACGCACAGGAAGATGGCGGTGCTCACGCAGGCAAGGCCGATGGCCGCCAGGGCCACCCGGCGGCGGCCGAGCCGGTCCGAAAGCCGCCCCAGGAAGAAGAGCGCGGTAAGGTTCCCGACCACATAAACGGCATAGATAAGGGTAAGCGTCAGCTCGGAAAAGCCGAATTCGCGCTGGTAGAGCACGTAGAGCGGCGTGACCATGGTGCTCCCCACGAAGGTGACGGCCAGGTTGGCCGCGACGACGTGGCTGGCAACGGTGCCTGTGAAGCGGGGCTGGGACATGGATTATATTGTAGCGGGTTTATCGGGGGGAACAACTGCGGGGGAGACAAAGTCGGCCGGCGTGATCATTCCCGCAGTGAATATCCACGTGACGTCATTCATGCTTGTGAAATGCCCGGGACATCGGATACACTGTGATATTCACCTTCCGGGGGAAATTAACCATCAACCAACAGGGGGAAGTGCGTTGGATAATAAACTGGCAATTTTACTCGTAATCGTCGCTGTTGTCCTGGTGTCGTTCATACCCGCGCTCGTGAGGCATTTTCGGGACATTATGAAAGATAAGAAGAAGTAACTACGTGGGCCCGGCACAGGAGTTACGCGCCCAGACACGAAGCATCAGTCGCACCCGGGGCACACGCCGCCAGGTCCTTGGAGCCCCGTCACGAGCAGCCGGCCCCCATGCGGTTCACCCGCCGACAGCGCCTCGCCCGCCACTCGGCGGCAAAAAACACGAATAAGGCACGCCCCGCTTCCGAACCACATGAAAGGCCGCTCGATACGAGCGGCCTTTCCCTTGTCCACACTCTGACAAACTTCGGCACCCGGGCTTCAATGCAGCCGGTTCAGGGTGTTGGTGCCGTCATCCACAAAGAAGATCCCTCCGTTCGGGACGAAGGTGAGACCGAACAGCGTGCCGGCCCCCGGCGGTGAGCCGGTGTTGTCGAGCAGCTTTGTGGCGAGCTGGTTTCCCTGGGGCGTGATCTCGGTGATGAAGCCGTCATTGCCGTTGACGGTCAGGATGTTGCCGTTGTCGGCGACCACGAGCCCGAGGGGATCGTTCAGGCTCCCGCCGGAGGAGAGGGTCAGGCCTGTGCCTGCCGAGTCAGTACGGGCAAGGGCGTTGGGTATCACCTGGATGCGGTTGTTCAGGCTGTCGGCAACATAGAGTGCCCGAGGCCCCGCTTGTGCGGAGTCCGCTATGGTGTTGCCCCCCGGGCTGAGGCCGACGCCGGTCGGCCCGATGACGAGCGCGGCCGGGTCGGTCCGCTCGGCGAAGCCCGAACCGATCACGGTCTTGGCCACGACCTTGGGCTCACCCCCCTGTGGGATGTCCAGGTCGATGCGGACCACGGTACCCTGGTTCACGGTCTGACCGTTGGCTGCAACGGTGCCGTTGAGGACGTTGGTGACGAACAGTTTGGCCTGGTGGTCGGTGTCGGCGACGGTCATGTCCCACGGGCCGTTGATGGGGTCGCCGGAGATGGTTTTCACCGGGTTTCCGTTACTGTCGATAACGATCAGGCACCCGGCCTTGGCCGTGGCAGCCATGCCGTCAGCCGTGGGAAGGCTGCCGACCACGACCCACCCCGAGCGCAGAGTGACGAGCGCGGTCGTCAGGCCGACGCCGCCGGGACACGCACCGGGGAGAGTGTCGGGGTCGAGCTGGGCAAACAGGTCAACCGTTCCGTCCGGCGCAACTTGGACAATCGTCGAGCCGGTTCCCTGCAGGTTGTTGACGTTATTGAAATTGCTCACCAGGATGTGGCCCGCCTGCAGCTTGCCCACCGTGCGCAGTACCCTGGCAACGCCGTAGGGGTTGACGTCGCCGTTCGCGGGCACCGTCGAAGCCACCGTGGTTATGGTGTCGAGCCGGTTCAGGATGGCGCCGACCGCTGCCTGGGCAACCCCGCTCACCACCAGCAGCGTCAGAACAGTGAAAACGGGGATCGTGAATCTCTGTCTCTTCATGGATTCCTCCTTTGTGTTTTGGCCTGGAACCGTTCCCGCCGGACGGATTCCGTCCCGGACGGGCTTTCGCGGACACCTGATCACCCCCTTTCTCTTGCAAATCAATCCGACCTCCTCCCGGTCATTCCCTCCAACCCCTGCACAAACAAAATGGCCGAGCCACCCAAATGCGTCATTTGGCAGCTCGGCCATCTCCGTCCCGAAGATCCGTGGCTTTCCGTCCCTTTCTCGCGAAAGGTTTGGCTTTATCGAAACGTCATCCCATGGCGTGGACATCCAACCGCTTCATGTATACCATGGAAAATTCCGCCGTCAACCCGTACCTGTCGACAGAGCAATGTTCCTCTCGTGACCACCGGAAAGTTGCTCCCTATGTGCTACCCCCTGCCGGAGGTGGTGCAAAACCGCCGTGGTCCCACATGCGGTTGCGGGGCCCTGGCACGGGTCGCCCGACGATCCCGAGGCGCTCGAGGGTGGCGCGCCACTCGTATGCATAGGGGCAAGTTTGGCCGGCCTTCATCCGGGTGCTTTTCCCTGGTTGACATCCGCCGCGGCGATGATTAGTTTCTCCGGAAGAGACTATACAGGAGCCTGCCCATGAGCGAACAGCACGATGACATAATCGAAGCCGAATTCAACGGCAAGCCGGTGGAGGAGGAGGCGGGGGGACTGATCCTCGCCACCGAGGTCCTGCCGGCCGGTCTGCCGATCGTCCCCCTGCGCCCCCGCCCGGCCTTTCCCAACATGCTCATCCCTCTGGCGGTGAACGAACCCGGCCAGGTCCAGGCAGTGAAACGGGCCGCAGAGAGCCCCTCCCGGGCCCTCGGTCTCGTCCTGGTGAAGGAGCCCGACGCCCCCGACGGCCCGGGCAACCTCCACGGGGTCGGAGTGGTTGGGAAGATCGTCAAGGTCCTCCACACCGACGAGGAGAGCACCCACGTCCTCATCAACACCCTGGAGCGCTTCACCGTCGAGGAGGTGAGCGAGGCCGGCGGCGGGCTCTTCGCCCGGGTGCGCTACCAGTACAGCACCGAACTCTCCGTCAACCCGGAGCTCAAGGCCTACTCCATGGCGGTGCTCGCCACCCTCAAGGAGCTCATCCAGATCAATCCCCTCTACTCCGAGGAGCTGAAGCTCTTCCTCAGCCGCTCCAGCCTCGACGACCCGGGTCGGCTCGCCGACTTCGCCGCCCACCTCACCTCCGCCGACGGCCAGGAGCTGCAGCAGGTGCTGGAGAGCTTCGACGTGCGCCGGCGGATCGACATGGTCCTTGTCCTCCTCAAGAAGGAGCTGGAGGTATCGCGGCTCCAGACGAAGATCACGAAGCAGATCGAGGAAAAGATCAGCGCACAGCAGCGGGAGTTCTTCCTCCGGGAGCAGCTGAAGGCGATCAAGAAGGAGCTGGGGCTGGAGAAGGAGGGGAAAGCGGCGGAGATCGAGAAGTTCGAGGAGCGCCTCAAGGGGCTGAAGCTGAACGACGAGGCCGAGCGGGCCGTCACCGAGGAGATCGAGAAGCTCCGGCTCCTGGAGCCAGCCTCCCCCGAGTACCACGTCTCCCGCAGCTACCTCGACTGGCTCACCGTCCTGCCGTGGGGGAAGTTCAGCCGGGACTCCTACAACCTGGAGAAGGCCCGGCGCATCCTCGACCGCGACCACTTCGGCCTTGACGACGTGAAGGAACGGATCCTCGAGTTCATCGCCGTAGGGAAGATGAAGGGGGACATCTCCGGTTCGATCCTCTGCCTCGTCGGCCCCCCCGGCGTGGGAAAGACCTCCGTGGGGAAAAGCATCGCCGACGCCCTGGGGCGCACCTTCTACCGTTTCTCCCTGGGAGGGATGCGGGACGAGGCGGAGATCAAGGGGCACCGGCGCACCTACATCGGCGCCATGCCCGGGAAGTTCCTCCAGGCCATGAAGAGCGCCGGCACGGCCAACCCGGTGCTGATGCTGGACGAGATCGACAAGGTGGGTGCCTCCTTCCAGGGGGACCCGGCCTCGGCGCTGCTCGAGGTCCTCGACCCGGAGCAGAACGCCGCCTTCCGGGACCACTACCTGGACGTCCCCTTCGACCTCTCCAACGTCCTCTTCGTCGCCACGGCGAACCAGCTCGACACTATCCCGGCGCCGCTTCTGGACCGGATGGAGGTGATCCGCCTCTCCGGCTACATCCTGGAGGAGAAGCTGGAGATCGCCCGGCGCTACCTCATCCCCAAGGCCCTGAAAAACCACGGCCTGAAGCCCCGGCAGGTCACCATCCGCAAGGAGGCCCTGGCGGCCCTCATCGACGGCTGGGCCCGGGAGGCGGGGGTGCGGACCCTGGAGAACCGCATCAGGAAACTCATGCGGAAGGCCGCGCGGGAATTCGCCTCGGGGCGCACGGAGCCTTTGGCCGTCGGCCGGAAGGACCTCCCCGGGCTCCTCGGCCAGCCCCCCTTCGCCACGGAGGAGCTCTTCGAGGCTGCGCCCGGCGTGGTCACCGGGCTTGCCTGGACGAGCCTCGGCGGCGCCACCCTCCCCATCGAGGCGACCGCCGTGCCGAGCAGGAACAAGGGGTTCCGGCAGACCGGGCAGCTGGGGAATGTGATGGTGGAGAGCTCGGAGATCGCCTACTCGTACGTCATGGCCCACCTGAAGGAGTACGGCGCGCCCGAGGACTTCTTCGACACCCGCTTCGTCCACCTCCACGTCCCTGCTGGCGCGACCCCCAAGGACGGCCCCTCGGCGGGGGTCACCATGGCCACGGCGCTCATCTCCATGATGCGGGGTAAGCCCGTGCGGGCGAAGCTCGGCATGACCGGCGAGCTCACCCTCACCGGCCGGGTCCTCCCCATCGGCGGGGTGAAGGAGAAGACCATCGCCGCCCGCCGCGCCGGGCTCAAGGTCCTTGTCTTCCCCGAGGGAAACCGCACGGACTTCGCCGACCTCCCCGACTACCTGAAGGAAGGGCTTGAGGTGCATTTCGCCCGGGAGTACAAGGACGTGTACAAGGTGGCGTTCGGGAAGAAGTAACGCGTTCCTGGCGCGGCTGAACTTATTTCCGGGGCAGACCTCCGAGGTTTTAAAACCTCGGAGGTCTTCAGGGCCTCAACTTGGAAGCAAACCGGAACTATTTCTGCGCCATCCGGGCGAAAAAGGCCCGGGCACCCTCCTCCATCTGCTGCGGCGTCAGGTCCCTGATGTGGGTAGCAAGCATCCAGCTGTACCCGAAGGGGTCCTGCACGGTGCCGGCACGGTCCCCCCAGAACATGTCCTCGACCGGCATCCGGCTCTCGGCACCCGCCTCTAAGGCCTTCGCGAAGGCCGCGTCCACGTTCTCCACATACAGGTAGAAGCTCACGGGAGAACTCCCCGCGGTTTCCGCGCTTTTGCAGGGATTCTGGGGATTCTCCTCACCCATCATGATGATCGAGTCCCCGATCCGCAACTCGGCGTGCATCACCCCCGTGCCGTCCGGCCCCGGCATGGTGAACAGCTCCTGGGCGCCGAAGGCCCGCTGGTAAAAGGCCATGGCCTTGCGGGCATCCTTGAACATGAACATCGGTGTGACGGCGTGAAATCCTTCCGGGATCGCCTTTGTCATGGTTTTCCTCCTGGTCTTTGGTCCCCCCTTTCTTCGAGGGAACCCGCTCTTTTTCTCAAATTGTAGTATTCCGGCAGCGGAACGCAACCTCCTTCGCCCTTCAAACTTGACATTATTACAAAAATTTAATAATATGAAACGGTTTTCGGACTGCAACGGTTCTTGTGCGGATCAAATGGCAAGGCGACAGCTTTAGCGAAAGATGGAGGCTACCGTCGTAGCGAGGTACATGAAGCCGTGGCCGGTTTTTTCCAGATGTCCATACGAAAACAGTTCCTGCTCGCCGCCCTGATCGTGGCCCTTCCCATGTTGATAGTCATCGTCTATGCAGGTCTCGATAAGCGCGACGAGGATATCGACGAAGCTCGCGAAGACATCCGGCAGTTGGCAGATTCGATCACGTCCGATCAGAAGAACCTGGTCGCCGGAGCACAGCAGCTGGTGGGGGCGCTGGCGCAATTGCCCCAGGTCAGAAGCCACGATGCTGCCAAAGCTCGCCGGCTCCTGGGGGACGTTCTCAGGATGAACCCCCAGTACCAGGATATCATCATAGCCGACCGCGCCGGAAAAGTCTGGGCAACGGCCCTTCCCGTGAAAACGTCCTTTTCCGTGGACGACCGGCGGTACTTCAGGAACGCCCTCGCCACCGGCCGATTCTCGTCGGGCGAATACAGCATCGGCAGGACGACCGGCACGCGGACGGTCAGCTTCGGCTACCCCTTCATGGACGAGCGGGGCAAGATCGCCGGCGTCATCGGCGTCAAGCTCGACCTTGAATACCTCAGAACTATCCTGCTCCAGTCAAAGCTGCCGCCCGGCTCCAATTACCTGATCATCGACCACAAGGGAAAGATCATCGGGAGGGGGATTAATCCTTCGGAGCTGATCGGAAAATCGATCCGGCCGGAACTCCTGCAGCAGATGCAGAAGGGGCCCGACGGGGATTTCTACACGGGCAGAGCCGTGGATGGCATCGAGCGCCTCTCGTACTACCGCAAACTGCGCCTTGCCGGCGAGGAGGTGCCCTACCTGTATATCCGCGCCGGCATACCGGTCAGGGAAATCACGGCGCACGCCAACAGGAATCTTTTCCTCAACCTGGCTTTTCTGACGCCGTTCATGATTGCCGCTTTTTTTCTCGCCTGGGTCGTCGGCATCCGCTCCATCGTGGAGCGGGTAAAAACACTGGAGGAGGCGTCCCAACGGCTGGCCGGGGGCAACCTCGACGTCAGGGTTTCGGAACGTGTCAGGGGAGGTGAGTTGGGGACCCTGGGCCGGACATTCGACACCATGGCCCGCCAGCTTGCGGAAAACGAGCGCGAGCTGCGCGAAAGTAAGGAATTCCTGAGCACCATCATCGAGACCGAGCCCGAATGCGTTCACCTTCTCGATGCAGACGGCTCCATTCTCATGATGAACCGCGCAGGGCTCGAGATGATGCAGGTGGAATCGTTCGACCAGGTCAAGGGTACATCGGTCTACCCCCTCATCGACCCGGACTATCTCGAAGCTTTCGCGTCCATGGTCAAGGAAGTCTTCGACGGCAAACCCAGCCACCTTGTGTTCAGATGTGGAAACAGAGTACAGCCGCTCTGGTTCGAGACCCACGCCGTCCCCCTCAGGAACGACGGCGGAGAAGTCGTCTCTCTCCTCGGGATAACGCACAATATCACCGAGCGCAAGGAAATGGAGCGCATGAAGGACGAGATCATCTCCGCCGTCAGCCACGAGATGCGCACACCCTTGACGGCCATCGTCGGGTATATCCAGCTCATGGTGGAAAACCAGCTGGACGAGGCGCAGACGAAACAATACCTCGGCACCGTGCACAGGGAGACGGAGCGCCTGAAGGAGTTGATCAACAATTTTCTCGACTTCCAGCGGCTGCGAGCCAGGAAAGGCTTTTACGACTTCAAGCCCCTGGCGGCCCGCCCGCTGCTGGAAGAGACCGGCAACCTCTTCGCCACTGCGTCGGACAAGCACCGCATCACCATCGACGCCGACAGGGAGCTGCCGATGTTCCTTGGTGACGGGGAAGGTCTCCACCGGGCGCTCAGCAACCTCCTCTCCAACGCCATCAAGTATTCGCCCAACGGCGGCACCATCGTTCTCGGGGCAGACCATGACGAAACGTCCGTGACGGTATGGGTCAAGGACGAAGGTATCGGAATCCCCGAGGAAGAGCTGACCAAGGTTTTCGACCGGTTTTACCGGGTGGACAACTCGGCCCGCCGCTCCATTGGCGGGACAGGCCTCGGTCTTGCGCTGGTACGGGAAATCGTCCGGGCTCACGGAGGGCAGGTCTGGGCTGACAGCTCGTTGGGGCAGGGAAGCACCTTTTACGTCTCTTTACCGGTCGTGACAAGCAACTGATACGTCCGTTGTGTGGTCTGATGCGAGAAAAGGAAAGCCCGTTTTTGTGCGGGTTTTTTAGTTCGTGTCTTTCGTGCGGTTCGAGGATACGTTTTTTTCAGCCTTTCTCAGATTCACCATCCGCCTCGTATTTGGCGAGCCGGCTGCGCGCTTCGAGCAGTTCGGCAATCATCCGCTCTTCGTTGAGCACCAGGTCCCTGATCTTTGCCAGGGTCAAGGCCGTCGTCAGGAACGAGATCAGCCGCATGAACATCTCCCAGTAGATGAATAAGGCGTGCGAGTAGGGATGGTGCGTTAAGCGGTCCGACAGGTACCAGCAGATCGCGGACGCGATGGCGGCACCCACTCCTTCTTTGCGGCCACAATACCAGCCTGCAATGGCCACCGGGATGAAGTAGAAGATGAAGAACCCGAACTCGTACCCGGTGATGTAGTCGAGCCAGCCGATCAGGGCCAGCGAGGCCACGCTCACTGCCTTCACTGCGCCGAGATGAGTTTCGAAGGCAGTGGGGTGCGTAAACCGCCCCGGGGCGGCCGGGACTGCGGTGTTCGTATCTTTCGTGGACAACGGCCCTTTCATGGCCTGCCTCGTTTCCTGCGGTCGCGGTTCTCTTTCCGGGTGAACCTGGCGGCGGGCCGGCGATAGCCGCAGTCGGGTGGCAGCCCCTTGAACGTCGGGAGGAGCTCGGGGGTGAGCTGCAGGCAGTGGGGGTTTATCTCGAAGCGGCGTTCGAAGATCTTGCAGCGGCGGGTGGTTTTGTCCAGGTAGTGGCAGGCCGTCTCGGTGTAGATGATCTTCCCCCGGCCGTCCTCCAGCTTATCATAGCAGCAGCGGCCGCACTGCTTGCAGAGGCTGTCCCAGCCGGCATCGTCGTAAGTCGTGGTGTCGGTCATTTAAGGATGATAATGGCGGGGACTGGGTAAAGGGAGATGCTATAATCAGGGAGAATGAACTGCGAAAACTCATCGCGGGGCTATCTGGGATGGGTCGGGTTGAGGTGGGATGACGACTACAATATCAAGATTGTCTTGATAAAAAAACCGCGTCGAAAAATTTGACATGATTTTGACTTTGATGGGGAGCAGGATTTGCCACTCATTGCTTTAGTTCCCTAGTTCTTACGGATAAATTACTTTTTTGCTAGTCTCAGAAACCGCAGCGTGAAGATCAAGGATATACCTCCTATTAACGGACTGATCACGTAAAGCTAATGCTAAATGAATAATTGCATTGTTTAATTCAGCGTCCTCTGGGATTCTGGTATCCAAAAGCAAGTGAATCTTATTTACGAGTCGAACTATTACCGGGTACTGAAAGATGCCGTTAATTTCAGGATCCGTGAGCCCCAGCAATTCAGAAAGAAGTTCAAGAAGGTGGTCATTTTTCCATTGTCTACGTTTGCTTGCGGCATCAAAGGCCGCCTGCCGGTTAATTTTTTGATGCTCGTTATTTATGACTGCTTTGGTAATCCTGTGCTGTACAAAAGCAGTTAGAGCGGCAACTGAGACCATTCCCCCAACAGTTATGATTGCCGACGCTACGTTGTCTGACACGTTATTTCCCTTGATTCTTATTGCCTGTTAGAACGATATAAAAACCGGCCGCACGATAGACTTGTACTCAAGTGATGTCTATTTGCCTAGCATTGCTTTAAACTCTTCCTGCGTGATACCCGCCTTATCGCCCGCCTCAATCATAGCAGCCATGCCGCCAAGCATATATGTCTGGATCTTTTCAGCACTGGTCTTGATTTCGGCCATCTTCTTTATACTCGGCGCGTCCGCGTAATCGATAAAATCACTCACGATAGAAGACTTATATAGATAACAATTAGAAAGCGCCTCGTGGGCCTTGTCGAGTTTCTGTTTTGCTTCTTGATTACGCAAGTTCGGCACCTTAATATTAGATATCTCGCTCCACTTCGAGTTTATTGGCTGCTTGATCCGAAGGGCGATCTGGGTAGCGCCGACGATATCTCCATTACCAAGCGTGTCCGCAAATGGAGCATATATCTGATCGGCGTCTTTGATTTTTGCCATCATCTCCGAGTAATAAGCCGTGAAAAGCTCCTTATCGGACTTAACAGGAGCTGAGTTCTTATCAGAAGTAAGATTCGCAAACAAACCAGCTCCAATTGCAGCTACCACAAAAATCCCGATAACAACAAGGCATCCGCTTTTAAAAGAGAGCTTCATGTTTGGATCCACTTTCCCCTCCTTATTGCTCCCCCACATCTTGGGGCCGTATAGTCCAGATGTTTATTTCATATATAGCGCCCAGGTCAGTAATCCTCTGCAGGTAACGTTCATCGCCAGGCTTTTCCAGAATCAGGAGCACACCCGGCTTCCGGCCGGTCTTGAGAGCATAGTACAATGACTGGCCGACACTCTCAGCCCATTTCGGGGCAAAATCCACCTCGACCGCATACTCACTTGTTATACAGTCGACCCTTGTACGATCATCTAGGACGACTTCCGTTTCTCCCCCCATCTTCTTACACCAAGCTTCCTGGTATACCTTTTCTTTGTATAAATGGCCGGCAAACGCCAGGGACGGGAACATTATAATAAATAGGAGCAGCCGCACTGGGTAATTATTGCCCCTTAAGTTCACTAAGACCTTCTCGGATATTCTTATCAGCCTCATTACAATACGTTAGAGCATTTGGAGCGCAGGTAACACACATGCTTGTATTATAGGCGGCCACCCCTAAGATATAATTAGATTCATGGGGTGGTAAACGATCAGCGTCAGCATAAAGAGCATCAACTTTAGGCCTCATCTTGCTCATAATCTCGATACATTTTTTATAATCCTCATTGCTTCCAGATTTTCTTAACTTAGCCATATTCTTACCGACGTTAACGGCAGAACGCAATGTATCCGCATAAGCAACCATATATTTAATATCCTTCGACTTACTCTTAGTCTCACCAAAAGAAGAATAGGGCATAAAAACCAGTAATAAGAAAACAAATATTCTCATCTCCCCCTCCTCACGCGCAATTAGAGTTAGCCCCAGCTCCTCCATCCGCCTCATTAGCCACGCCCGGCTTTTTTTCACCAGGATCGAGCAGGTCGAGCTGAGCCTCGACAGCTTTGATCTTCTTGTCATCACCCTCATCCACGATCCGCACCAGCTTATTCACCAGCTTCAGCTTCTTTTTCTCTGCAGGGCCGATTTTGGATAGCCAGATCGGCGCCGCTTCAGCTGCAATTGCCTTCTGATCACCACCAACAATAAATCGATCGAGAGATATTCCCTCTTTAACGCAAAATGCGATGACTTCCTCAAATGGGATTGAATTTCTACTTCTCCAAGATGCCACCGTTGTCTGCTTGACGCCGAACAAATCCCCTAAGGCCGCATCAGAGCCCAATCCTTTAAGACTTCGAATTTCATCAAGAATTTCAGATGCAGTACGCATAAATAATTTTATCGCAATTTGAGTTAAATTTTTATTGACCATTAACGCGTTTTGCGTTAACTTCAATTTATCAGTTAATCAAGATTAACCACAAAGGACAAAAAATATATGGAGCCACGTGAGATCAAGGCGTTGATGATGCTCAACAACATCACAAACGCCTCTATAGCGAAAAAGGGCAAGGTCACCCGCACCTGGGTATCCCTGGTGCTCAACAACCGGCGCCGGTCGTCGCGTATCCGTAAGCTGATCGCCAAGGCGGTCGGCAAGCCCGTGCACGAGCTCTGGCCGCCGCAGAAGGAGAATGCAGCATGAACCGGAGGCAAATCGTAAAGGAAGTCCAGCAACTAATCAGCAGACCAGGCGCACGGGCGACATTTACTCAAGCCCGGCGGCTTGCCGAGATGAACGGTCTTATCGCGCCCCTGGGCGCTGAAGCGGATACTCAGATGGGTCAAGTCGTAATGGGTCAAATATATCCCATACAAACATCGGACAGAACAGAATCGACCGGCGTACCCATCGAAAGCTGACAAAAAATTCTTTAGCAGCCGCTAGTTTGGCAGCTTGAGTCTTGCATCCTTTGCAAGCGAACAAACCGGGCTCAGAAACGAACTTATCAGCTCTTTCGACCGGGAAACGGGAAATCTTGTGACACTTCAGACACTCAAAATCAAGCGAGGTTATATCGGCGATCCCGGTGATATCTCCGACATGCACATTGTAATGAACGAACCTGAAATTAGCAGCCGGAAGCTTTTCTGCTGCGCTGGTAAAGCGTGGATAGAACTTGAAGAACCGCTCAAAATCATTGCTTTGGCTACTCAGATACCCGCAACGAGGGCATCCAATATTCTTAACCTCCCTAATAGCATCAAACACATCAGGACTGAATTGAAAGCGGCACAAACATTTTCGGCAAATGAATCTGGCTTCCTTGGGAAACATGTTCATCCTCCGGTCTCGGGATTCTAACAAAAGTAAGATGGGTTTAACAGAAAAAACGAGGGCCGTCATGTCCAATCGCACACGCAAAATTGATACGAGTGTATCCAGCCAGATGAGCCTGATTGATACAGGGTTGTCCGAGGGCTCCCTTGATATCAGCCTGGGGATCAAGCAGACGCTCAGTCTTCAGATGAAAGGTTATGACCGGTGGATGGTGGCCGCGCAGATCGGCCGGGCCACCGGCAAGGAAGTCTCCAAGGAGACTCTTGACAAGCTCGTTTCTGCCGACCCCGCTTATCAGCCCACACTACTGCAAGGCACCGCGATCTGCGCCATCACCAAGAAACTCAGTGTTTTTCAGTACTGCCTGGAGCCACTCGGATCGGATGTGCTCGACCCTGCAGACAGAGACCTGATCGAGCTTGCCCGGCTGATGGAGAAGCATAAGCAGATCGAGACCGAAATGATGCAAATCCGCGTACGAAGGGGGCTTAAATGAAAAACGCCCTGGGCGCCATGTTGCTGCTTGCCGGCCTCGCCCTGGCCGGTTCGGACGGCGAGTATTTTCCTGTCACCAACCTGATCGGCCTCGGCCTTATCCTGGCCGCCGCCATACTTACAACGGAAAGGAAGCATTATGCCCAGCTATAACCGCATCGGCGCCGTGAAGATCACCGTGGCGATCCTGCGCTACCTATCCGAGCAGCGCCAGCCGGTTCGGGGCCAGGATGTGGCCGATGCCATCGGCCAGAAGCACAGCCTGACCATGAGCTATCTGGTATCCCTGGAGGATGAGGGGCTCATCCGCTCCGTGGGCGGCTGCTACGAGCTCGGCACGGGGCTGGCGCTCCTCTATGCCCGGTACAAGAGCCTGCTGGAGGGGAAGATCGACCGGCTGCAGCGGGAGCTGCAGGAACTGGAGGTTTAAATGGCAGCACACATCCCAATTGCCTGCCGGTTGTGCCACGCAAGCACCGAATGCCCCAACTGCTGCAAGGTTTGTCAGGGGCCGTGTGTTTCGCCGCGGCCGCAATCCTGCTGCAGCGATAGCAAGTTCATTCATCTTGTCTCCAGGTGCCGTGCAAACAAGGTGGAGCTGACCCCTTGGGAACGGGACCTGTCATGTCTGATCACCGTGCCGGCCAGTGATATCAACTTCACATCCGTCCTGGAGCGGGTCGATAGCGGTCTGATCCGGCGGGCACTCGCGGAGATCGAGGGCCAAAACTCAGTAAAGACCAAAGAACTGGCGCTACGGCGCCAATTGCGGAAATTGACTCTAGATACAACCACCAATGACGGGAGGGAGAACATGGGAAAAGCGGAAGTAAAGGCGTTTGACGAGGCCGTACAGATCGGCGAACGCAAGGCCGAGGCGGCGAAACAGGAGCTGGCGGAACTCAAGGCACAGACGGAAGAGAACCTCCAAAGGGTCCACAATTTTGGAGTAATGGCGGGCCGAATTCAAGCTTTCAAGACCGTTCAGCTGCTCTCCGAATTCCTTGCTTTCAAACAGATCGCCCAGATCATCGACAACGGAGATTACAAGTTAATTCCGGGGGTTACAAGTATTGACTCCTATTTTGAGCACCTTGGAATCAAGGGAACCACCGGCTACAACAACCTGAAAATAGCCCGCGCTTTGGAGTCCGAAGAGGTCCAACTGCTGGAGCGTGTCGGTTTCACCCGCCGCGACCTCCTCGGCTACGCCTCCCTCCCCGAAGAGAAGCGCTTGGAGATCAAAGAAGGCAAGGTCATCAACATCGAAAGCGCCTCCAAGGAGGAGATCAAGGACCTGATCGAGCAGGTGATCGTGGAGTCGCGGCAGGCGAAGGACGAGGCGGACAAGACCATCAAGGCCAAGGACAAGGTGCTGAAAGACAAGGAGACGCTCATCAACCGGCAGGCCAAGGACCTGGCCAAATTCGAGCACGAGGCCGAGGCCCGGGGGCTCACTGCCGACGAGGATGCCTGCCTGAAGAACATCGAGAACCTGAAGATGAGCTTCGACGGCTACCTGGAACGACTCGACCCGGTTTTCCTCCTCAACCAGTACGACGATGTCACCCCGCGCATGCGGGCCATGGCCATCAGCGCCATCCACTACATGCGCATGCAGGTCCTGGCCGCCTACGACACGGCGGTCACCACCCACGGCAACCCGTCCATGAACCCGGAACTCCTGGAGGATTTCCAGCGCTGGCAGACGGCCGGCGTCGCACCCACCGAGTAGCACCTTTGCAATGAAATCCTGACCAGGAGCGGACCATGTGGCAACGAGAGCTAGTCTGGGAACTGAAAAACGCCAAGTCACAAGAGCGTAAAGAGATATTCGAGAAGTACTCGGCCCAGTACGGCATAAGCGTCTCCCACCTCTACCGGATCGCCGGGGAATACGGCTTTAAAAGCGGCCGCAAAGAGCGCAGCGACAAGGGAAAGACGGTCCTCAACCTGGAGCAGAAGGAGTTCGTTGGCGCCTTCATCCGGGCCACCCGCCGCGAGAACAAGGGGTGCATCGCCCCGGTGGAAAACGCCCTGGAGTTCGCCATCGACAACGGGATCATCACCCGCAACCAGGTGAGCGTCGGCACCGTGCAACGCAACCTCCGGGAGCTGCAGATGAACAAAAAATGTCAGAACGCCGCCACACCCCACACCGAGCTGCGCTCGCTCCATCCCAACCACGTCCACGAGGTCGACGTCTCCACCTGCATCCAGTATTACCTGGACGATGCCGGCCTCTCCATCATGCGCGAAGACGAGTTCTACAAGAACAAGCTGGAAAACTTCAAAAAGATCAAGACCCCGCTGCAGCGCTACATCCTGGAGGACCACTTCAGCGGTTTCCTTTTCGTCAAGTACTACGTTTCCTCCGGCGAGACGGCCGAAAACCTGTTCGACTTCCTCTGCTCCGCCTGGGAGGCCAAGTCGGACAGCCGCTTCGCCTTGCGCGGGGCGCCGAAACAGATGCTCATGGACGGCGGCTGCCGGGCCAAGGCCAAGGCCATGGGACTCGGCTTCTGGGATGGCCTTGATATCGAGATACTTCCCGGCAAGCCGGGCAACTCCCGCCGCCAGGGAGGGGTCGAGACCCATCACAACATCTGGGAAATGTGGTTCGAGACCCGCCTGCGTATCGATCCCGCCACCACCCCGGAAGACCTGAACCGCAAGACATTCGAGTTCTGCCTCTGGTTCAACGCCACCCGCAAGCACACCCGCCACGGCATGACGCGACTCTCGTGCTGGCTCCTCATCACCGCCGAGCAGCTGCGCGATGTGCCGGAGCGGCCGGAAATGCAGGACCTCCTGGACAAGCCCGAAGAGGAGCGCACCGTCTGCGGCGGGAAGATTTCCTTCCAGGGGAAGGAATTCAGCACCCGCGGCCTGGGGATCCCTGCCAACGCCAAGGTGATGGTGATCAAGAACCTGATGAAGTGGAAAGACGGCATCATCACCGTCGCCTACGAATCGCGCCGCTACGAGATCAAGGCGATCGAGAAGCTTCCCGCGGTTCAGGGGGGATTTTCCGCCAACGCCGCCGTCATCGGCCAGGAATACAAGGCCCGGCCCGAAACCCCGGCCCAGAAGGCGGCAAAGCGCATGGACCAGCTGGCCTACGGCAGCGCCGAGCCCAACCGGCGGAAGGAAACCCCCTTCTACGGGCTTAACGCCTTCGAGGGTTTTGCGGACAAGGTGGACAACCTGGCGGTCATGCCGAAGCGGGGAACCGCCATCGAGCTGCAGCGGGAGGAGATTCGCCTCCCCATCACCGAGGCATTCAAACGCCTCAAGGGCCACATGACTCCCCAGCTCAACCGCGACCTGCGTGAAGCCTACGGCGAAACCATCGAGGCGGCCGAACTGGAGCGGGTGGTGGCTCAGATCATCGAGACGGGCGCCTTCAGCCGTGCCGAGGCTGAAGGGCGCAGGATGAATGCTGAATTATGAAATGTGAAAAGGAGAGCACATGCCACGAGGACGTAAAGCAAGCCCTGACACGCTCCCGAAATGGTCGTTGCCGTACAAGCCGATCCTCCTGAAGCAGCTGACCATGGAATGCGGCATTACCCAGAAGGATTTCGCGGACACGCTGGCCCCCCGGCTGGGGCGACGCAGTCTCAGCCGCACCAGCGCCAATCTCACCATCAACCGCGGTGGTATCCCGGTCTCCATACCTAACTACAAACGGACGGTGGAGCAGATGCTCCTGGAACGGGAGACGGTGCGCAGGTGGCTGGCGGACCACGGGCTATCCATCGCCGATATCTGGCGCGAAGCCGCCAACCCAATGCGATCCAACTATCCGGCCGGCCACGCCGAGCGCAGTCGGGTGGGCACCTTGGCGGGGATGGCGCGCACCCGCAACGCCCTTGTTTTACGTGATCCAAATTCAATCCACGAGGAGGAGACAAGCATGCAGAAACTGAAGATCCCCAGAAACATCCTGCAGAAGTACAAGCTGTTCAAGAGCCCCTTTGACGACGATCCCCGCAACGACAAAGAGGTTTTCCGCAGCGAGGAGCACCGCTACATCGAGTACGTCATGCTCGACGCCGCCCAGAACAACGGCTTCGTGGCCGTCATCGGCGAGGTCGGCTCCGGCAAGACCGTCATGCTCCGGGCCGTCATGGACAAGCTCCTCACTGACGACAAGGTGCGCATCATCTTCCCCCAGATCATGGAAAAAGACCGGATCACCAGCGGCTCCCTCTGCGACGCCATCATCATGGACCTGGGAGGCGCCTCCGCCAAGTCTCCCAACAAGCTTGAGCAGAAGGCCCGCAAGGTAAAGGAACTGCTTGAGGCCCAGGCAAAGGCCGACAAAAACGTGGTGCTCATAATCGAGGAGGTCCACGACCTGAACAAGCCGGCCCTCAAGTATCTGAAACGGTTCAACGAGATGGTGCTGGGCTTCCGGAAACTCCTCGGCGTCGTTCTCCTGGGGCAGACCGAACTGAACGACATCCTGGACGAGTCGACCAACCGTGACATCCGCGAGGTGATCCAGCGGATCCAGATCGCGCGCATCACCGGCCTTGGTGACAACATCCACGGCTACCTCAAGCACCGCTTCGCCATGGTCGGCGCCGATGTCGACAAGATCATCACCCGCGAGGCGGTTGACGCCCTGGAAAAACGGCTTGTCGATACCGATCTGAGAGGGGACAAGGTCAGCCAGGCGTACCCCCTCGCCGTCAACAACTACATGGCCAACGCGATGATTATGGCCCACGAGATGGGCGAGGAAATGGTCACCGCCGACGTTATCCATGCGATCTGACACCCTTCCCTGACAAGGGGAGGGATGGGGAGGGGTTATGCTGATCCAACAGAACGAAAAGGGTGAGATCAAGGGCATGGGACCGCAGCACGCCTGTCCCGGGTTCGGGGCTCCCGGCCACGATTACAACCACTGCAAGACATGCTGGAGCAACTATGAGCGCTACCTCGCGGCCCTGGCCGTGAGCCGGAAGGCGGCCGAAGCCCAGGGGGTGCGGCCATGAGCGAGAGAACGCGCAAGCTCCTCGCGGCGATCGTCTTCACCGGCGCCGCGATCGTGCTCTCGGTCATCGCGCTGCGGGAGGTGCTGCCATGATCGAGGTGATCACCGCCGTCATCACCCGCGACCGGATCACCGTCACTGCCATCGGTGACAAGGGCGGCGTCCGGGAAGAGTACCAGACCGATGAGCACGGCATCCTCGGCTGCGCTGAGGGGAACTTCGAGGAAGAGCCGGAGATCAACAGCAGCGAGGAGCTGCTGGAAGAGTTGACCCAGCTGACCGACCAGGCCAAGAACGTATTTTTAGCGCTGAACACCATCGAATAAAGGAGAACAAACCGCAATGAACTTTTACAGCTACGCACCGCAATTCGGCATGCAGTACCACGCGACCAAGGAGGAGGCGAAAGAGACGGCCGCCAAGGCCATCCGGCAGCTCCTCCATAACGGCATCACCGGCCCCGATGTCGAGAGCATCACCTGGGGCGAGGTCCGCGAGCGGGCCTCTACTGAGGATGACCAGATATACACGCTCCATAACCAGCTCCGTCTCACCCATGAGCGGCAGTATCCCCAGGTAATCGACGGCAAGATGCACGATCACCAGGGGAACCTCATCCTGATGAAGAACATCCATGAAATGGACTTGATGTATCACGACTTGGTCATGAGCATCGCCGTCATCTGGAAAGACCTCTCCGGAAAGATCGCCCGCTTCAAGCAGCACAATTTCGAGGATGTGACCACCGTCCTCGATCTCCTGTTCGAGAAATTCCAGGTCAAGCGCGGCGGCCGGGACGGCAACATGACATTCTTCACCCACGACCGCAAGTTCAAGCTCTGCATCGCCATTCAGAAATGCATCGATTTCGGCCCCGAGCTGCGGGTGGCCGAAGCAAAGCTGCAGGAGGCGCTCCACGAGATGACCTCTGCGGACACCGGCGACCTCACCACCCTTGTTACCGCTGCCTTTAAGCTCGACAGCGGCAAGGTGCGGGTGGCCGAGATCCTGCGCCTGCGCCGGTACAAGATCGCCAACGAGAAATGGAACGAGGCGATGCTTATCATCGACCAGGCCATACTGGTCATCTCCTCCAAGAAGCAGATCCGGCTCTATGAGCGCAACGTACAAGGTGAGTACGTCAACATCCCGCTGGATATCGCGGCACTGTAGGGGGCGTTCATGATGGATCTCAACCTGGGCACGAGGTCCCCGGAGCGCATGGTCGACAAGGCGATCGTCAACAACTACCGCCAGGGGCCGCTGGAGAAATGCTGCTGCTTCTGCGTCCTCAAGCTGGCGGTGCCGGACCGGTGGTGTGACATGGTCGGGCGGCAGGTCGAGCTCGGCAAGGTGTGCGATCGGTATAAAGGGGCCTGATTGACCGCTGAAGTTCGGGCCGGAACTTGTTGTCGACAACAGGTTCCGACCCACTCTTGAACGGTTAACACTGCCAAGCGGCTTGGCCGCAAGGAGGAGCTATGAGACAGACCGGCAGCATCCATTTCGCCCGCTACGAGGAAAGCGATCGCCTGCAGCGCGTGCTCGACTTTATGCTCGACGGTCTTCCTCATACCGGGCTGGAGATCATCGAGGGGGCAAAGGTCACTGCGGTCAGTGCGGCGGCTGACGAGCTGCGCGAAAACGGCTTTGCCATGGAGTGCATCAAGAAACTCTGTCCGCCCACATACAAGCTCTTCAACGTCGAGCATGCCATGACTCTGGCCGTCCAGCTCCTGGCCAACAAGGAGGCCGCCTGAAATGGAAACGATCGATGAGATCGCCGATGGCTTCAGTGAGGTTTATCGCCAAATGGTCATCGAGCGCGTGCGTCTTGAGGGCCAGCTGGAGCGGCTGCGCGATCCGGCCGATGAGGAGCATTTCTGATGCCGCGCTACAGTGAGAACCCCCGCAATAACGTCCTGTCGCTTCGGGTCAGCGATGAAGAAATGAAGACACTGGAACGGCTCACGCCGTTTAAATCGCGCAGCGACATCCTGCGCGCGGCTCTCTCGGAGTACCTGGAGAAGCTCGCGGACATATCCTCCGGGCCGTTGACCAGCGCATGAGCAGTTTTCGTCCCGCGCCTCCCCAGGAGGAGATTAGCGAGCGAATAGCCATCATGGTGATTGACGGCGGCATGGATCCCCTGGAGGCGTCACGCCTTGCCCGCGAGCGCCCATGGGAAACAGATCCCCGCTGGGGAATGCCGAAGGAGCAACTGGACCTGGAGATGCCGCCATGGAAACAGGCGGTCAGGGAGTTCCTGGATGGACATGGAAAAGATCGATGAAAGCGCTTGGTGGCAACTCTGCCTTGATTGGTCGGAAAATGAGGGGGGGGGGGGCTTCGATACCCCGTTCGACGTTCGAGGTTCGATGTTCGAGGTTGAAAACAGCGGAGGATCAAGATGAGAAAGCGACACAAAAAAGCATTGTTGGCTCGAAGGATATGTCCTGCATGCAAGGAGACTCTGCCTGACCATCGGTATGTTGATCTCGATATGAAGGTAAGGTGTCCAAATATTCGATGTCCGAGCTGCGTGGCTTTAAATGGGTAATTAGATAACGGAATGGAGGTGTGCTATGGAGCAATGCGGAATCAGCACCAGTGACGGATTATCCGCCCTGGTTGAGCAGTTTAATGTCAACAGCCCGGTGGGGTCTGCGGTCACGCTGCTGCACCCATACAACGGATCAGTTGCCCACACCAACGTCAAACATCCGGCGTATGTGACCCGTGACGGTATACCTGCTGTATATCTCTCTGGTCAGGTCGGACCGTGGGAACTGGAGTACGTGACAAGCGGATAACGGCTTCGCCTTGTAGGGCGGAGCGCAGCGGAGACCCCACCAAGGCGGGGTTATATTTGCGAAAGGGGATCGTGATGCAAGAAATTTCGTACCGTGACAAAGCAGGAGAATTGCACCGGGCAATGGAATTTTTCCAGGGGAGAACGGAAACGGAGACGCGGGAGCAGATGAAAGCCCGTTTTGCGGAACTGGAGGGGGAGCACGAAATCATCTCCATGAAGCGGGAGAAGATCGGGCGCAATGCACCTTGCCCCTGCGGTTCCGGCGTGAAGTTCAAAAAGTGCTGCATTGACAAGGTGCGATTGTGAAATTCGACTGCCGGAAATGTCCCGCCTGCCGTGAGAACGCTGACAAGGTGAAGTGCATCAAGACGGTGACGTGCCGGGCTTCTGGCAACGTCGGCAACAGATACGGAATGCTCTATGTGCAAGTCGGACCGAACTACATCGGCAAGAGATACCGTGTCATCATCGAGGAAGTTGCAGAGTAAATATAACGACCCCGCGCTTGACCGGCGGAGCGAAGCGAAGTCCGGTCCTAGCGCTCGTTAGGGCCAGCGCGCGGGCAACGCCCGCGCGGATCACGGAGGAGGAGACATGAGAAAGCCAGATACTTGCGCCAAGAAAAAATGCGGCTGGTCCGGGACCGATGATCAGAAGGTGAAAAAGAGAAACCATCGCTACAAGCTACCTGTTTACGATCTCGTCTGTCCGAAGTGTGGCGGGAAAGAATTTTATCCTGGAGAAGAGGTGGAGGAGTAATGAGCTACTAGGACGGCAAACCAACCCCGACGCACAAGGTCTCTTTCTACGGCGTTCATTGCTACTTCGACTGCAACTCCGGTGCGCTGTGGGGCGTGAATCAGGTTTGTGACTGGCTGGTTCTCCCTCTCGCCGCGCTCCACATGACGTTTGCCTTTCTCGTCCCGGGAGCGGGACGCAATGGGTTTCCCCTGGTCATATTGGAGAGATACGAATGAAAGCCGAGATAGGGACCATGATGACTCGCAAGGATTTTATTAAGCATTTCGGTGGCGATGCTGAAGCATGTGAGAAGTTCGCCACATTTCTCGCCTGTGCCGCTTTTGATAATCACGCCAAAAAATATGAACTCGATCTTGAGGGCGTCACAGAGGCTGGCATCGAAAAGGGCGACTGGACTATCACAATCCAGCGAACAGACATTTGAGAGGTGAGGCCATGAAACCTAACCGTCAATTCAAGCGCCACGCCGGTGCCGGAATCACCCGCGGCCAGGTCACCGCGATCAAGATGGGACAGAAGCAGCTCGGCATCGATGACGAAACCTACCGCGATATCCTCTGGACGCGCTATGACGGTGCTACCAGCTGTCTCGATCTCAACTTTGACCAAGCGAAAGACCTGATCGAGGATTTTGTTTCCCGCGGTTTCGTCTTGGTTCAGCCGGAATCGAAGGCGCGCAAGAAGCGCCAGAAGCAGAGCTATCCCCCCCGGCCGCCGCGCGGCGACAAGAAGGTGATCGCCCTGGCGACGAAAGACGAGATCGACAAGGTGAACGCGATCGCGGCCCTCATCGAGTGGCGGGTTGAGAACGGCCTGGAGCGGTTCCTAGCCGCCCGCATGGGGATCAAGGACGGCAAGGTACGCACCTCCCGGGATGCCTATCTGGCCATCGAGGGGCTGAAGAAGCTGTTCGAGAATTATATGAAAAAGCTGCATGGCCCGAACTGGTGGATCCAGCGCTTCGACGATCCGGGTATCATGACCTACATTGCCGAGCACAAGCCGGCGGAATACCGGTAGGGGCGGCCCCGCGTGGCCGCCCAGAACAGGGCAACCACATGGGGTTGCCCCTACGAGAAACAATATGTCCTGGCTTGACGAGCTGAAAATAGAAGACCTGCGCGGCGACTATGCCGTGATCGCGGCGGCGATCGGTCTGGAAAACACCGTCGTGCTCGCCGAGGAGCTGGGGATAGGTCCGCTGCCGTTGCCGCGTCTCGCCGGTCCCCTGCGCCATCCCGACCAGCTCCGGAGCGGCTACGTCGACCTGTTCGAAGTCCTCGGCATGGAACTGACCGATGCGATCGCCGGGAAGGTCATGAAATACGACGGCGGCCAGCTCTATCTTCCCCAAGCGAAGCATGTCCTCCTCGCGGCCAAAGAGCGGTATGTGAAGAAACACGACAAGGTCAGCAACCGGCGCCAGCTCGCCCGCGAGACACGCCTCTCCCTTCGTCACGTTTACCGGGTTTGTCAGGATAAAACCGAGGAGCGGCGCCGGAAAAGGGATGAAGACCCTGACCAGTTGAGCCTTTTACCGATTTCGGATTGACATCGCGGCCCGGTCGCGGTATTGATTTCCGAATCCTTCACCCAGGAGGCCCATATGCAAACACCATCATTCTGTGGCAACAAACTCTGTGCTCTCCATGATTTCCATGATGACTACAGCAACACGCATGACCGTTGTGAAATTGAGGACAATCGAGGGCGTAGAGAGGTAAAGCGGCACCTTTACGCCAATCAGGACGGCAGCCGTAGATATTACCTCTGCGACGTTTGCCATTCCGCTGTAGAGATGACAAAGCTTTCAGCATAATTCATCCCTCATAGTTCATCCTTAAAAAGCCCCTCACGGGGCTTTTTTCGTCAATGACCCCGTCACACGACCTTTTGCGCCCCCTCCTTTAGTATCCCACCTGTGCTTTGTTCTCCTTTCACCCGGCCGCTCCGGCTTCGGCAACCGGGGCGGCCACCTACCAAACCCATGAAATTCACAGGCCCCAGGACGGCAGTCTCCGTGATCCTGCCCGAGGGCCGATCATAACGCGATAGCCGGCGATACAGTACCGGCGAAAAACGGGGGAGGCTCCAGCCTCCTCCGACGACCTGGAGGTGCTGGATGCTCGACTGGTTGAGAAAGACCTGGATGCTCCTGGCGATCATCGTCGCCGGACTCTGTATTTTCGGTGATGCAGCTCAGCTCGCCGTGACGATCTATGGCCTGTCCGCCGCCTGTCTCGTGCTGCTATTGGCTGATTTCATCCTCGATTCCCGGGAGCGGTGGGGACTCTTCCCTGCCCTTGATCTCAACTTCGCCATCAAAAAGGCTCTAGAGGCCCCGCTCGGCGCGGCGATCGTCTTCGTCAGCATCATCGCCCTGATCATCGCCATCCTCTTCCTTGCCGTCCCATCGGCCCGCGCCTCCGCCCTGGATGATGCCCGGCCATATCTGCCGGTGCTCTCGAAGTCGCTCGACTCCAACTGGCCGGCTGCCCCGCTTCGCCATATTCCGGCTGGCCAGGTGGAGCAGGAATCGTCCTGGAAGACAAAGGCCACTCTCAAAACCTCCCGCGAACTCGGCCGGGGCCTGGTGCAGATGACCATCGCCTACGATGCCAAGGGCCGCGAGCGGTTCAACATCTATAAGGACGCCTGCCGGGTTGCTGCACTCAAGACATGGGATTGGAGAAATGACCCCTACAACCCGCGCTGCCAGCTGACGTTCCTCGTACTTCAGGACCGCGCCAACTTCTGCCAGGTGCGTCCCTTTTTCATCGACGATACCCAGGCATGGAAAGGGGCGCTCGTCTGCTACAACGCCGGGTCGGGCCGCTGGCTGCAACGTCGGCGAACCGCCAAGGTAAAGGGGCTACCCGCCGACCGCTGGGACGGCGGTCTCGACCGGGCCTGGACAGGAGGTGAAACCGCCCTGCTCTATGGGCGGCCGTTATACGAAGCGGTGAACGAATACCCGCGCGTCATTTTTCTCCGGGCTGCGAAGTACCGGGGATTGGTATAGCCATCGACAAAGGAGACCATCATCATGAAAAAAGTTGCCCTCGCTTTCATCTGTATCTGCCTCTGGACCATCCTTGCCTTGATTGGCGTCGCCTTCGCAGCTGACGCAACTGCCCCGGCCGCATCGAGCGGCATTATGGCCGGGTTCCTGAATAACACGCTCTTTCCCTTTCTGACCGCCTTGCTGATGGGCCTCATCACCTATGGCGCCAAATTGCTTGCCACCAAGTACAATCTGCAGATCCTCGCGGACAATAACGACATGCTGATGAAGCTGGCGGCCCAGGGGATTGCCTTCGCAGAGGAGAAGGCCGCCACGTTCGCGGACAGCAAGGTACCCCTTAACGGCAACGACAAGATGACGCAGGCCGTGTCGTACATCATCAACGCCATGCCGAAGGTTACTCCGGAGCAGGCGCAGAATGCCGTGCATGCGGTCCTGGCCATGATCCCGGGAGCCGGAGCCAGCGGAGCGAGCACCTTTGTTCCGGCCGCAACCACGATCCCGGCGCCCGCGGCTACGACTATCCCCACGGCGTCCTGACATGGCGGCCGGGGCACTGTCATCCATACTGGCGATCCTGGCCTACCTCGTCCCGTTTGTCGTCGACGCTCTGAAGAAGTACCAGGTCACCACCCAAGGGGGAAACCACGATGCCAACATCCAGGAATTTCGCAAAAGCCTTGCCGATGGCGATCGCAACGGCATTGCTGCTCGCCTTGCTGATCAGCACGACCGGGTGCGCGCGGCGCTATGTGGCCGTTGATGCCGGCGCCCCGGCCAATGCCACCCAGGGTGATCTGGACAGGTGCTTCCAGGACAATGAGCTGCTCTTGAAGGCGCTGGAAGAGTGCAGGGCGGGTAAATGACCATCACGCTCAACTGGGAAGCCGTTGCGGTCCTCACCACCCTTTTCCTCGCCTGGAACGGCTTCTTTTTCTTCATCATCCGTTGGCTGGTCAGCCGCATGATCTCCAGTATGGAGAATCGGATCAACGAGACATCGGACGGTCTCCAGAAACACCGCGAGGATTACCTACTCTTTCTCGGCAAGCTGCCCATCGACTACTACCGCCGCGAGGACATGATCCGCTTCGAGACCATCACCCACGCGAAGCTGGACGCCCTGGCGGGCGACATACGACAACTGGAGTGCCGCAAATGCCCAACACCCACGGCCCAACCATAGACCCCGAAAAGGCCCGGCGAGAGAACCTCCGCTGGTTCATCCTCCTCACCCTCAACTCGGCCCGGCCGATCGGCACGAGCGAGGCGGTCATTCTCTCCACCGTCCAGGGGATCATCCCGGATGTGACGCCGCGTGAGGTCAGGAACGAGCTCGACTACCTCTTTCACCGTGAGCTCATCACCCTGGAGCGCCGCGATTCCCCGGTCTGGCATGCCGATCTCACCCGTACCGGCATCGATGTCGTGGAATACACCGTTCCCTGCGACCCCGGCATTGCCCGGCCGCAGAAATACTGGTAGGGGCAACCCCGCGTGGTTGCCCTGTCCTGGGCGCCCACACAGGGGCGCCCCTACAAGGATTGAGATGCCGCCCAAGAGCAAGATATACGCGCTCCCCGAGCCAATACGTGCGTGGCTTGACGAAACGCTTGCCGCCAACGGCGGCCAGCAGTTCAAGCGCCTGGAGGAGGAGCTGGCCAAGAAGGGGTACCTGATTACCGACTCCTCTCTCCAGCGCTACCATGCCAACGACCTGGAGCCACGGCTCAAGGCCCTGAAGCTCGCCACCGAGAGTGCCCGTACCGTGGCGGCCGCCATGGGGGAAAACGACGGCACCATGCTGGAGGCCCTCACCGGTCTCTGCCAGGAGCGGCTTTTCAACATCCTCATCGAGCTTGGCCCCGACAGCGAGAGCATCAAGAATTACGACCTCGCCAAGATGGCCCGGGCGATCAGTAACCTCGCCAGGGCGAGCATCGACGTGAAGAAGTTCGTGGCGGATGCACGGAAGAAGGCGCTGGCCGATGCCGCCGATGCCGTGGAAAAGGCAGCCAAGCAGCAAGGTCTCAACGCCGAGCAGGCAGCATTTTGGCGTAACCAGGTTCTGGGAGTCGGATTATGACGATGGCAACGGCCGCACAGCTTCCGGGAGACGTGGAGCGGATCCTTAGCTTCGACGAGCTTCCCCCCAGGGTGCGGCGCATTCCATCTGACCACAACCCGCTCGCCTCCGGTGTCCTCATGGATCCCCAGCGCGAATGGATCAGGCAGTGCCACGAAAACGACCTGATGATCGCGGAAAAGGGACGCCGCACCGGCATTACCTACTCCACCGCCCTTGATTCCACCATCATCGCCGCGTCTTCCGCCGACGCCGGCGGCGACAACATCTACTACATCGGCGACACCAAGGAAAAGGGCCTTGAGTTCATCGGCTACTGCGCCCACATGGCCAAGGTCATGGCGGCAGCCATGGCCGACGGCTTCATGGGGATCGAGGTCTTTCTCTTCGAGGATCAGCAGGAAGACGGAAGTTCCAAGCAGATCACCAGCTACCGGATCCGCTTCGCCTCCGGCTTCCAGATCGTGGCGCTTTCCTCGAACCCGGCCAACATCCGGGGCTTGCAGGGGATCGTCATCATCGACGAGGCGGCATTCCACAAGAACGTCCAGGCTGTGGTCGACGCCTGCAACGCGCTCCTCATCTGGGGCGGCAAGATCCGGGTGATCTCCACCCATAATGGCGACCGCAACCCCTTCAACCAGCTGATCCTGGACGCCGACGCCGGCGTAAACCCGTTCAAGGTGTTCCGCTGCACCTTCGACGACGCCGTGGCGGCCGGGCTGTTCGAGAGGGTCTGCATGATGCGTAAGTGGGAGCCGACCGAGGAGCGGAAACGCACCTGGTACAACCGCATTCGCGGCAGCTACGGCAGCAACCGCGCCGCCATGCTGGAAGAATTGGACGCCATTCCGCGGGAGGGTTCCGGCGTGGCGATCCCTGGCGTGGTCATCGAGAGCTGCATGAAGGAAGCACGGCCGGTGGTGCGCCTGTCCCTCGATAGCGAGTTCGGACTCAAGCCGGTCGATGAGCGGCGCCGCTGGTGCGACGACTGGATCAGGGCCAACATTGACCCACTGTTGGAGCTGCTCGATCCGAAGCTCGATCATTATTTCGGGTTCGACTATGCCCGCTATATGGACCTCGGCTGTTTCGGCCCTATCGAGGTCGAGCAGGACCTAACCAGGAAGGTTCCCTGGATCATCGAGCTTTACAATGTGCCCAAGAGCCAACAGCAGCAGATACTTTTCTACGTCATCCGCCGCTTGCCTCGGTTCCGGTGCGGCGCCATGGATGCCACCGGCAACGGCCAGGGCCTTGCCGAGGACACCGCCGACGAGTTCGGACGGATGAACATTCTGCAGGTCACACTGAATGATGCCTGGTATCGGGCGAACATGCTCAGCTTTGTGGAGGCATTCGAAGACCGGACGATCGACGTGCCGCGCGACGCCGACGTCAAGAACGACCTGAGAATGCTGGTCCGGATAAACGGCATCACCAAGCTGCCGAACCTGCGCGTGGTGGACACCAAGGATGGCGAGAAGAAGCGCCACGGCGACTCGGCTATCATGCTGGCTCTTGGATGGTTCGCCTCGAACCAGGATGCCGGCCCCCCCTGGGGCGCCTCCCGTGGCCGGCGCGAATCCGTGAACATGCTGAAGGGATACGACAATGCCGCGTAACAACGGTCTCTATCTGCCGGATGGCAGTTTCATGCGCTTCACCGAGGATCCGGCCCAGCCGACTTCCCTCTCCCAGGAGATCGCCGTCCGTTCCAAGACTCTCGATTACTGGGGGCTGGCGAATCTCTACCTGCCCAACCCCGACCCGATCCTGAAGAGCCAGGGGAAAGACATCCGCGTTTACCAGGATTTGATGACCGACGATCGCGTCGCCGGATCCATCACCAACCTGATCAATGCGGTCCTCGCCCTGTCGTGGGACATCGACCAGGGAAAGAGCAAGAGCCGCCGGGCCAAGGCGATCAAGGATATCTTCGCCCGATTGCCGCTGACGCGGATCAGCGAGCAGGTCATCCGCGGCGCCCGCGGTTACGGCTACTGCCCGACCGAGATGGTCATGGTCCGTCGGGACGGCTTGAACGTCCCGGTCGACCTCGTGCCCAAGCCGCAGAGGTGGTTCGTCTTTTCCCAGGAAAACCAACTCCGCTTCCTCACCCGCACAAACCTTCTCCAGGGCGAGGAGCTCCCGGCCCGGCGCTTCCTCTGCCCGACCAACGAGGCGAGCTACGAGAACCCCTACGGGCTCGGGCTCCTGTCCCGCTGCTTCTGGCCGGTCACCTTCAAGCGGGGCGGCTGGCGGTTCTGGATCCAGTTCTCCGAAAAGTTCGGCCAGGTCTGGCCCATCGGCAAGCTTCCCCGCTCCGCCACCCAGGAACAGATCGACCATTTCCTGGAGATCCTGGAGCGGATGATCCAGGACGGCTGCAGCGTGATCCCCGACGACGGCAGCGTCGACCTGAAGGAATCGGGCTCCAAGGGCGCCACCTCCGACATGTACCGCGGCATCATCCAGGAGGCGAACAGCGCCATCTCCACGGTCTGGCTCGGCCACGCCGGCGCCGGCGAGTCACAGAGTGGCGGCAAGCTCGGTGACGACAAGCTCTCCATCGAGGTGCGCAAGGACGTGCGCGACTCGGCCGTGCGGCTGATGGAGGAGTTCTATAACCAGGTCATCGATTACATCTGCGAGGAGAACTGGGGATCCGCCGAAGGCGCCCCGCGGTTCACCTTCATCATCGAGAAGGAAGTCGACATCAAGCAGGCCGAGCGCGACGAGAAGCTCGCCGCGTCCATGGCCGCATCCGGCTGGGAGCTGACCGGAGAGTACTGGAAGCGCATCTACAATCTCCAGGACGGCGACCTGAAGGAGAAGGCCCCGGCCGCCGAATCGTCAAAACCGCCGACCCTGCCGCTCGCTGGCCCGGACAAGATGTTCGCTGACTCTCCCTCCCTTGATAAGGGGAGGGATGGGGAGGGGTTGCCCGACAATACCGATTACCTCGCCGTGCGCCTGGAGCAGGAAGCCCAGCCGTACCAGGAGGCATGGCTCGCCGCCGCACTCAAAGAGGTCGACCGCGCCGGCAACCTGGTCGATCTCCGTCAAGACCTTCTTGACGCGAAGATGGATATCGGCGCCATGGGGAAGACGATCGGCGACGCGATCATGCTCGGCCGCCTCCTTGGCATGGCCGAGGTCCAGGACGAGATAGCGGCCTCCGAGACCGGCGCCACTTTCGCTGAGGTCGCGCGCATGCACGAGCTCGTGGCCTGGGGACCGTGGTTCGAGTTCTCCACGCCGCCGATCGCAAACCGGGGCTCGATCATTTCCGCCCTCCGTCTCCCCTTCAAAGAAGCGATCGCCTTCTTCCGCGACAAGGTGAACATCCCCACCGAGCGGTGGAATGACCTCTTCCTCGACGCCCACTCCCGGGGTTTCATGATCGCCGGCGCGCTTAAAGGAGAGCTCCTCTCCGATCTGCGCGACGCGGTCGACCAGACGATCAGCCAGGGACTCACGCTCCGCGAGTTCCGGCAACAGTGGGATGCGATCGTCGAGCGCTACGGCTGGACGTACAAGGGGGGGCGTAACTGGCGCACCCGCGTGGTCTATGAGACCAACACGCGCCAGGCATACAACGCCGGCCGCTGGGAGCAGGTCACCGACCCGGACGTTTTGAAGACCCGTCCCTATCTCCTTTACCGACACGGCGACTCTGTGCATCCCCGGCCACTCCATCTGGCATGGAACGGCACGGTGCTTCCGGCCGATGACCCGTGGTGGGCAACCCATGCCCCCCAGAACGGGTGGGGGTGCAAGTGTACCGTCTTCTCCGTTGGGGATCGCGACCTTGCCCGGATGCCCAACGCCAAGCGCCGGGCGCCGAACGACGGCACCTACGAGTGGACCGACAAGCAGGGACGCACCTTCACCATCCCCAACGGCATCGATCCCGGCTTCCAGTATAACCCGGGCGCGGCTGCGAAAAAGAGCTACAGCATCCTCGAGGATCGGATCAAACAATTGCCTCCCGACATCGGCAAGCGGATCCGCGCCGAGATCGCGGCGAAATCGTAGGGGCGGCCCCATGTGGCCGCCCGCATCAGGGCAACCACACGGGGTTGCCCCTACAGAGCACACAAATGGCCGGCGAGCTCATCAAGATAACGAACAACCTCCCCGAGGTGCAGGCGAAGCTGAAAGAGATCGCCCGGCGATCGGGAAGCATGCGGCCGGCCTTCAAGGGGATGGGTGAGTACCTGAAGTTGTCTACGCGGCAGGATCGCTTCGACAAAGAGACCGACCCCCATGGGAAGAAGTGGAAGGCGATCAAGGAAGCTACGCGAGCCCGCAAGGCCCGGAAGGGAAAGCCGACCGATATCCTCCACGAGGACCTGAACCTCCGGGACACCATCGATTATGACCCGGGGGAGGAGACGCTCCTCTTCGGCTCCCCGCAGAAATACGCCGCGGCCCAGCAGCTGGGAGCGGAGATCACCGTCCGGCGCCGGGGCGGCAAATCGAAGAGACGCCGCCAGGGGCCGGGGAAGATCAAGATCGACGCCCGGGAATTCCTGGGCGTGAGTATGGCCGACGAGGTCGAGCTCCTCGCGATCGCCGGAGACTATTTGTTGGCATAACGCGAAATTCCCTCTGTGCCGCTTTTTCACCTCGGTACATACCTATGCCGCACTTTTGCGGGTCGGGCCGGCTGAGGGCCTTGTAAACAGTTTATAAACATATTTTTGGCGCTCCGGTTGTGAGTCAGCGGCCACCGAAAAAACCGGAAATCGGGATGGCAGTCGGTGACCGGGTCACATGAGGTTGATCGAATGATGTTGTACGGTGCACTGGCACCGTACCGGAAAAGGAGGAGAAGGTGACAGAGAAAGAGCTCGACAACCTGTTCAGCTACCACCCGCCGAAGGGAAACCAGGTGAACCGCTACAACGACATCCGCGAGGTGGGGCGGCTTTTCGCCAAGACCATCCTTGACAGCACCCCTCCCGGAGCGGACCAGACGGCGGCGATCCGGAAGGTCCGCGAGGCGGTCATGACGGCCAACGCGGCGATCGCCTGCGGGGAGGAATGAGCATGGCACAATGGGATCTCGTTTTCACCACCGGCGAGCATACCGACGGAAACGGCAACAAGAAGGTCTGGACCGAAGCCGACCTTGACCGGATCGTCGCCCTGTTCAACCCGAAGTTCCACGAGCCGCCCCTGGTGCTCGGCCATCCTTCCGACAACGCCCCGGCGTTCGGCTGGGTCGAGCAGATGAAAAGGATCGGCACCGGGCTCTACGTGGCTTACAAGGGCGTCGTTGACGAGTTTAAGGAGTGGAACCGGAAGGGGATGTTCAAGAAGAAGTCGATCGCACTCTACCCGAACGGCATGCTCCGCCATGTTGGCTACCTCGGCGCGATGCCCCCCGCCATCAAAGGTCTTCCCGATTTCGCCTTTGCCGATGGCGACCTGGGCAAACCGGTCGTCTGGGAGTTCTGCGACATGGATGACATGACCATCGCCGGGCTCTTCCGCCGGCTGCGCGAATTCATCATCTCCAAGTTCGACAAGGAAACGGCCGACCAGGTCATCCCCGATTATGAAGTAACCGGTCTGCAGGTGTCCGCCTGCATGCCGGATGAAAAGGAAGTAGACGACATGGGCCTGACCGGCCCCACCTACAAGGAGGCAGAAATGGATCAAAAGGCATTTGACGCTCTCTCGAAGAGGGTCGAAGGGCTGGAGGCCGGGATCAAGTCGATCAACGACAGCATCGCCGCCTTCGGCGAAACCATGAAGGGGCTGAACGGCACGATCACCGCCATACAGACCCAGTTCACCCAGGGCGAAGAGGCCGCCGCCCGTCGCGAGTTCACCGCGTTCTGCGAGGGGCTCAAGACCCGCATCCTCCCCGCCGAGATCCCGACCATCGTCGATCAGATGATGAACCTTCGGAAAGCGACCGACGTGGAATTCAGCGAGGGGGGCGAGACGAAGAAGCGCAGCGCCGTCGACGACTTCAAGCTGAAGCTCCAGGGGCGCGCCGAAACCGTCCAGTTCGGCGAGTTCGCAACCGGTGACCTGGCCGGGCAGCGTGAGGCCGGCGGCGAGGATGCCGTTGCCATCGCCCAGAAGGCACAGGAGTTCCAGGACGCGGAGGCCAAGGCCGGCCGTACCATCACCATCGCCGACGCCGTGACCCACGTTCGGAATGAAGCAGGCAAAGGAGGTGCCCGATGAGCGGGAAACCCGGATTTTATCGATCATACATAGCCCTCGCTGCCATCCTTGCCTACCGTATCGTGAACTTCGGCGCCGATGACGGCACCGTTGCCCCGGCAGTCGACGGCAGCAAGTTCCTCGTTGGCACCACCCAGATCGTCGGCGCCGACGATGCGGGGGACCAGGTCGACATCTGCCGCGACGGCCTCCCCGAGGTCCAGTATGGCGGAGTGGTCGCCAAGGGCGATCCTCTCACCTCCGACGCCGACGGCAAGGCGATCAAGGCGGTGGAAGGAAACTACATCATCGGCTACGCCGAGGTGGACGGCGTCGAGGACGATATCGGCCTGTACTTCGCTTCGCCGGACAAAATCTAAAGGAGGTCCATAAACCATGGCCAGAACCCCGTTTCCCATAATACCCGCCCTCTGCGCGGTAGCGATCGGCTACCGCAACGAGGAGATGATCGCCGACCAGGTGCTCCCCTACGTCACGGTCCCGGCCCGCGAGTTCTACTACCTCGACTTCACCGGTATCGACATTTTCACCGTCCCCGAACTGGAGATCGGCCGCAAGTCCTCCCCCAACGAGGTCGAGTTCGGCGCCGAGCGAAAGCTCGCAGGGGTCAAGGATTACGGCCTCAAGGACCGCATTCCCCAGGCGGACATCGATGCCGCCGCCAAAGGACCCTATCCGTACGATCCCCAGGCCCGTAGCGCCGACGCCATGATGAAGATCGTGAAACTCGGCCGCGAGGTCCGCGTTGCCCGGCTCGTGTTCAACAAGGCGATGTATAGGCCCGACCTGCAGACGATCCTGGACAAGAATACCAACTTCCAGAACTCTGACACCGATCCGATTGGCGTCATTTCCGACGCCCTTGACAAGCCGCTCTTTCGCCCCAACGTGGTCACTCTTGGGCAGCGGGCATGGACGATCCTGCGGCGTCATCCCAAGGTGGTGAAGGCGTGCAACGGTTCGCTCGCCGCCGATACGGGCCTTGCCACCCGACAGGCCGTGGCCGAGCTGCTGGAAGTGAAAAAGATCAACGTCGGCGCCGGATGGGTCAATGTTGCCAAAAAAGGGCAGAAACCCGTGCGGGCTCGCGTCTGGGGTGGCCACATGGCCATGTACTACGAAGATACCCAGGTGCAGAACACGGAAGGGGGTGCCACCTTCGGTTATACCGCCCGCTATGGTCAGCCGTGGGGGGGTGCCATGTTCGACAAGGATATCGGCCCCCAGGGTGGTGAAGAGGTCCGCGTCGGCGAAACCATCCGCGAGATGATCACCTTCAACGAAGGGGCGTACTTCATCGGCAACGTAACCGGAGAGGATCCGATCTAACCCCTCCCTGGCCCTCCCCTTCTCAGGGGAGGGTATACAAACAGTGCCTCCTCCTCCCCCCTGACAAGGGGGGAACGAGGGGGGTTAGGAGCAATTATGAACAGACGCAACGCAATTCGCATCGGCTTCGCCGTCCTGGCGCTCGTCGCCCTGGGCGCCGTCGCCTTCGCCGGTCTTCCTTCCACCCCGGGCAACACGATCATCCAGAACCTGCACGGCCTGGCCGACAAGAATACCCGCAGCGACGATGTAACCGGCACGAAAGGGGTATTCAAGAGCTACACATCCGCCGGCTATACCGGCATCGAGGCGACCGTGGTCGACACGAGCGGCGCCGGTGTGAACGTCCAATGGTTCGAGGATGGCCAGCTCGTCTGGGTCGGCTCGACCTTCTCCGCCACCAACGACAAGGGTACCCAGTTCGCGGCCGTGAGCTACCAGCCCTATTCCACTGCGAGCCGCAAGCTCAAGTCGGTGATCCGGAGGCAGTAGTGAGTTACTCCACCCTGGCCAGCCTCATCGAGCGTTTCGGGGAAAACCTCCTCATCCGGCTCACCGATGACACCCAGACCGCCATCGATGAGACAAAGGTTGCCCGGGCGATCGCTGCTGTCGACGGCAAGATTGACTCCTTCCTGCGCCAGGTCTATACCCTGCCGCTTCCGGAGGTACCCGACGAGCTGGCGGACGCCGCACTCGATATGGTGATCGCCCGGATCTACGCCGACAAGCCCGAGAGGGAGGTTCCCAAGGATGTGAAGGATCGGGCGCGGGAGGCCCTGGACTGGCTGGAAAAGATCAAGAAGGGGCTGGCGACGCTCTCGGTCGCCACCCTTCCCGTGGCACCGGGCACCAACGGCGAGACCGGCAAGGGCTTCTTCAAGACGAGCAAGACGAAACGCGATCGCATCTTCGACGACGAGCGGCTCGACAGTTTCACGGGGCGTCCCCATGGCCGGCGGTGACCAGATCACGGCCATCGAGGATGCGATCATCGCGCGGCTGCAGGCCATCCTTCAGCAACCTGGGCTTTCGGCCGCGGCGCTCACTTATCCCGACAAGAACTTCGATGAGTACGAGCCGATACACGGCAACGGCGAGATCCTCGTGGTCTATACCGGCGAAGACGACGGCCCGACCGAGGACACCGGTCTGGTCGTCCAGGAGCGGGAGATGCTCTTCGAGCTCACCTTCCTCTTCTCCTCGCTCCGAGCCGTGGGAAAGACGGGAGGGCTCAACGCCCACCTGGAGGCGTCGAGGATGGGGCTTACCGGCTACAAGCCGGACGGATGCACAAAGAAGATGACGCTCGTGAGCGTCGACCGGGTGAAGCGCTACAAGAAACGCTGGTGGCAGTACACACAGATCTGGAAGGCCGTGGCCATGAACGTCGAGATCCTCGAGGAGGAGCAGCCGGTATATCTCACCCGGGCCACGGCATTCGATAACGGCATCGAGAAAACCCTGGAGGTACCTTGATATGGCAGACAAGAAGTACATCTACAGCGGCCCGCTCACCGGCGTGACGCTCGCCCCGGACGAGCCGGGAGGCAAGCCCCGCGAGGTGATGCTCCATCCCGGGCGCACGGTAAGCCTTCCGTCGGACAATCACTACGTCAAATCCCTGCTTGCCAGAAAGTTTCTGGCAGAGGTGCAAGAAGAAACCACCCTCACTCCCCCTGGGGGCAAGGCCGCCCCCTCCCCTGACAAGGGGAGGGCCGGGGAGGGGTTAGACAAGGAGGTGAAACCCAATGCCAGCTAATTTTCTCCATGGCGTGGAGACCATCACCATCGATGTCGCGGGCAAGCCGATCACGGTCGTGAAGTCGGCGGTCGTGGCCCTGGTCGGCACCGCCCCGATCTACGAGGCGGCCGCGGCCGACCGCACCGTCAACTCGGTGCAGCTCGTCCTCTCCGACATCGACGCGGCCCGCTATTTCGGCTCCGAGACCACACCCGGCTACACCATCCCTCAGGCCCTGAAGGCCATCTTCAAGAAGGGGGCGGCTACCGTGGTGGTCGTAAACGTCTTCGACCCCGCCACGCACAAATCGAGCGTCGAAGCCGAGGCGGCCCAGTTCGGCGCCGACGGCACTCTTACCCTGGCACACCGGGGCGTGGCGAACCTGGTGCTCAAAAGCCAGGACGGCGCTACCACCTTTGTCCTCAATACCGATTACGCCCTCGACCCTGCAACCGGCATCGTCACCCGGATCGCCGGGGGTGCGATCGGCGCCGCGGCCAACGTGACGGCCGCCTATGACTATGCCGACCCGACCAAGGTGGAGAACGCCGATGTGATCGGCACGGTCGACGAGGGCGGCAACCGCACCGGTCTCCAGGCGCTCCTCAACTGTTACAGCCTCTTCGGCTTTAAGGCGAAGATCATCGTCGCCCCGGCCTTCTCCACCCAGGCATCGATCGCCACCGAGATGGACGCGGTCGCCGGCAAGACCAAGGGGATCGCCCTTGTCGACGCGCCGATCGGCACCACGTTCCAGCAGGCTCTCACCGGACGCGGACCAGCCGGGACCATCAACTTCCAGTCCTCCAGCCGCCGCGTCGTTCTCTGCTTCCCGGCGCTCCAGGTGTACGACCCGGGATCAAACGCCAACGTCCTCCAGCCCTTTAGCCAGTTCCTGGCCGGGATCATCGCCTGGAAGGACAACGAGCTCGGCTACTGGTGGAGCCCCTCCAACACCCTGATCGACGGGATTGTCGGCATAGAGCTGCCGCTCACGGCGGAGATCAACGACCCGAACAGCGAGGTGAATGCCCTGAACGCCGCCGGGATCGTGACCGTCTTCAATAGCTACGGCACCGGCTTCCGCACCTGGGGGAACCGCTCCGCGGCCTACCCCACGGACACGGCCAAGGAGAGCTTCATCTGCACGCAGCGCGTCGCCGACGTGATCGAGGAGTCGATCGAGTACTCCATGATCCAGCGGATCGACGCACCGGTGAACAACGCCTGGATCGACGCCGTGACCGAGGACGTGCGGTCCTTCCTTCGCAAGCTCGCCCAGGACGGGGCGCTCATCGACGGTACCTGCTGGTACGACCCCGCCGACAACCCGGTCGAGGAGCTGGCCCTGGGCCATGTCACCTTCCGTTACGACTGGTGCGACCCGGCCACGGCCGAGCGGATCACCTTCAAGCGCACCTTGAACCTCGGCTATCTCAAGACCCTGGGAGGTAACCAATGAGCGTCGAAGTCAAGCGTCTCACCAACGCCAACGTCTACCTGAACGGCAAGTCCTACCTCGGCAAGGCGGCCGAGGCAAAACTCCCCGACGTGGTGGCCACCCTCACCGAGCACGCCGCCCTTGGCATGGTCGGTAAGCTGGAGCTCCCGTCCGGTCTCGACAAGATGGAGATGACCATCAAGTGGAACTCCCTCTACCCTGATGTCATGATCGCCGCGGGTAACCCCTTCCAGGGGGTGCAGCTGCAGCTGCGTGGCAGCCAGGAGACCTACGCCGGTGCCGGACGCATTAAAGAAGAACCGGTGGTGGTGTTCATCGCCGGCCAGTTCAAGAAGTTCCCCATGGGGGGCTTCAAGCAACACGACAACGTCGACGCCGAGACCGCCCTCACCGTCACCTACATCCGGCTCGTCATCGGCGGCAGCGACATCGTCGAAATCGATGTCCTTGCCAACATCTGGAAGGTCGGGGGCGCCGACATCCTCGCCAACTACCGCGACAACATCGGCGGGTAAAGGCCGTTCGATGTTCAACGTTCAATGTAGGGGCGACCGGCTGGTCGCCCTGATTCACCGACCAAAGGAATTAACCCGCAAGTCTACATCCTTTGGTCTTCATTTTTTATAACCCGAAAGGAGCAAGCATGAAGATCACGAAGAAGAGCAAACCAGACGTCCTGGTCGTGGAGAACGTGGAGATCGTCGAGCCGACCGTGGAGGAGCTGATACAGGCAGAGCGGATCTCCGGCAAGAGCACCGGGTTCGAGTTCCTCGCCGCGGTCCTGTCCCAGACCGGGACATTCGACGGCAAGCCCCGCGTGCCGGAAGACTTGAAGAGGCTGTCAAGCAAGGATTTTTTGACGCTTGTCGGCGAATTGGGGCTTGCGGATACCGAGACCTTGCCGAACGGGTCATCTACCTCGTCCGGGAAGGAAGGTTCCGGAACGAGCGTGTGATGGCGATGCGGATTGGTGAGTTGGAGTACTGGGTGGGAAAGGTCAATGGCTACATCAATGATCTGAATAAGAGGTTGAGCGACTCCTGACGATCCACGCCACGAATCGCACTGGAAGGCTGGCCAGATAAAGGATGGCTGTCAGGACATATAGCCCGCTGGAAAACGCAAGACAGAAGATGATAAATCCAAGGCCAACCAAGCAAAACCAGAAGACCGTTTTCAGGAAGATGATTTCCATGAGGACATCATAGCACATGACGAAATCCTTTCAAATAGCCCTCGTGCTTACCGCTCTCGACAGGGCGTCCGCGCCGGTCAATAAGGTGACCGAAGCGGTCGGCAAGATCGGAGGCGCCGCTGACAAGGTGTCGGCCAAGCTGGAAAAGGTCAGGGAGAAGCTGAAAAAGATATCCGACAGTGCCGAGACCTTTGGTCGCAGAACCATGATCTCCGGTGCCCTGACGGCCGGTGCTGTGAGCAAGGTCATGCAACCGTTCGAGGAATTGGAGGATGTCACGGCGCGGATGGAGCTCGCCTATTCCAATGCCCAGGGAAAGGCGAGCAAGTATTTCGAGAGCATCCGCCGGCAGACCGTCGAGCTCGGCAACCAGCTCCCCGGCACGACGAGAGACTTTGCCCAGCTGGCAACCTCCCTCAAAGAGGCGGGCATCACCGAACAAGCCGTTGCCAACGGCGGACTCAAGGCGGCCGGCTACCTGCGCACCATCTTTGACGAGCATGATTCCAAGAAGGTTGCGGAGGTGGTGGCCGGCTCGCTCCATGCCTTCAATCTCAACGACGATTCGCTGAAGAAATACATCGACATCATGCAGCGGGCTCACTACGCCTTCGGTATGAGCCTGGAGGACTTCAAGTACGGCCTTCCCTACATCGCCCGCTCCTACGGGCTTCTGAATCCCAAGGGCGGCCTCCAGGCGGCAACGAATCAGACGATCATGATGGGGATGCTGAAGCAGGGGGGGATGGAAGGCTCGATGATCGGTGAATCGATCGGCTCCTTCTACTCCCAGCTCGCCACGCGGGGAAGCCGGCTGGAGTTCGGTCTCGGCCGCCGCGGTCTCATGACCAAGGCTGGCGAGTACCTGAAAAAATACCATACCGACCTCACCGTCTTCGACAAGAAGGGGTCATACGTTGGCGACGAGGCGCTTGTCAAGCAGATCTGGCGGCTGAAGGAGCTGGGCGCCACGGCCCAGGAGATCGCCATCATCGGCAATTCTCTGGCCGGCGCGGTCGGGTCGACCATCTTCACCAAGCTCTATCAGCAGGGGCCGGAGGGGTGGGCGAAGGCCCAGGAACGGTTGCAAAACCAGCTCGACCTTGACCAGAAGATCGCGCGGCTCCTCACGACCTTGAAGAACGTCAAGGAAGCGGGGATGGGTACGGTGACCAACCTGGCCGCTACCATCGGCGGAGCGCTCGCACCGGAGTTGAAGAAACTTTTCAACTGGCTGAACGATGGCGCTGGGAAGCTCCAGGTGTTCTTCGAGAAACAGGAGAAGGGAGACACCGCGGTATGGAAGCTCACCAAGCGGATAGTGATGCTGGTCTCAGGGGTGGGGGCTCTTGGCGTGGTCGTGGGGGGCGTGTCATTAGCCATCTCCCTGATGCTCAAGCCGATTGCAGCTCTGCTGGGCGTCATGGGTCTTTTGCGCAAAGGCGGTGGAGGAATCGGTGGTGTCCTCGGCGGCATTGCGGGGAAGACAGGGGGTCCACTGCCGGTTTACGTGGTCAATAAGCACCTCTCCATGCTCCCCGGCGAGGGGTGGGGCTTCCCGGGGAAAGGTGGAGACCTTCCCGGCGGCATCGGCAAAGCCGGCAAGATCGGCAAGCTTGCCCGGGTAGGCTCTGCCCTTGGCGCAGCCACTCAGGTGGGGGGCGCCTTGGTCGGAGGTTACGCCATCGGGACAATTCTCAACGATGTGATCAATGTTGGCATGGAGAAGGCGACGGGAAGCAAATCTATCGGGGATTGGCTCTATGATAAGTTGCACCCTCCGGTGGGAAAGCTGGCGACTCAGGCCATAAGTAATACCACCGTCAACTTTTCCCCCCAGGTTCATGTGCCCCCCGGCGCCGACTCTGCGGCGATCAAGGGCCAGGTTAACCAGGCAATGCAAGCCTCTTACGAAGAGTTCGTCCGCAATCAAAGAAAGTTTGACGAGCAGAAAGCCCGGAGGACCTTCTGATGTACGCCCAGCTCGGCAACATCCAGTTCGAGCTCCTCCCGATCACCGGCCTCGATGAGCGATACGCCTACGATTTTGCGGAGCACCAGGTGATCGAGGGAAAGCCGCTCCTCCAGTTCATCGGCGACAAGCTGGATGAGGCAAACATCAGCATCCGTCTGCACCGGGCGTTCTGCGACCCGCAGTTCCAGTTCGACGCGCTGAAGGCACAGGCTGATCTACACCAGGCCCTTCCCTTCCTCTTCGCCACCGGCAAGTTCCTGGGGTATTACGTCGTCTGCGAGATCACGAAAACCACCGTAAAAACCTTCGCCGACGGGGCACCTCTCTGCATCGAGGGCCGGCTGCAGCTGAAGGAATGGGTCGACACCAACCCGCTCGGCACCCGTCAGGCCGCCCAGCAAAAAAGCGCCCCCGGGCTTGCCGGCAAGGGGCCGGTCGCTGTGGCGACGGCCGCTCCCGGCAATACCCGTGCCATTGTCGCCGGTCAGCTGAAGAGCGGCGCCGCCCAGATGGGTGCCACTGCCGGCAAGATTTCATCACTGGGCGACCGGTTGAAGAGCGGCTTTGGCGACGCCGCGGCCGCCATCGCCGATCAGGTGCAGACGGCTACCGCCGGCATCTCGGCCGCCCTGGCGCCGGTCACTGCAATGGTACAGGACCTCGCCTCCGGTGTGCAGGGGGCGGCCGCCATCGTCCAGGGCCAGATACAGACGGTCGCCGGGCTCTCCTCCAACATCACACGGATCCTTTCCGGCCTTCCCGGCCCGGCCGGCAGACTCGGCTGCCAGATGGAGCAGCTCAACCGGGATATCTCACGCCAGGCCACCGACGGGATCACCCTCTGTCAGCTCATTCAGGGAGACTCGATCGAGGCCGGCACCCGGGCGCAGATGATCACGCGGATGCTTCCGGCCGTCAAGGTGGGGGCATAGATGGCGACCGGCTACATCGAGCATATCACTGCCGACGGCGACCGTTGGGACTTCCTCGCCTGGAAATACTACGGTGACCCCTACGCCTACGAGGGGATCATCCGGGCGAACCCGGAGATCCCGATCATCCCGATCCTCCCGGCGGGGATCCGCCTCCTTATCCCGGTCCTCGACCCGCCGACGACAACCGTGCCGGTTCCTGACGGCATGCCTCCCTGGGCGTAACCATGGATAACCAGCCTGTCAAAACCCCCCAGTGGGAGCTTATCTTCAACGGCAAGGATTACGCCAAGCGGCTTACACCGTTCACGCTCTCTGTCTGCTATACCGACCCGCTCGAAGGAGAGGCGGCCGAGATCGAAATTACCCTCGAGGACAAGGAAGACCTCTTCAAGAACGATCTCCTGCCAGGGAAAGGCACCACTATTTCCCTCGCCCTCGGCTATCAGGGCGAGCCGCTCCTGCAGTGTGGCGACTTCCAGGTGGATGAGGTGGAATTTTCCGGCCCTCCGGACACCGTGACGATCCGCACCATGGCCGCCACCATCAAGCCCGATCTCCGCACGGCCCGCTCTGCCGCTTACGAGAACACGACCCTGGCGGCCGTCGCCAAAAAGATCGCTGCCCGGCACGGGCTCACCATCGTCGGCACGGTCCCCGAGATGCGCATCCAGCGCATCACCCAGCACCAGGAGACCGACCTGGCGTTCCTGCGTCGCGTCGCGGCCCAGTGGGGCTATGTCTTCAGCGTGCGGGGCTCGAAGCTTATCTGGCACGATCAAGAAGCTCTTGACGGCGCCCCGCCCGTCATTACCCTCACGCGGGACCACCTCGCCGGCCACTACTCATTCCGCTCCAAATCGGACCGGGTCTATCGCGCTGCCCGGGTCACCTACTGGAACCCGAAGCTGAAGAAAGACGTGACGCGCACCATTACCATCGCCACGGTCGGCGTGCCGTGGGGCGGCTCGGGCGACACCTTGAACCTGGTGGAGCGCTGCGAGTCGCTCGCCCAGGCGAGGATCAAGGCAAAGGCCGCGATCCGCCGCGCCAACGGCCGGCAGATGGAGGGAAACATCACGGTATACGGCACCCGCCATCTGGTCGCAGGGGTGAACCTCCTCACATCCGGATGGGAAAAGCTCGACGACACCTACCAGGCGGTCAAGAGCGTCCACCGCATCGACCGCACCGCGGGGTACACCACCACGATCGACTTCGGCCATAACGGCACGTATGGCATGAAGTCCCTGGGGGCGAAGAAATGACCGGCATCGTTGTCGCCGTGGATGAGCAGAGCTGCTGCGTGCGCGTGGAGTTTCCCGACCGCGACGGCCTGGTGTCGGGGTGGCTCCCGGTGATGCAGGACTTCTGCGTGGGCAACCAGGAGTACAAGATCCCCGACGAAGGAAACCAGGTCGTCTGCCTCATGGACGAGCACTGCGAGGACGGCGTGGTCCTGGGAGCCATATACAGCAACGCCGATCCGCCCCCGGTCACCAGCCGCGACCTCTATTACCGGCGCTTCAAGGACGGCACGTCCCTCCAGTACGACCGGGACGCCCACAAGCTCTCGGCCGACGTCCAGGGCGACATCGACATCGCCGCGACCGGCAACATCACGAGCACCGCGCCACTCTGGACGCACAACGGCAAACTGACCGTGACGGATGACGTCACCGCCCAGAAAAAGATCACGGCCACCAATGACATCACATCTACCGGAGGCAACATCACGGCCCCCGCCGGCGACGTGGCCGACAAGGTGCGCAGCCAGGCCGCCGACCGCGACATCTACGATGGCCACGATCATGTATATATCTCGACCGCCGGGCCGCTCCATAGCAATCCGCCCACTCAACAGGAATAGGACATGGCGACTCTCGTCAATAACATAACGGCCGCCGACTGGTCCCCCCGGGTGGGAAGCCCCGGCGACGTTGTCCAGGATCTCGCCGACATCGATCAGTGCATCGGCATCATCGTCACGAGCCGTAAGGGAAGCGATCCGCACCGGCCGCTTTTCGGCTGCGACGCCTGGCTCTGGGTGGATGCCCCGGCGAACGTGGCGATCCCGAATACGACCCGCGAGGTGGTGGACGCCCTCACCCTCTGGGAGCCCCGAGTCGAGATCGTCGGCGTCACGGCATCTGTGACCGATATCGGGCAGGTCACGGCGGCCATCACCTGGCAGCCGGTCGGCACCACAGCCCAGCAGACCACGGAGGTCACCATTGGCAAATAGCGCCGAGCCCTCATTTATCGATCGCGATGCCGCGCAGGTCACAGCCGACCTTATCGCCATTTACGAGCAGGTGACCGGCAAGACCCTTCAGCCGGCCCAGCCGGAGCGGCTCTTTATCGATGTCATTGCTTACAGGGAAATGCTCCTTCGCGTCGCAATCCAGCAGACGGGGCTCGCTAACCTCGTGCGCTTCGCCCCGGACCTGATGCTCGATTTCCTCGGCGAGCTCGTGGGGTGCCGTCGCCTTCCGGCGCAGTCGGTGCGCACGACCCTTCATTTCGTCCTGTCCGCCCCCCTGGGGGTCGATTACACGATCCCCGCCGGCACGGAGCGCGGCAGCAAAGACAACCTGTACACCTTCGCCACCACGGCGGACCTGGTCATTCCGGCCGGTCAGACCACGGGCGATGTGGCCGCTCAGGCTACCGCGGTCGGCGTCGGCGCGAACGGCTATCTCCCCGGCGACATCAATGTGGAGATCGACCCGATCCCCAACGTGGCAAGCTGCGCCAACACGTCCACGACCATGGGAGGCGCCGACATCGAGGATCCGGACCACTACCGCGCACGGATCATGCTCGCCCCGGAGGGGTTCAGCACGGCCGGCCCCCAGGGTGCCTACGAGTTCTGGGCGAGCTCGGCCCATCAGGATATCTGCGCCGTGGCCGTGACCACCCCGGCGGCCGGCCAGGTGAACGTCTATCCCCTCATGTCGACAGGGCTCCCGGATGCATCGATCCTCGCCCTGGTAGAAGCCACCCTCACCGCCTCGAAGGTGCGCCCGCTCACGGACCAGGTCAGCGCGCTCGCCCCCACGGAGGTGGACTTCACCATTGAGGCCGCGGTCACGCTGTACGACTGGTGCACCGATGACGACGCCACGGCGATCGCGAATATTTCCGCTCTGCTGAATAGCTACACGGCCACCATGCGCGCGACACTCGGCACGGACATCGTGACCGATCAGATCCGGATTACGATCGGCGCATATCGCGGCTTCTACAGCGTGGCATTCACCACTCCGGCGGACCAGGTACTGGCAGACAATGAGTGGGCGAACTGCACGGCGATCGCCGTGACCATCGCGGGGCGCGTTCATGGATAGGGAGAGGGTAAATGGCTGACGAGCGGCTCATACCGGCAGCCGTCCTGGATGACTCCGCCCGGGCGTGGAACGAAATGGCCGAGCGGCTGGGAACGCTCCCTCTCGCGCCGCTCCTCGTCTACATCGTTGACAACGTGGACGCCTCGGTACTTCCCTACTTGGCCGAGCAGTTCCACGTCCTCGGCTACGAAGGGTGGCTCTTGGCCACGACCGACGGGGCGCGGCGCCAGCTCATCAAGAACTCCATTGACCTTCACCGCTACAAGGGGACGGAATACGCGATGGCGAGTGCCATCGAGGCCCTGGGGTACAGCTGTGTCATCGAGAAGTGGTGGGAATACGGCGGAGACCCCTACCATTTCCGGGTGACCATCGACGTCGACGATAACGGCATTTCGTTGGATCAACAGGCGCTCCTGAGCGCCTTGATCAATACCTATAAGGCACAGCGTGACGTTCAGGACGCCGTACAAGTGGCAACCCGGGTAATCGCCAACGTGCCCAACTATTCGTTCGGTTGCGTCTCGTCGGAGATAGTCACGGTCCTTCCGGCAGCCGCGCAGACCGAGCAGCATCTCCTGCTCTGCAACGAAGATACAGGCGCCCTGATCACCAATGAGACCGGCGCCGACGTGACCAGCTAAACCCGGAGGATACCAATCATGTCATCAACCTATCGTTGGCTGCTCACTCCCAGCGGACTCGCCAAGCGCGCCCGCGCCGAAGTCTCGGGCGCAATATCCGCGTGGCTCACGGGTGCCACGTTCCTCGTAGGGGACGGCGGAGGGGTCGACCAGGAACCGGAGAACCTTGTCGCCGGCCTCGTGCGCCAAGTGTGGAGCGGGCCGGTGACCAACTTCTATCTGAGCCCCTCCAATCCGTTCCTTGTGATCATCGAGACGGTCATCCCGCCTAACGTCGGGCCGTTCGATATCCGCGAGGCGGGGATCCTCGATGCCGACAACGCCCTGATCCTGGTCGGCAACTATCCCCTCACTCAAAAACCGGATCCCGCGTCCGGAGGCCAGAAAGAGATCCTCCTGCGCGGCGGCCTTATCGTGTCGAACGGCGGCGACCTGGTGCTGCAGATGGATACCTCGCTCGTGATGGCGACACAGGCGTTTGTGGAAGCTTATGCGGCGCCGATCAACCACACCCACCAGAACAACGCGTCGATCGGCGGTCCCTATGATCTGGCCGGCTCGGATAACACGCCGGTCGGGACCATGATTTACATGCCGCGGCTGACCCCTCCGGCGCGGTACCGGAAGGTGAACGGGGAGCTCCTGGTCCGCACTGAATGGCCGCTTCTCTGGGCCGAGGCCCAGGCGAGCGGTAACCTGGTCAGCGAGGTCCAGTGGCAGGCGGGGCAGTATGGGGCCTATTCCACCGGCGACGGGAACGTATCGTTCCGCATCCCCGATTACCGCGGGGTGGGTGTCAGGGGGGCGGATGACGGCCGCGGTCTGGCTGCCGACTGCCAACTCGGTCTGTACACGCCCGACGCCATTAAGCCACATGCTCACAACGTCGGGATATGGACGGTTGGCGTCGGGGGGGCCGGGGTCGGCAGCTTCGTCGATTCCAATGCCGGGAGCGGATACAAGCGTACCGCTCAGTCCGGCGATTACGGGAATGCCGCCGAAACACGGGTGAAAGCGAACATCGGCTCGTGGTTCATCAAATATATGTAGCTCCGGAGGATCTATGTCCAACACCCCCCCCCCACCACCTATATCGATCTCGGCATACATAGCCAGCCGGGCACAAGCCGATACTCCGGCCTCTACCGAGGATCTGGTACTGATACTCCAGGGCGGCGTCGCCAAGGTGATTTCGGCTAACAAACTGGCAAAGGTAGCGCTTCTCACCAGTGAGACGGAACCGCCGAGTAATGACTTGGGCGGTCCTGGAGATTATTGCTTCTGCCCCATTGCACCTTACAATCTCTATGGTCCGAAAGGCGTAGACGATATATGGGATCCAGACAACAAGAGATCCTTGGAAGGCCCACAGGGCCTCCCAGGCAATCCATACAAGGCGTATGCCACCCTTGCGGCTGCCAATGATGACCTCGCAAACATCCCAGCCGGCTCCTTGATATGGGTGAATGCAGACCCAACCCCGGCAAATATCGGCTACTGGGCGAAGACGGGCGGGGTCCTGGTACAATCTACCAATGATCGAGTGGCGCTCCTGGAGCAGATCCTGCCGCACTTGGCTCCCATCGGCTATTCTCTCGCCATCATGGACAACAATGGCCAGGCGTGTATCGGTATTCTCCTCGACGGGACATTCAAGGCCGCGGCCGCCAATATCAGCGCCCTCCAGGTCGGGACGCTGACCCTTTCTGGTTCCTTTACGGCGGCGATCGCCACCCTCGCTGCGAGCATCATTGCCGGGGATATCCCTCCTGGATATGCCTATGCTTGGCTCGACGCCAAGGGTGCGGCCGCCGCTGGCATCATGACGGACGGAACATTTAACGCCAATGCCCTCAAAACTCAGAGCATTAACGGCATCGCCGCCCGGTCGTTTCGCCCCGGGGCGGGCGCCGGCAACTATACTGCCGAGATCAACCATATCATCTGTTACGGCCAAAGCCTGTCGCTCGGCATCGGCAGCACCGCGCTCACAGTGGGGCAGCGGTTCAACAGCCTCAAGTTCGTAGACACCAATTACAACGCCTTTACTCCCCTCATCGAGCCCGGCATCGATGGAGCAGTGGGAGTCGAAACCCCCGATTCAGGCACGGCCGAGTCGATCATCGAGCTGATCCAGGCGGAAAACCTCATCAAGTACACCGATCATTTCTACAAGATTCTCTGCTCTAATCCCGGCCTCGGCTCCCAGACCATCGCGGCCCTCAGCAAGGGGACAGCACCCTACACGAAACTCCTGGCGCAGGTGAGCGGTGGTCATACCACGGCTGCCGCGGCCGGCCTGTCATATATAATGCAGGCGCTTACCTGGGCGCAGGGAGAGGCGGACACCAGCGCCGGCACTCTCTATGCCACCTACAAGGCGGCGCTGAAGCAGCTGCGTTCGGATATTGACGCCGACGTAAAAGCTGTATCCGGACAGACCCAGAATGTGCCACTGATTACCTATCAGGTCGCCAGTCACAAGCATTATGGCGTCGCCTATCCCCAGATCGCGCTGGCCCAGCTCGACGCGGCCATTGAGGATGCTAATATTCATGCCTGCTGCCCAATGTATATTTTTGAGTACAACACCGATTTCGTGCATTTGCCCGGATGGTCGTACAAGTGGCTCGGCGCCTATTACGGGTTGGTGTACAAGCGGGTGGTGATCGACGGTCTTACTTGGGACGTGGTGCGGCCGCTTTCCTTCACGGTGAGAGGTTCAGCCATTTATATCAAATTCCACGTTCCTGCCCCGCCGCTAAAATGGGATGTGCAGCAGGTGCTCCAGAACGATGGCTACGGGTTCAATCTGTTTGATGGTGCCGGCAACCCGGTTACCCTCACGGGGCTGCCGGCGATCATCGCCAACGATACGGTCAAGATCATCGCCTCGGCACCGGTGGTGGCTGGCATGAAATTACAATATGCCTTCTACGGCACCGGCACCACCGGCAGGCTGGACGGCCCGCGTGGGAACCTGCGCGACTCCCAGGGCGATAACCTAGTTTTCGACGGTGGTGGGCTGATGAAGCGGATGGACAACTGGTGCTTCATGTTCGAACATATCTTCTAAAGGAAGGAGTCTCAAACGATGCCAACTTCGATCCGGATCACGGATGCCAATTTCACGAGTGTCATCGCATCCATTTACCCACAGCCCACCGGTCTCCTGGGGTTTTTCCTCCCCAAGGTCGACGCCCCGACCAGCATTGCCAACAAGGTGTTTGGAGGCGCGGCTGGATCCGTCGTCGGCGCACCTACCTATAACGCCAATTCAGTCTCCGGTCTTCTCTCCACCGCGTGTTTCGACAGCGGCCTCACGATCACCGGCAATGCCACATACTTGATCCTGTGCAAGCTGCCCGCTTCCGGCGCTAGGCTGATGGGCAATTACCTTTCCACCGACGCGAACTTAGGGGATTTTATCGACTGGACCGGTTCCGGAGGAGGCGGTTTCCGGATATTCGCCTCAAAAGGGGCTACGCAGGCGAGCGGCGCTCTTTACTTCCCAGCGGGTTACGATGCCTCTAAGTTCTATATGTTGGCTGGCACGATCGACACTGTCCTGATCTCCGCCTATGCATTTATAAATGGCCAGTTGAATACCATACAAGGTCCGTTGTCGGGGAGGGTGGCCAAGACGGACAAGACGGTGCGGATGGGAGCGACTTACACCGCTTCTGCCGGCCCCGCAGAGGCTGCCCTGTTCGGGATATGGAACCGGGCGCTCTCGTCTGGCCAGCTGCAGGATGTCTACAACTGGGTGATCAGTAACCTGGGATCCGTTCTTTCGATATCGTAGGGAGTATAAAAGGAAGAAGAGGCAGCGGTCGGCCCGTGCGAGAACACGGACCGACCGCCGACCCACAGAGTGCGCTGTGAGCCAGCCAAGGCTGCCCCACCCCGATCGAGGTAAGGCAGCCTAACACATCAAGACAATCTTGACAAGAGAGGGCTCACGCATTGAAACACTATCCGATTTTCCCCTGGCCAGGGGGCAAGAGAAGGCTGGCCAAGAAGCTATTACCGATCATCAGCAGCAGGTCGCACAGTTGTTACGTGGAGGTTTTCGCCGGGGGCGCTAGCATGTTTTTCCTCCGCGAGAAGCCGGCGGAGGTTGAGGTTCTCAACGACATCAACGGCGACGTCGGCAACCTCCTCCGGGTGGTCAAGCATCACCTTGATGAGTTCATTAAGCAGTTCCGCTGGACACTGGCCAGTCGGGAGCAGTTCGAGCATGCTAAAGACACCCCGCCGCACATCCTCACTGACATCCAAAGGGCAGCCCGGTTTCTCTACCTGCAGAAGCTCTCTTTCGGCGGCAAAGTCAGCAGCCGCACCTTTGGCACTTCCCCCTCATCACCTCCCAGGTTCAATATCCTCCGCCTCGAGGAAGATCTTTCTCAGGCCCATATTCGGCTAGCCCGCACCTGGATCGAGACGCTCGACTGGCGCAAATGCATCACAACCTGGGGAGTGCCCTCCTCACCATTAATGACCACCCGACGATGCGGAAGATCTTCAAGGGGTTCAAGATGGAGACGGTACCGATCAACTACACCATCGGAGGTGGAGGCAAGGGCAAAGGTAGAAGTGAATTAATATATAGGAACTGGTGATGAAATAGAAAAGGAGGGGCGCGTCCCCTCCTTTTTGATGAAGCATCAAGACAAGTTTGATATTATCAAGACGCTCGCTATACCCACTTTTCGCAATTCAGAGCCGCCAGTTTTCGCGCGCCGCTTTAACTGGGTGTGTCAACGGGAATAAACGCAATGGAACGGCCAGAACCGCCGCCTGCGGCTCTCCGTCGAGATTATCGGCACGTATCCCGTTTTTATGCTATGATGAATGTTTTTGGGGACCCCGGCAGCTACCCCAGGGTGATCGCACGACCGGAAACGGAAGCATACGGAATATGACAGGAGATACGAAGCATGGGGAATAGACTGTACGTCGCAAACATCCCGTTCAAGGCAACGGAGGAAAGCGTCAGGGGCCTCTTTGCCGAAATCGGCGAGGTGGTGGCATTTAACCTTGTTACCGATGCCCGCACCGGGAAACCCAAGGGCTTCGCCTTCGTGACGCTGGCATCGGACGACGAGGCCCGGAAGGCGATCGAAGCCTTGAACGGTACGCTGTTACTGGGGAGGCCTCTCAGTGTGAGCGAGGCCCACACGCAGCAGCCAAGGGAGCGGCGCGACCTCGACGCGGGGAACGAGCGGACGCAGGGGAAGAAAGAGGGAAGAAAACGGACATGACGATCGAATGGTTTCCCGGGCATATGGGTAAGGCCAAGCAGCAGATTTCCGACCTGATTCGGAACGTCCAGGTGGTAATCGAGGTGCTCGACGCCCGCCTGCCCGCCTCCAGCTCCAATAGGCTGCTGGAGGAGCTGCGCCGGAACAAGCCCTGCATCAAGGTGCTCAACAAGAACGACCTGGCCGACCCGGCCGTCACCAAGGCGTGGGTTCGCGCGTTCGAGAAGCAGCACGGGGTGCGCGCCCTCCCGCTGTCGGCGAAACAGCATCGCGACGTGAACAAGCTGACCAGCCTCTGCCTGCGCCTGGCGCCCAACTACGGCAAGCCCGGTAGACCGCTCCGGATCATGGTCGTCGGCATTCCCAACGTCGGCAAGTCGACCCTGATCAACACCCTGGCGGGGAAAAACATGGCCAAGGTCGGCGACAAGCCCGCCATCACCACCTGCCCGCAGCAGATCGACCTGCGCAACAACATCATCCTCTCCGACACGCCGGGACTGCTCTGGCCGGACATGAGCGACCAGGTTGCGGCCTATCGCCTGGCGAGCAGCGGCGCCATCGGGGCCGGCGCCTTCGACTACACCGAGGTGGCGCTCTTTGCCGGCGATTTCATGATGCAGCGCTATCGGGAACTGCTCATGGGCCGCTACCGGCTCACCGAGGTGCCCGACAGCTCCACCGCGCTTCTCGAACAGATCGGGCGTCGCCTCGGCTGCCTCGCCGCCGGCGGAACGGTCGATCTGCATCGTGCCGCCGAAGCTTTTCTGCGCGAGCTTCGGGCAGGGAAAATCGGGCGGGTCAGTTTCGAAGAACCGGGGCAGCACCCCGGCGAGGCGGTTGTTCCCCCTTCCGTGTAACGTACGCCATGAAATTTACCCTCTTGACCCATAGCAGGGAATTCGCGAAACGATCCAACACCGGCCGGCTGGTGGTGGATGTTTTGGGGGGATCCGCCGAGCAGGTTCGCTGGGACCGAACGCATCCGCCTGCACGGCTGGTCGAGGAGATCGACGCGGGGGGTGTCGCCCTGATCTATCCCGGCGCGGCAGATGAGGCGGGTGGCGATCTGACCGGCATCAGGCAGGTTATCCTCATCGACGGCACCTGGCAGGAGGCCCGCCGGATCCACCAACGAAGTCCGTACCTGCAAAACGCTCGTCGGGTAAGCCTCAAGAGCGCCGAACCGTCCGTGTACAACCTGCGGAAAAACCAGAAGGTGGCCGGGCTCTGTACGGCCGAATGCGTCATAGAGATCCTGCGTCGCACCGGCCGGAGCGAGGACGCTGAGCGGTTAACGTCGCTGTTTCTTGCGTTCCTTACCCGCTCCGGCGCAAAAATACACCCTCCTGCCCGGCGCAAAGGGCATGAAAGCCAGAGGACATGACGATGAAGCCTGAAAAAAAGCGGATAATCGGTCCCGAATCGGTGCGGATGGTGAAGGGGGCGTAGGGGGAAGAAACCAGCCATGGACCGATCATCCCGCAATCGTCTCAATGAACGCCATCTCTCCGGTTTCAGCGGCGACACCCTGTTTGATCGCATCGCACGGTCCGTCTGCAAGGCCGGGTGTCTGCCAAGAAAAGAGCTGTTCGAGGCCTGGGAGGTGGCCCGCCGTGTGCGCCGCCGTTTCCGCGGCGGTCGAGTGGTCGACCTGGCGTGCGGACACGGCCTGCTCGCCTACACGCTCTTGCTGCTCGACAACAGTTCCCCGGAAGCGCTTGCCGTAGACCTGCACGTCCCCGAAAGCGCCCGGGCTCTGGCGACAGCCCTGGAAGAGGCATGGCCCCGGCTTCGCGGCCGGGTTCGGTTCGAGCAGGGGAAGATCGAGCAGATTGCGCTTGGCCCGGACGACCTGGCTGTCTCCGTTCATGCCTGCGGAGGGCTGACCGACCTGGTGCTGGACAGAGCAGTGGCCGGCGGGGCCCGGGTGGCGGTGCTACCGTGCTGCCACAACCTGGACGACGGGGATATGGGAGGGCTGCAGGGCTGGCTGGACGGCCCGCTGGCGGTTGACGCGACACGGGCGGCCCGGTTGCGCGCTCAAGGCTACAAGGTCTATACGCAGACCATTCCACTGGATATCACCCCTAAAAACAGGTTATTGCTGGCGGAGCCGGCATGATGGCTCGCCGAGAGCGGGGTTCAGGGGTTCAGGGCAACGGATTCAGCAGGTGAACGTCCCGGTGGGGAAACGGGATCTCGATCTTCCACTCCCGGAAGCGTTCTATGACGGCCCGATAGATTGCTGCCTGCGCAGGAGCGACATCTTCGACCTTCACCCACGGCTTGATCGCCACGGCGATGGACGAGTCGTTCAGGGCGACTATGCCGACGACGGGAGGGGGCTCCTGCAACACAGCGGGGTTTTGCTGCAGGATGTCGTTCACTACCGAGAATGCCAGGGGGAGGTCCGTGTCGTAGGCGACGCCGACGCTCATATCGAGCTGGCGGACATGGCCGTAGTTGTGGAGTATCTCCCCCACGAACTTCCGGTTGGGGACGAGAACGCGGGAATTGTCCGCATGGAGGAGCGTGGTGGAAAACAGGGCGATATCGGTCACCTGACCGTTTGCCCCGACAATCTCGATATATTCGCCGATGGTGAACGGTTTCGAGAAAATGATCGTCAGCCCGGCGACAAGGTTGCCCAAAAGTCCCTGCATGGCAAGGCTTGCGCCGACCCCGGCCACGCCGATCCCCGCTATGAGGGGCGTGATCTGCACCCCCATCTGGCCGAGCGCCATGATCCCGATGAACCCTACGATCAGGAGCTTGACCACCTTCACGATGAGGTTGCTGACCGGCTCGTCAAAGGCCTTCGCCTTCAGCCAGCGATGAACGAGATTGCCGGCCCAGCGGGCGATGATCACGCCCACGCCCATCAGGACAATGGCGATGAGGATCTGCACCCCGTGATCGACAAAATAGAGGATTATCTTGTCGGCCAATTCCGGTGATGAAGCCCCTGCCGCTTTCTTTGCCGTCGTGCTGTCCATATGGAAAAGGATAGCACGGGAAGTGAGGTTTGCAATTGCAAGAGGACAGGGTCTATGACAGCTAACAGAGCAGGAGCTGACCGTCGGCATCGGCCTCGTAGGCCGTCTCCTCCCCTACCCCGACCGGCACCGGCTTGGCAGGGGCGACCGGCAGCGGGGTGACGCTCTCTTTCTTTTCCCGTTCGCGGGCTTCGTGTGCCGCCCGTGCGCTCTCCTCCGCCGCCCGCATCCCCGCCTCCGCCGCCCGCTTTGCCAGCCTGTCGCAGCGCTCGTTGAACGGGTGCCCGTCGTGGCCACGCACCCATTCCCAGCTGACCTTATGGTTGGCGGACAGGGCTGCCAGCCGCTGCCAGAGGTCCTGGTTCTTGAGGGCGTCCGGCTCCTCCAGGCGGCCGGTGCGTTTCCAGCCCGCAAGCCATTCGCTCATCCCCCGGACCAGGTACTGGGAATCGCTGAAGACGCGCAAACTGCTCGGTTTCTGCAGCGCTTCCAGCCCCCTGATCGCCGCCGTCAGCTCCATCCGCTGCGAGGTGGCGGCGGGCTCGAACCCGCTCAACTCCTTCTCGGACTCCCCGTAACGCAGGATCACCCCATACCCGCCGGGCCCGGAGTCGGTGCCCGAGCCGTCGCAGTAGATCTCCACCACGCCCGGGGGCGGCGGGGTGAAGGCGAGCTCCAGGGCCGCGAATTCCAGCTCGCGCAAGAGCGGCACCAGCACCGGGAGGTTAGCCGTCCGGCGCTGCAGGTCGGCGAGGGAGAGCTCCAGGGGAACGTCATGGCGGACCGTGGCCAGGGTCTTCGAGAGCCGGGCCTGGTCGGCATGGGCGCGCAGGTTTTCCCGGCGCTGCTTGCCGTTCACCAGGCTTCTCCACTCGAGCACCCCTTCCAGGGAGCCGAACCGCCGCACCAGTCCGGCTGCGGTCTTCTCGCCGATCCCGGGAACCCCCGGGATATTGTCCGCGGCGTCTCCTGCCAGCCCCAGGACGTCCGGCACCAGTTCCGGCGGGACGCCGAAGCGGTCGACGACCTCCCGCGGCCCGCAGCGCAGATCCTTCATGGTATCCAGAAGGCCGATCTTGTCGCCGACGATCTGCATCAGGTCCTTGTCGCCGGTAACGACCGTGACCTGGATGCCTTCCGCGGCAGAGCGGCGTGCCAGGGTGGCGATGACATCGTCGGCCTCGAACCCGGGAGCTTCCAGGACCGGGATGTTGAGGGCCTGCAGGATACGTCTTATGTACGGCAGCTGGGACACGAGATCCGTGGGCATGGCGTCCCGGTGGGCCTTGTAGTCGGGGTATATCTCCCGGCGGAAGGTCTCTTCCCGGGGAGGGTCGAATACGACGGCGAAGTGGTCGGGTCGGTTTTCCTGCAGGAGGGCGAGGAGCATCCGGGTGAAGCCGAACACGGCGTTTGTCGGCATGCCGCCGGAGGTGGCAAGATCCCGGACACCGTAATAGGCGCGGTAGATGTAGCTGGAGCCGTCCAGAACATAGAGCTGCGGCGTTGCGTTCACATCCTTTCCCCTCTCTCCGTCAGCCGGACCCCCTCGGAAGTCAGCGTCACCAAGCCCTCCTTGTAGAGCCCCCCCACCGCCTTCTTGAAGGTCTTCTTGCTCATCCCCAGTATTTTCCGGATATCCTCCGGGGAACTCCCGTCATGCAGGGGCAGTGCGCCGCCGTTGGCAGCCAGCACCTTCAACAGGACATCCCGGGCATCCGCCACCCCCTCGGCCCCCCCCTTGCGCAAAGTGACATCCAGCTTGCCGTCCGCCCGCAGACGTTTCACGTACCCGGCCAGCCGCATGCCGACGCGGGCTCCGACCGGCAGCTCGTCGCCATACAGGAGGGCGGGGTAGCGTTGATTGACGATGACCTTGGCGCCCATGTCGGTGATCTGCCAGACCAGCAGCTCCACCTTCTCTCTTTCGATCAGATCGGGCCGACCGTGGTCGAGACAGTCGTTGATACGGGCGTTGGCAAAGGGACGCCCCTGCTGGTCAACATCCACCATCACCAGGTAGTGCCTGCCGACCTGCATCCGCTCGGGCTGGAGGCTCAGGGGGGCGAGCAGGTCCTTTCCCAGCCCCCAGTCGAGAAACGCCCCGTGGGGCCCGACGGACCGGACCGACAGCAGTGCAAACTCGCCGGCCTGGGCAAAGGGCCGCTTGCAGGTTGCCTCCAGCTCTCCGGTTGAACCCTGATACAGGAACACCTCCAACTGCTCGCCGGGTTCGGCGTGCGGCAGCTCCCGCAGGGGGAGGTGCGCCAGACGCCCACCCGTCTCCAGCCAGACCCCACGCTTGTCGATGCGGGCAACGGTCAGGGTATGCAGACGACAGAGTTCCGGTTCTTCAGAATGCTTCATCTCTCTCTCCTTCGGTTACTGCCTGCCAGCATAATCGGAAAAAATCCCCACTCACTCACAGCGCTCAAAGCGCGGCACCTCGCAGCCATCCACAAGCACGGTTTCCATGAACATGGCCAGTGGTCGCACCCAGAGTGAATCGTTATCGTACAGGCAGCGATAGACCACCAGCAGTTCGCCGGTTTCGCTGTGACGAGCCGTTCCGATCACCTGGTACTCGCCACCCTTGTAATGCCGGTATCTCCCCGGCGCGGGCTCTCCATGGGGATTTCCTCTCATCGTGCAGTTCTTCTCCCGA
>JAMXLF010000032.1 GCA_024281055.1 Geobacteraceae bacterium
CATGACCGACAAGGAGCGGCAGTATCTCAAGGGATACCTGGGCGTGGGGCCCCGCAATTACGAGGAGGCCTGGCAGATCTGGCAGGAGATCGGCCAGAACGACCCCACCCTCCGGGAGATGGCACGGAACTTCCAGAAGACCAAGCTCTCCTCTGAAAAGGTGAAGTTCCACGACATTCTCCAGCAGATCTCCGTGCCGTTGCGGGATCAGAAGCACATCCTCAACCGGGCCCTGCGTGAGAGAAAGCCGATACTCATCGAGGACGCCTTCCATAACTCCGATGTTGACCCCCAGCTGGCAAAGACCCTCGGGGTCGACTCCTTTCTCGTCATGCCCCTCATCTCCCGCAACCGCCGGATCGGTGTGCTCATCGCGGACAACTGCATCACCCATAAGCCGATAACCACCCAGGACCTCCAGTCCCTGGAGACCTTTGCCTTTCCCGTCGCCTTCGCCCTGGAACGGGCCTCCCTCTATGAACGGCTCCAGGAGGAGATCGGCAAGCTCACCGCAGCCAACGAGAAGCTCAGGGAACAGCAGGAGCTGATCGTCAGGATGGAGAAAATGGCGCTCGTGGGGCGGATCACCTCGAGCATCGCCCATTCCATCAGAAACCCGCTCATGGTCATCGGCGGGTTTGCCCGGTCGCTCCTGAAGAATGTCGCGGCGAACGACGACAAGCGGGAGCTCCTCGATGCGATCGTGCGGGAGGCGAAGCAGCTCGAGTCGGCCCTGGAGGACGTGCTCAACTATTCCGATTCCCTCTATCCCACCAGGGACTGGTGGGATGTGAACCAGCTGGTGACCGGGGTCTACCGGGAACTCGGGGAGAAGCTCGCGCAGAAGAAGATCGCCGGCATCCTCCAGCTGGCAGCGGAGCTGCCGCCCGTGTATGTCGATTACCGGCAGATTGCCTACTGCGTCAAGACTGTGCTGAACACCGCCGCCGAGTTCATGCCCGACGGCGGTGAGGTGACGATACTGAGCTGGCTGGAGGGTGATGCCGTGGTCGTCAGTATTGCCGATACCGGCGTCGCCCTGACTCCCGGAGCACTTGAAGCACTCACCACTCCTTTTTCCGAGACCCAGGACCTCGGCATCGGCCTGGGTCTGCCGCTCTGCAAGACCATCCTGGAGAAAAACGGGATAGCCTTCCACATGGAAAGCTCTCCCGCCGGGGGAACGACATATACCATCAGGCTGCCGTTACACAAGGAGGATGCGTAGATGGCGAAGTTACTGGTTGTGGATGACGAAAGCAGTATCCGGCTGCTCTACGCGCAGGAGCTGGCCGACGAGGGGTACGAGGTGGTCACCGCGGGCACTGCCGGCGAAGCGGTGGAAAAGCTCCAGGCTGAGGAGTTCGACCTGGTGGTCCTCGACATCAAGCTGAAGAACGAGAGCGGCCTCGACCTCCTCCAGAAGATCGTCAAGGAACGGCACGACATGCCGGTCATCCTCAGCACCGCCTTCTCCTGCTACAAGGACGACTTCTCCGCCTGGCTCGCCGACGGCTACGTGGTCAAGTCGAGCGATCTGACCGAGCTGAAGGAGGAGATACGGAAGCAGCTGGCCAAGAAGGGGCGGGAACGCTGAAAAACGCCCATCTGCGGCGTTGCCTTCGTCGCTCGTCGTTGCGGCGTACCTCCAGTACGCCTCACTCCTCGCTCCTCGGCGCCTTGCATCTGGGCATTTTTGAGCGTTCCCGGGAAGTGTTTGGTAGGCTGAAGGTTTTAACTCGAAACTCATAACTCAAAACTCAAAACTTAAGGAGTAGCTGCCTATGAAAGCCGTCATCATGGCGGGGGGATTCGGCACCCGGATCCAGCCCCTGACCTGCAACATGCCGAAGCCGATGATCCCTCTCGTCAACCGCCCCATCATGCTCCACATCGTGGAGCTCCTCAAGAAGCACCAGATCACCGACCTGGTGATGCTCCTCTATCACCAGCCGATGGTGATCAAGAATTTCTTCCGGGACGGCGTCGATTTCGGCGTCCGGATCACCTACGTCACTCCCCTTGAGGACATGGGGACCGCAGGGGCGGTCAAGTGCGCCGAGAAGTACCTGGACGAGCGGTTCATTCTCATCAGCGGCGACCTGCTGACCGACTTCAACCTGAAAAAGATCATCGATTTCCACGAGGACAAGAAGGCGCTCGCCACCATCACCCTGACCTCGGTGAAAGACCCGCTCCAGTTCGGCGTGGTGGTCACCGACAAGGAGAAGAGGATCACCCAGTTCCTTGAAAAGCCGGGGTGGGGAGAGGTGATCTCCGATACCATCAATACCGGCATTTACGTGCTCGAACCCGAGGTCTTCAAGTACATTCCGGAAGGGGAGAACTTCGACTTTTCCCAGGACCTCTTCCCCCTTCTCCTCCAGAACCGGGAGCCCCTCTTCGGCTACCCGGTGAAGGGGTACTGGCGGGACATCGGCAACACCGACTCGTACCGGGAGGCGCACCACGACATCTTCCGCGGCCGGGTCAACATCAGGATCGACGAGCCGAAGCAGGATCTGGTGGGGAAGGACCTGCGCATCGGGGCCGACGTGCGCCTTGCCGACACGACCGTGCTCGAAGGGACGGTGGTGATCGGCGACAACTCCCAGATCTTCGCCAGTGCCCAGATCAAGGATTCGGTGATCGGCCGCAACTGTACCGTCGAGCCGGGAGTGAAGCTCTCCCGCTGCGTAATCTGGGACAACGCCTACATCAAGAAGGGGGCGCGGATTGTCGACAGCGTGATCTGCAACAACGTCCGGGTCGGCCAGGGGGTGGTCATCGAAGAGGGGGGGATCGTCGCCGACGACACCTCCATCGGCGAGGAGGCCTACGTAAAACGCGACGTGAAGATCTGGCCGAAGAAGGTGATCGAGGCGGGAGCCACGGTGACCGGCAATCTGATCTGGGGGGAGAAGTGGAAAAAGTCCCTCTTCGAGGGGGCGATGATCAAGGGGCTGACCAACATCGAGCTCACCCCGGAATTCGTGGCGAAGCTCGGCTGCGCCTACGGCACCTCGCTCCCCAAGGGAAGCTACATCCTGGCCGGCCGCGATCCGTACCTCGCCTCGCGGATGCTCAAGCGGGGCTTCCTTGGCGGGATCCTCTCTGCCGGGGTGCATGTCCGCGACCTCAAGATGATTCCTCTTCCTGTGCTCCGTTACAAGCTCAAGACCTTCGGAGAGGCGGGAGGGATCCACTTCCGCCAGGCCATGGACGATCCCGCCTCGACGGAGATCGTCTTCCTCGACAACGACGGCATCGACTTTTCCAGCTCCATGGGAAAGAACGTGGAGCGGATCTTCTACAAGGAGAACTTCCGCCGTGCCCACCACACGGAGCCCGGCGGGATCAGCGAGCTACCCCAGGTGGTGGATTTCTACCGGGATGGTTTTTCCCGGGCCATCGACCGGGAGAAGGTGCAGAAGGGGAGCTTCAAGGTGGTCATCGACTTCAACCAGTCGCCGGCCGGCCAGATCCTCCCCGCCATCCTCAACGACATGGGATGCGAGGTGATCGGCCTCAACGCTTACATCGACGAGGAACGGGGGGCGAAGAAGGCGGCGGAGAAGCCCCAGAGCCTGGAGCAGCTGGCAAAGATCGTCGCCACCCTGGAGGCCAAGGCCGGTTTCTGGCTCGATCCCACCGTGGAAGAGGTGATCGTTGTCGACGAGACCGGCAGGGTCTACGAGGGGGCCGACCTGCTCCTGCTCATGACGGCCCTTATGCTCAAGTCCGGGGTTCGGGGAGTGTTCGCGGTGCCGGTCGCCGCTCCGTCGGCGATCGAGCTCATGGCCCACGAGAAAGGGATGGCGGTACGCCGCACCAAGAGCGCCGACCGGGCCATGATCGAGGCTGCCCTGTCCTCCGAGGTGATCATGGCCGGCTCCATGGACGGCAGGTTCGCCTTTCCCCGGTTCCAGGCGGCCTTCGACGGCATGTTCGCCATCGCCAAGGTCCTGGAACTGGTCGCCACCTGCGGCGTATCCCTTTCCCGGGTCCTGGACGACGCACCACGCCGCACCTTCCTCCAGACGACCGTCCCCTGTGTCTGGGAGATGAAAGGGGGGATCATGCGCAAGATGAGCGAGGACAGCCTGGACAAGGAGGCAACCTTCATCGACGGCATCAAGGTCCATTTCGGTGAGGAGTGGGCGCTCGTTCTCCCCGACCAGTACCTCCCGGTGGTCCACGTCGTGGCCGAGGCCAAGGATGAACGGACGGCCCAGCGGCTGCTCGACGAGTACCGGAAGAAGGTGGAGAAGTGGAAGAAGGAACTGCAATAAATCGGTTCAAGGTTCGAAGTTCAACGTTCAATGTTGAAAACCTTTTTATATGCAGTGGAACGTTGAACCTTGAACATTGAACCTCGAACAGGTTTTCCATGTCCGATCCCCTCTATATAACCTTCCTCTGGCACATGCATCAGCCCTATTACCGGGACCCGGTGCGGGGGGACTACGTGCTTCCCTGGACCTACCTCCACGGGGTCAAGGACTACTTCGACATGGCGGCCGTTGTGGACGAGACACCGGGGGCGAAGGCCGTGTTCAACCTGGTGCCGTCGCTCCTGGAGCAGCTGGCCGACTACGCCGCGGGGACAGCTGTCGACCCGTTCCTGGTGCGCGGGGCGATGGCCCCTGCCGACATGGGGGAGGACGACCGTCTCTTCGTCCTGGAAAACTTCTTTTCTGCCAACCGCCAGCGGATGATCGAGCCGTACCCGCGCTATCTGGAACTCCTCTATCTCGCCGGGGACGGCGCCGGGGAGCGGCATGCCGAGCGGGTGCGCCATTTCCGGGACCAGGACCTGCTCGACCTGCAGGTCTGGTTCTTCCTCGCCTGGACCGGCGAGGCGGCCCGGCGCCGGTTTCCGGACCTCCAGGAACTGGTGCGGAAGGGGAAGAACTTCACGCCGGCGGACAAGGCGCTTCTCTTCGAGCGGCACCGGGAGATCCTCGAAGGGATCGTTCCTCTCTACCGGCGGCTCCATGGGGAAGGGAAGGCGGAGCTGGCGGTCTCGCCATACTTTCATCCCATTCTCCCGCTGCTGTGCGACACGAAGGTCGCCCAGGTCGCCATGCCGAGGGCTTCCCTTCCGGCTATCCGCTTTCGGCATCCGGAAGACGCCCGCGGTCAGGTGGAAACGGGAATTGCCCGATTCCGGGAAGCGTTCGGTTTCGTCCCTGCAGGGATGTGGCCTTCTGAGGGGTCGGTGAGCGATGAGGCCCTTGACGTTATCGCTGCCAGTGGGCTCGCCTGGGCGGCGAGCGACGAGGGGGTGCTCGTCAGAAGCCTTCCCGACGGGCTCGGTGCGGTGCGGGAGGCCCTCTACCAGCCATACGCCTTTCGGGACGCGAACAAGGGCCTGGCGCTTTTCTTCCGCGATCACGCCCTTTCCGACCTGATCGGGTTCACCTATTCCCAGTGGGATGCCGAGCGGGCAGTGGGGGATTTCGTCGGCAAGCTGCGCGACATCGCTGTCCGTGCCCCAGGCAACCGGGTGGTGTCGGTCATCCTTGACGGCGAGAACGCTTGGGAGTACTATCCCGACAACGGCTACCATCTTCTCGGGATGCTCTACACGGCCATCGCCGAGACCCCCGGGCTCGAGCTCGCCACCTTTTCCGAGGTGCTTGCCCGGGTGCCGGAACGGCGCACTCTGTCCCATGTCCATCCCGGCTCCTGGATCAACGCCGATTACGGGGTGTGGGTGGGGCATCCCGAGGAAAACCTCGCCTGGGATCATCTGGCGCGGGCCCGGGAAGCCGCCGTGGAGCGCAGTCCCCAAGTAGCCGCTCTCCTGGCGGGGGGCAGCGATGGTGACGAGACGGCTCGTGCCATCTGCACATCGCTCTACGCGGCGGAAGGGAGCGACTGGTTCTGGTGGTTCGGCGACGATCACTTTTCCCCCCACAGTGACCGGTTCGACGAGCTGTTCCGCCGCTACCTCATGGATGTCTATCGTCTCCTCGGTGTGGATACTCCCCGGGAGCTGTACGAGCCGATCAAGAAGAAGAGCCCGGCGGGGTTCGTGCGGGAGCCCGCCGCCCTGATCACCCCGGTCATCAACGGCCTGGTGACCGATTATTTCGAGTGGCTTGCCGCAGGGGTTTACGACCTGACCCGGCAGTCGTCGGCCATGCATGCCGCTGAAAGCCTCCTCCACTCATTTTTCTACGGGTTTGACCGCAAGAACCTCTATTTCAGGATCGACGGCGTGACGGCCCTTGACAAGACCCTCCGGGATGACGACCGGCTCTGTCTCCATCTCCTGCTCGACCGGGAGTACCACGTGACCATGTCTCTCGATGCGGAAGAAGGACAGCTCCAGGTAAAAGGGGAGAGAGGGTGGCGCGATACGGGGCGCCTCTGCCGCTGGAAAATTGTCCGGGTCTGCGAGGTGGCGGTTCCCCTCGAAGCGGTCAACCCGGAGCCGGGGGGGAGCTTGTTTGCTTACCTCACCCTGACCCGCGGCGGCGAGGAGGCGGGCCGCTGGCCCATGGATGCGCCGATGCTGCTTTCATATGCGGGGCCGGACCTGGAACTGGAAAACTGGCTCATTTAGTTCACGCTGAAAAACGCCCATCTGCGTTGTTGCCGTCGTCATTCGTCGCTGCGGCGTACCTCCAGTACGCCTCACTCCTCTTTCCTCGGCGCCTAGCATCTGGGCATTTTTGAACGTGAACCTTTTAATTGCGGATACTTGTTCGTGTTTAGGAGGAACGATGTCGGAATTGAGGTGGGACCCCCTCAAGCTGCACTGGGTGATCATTGCCACGGAGCGCGGCCGGCGGCCGCGGGATTTCCTGGTGGAGGAGGAGAGCGGCGAGCTGGCGAGCTGCCCTTTCTGCTACGGCAACGAGGGGCGCACCCCCCAGGAAATTTTCGCCATCCGGCCGTCGGGCCCTGCCAATGCCCCCAACTGGCGGGTGCGCGTGGTTCCCAACAAGTATCCCGCGCTCCGCATCGAGGGGGAGCTCAACAACCGCGGGTACGGGCTCTACGACGTCATGAACGGCATCGGCGCCCACGAGATCATCATCGAGACGCCGGACCACCAGCGGGGGCTGGCGGACCTCACTCCGGCCGAGATCACCAACGTGCTCTTCGCATACAGGGCCCGCTACCTCGACCTGCGACGGGACATGCGCTTCCGCTACATGGTTCTTTTCAAGAACCACGGCACCCGCGCCGGCGCCACTCTTGCCCATGCGCACAGCCAGCTGATCGCCGTCCCGCTCACGCCGCCGGTGGCGGCGACGGAGCTGCGGGTCTGCCGGGAGTTTTACGCGAACAAGGAGCGCTGCATCTTCTGCGACCTGATCGGGTTCGAGTTGGCGAACGGCGAGCGGGTGGTCAAGGAGTTCGCCAGCTACGTGATCCTGACCCCCTATGCCTCCTCGTTCCCCTTCGAGCTCAGGCTCTATCCCAAGCGGCACGCCCATGATTTCGCCCGCTCCACGGACGCCGAGCTGGCGGAGCTGGCCGTGGCCATGAAGGAGATGCTCAGCCGGCTCAAGGCGGTCCTGAAAGACCCGCCGTACAATTTTATCATCCATTCCGCCCCGCCGCTGCAGGAACGGCTCGGCAAGCCCGATTACTGGAGTTCCATCGAGTACGACTACCACTGGCACATCGAGCTGGTGCCGCGGCTCACCCAGATCGCCGGCTTCGAATGGGGGACCGGTTTCTACATCAACCCCACTTCTCCCGAGGATGCAGCGGCGTTCCTCCGGGATGCGGATGTTTCGTGACCACGCAGGGGCACCCCCCTGTGGGTGCCCAAAACAAGGGCGGCCACGGGGGGCCGCCCCTACAACAAAATTCAAATTTCAGGAATAACGTATGAAAATACTGTTTGTTGCTTCCGAGGTCGCCCCCTTTGCCAAGACCGGCGGCCTGGCCGACGTGACCGGCTCCCTGCCGAAAGAGCTGAAACGGCTCGGCCATGACGTGCGCATTTTCCTCCCCTACTACCGGGAGGTGGAAAGGTCGGGGGTGCCGGTCCGGAAGATGCGCAAAGCGGTCGAGATTCCCCTGGGGGATGAGGTGCACAGGGGAGTCCTGCGCCAGGGCTCCCTTGGCGATATCCCGGTCTATCTCCTGGAGAACCGGGCGTTTTTCGATCGGGATGGCCTGTACGGTACCCCGGCGGGGGACTATCCCGACAACCACCGGCGCTTTGCCTTCTTCTGCCGCGGAGTGCTGGAACTCCTGAAGCGGATCGACTTTCGTCCCGACATCATCCACTGCCACGACTGGCAGACCGCCCTCATTCCCATCCTGCTGCGCTACGAACTTGCCTCCGACCTCTTTTTTGCCCGGACGGCGGCGGTGTACACCATCCACAACCTGGCGTACCAGGGGCTTTTCCCGCGGGAGACGCTGGCCGAGATGGGACTCGACCCGTCGTATTTCACCATCGAGCGGCTGGAGTACTACGGCAAAGTGAACCTGATGAAGGGGGCGATCCTCACCGCCGACCTGGTGACGACGGTCTCGGAAACATACTGCCGTGAGATTCTCGCTGCGGAGCAGGGGTGCGGACTGGAAGGGGTGCTCCAGTGCCGCAAGGACGACCTGTTCGGGATACTCAACGGGCTTGACTACGACGAGTGGGCCCCGGCGACCGACCAGGATATTTTCAAGCGGTATACCTCCACGTCCCTGGCGGGGAAGGCGGCCAACAAGAAGGGGCTGCAGCGCCTTCTCGGCCTGGAGGAGCGGGCGGACCTGCCCCTTGTGGGAATGGTGTCGCGGCTGGTGGCCCAGAAGGGGTTCGATCTCGTGACGGAGCTCCTGCCGCGTCTTGCCGCGGAGGACCTCCAGCTTGTGGTCCTCGGCACCGGTGATGGGGCCTACGCGCGGCTGTTCGAAGATGCCCGGGAGCGCGGCGCCCGGAACATATCCCTGACCACCGGCTTCGATCCTTCCCTGTCGCGTAAGGTCTACGCCGGCAGCGACATCTTCCTTATGCCGTCCCATTTCGAGCCGTGCGGTCTCGGCCAGCTCATCGCGTTTCGCTACGGGGCGGTGCCGGTGGTGAGAAAGACCGGCGGGCTCGCCGACACCGTGACGGACAGCCGGAAGAGCCAGGCGGCGAACGGCTTCACCTTCGAGCCTTACGATGCCGATGCCCTCTGGGAGAGCCTGCAGAGGGCCATCAGCGCCTGGCGGGACCGGGAGAGCTGGAAGAGGCTCATGCGCCGGGGGATGGCCATGGATTTTTCCTGGCACCGTTCGGCGGAGAAATACCTGGAGCTTTATCGCCGCGGAGTGGCGAAGAAGGAGGCATAGGCGCAATGGATGGCGAGAAGAACGAGCTCGAGGACCTCGCCCGGGAGGTCCGGCAGTTGATCAAGGACAACCGGAAATTCCTGGACCGGATCATGGAGGATGATTTCGAGCCGGAGGATGAGGGGGAAGGGGAGGAAGAGGCGGGGGTTATTGAGGAGCTGTGACCCGCTGCCTCTATACCAAACTACTCCAGCTCCCCTGCAGTAATAAGGTAACAACACAAAAAGGCCCCCGGAATTAACGAGTCCGGGGGCCTTTTTGTGTCTTAATCACTCAACGACAGTTCAGTGTTTCTTCTCCTCATGCTCACCGCCGCCCGGCACATCGTAGCCGCCGGCCATGTGGCAGTCGCTGCAGTTGGTCTTCATGATCTCGTCGCCGATGTCTACCGGGTGGACGAAGTTCTTCACCTGGGTGCCGGCAGGGATGTTCTCCTGCTTCTGGCTGATGACGGTGTGGCAGAGGTTGCAGTCCTTGGAAATGACCTTGCCGTCCGCCGACTTGTGCTTGCCGTCGTGGCAGCGGAAGCAGCCGGGAGAGTAGAAGTGGCCGATGTGGTTGGGATAGGTGCTCCAAGACACCTTCATCTCCGGGAAGAAATTCCGCTTGTAGATTTCCTGCACCTCGACCACGGCCTTCTGGATGGGGCCGGTTTTTTCCTTGGCCAGGGCCGGGTAGTTCTTGGCATAATAGTCCGGGATACCACTGGCGATGGCGGCCAGCGCTTCCTCCGTGGTTTTGTATGGTCTGGAGAGGAGATCCACCGCCACTTTCTTCAAATAGGGGAGCGTCATGTCGATGTGGCCGGATACGAAATTCTCATCCATCTCCTGCCCCGGAGAATGATAGATATGGGTCGGCCGGTTGTGGCAGTCGATACAGTCCATGCGGCGTTTTTTGGCCGAGGCGATCTCTTCCTTGGTGAGCGGCTTTTCGACATTCATATACTCGGTGACCTTGCCGTCTTTGTCCTCTACCGCGATGTAGGGGATGTCGAGGCGCTTCTCGTCACGGGCGATGTAGTGCACAGGGGTGCCGATGTGCCAGTGGATTCCCTTGGCGTGGGGGGACTTCGGCGTGCCGCCGATATTGATGAGGAGGTTGATCTCCCGCGGGGTGTTCGCCTCGTTGGGAGCGAAGTGATAGAACATCTTCTGCCGCCCGGAGTAGAATTTCTCCGGCCAGTGGCAATGTTCGCAGGTATCCATGGCCGGACGGAGGTTTTCGATCGGGGTTGCGATGGGGGTCGGGAAGCTATGGGTGAGGACGGCGTATACCTGCCGCAGACCCGATATCTTGGCCTTGACATACCACTCTGCGCCGGGGCCGACATGGCATTCGACGCACTTCACTTTGGCATGGGGAGAGTTGCTCCAGGCGGTATGCTCCGGGGTCATGACCGTATGGCAGAGCTCCCCGCAGAACGTCGTGGACTCG
>JAMXLF010000033.1 GCA_024281055.1 Geobacteraceae bacterium
ATGCTGCCATTGATCATGTTGCGCATCTTGGTCCGATAAAGTGCCTGTCCCTTCCCCGGCTTGGCGAAGTCGAAGGCGATGACGACGTAGGGATCGCCGTCGAGGGTGATTTTCAACCCTTTTTTCAAGTCTGCAGAGGTGTACATAAGTCTTTTCCTTTTGCAAATGAATTTTGGCAGTCTAAAAATGTAACCCAATTGTCTCGTTTTGTTAAGTAAAAAATGAATAGCCGCTTCAAATCGCGGGGAGACTCTTCGAGAGCCGGCTTCTCTGAAGGGTGTATTCGTAGATTATGTTATGATAATAAAATATATTGACAAGGGGAAATGAAGAAATATAGGATTGGGGCAATTTTAAAACGATGTTACGGAGTGTAGCGATGGAAAAGATTTTAGTCATCGATGACAGCAAGATTACCCAGATGCTAGTGGCTGAGATTCTTGCCGGTAACTATGAACTTGATTTCCGGGCTGATGGGAAATCGGGTATTAGCGCAGCTCAAAGCAACACTCCCGACCTTATCCTTTTGGATATCGCCTTGCCCGACATGGTTGGATATGAAGTATGCAGGATGCTCAAGAGAGAGGAAAGTACCAGAGAGATACCGATAATTTTCATAACCTCAAAGGACTCCGAACTGGAGCGGGTGAAGGGATTCGAGGCGGGCGCCGAGGATTATGTAGTAAAGCCATTTTATCTGGAGGAACTCCTTGCACGGGTCAAAGTACACCTGGCATTCCGCAGGGCAAAAATTCAAGCCGTTGAACTTGAACGACTTACACTGTTCAAGGAAATGGCAGTTGCGCTCAGCCACGAGATAAATAATCCGCTCACTACAATCTATGCTTACCTCCATGTCCTTCAGCGGGAGATGTCGAATGCGGAAGGGTGCGTCAAGGACAGTCTGCACGGAATTCAGGAAGAGCTCGGTAAAATTCGTGAAATTACCGCTAAACTGGCCCAGGCGTCAAAAGTATCAAAAACTTGCTACAGCAAGGATGTTACGATGATCGACCTCCACAATCTTTGAGTCCTTTCCCCCGTCCGTTCGCGGACGTTATGCTGTCTCATGTCTCGGAATTCACGTACCACATCCGATATTTTACGGCATAATAGTTCACAGTTCTGTTTTTAAGAACATCCTATTTCTATTTCTACTATGTGAAATAATTGTTCATCTTCATATGATAGAGCATATGTGACAAAATTAATTACAATATATAATAATAAATTTCTAAAAAACGTTGATGATTGAAGCGCTAATGCGTATATTATATGTAATTCTTTAGCAGTTTTGTAACCGAAACTATACACATTTTACTACAGAATATACGTAATTAGTTGTTTTTCGATAAACTACCCGCCGCAAACCGCGGGAAAACAACTCTGAGATTCAAAATTTTATCATCATTACTGGAATGTTATGCAATTGTTTTTGCTGACAAATTACCCTGTTCCTTGCTGGAGTTTTTAAAATGCCAGGCAGGGTTTCCAAGGATATCACATCAAAGTCTTCGGCACACGAAATCTCGCCGGTTAAGTATTTCATCAGTGTTATCGCTGCCCTTCTGATTATTGAAACCCTTGTAATGGTTGTGATTCATCGGTTCCTGCCTCCGCAACCACTGATGGTCGAAGCATTCATAGACAGCTTCCTGCTGGCATTCGTGCTTTTCCCTTTTCTGTACGTTTTTGTCTTTAGTCCTCTCCTCCATATAATTACAGAGCAGAAACTGACCGAAGCAAGATTGCGCGCATCAGAGTTGGAGCTTTGCGAATCGAGTCAGAAACTCAGAATACTTTTTCAGGCGGCACCGGTTGCCATTTTTGTCCTCGATAGAGCGGCACATGTGACGATGTGGAATGGAGCCGCAGAGCGAATATTCGGCTGGACGGCAGAGGAGATTATTGGTAAACACTATCCCTTGATGCCACCCCATGCTGGAGAAGAATTTGCGGCCAGTTTCCAGAAATTATTGGCAGGCGAAACTCTTCCTTGCCAAGAAGTGCAACGACTCAGAAAAGACGGCTCTATGGTTGACGTTAGCCTCTACTTGTCACCGCTATTCAACGCTCAAGATAAAGTATACGCCACGTTGGGCATCGCGATGGATATCAGTTCCCGCAAGGAAGCGGAGGTTGCTCTTGTCGAAACTAAGGAGAAATACCGTCGTCTCGTTGACTTCTCTCCCTATGGCATAGCCATTCATGACGGCGAACGCTTTTTGTTCTCGAATGATGCTTGCGCTGCTATGCTGGGGGGCGAGACTCCGGATGATATTGTCGGTAGACCAGTTATGGATTTTGTGTATCCGGATGCACGGGAGGAAGGGGAAAAATATATTGAAGAGATTATCTCTCAAGGAAAGATATTTCCGAGACTCGAAACGAAATTTATTCGCATGGATGGGAAGGTCGTGGATGTTGAGATTGCGGCGATCCCGTTTACTCTCAAAAATAAGAGAGTCGTGCATCTGATTGCAACCGATATCAGTGACCGAAAACTGGCGGAGCAGCAACACAGGGTGTCCTGCTGGAAAAGGATGTTCTGGTAAAGGAACTCCATCACCGAGTCAAGAACAATCTGCAGGTTGTATATTCGCTGCTTGCTCTTCAGTCCCGCTACCTGCGGGACGAGCGGGACGTCGAGATATTTATCGAGAGCCAGAACCGGATACGGACTATGGCAATGATTCATGAGGAGCTGTGTCGCTCGGAAAACCTTGCACAGATTGACTTTGCTGTGTATATAAAAAGGCTTTCTGCCTTTTTGTTCGAATTTTATGGTGCAAACATGCATTCCATTGTGCTTCAGATCACAGCTAGCAATGTCATGCTCGACATCGACACGGCGGTTCCCTGTGGTTTGATTATCAATGAGTTAGTGTGCAATTCTCTCAAGCACGCCTTCTCGGATGGCAAGTCTGATAGCGGGAAAGTGAGTATCGAGTTGTCCAAGGAATTTGATAGGTTGGTTTTGCGCCTGAGCGATAATGGCATAGGATTGCCTGAGGAACTTGATGTTTCGAACGCCACTACTCTCGGGCTCAGGTTGGTGAAAATTCTGGCAAACCAAATGGGTGCTTCTATCGACATTCGCAGGGAAATGGGGACTCAGTTTGTCTTTTTATTCAATCCAGTAACTGACGGGAAATAGGCCGGAAAATGATCAAAGAACGTATCCTGGTAGTTGAAGACGAAAGCATCGTGACGGAACTTTTGCAAGAGTTCCTGAAGAATCTCGGCTACGAAATTGCCGGAGTGACCGGCTACGGCGAAGATGCGGTTGTGCTCGCCGCAGAAAAAAGTCCGGATTTGGTCCTGATGGACATCAAATTGCGGGGTGAGATGAGTGGGGTTGAAGCTGCCAAACTTATCCGAGACAGGCTTGACATTCCTATTATTTACCTTACCGCATATGCTGATGACGATACGGTTCAGCGTGCTAAGCTCACCGCTCCTTTTGGGTATATTCAGAAGCCATTCAAGGGGGGGGAGGTCCGCTCAGCGATTGAAATCGCCCTTTACCGTTCCCGGATGGAAAGGACATTGAAGGAGAGAGAACGTTCATACAGGGTTCTGGCTGAAAATCTCCCTGGCATTGTCTATCGGTTATATCTGCAGGGGAATAGGCAGATTCAGTTCTTTAACAATATGGTTGCACAAATGACTGGCTACGAGACTGAAGATGTATCTTCAGGGGAACTCTGTTCACTTGAACCTCTGATTCTTCCGGAGGATAGAACGACTACGTGTGCTTTGATACGGACGGCTGTTGCGGCAGACACTCCCTTCGAGGTTGAGTACCGTATCCGGCACAGAGATGGTGGCATCAGGTATTTTCTCGAACGCAGCAAGCCCATTCGCGGTGAAAACAACCTGCCTTCTCAAATAGAAGGTGTTATTCTTGATATATCAGAGCGTAAACGTGTGGAAGAAGAGCTGAAACAAGCATGTGAAAAGCTCGGTGAGCGGAAGTCCTTTATCGAATCCATCGTAACCAGCATCCAGAGCGGTATTATCGTAGCTGATCTCAATCTGAATATATCTCTGACAAATCCCTATGTGGCAAATCTGTGCAACAAGTCTCCCGATGAGCTTGTCGGCCTCAACCTGAGGGATATCTGTCCGGAGATGAGTGAAAGATTGAACGCTGGTTTTGACTCAAAGGAATTGCAGGTTCATTTCTTCACCAATGCACTGACTGTTGGATACACACGGTTTGACTTGCAGGGACCGGATGGCACTGCCGCTGGTCACATCATAGCACTGAAAGACTTGACCGAAATTGTTGAAATACGCAGGGAAATGCGCACAAAAGAGCGGCTGGCAACGATGGGCGAAGTTGTAGCCCGGGTGGCCCATGAGATGCGCAACCCGCTTTTCGCCATCACCGCAGTTGCTCAGATACTGGGAATGGAGCTTGAGTTGACCCCACAGCAGAAGGAGCTCATGAACTCTTTGCTGGCTGAAGGACGGCGTCTGAATCACCTCGTTGAAGAGTTGCTTGATTGCTCCAAGGAATTGAGGCTAAAGAAAAAGGCGTTCGATCTTGTCAAAATTATCAGCGAATCAATCCGGGTTAACGATTCCCACATTGCCAGCAAGGAAATCTTGATCAATAAAACCCTTCCGGATATGGAAAACCTGATCGAGGCTGATCCAGAGCGAATCGAACAAGTTCTTATTAATCTATTGCAGAATGCCATCGATGCCTCCCCATCAGGTGGGATAATCGACTTGATAGTTAAGGAAGGAAACGGTGAGATTACGATAGAGATAGCTGATAACGGCCCGGGTATCCCTGAAGAATTGCTAGAGAAGATCTTTGAGGTCTTTTATACAACCAAGAAGCGTGGTACGGGCCTTGGGCTCCCCATTAGCAAGAAAATAATCGAAGCCCATGGCGGCTCTCTTATCATGAAGAACAATCAGGCTGGAGGTGCAACTTCTCTTGTCGTGCTTCCCGTCAACACCGGTGATAAATGAAAGCGCTCATCATAGACGATGAACCCGGCATTAGGCTTGCTCTCGGACATTTCATGCTCGGAAGGGGGTATGAAATTCTTGAAGCGTCGAGTGGCTCTGCAGGGCTCGCTCTGGCACGAACCGAGTTGCCCGATATTGTGTTTCTCGACAGGAAACTTCCCGACATGGATGGCGAAGCCCTGCTGCATCCCCTCACGTCGCCGGAGATCGGAGCGAGTGTTGTAATCATGACCGCTTATGTAGAGCTTGACGAGGCTGTCCAGGCAATGAAAAACGGCGCGGAATATTATTTCCCGAAACCGCTTGATCTGGAGCATATTTCGGTCATTCTGGAACGGCTTGAAGAAAAACTGAAACTGAAAAATGAGATCGGCCACTTCAGAAGACTAAGTGAATTGGACGGAGAAGATGTCATTGTAGGAGATTCACCACACATCATAAGAATTCAGAGGTTAGTTTCTCTTCTGGCAAAAAATATCACTACGCCGGTATTGATTCTTGGGGAATCCGGCTGTGGCAAGGAAATGGTGGCTAAGTCAATTCACAAACAGAGTGATTGCAAAGGCCCTATGGTGGAAATCAATTGTGCGTCCCTTTCCGAGAGCCTTCTCGAGTCGGAGCTTTTTGGCCATGAGAAAGGCGCTTTTACTGACGCTAAAAAGACCAAGACAGGTCTGTTCGAAGTTGCACAAAACGGCACTGTTTTCCTTGACGAAATCGCGGAAATGCCCTTACCCATTCAGGCGAAGCTATTGAAAGTGCTCGACTCCCGTACGTTCAGACGAGTGGGCGGCATAGCCGATCTCAAGACCAACGCCCGTTTCATGGCCGCAACCAACAAAGATATTGCTGCTCTGGTTAGAAACGGTCTTTTCCGTGAAGACCTCTTTTACCGATTGAATGTGTTGCCTATAACAGTCCCTCCCCTACGGGAAAGGGGGAGGGATGTCATCATGCTGGCCGAATTTTTTGTTAAGCGTCTTGGCGAGAGTATGGGTAAGGTGGGAATGAAGATTTCTTCGGAAGTGTTGGAGCAACTCCAACACTTCCGCTGGCCGGGAAATGTGCGAGAATTGAAAAATATAATAGAACGGATGCTTATCCTGGCGCCAGCAGGAGAGATACTCCGCGAACATCTGCCGTCAGAAATCAGGCGTGGTGCGTCATCTGTCAAGGACTGGCCTGATCCGGCGGACCTCCGATCCTTAAGGCAGGTTGAAGAAGAGTATATCGTTCATGTCCTGAAAATGACAGGTAATAACCATTCCCACGCTGCCGTGCGGTTGGGGATTAGCCGTTCGACCCTCCTCGCTCGATTGAAAATAATGAAATCAGGTGGATCAAATTCGGACATGTAGTGTTTTCGTACATTATTTTTAATACGACTCTTTCTTAAACGATTTTTCCTTTATTGATGCCCGCCTGCATCTGGTCGAGTGAATTCGATCAGTTCCCCGCAATCCAAATCCCTGTTGTCCGCAATTGAAAACAGTGTCCTGATTCCGTACACCGATATATGCTCCGGCAAACGTGTATCTATCTAACATGCTGTAAAACAAACATAAATGCTTGCTGTCACCGTTATGGGTCAATGGCACATTGTGTGCTATATGATTAAAGGTTGTAAAGAATATGTTTTCTGGAGGAACAATGAATACCAAGCCTATGAAAAAAATTATGATTGTGGATGATGAACCCTCAATACTATTGGGTCTATCCTACGCGCTCAAGACTGAGGGAGTAGAGGTTATCACCTGTAATGAGATCGAACAGGCTGAAGAGGCTTTGGAGAATACACGCTTCGATCTGGTGATAGCCGACATCAGGATGTCAGGCATCAGTGGTATCGAAGGGCTGGAACTCTTGAGCTACATCAAGAAACGCTATTCGACTGAAGTGATAATCATGACGGGTTACGGTTCCGATGAAATAGAGGCTGAGGCCTACCGACGCGGAGCGCTCTGTTACTTCAACAAGCCGGTCGATATCGAGGAGCTCATGAATCATGTGGCGGCAATTGGTATTCCGGTAAAAGAGCGTGCTTCTTCCAAATGAGTTGACAATAACCATCATGTGAGGTCGATATGCTGAGAAAAATTCTTGTGGTAGACGATTCCGCCCTGATTCACCAAATGTACCGTCTGGTCATGAGCCGTTACAAATGCGAGATAGTTGATGCAATGAACGGCCAAGAGGCACTCGACCTGTTGGCATTGCAGAATGACGTGCAACTCATCCTCCTCGACATCAATATGCCGGTAATGAACGGTGTGCAGTTTCTGGAAAAGGCCTCGGCTCTCGGAATCACCAGAAGCATTCCGGTTGTCATTATCAGTACCGAGGGGAAAGAAGAAGACACCATCAGAGGGTTGAAGCTGGGAGCGAAAGGTTATCTCAAAAAGCCGTTCAATCCTTCTGATCTTCACGACCTTATTGACAAGATTATTCCGGCCGCATGCGCTGCATGATGTGCGACAACGAGGTATCAATTGGCTGACAACATGGATATGTCGAGTTTGTTTGCGGAGTTTCTCGACGACGCGACAGGGCATCTTGATGCGGCGGAAACCTCGCTCATAGAATTGGAGAGGTGCAGTGGCGAGGGAATATCCGGTGAAGGTTATGTAACACTTCTTCTCGGTAACCTCCATACCTTGAAGGGTAACTCGGGGATGATGGGGTTTACTCCCCTCCAGCAATATCTCCACAAGCTGGAATCTGTGCTGAAGCTTGTGGCCGATGGCACGGTCCCTTTTAACGCTATTGTCATCGAAACTTTTTATGGCGCTGTCAATGTATTGCGCGATGCGTTGCGAAAGCTCGCAGAAAATCCTGCGGTATCTCTCGATTTCACCGACGAGTTGATGATGCTGGAGTGCATCATCTCCGGTGTGGCTGGCGATACGGCTGGTGTTATACAGAAAAGAGAAAAGAAAGAAGATTTCGGTTACATAACCCAAAAATCGAGCACTTTGAAGGTCAATTTTGAAAAGCTGGACGAACTGCTGAATCTTGTTGGCGAATTGGTTATTCACCGGACCACCCTCCTTTCCCTCGAAACGAAACTCAAGGATGCCGTCGCCGAAAGGACCTTGATCGAAGCGTTCAATGAGGCGAGCCAGTTGATAGGGAAGAGCGCTGCTGAACTCCGGGAATCCATCATGAAAGTGCGGATGCTCCCGATCAAGGTGGTTTTCCAGAGGTTCAACCGCTTGGTACGCGACCTGTCCTGCCGTCATGACAAAGAGATCAGGCTTGTATTCGAAGGGGAAGAGACGGAGTTGGATAAAACTGTTATAGACGAAATCGGCGAGCCCCTCCTGCATCTGATACGAAATGCAGTAGACCATGGGTTCGAGAGCCCCGCCGAACGGCAAAAGCTGGGTAAACCCCCGGTTGGCACACTCATTTTGAGAGCGTGTCACGAAAGTAACCATATAGTCGTTTCTGTGGAGGATGACGGCCGGGGCATGTCCGCCAGCCATATCAGGGCATCGGCCGTCGAAAAAGGTCTGCTCGACAGCCAGGAGGCAGAAGCCCTGAGCGAGCAGGAGTGCTTCCACCTGGTCTTTCTGCCAGGTTTTTCCACGAGCAGCGAGATCACTGAGACGTCCGGACGCGGTATCGGGCTCGATGTGGTCAAGAAAATCGTCACTTCCTTTAATGGGATCATAGAAATCAACAGTACACCCGGTATCGGGACCCGCTTCATCATCAAACTGCCATTGACCCTGGCTATTATCCAAGCACTCATGGTTGAGGTTGCCGGTGAAATATTCGCCATCCCTCTCTCCGGGGTCCTGGAAAGCATCAAGATAGGCGCCTCTGAGATCCATGAGGTGGCAGCCGGCGAAATGATCAGGCTCAGAGACCGGCTTTTGCCCATCTTCAGGTTGGACCGCTGCTTCGGTTTGCGAAATGATAACGTCAATGAGACGGAGTACGTCGTTGTCGTTGGCAGCGGTGAAAAGCGGGGAGGTCTCGTGGTACACCGCCTGATCGGCCAGCAGGAGGTTGTGATCAAGGCGCTGGATGATTATCTCGGTGAATTGAAAGGAGTCTCCGGCGGAACGGTGCTTGGTGATGGAAGAATATCTCTCATCCTCGATATCCAGGCACTTATCGGGAGCGGAAGGGGAACGGGGAGCAACGCGTGAACATGAATGCCAGCAAGTAGTATGTCTGTGTCACATTGAGAAGGAACGTGAAAGAGCACTAAATTGGAAAGGGAGGTAATGGCATGAGGTGGCGTAATCTTCGATTGTGGCAAAAGATTGCCTTAGGCATGGGTGGCGTGCTGCTGCTCCTCCTCATCACCAGTCTGTGGACGATCAGCGGCCTTACCGATGTGGTCAAGGACGGTCAGCAGGTGATCACCGGTAACAGTATCAGAGGCGAACTGCTGCAACGGGAAGTCGATCACCTGAACTGGTTGAAGAACGTGAGTGTTTTTCTGCTCGATGACAATGTTACAGAGTTGTCTGTGGAGCTGGATCACACTCAGTGTGGTTTTGGGAAATGGTTCTACGGTGAAGGGCGCAAGCACGCCGAGGCGGTTATTCCCGCTTTGAAGGAGCCACTGGCCGCGATCGAGGAACCACACCGCAAGCTCCATGAATCCGCTGCCGCCATCAAGAAGGTGTACCACAAATCCTTAAACGGCACCGAAGGGCGCAAGGAAGCTGAGCAAATCTTTTCGCAGCAAACCCAACCCAGCCTCAAGAAGATTCAGGATAAACTCTTGGAGATGAATGACATAACCAAGAGGGACATTCTGTCCGAGGCCGGGATGTTGAAACGGGCGATGCGCACCCGTGTGGTCACCGTCGTTATCAGCATAGTGGCGATTTTGCTGGGTATCATCGGCTGTTGGTTGATTACCCGGTCGATAACCCGTCCTATCCTGAAGGGTGTCGAATTTGCCAAGGCCGTCGCCGCTGGTGACCTGACACAAACCCTCAACGTTGAGGCAAAGGATGAAGTGGGCTCGCTTGCCGATGCCATGAACAGAATGGCGGTGAACTTGCGAGAAATGGTCGGCAATATCCGGAATGCCTCAACGCAGCTCGTTTCAACTGCAGAAGAGATATCCTCCGGTTCTGCACAACTCGCCAAGGCAGGCAACGAGCAGGTTTCCGCATCATCGGAGACCTCATCCACCATGGTACGAATGTCTTCTTCCATCCAAACGGTGGCAGAAAGTTCCGAATCCCTGGCAAACACAACCAATGAGATATCCTGTTCCGTTGAAGAGCTTGGGGCAAGCAGCGATCAGGTTGCCAAAAGTGCGGAAGCGATGGCATCGTCTGTTTCCGAAACGTCAGCGACTATTGAACAGATGACCGTATCAATCGAAAGAGTGGCGAAGAATGCCGATGACCTTGGTTCTTCCGTGTCGGAAACTTCGTCGACAATCGAACAGATGACCGTCTCGATAGAGCAGGTGGCAAACAACGCACAAGAACTAACGAAAATCGTCGATGAATCTGCTGCCACCATCGAACAGTTGGCCATCTCGATCAAGAAAGTGGCAGGGAATGTGGAAGATGCGGACGCTGTGGCGAAAGCTGCCGCCGAAGAGGGAACCACAGGTGTCCGTGCGGGCCGTGATGCAGTGGCGGCAATGGTCAGGGTGTCTGATGTCATAGACAAGACAACCTCGTCCATTCTCAATCTCGACAGGCGCTCTGAAGAAATCGGCAACATCGTCAAAGTGATCAACGAGATTGCCGACCAGACGAACCTCCTCGCTCTCAATGCCGCAATTGAAGCGGCTCGGGCAGGGGAGGCCGGGCGGGGTTTCGCAGTGGTTGCCGAAGAGGTGAGAAAGCTGGCTGAGCGGAGCGTTACCGCTACCAAAGAGATCGCGCAGGTCATCAAACAGGTCCAGACAGACACTGCCGAGGCGGTAAAATATGGCGAGGTTGCTTCCAAGGAGGCAGCAAAATCCATGGACCTCAGCGGAACCGCCGGTAAAGCGCTGGACAACATCGTGGCCAGCATGGACAGGACGAGCAAAGTGATGTCCGACATTGCCGCTATGACGGCAGAGCAAGCCAGCGCCTCGAACCAGGTAATCAAAGCGGTAGAACGCATGAGCGGGGCTACTGCGGTTGTTGCCAATGCTGCACAGGAGCAGGCGTCGGGTGGTCGCCAGATAAGGATAGCGATTGAACGGATGAATCATATCACCCAGGAGGTAACTGGCGCTTCCAAGGAACAGGCGATGGGAAGCAAGCAAATACGTATTGCCGTTGAAAACATGAATACTGTTACCAGTCAGGTCATGCTGGCTACAAAAGAGCAGGCCTTGTCTTCCCGCCAGATTGTCGGGGCCGTGGCCGGTATGAATTCCATGACCCGCTCCGTGGCAGATGCCGCAGCAGAGCAGAAGAAAGGGAGCGAGAAGGTGGGATGGTCGGTTGATAACATAAGCGCGCTTGCCCGGAACAATATGTCATCAGTAGAGCTTCTCGACAAATCGGCCCAGAACCTGTCCCGCCAGGCAGAAAACCTTAACGCGCTGGTGGCGCAGTTCGTAGTTCAATAGAGGTATGCGAGTGGCAATTGCTCGCAGGAAATCGAGAATTATTGCCTGTAACGAGCATCGAGAAACGAAATCCGCATGATGTGAGGACGATATGATGAATGAAACGAGTGAGATAGTGCTCCCTGAATCCGGCCTGGCGGAGGATATCCTGGCCCGGTATGTCGAGAAGACACAACATGAGTTGGATAAAACCAGAGTGAGCGCAGTCGAGGATGATCGGCAGTCTATGTTTCATCTTGTCACTTTTTATCTGGGCAGCGAAGAGTATGGCGTAGAGATTGGAAGTGTCCAGGAGATAATCCGAGCCACCGATATTACCCCGGTTCCCGGTGCACAGTCGCACATAAGGGGGGTAATCAATCTCCGGGGGAAAATCATTCCCGTGGTCGATTTGCGCAAACGTTTTGCGCTCCATTCGATCGATGCCAGTACTGCTCAGCGCATCATCGTTGTCGAGCTTGGGGAGAAACGCATTGGTATGCTCGTCGACAGTGTTTCCCAAGTCATCAAGATCCCTTCGGGTGTCGTCGAAGAAATGCCGGATGAGGCAACGTCTTTGGATGAAAACTACATCAAGGGAGTCGGCAAGCTCGATAGCAGACTGGTCATCATACTGGATTTGAATCGATCGCTCCTTCTGACGTGACCAGCATCGGCGATCTCACAGTAAGTGATTGATTTCTGAAACGACGCCATTTTGTCATTTCAAACCAAGGAGGAGATAAATACCATGTCAGACGCCAGTGAAATAAACAAAGCGATCAAGGCCCATTCTATGTGGAAGGTCCGCCTAAAAGATGCGGTCGATACCGGTAAGAGCGAATTCACGCCGTCCCTGGTAAAGGATAATCACGTATGTGAGTTCGGCAAATGGCTTGCCGGTCTCCCCCCATCGGAAAAGGCCAAGGAGGACTACAAGCGTATTCAGCCACTTCACGAAAAGTTTCATGCGGAGGCAGCCAACGTGTTGCAGCTGGCCATCGGCGGCCAACGGGAGAAGGCGCACGTAGCTCTGACCGATATCCGGAGTGACTTTGTCTATGTCTCGGCGCAGTTGATCAATGCATTAGCGGAGTGGAAGCAGAGAAGCTCCTGATGATCGAGGGTGAGAACCAGCGGTGACATGTGCTGAATTGGTTCCGGATGAGTAGTGACGACAACTTTGAAAATGGAGTTGATAAATGGACAAGAGAAATTTTTTTAAAGGCCTGCAAGGCAAGTTGCTCACATTCTTTCTCCTGATGGCACTCATCCCGCTGGTCATCGTGTCGACCATTGCCTATCAGAAAGCGAAAGGGAGCCTCCAGACATTCGGTAATGAGATGCTCAACGATACCACCCACGCTGTTATGGGCAAGATCGACGTACTCGTCGGGGACCGGTACGATGACATCAAGGCGTGGTCGGAGCTGGACCTTATCAGAGAGGCGTTCAAAACAAATAACTTCGCGCCTGCGAACCATATGTTACAGAATATGCAAAAGCAATACGACATGTATAAGGAGATTCTTCTCTTTGACACGGCCGGAAACTGTGTCGGCGCAAGCGATTTGTCAGTTTTCAGCAATCCGAATTTCGACAGGAACCAAGCGAGTCAAGAATGGTTCAAAGCAGCCATGGGCGGACAGGTTTATGTCCATGACGTCTCCTTCTCTAAGAGCATCAATGACGTTGTCATCGGCTTTTCCGCCCCGGTCAAGGATGAAAAGGGCAGTATCATCGGTCTGATCGGTTCCCGGATACGGTGGAGCCAAATCGAGAAAATAGCTTTGGATGAAGGAAAGACGGGGGAGACCGGCTATACCTACCTCATTAACAAAGGTGGGATTGTCATCGCTCACCCGAAGAAAGAAATGGTTTTTAAGCTGGATTTGACAAAGGAAACGAACAAAGAACTCTCCGAAATAGGCGTAAAGATGACGAAGGGGGAGGAAGGGGTCGGCCACTATACCTATGATGGTATTCCCAAGCTGGTATCGTACTCTCCTTCCAAGGGATACGGCGGGTTCAAAGGGGTCGGCTGGAGCTGCGCCTCGACAATACCTGAGAGTGAATTGTACGCCTCTGTCCGCAGCCTGCGGAACATCGTTGTCGTCGTCATCCTGATTGCCGCTTTCGCGATTGCCGTCCTTGCAATTTTTATAGCCCGCTCGATCGCCAACCCGATGGTCAAGGGGGCCGCCTTTGCCCAGGCGGTGGCGGCCGGCGATCTGACGGGGCAAATCGAAGTGAAGAGCCGGGATGAGGTGGGGGACCTGGCAAATGCCCTGAACAGCATGGTGATCGGGCTCCGGGAGATAGTCGGCCGGATCAAGGGAACCTCGTCGCAGATGGCGTCAGCGGCGGACGAGATTTCGGCCGGTTCGACGCAGCTCACCAGGGCAGCTCACTCCCAGGCGTCGGCGACCGAGGAGACCTCGAGCACCATGGTGCAGATGGCGGTCTCCATCCAGACCGTGGCGAACAACGCCGATGCCCTGGCCTCCAACGTGGACGAGGTTTCCTCCTCCATCCAGGAGCTGGGGGCCTCCAGCGAGCAGGTGGCGAAGAGCTCCGAAGTGATGGCCGCCTCGGTCGTCGAGACCTCGGCCACCATCGAGCAGATGACCGTCTCCATCGACCGGGTGGCCCAGAATACCGAAGAGCTCGCTTCGTCGGTCACCGAGACCTCCTCCACCGTCGAGCAGATGACCGTCTCCATCGAACAGGTGGCGGGTAACTCCCAGGAACTGCAGCAGGTGGTGAACGAGACCGCATCCATTGTCGAGGAAATGGCGGTTTCCATCCGCCAGGTGGCGAAGAACGTGGCCGAAGCCGATGGTGTTGCCAAGACGGCGGCCAAGGAGGGCTACGCGGGGCAGCAGGCGGTCCAGGAGGCACTGGCGGCCATGCAGCGGGTGGCCGAGGTCATCGAGAAGACGGCAGCCTCCATCGTCAATCTGGGCAAGCGCTCCGAAGAGATCGGCACCATCGTTAACGTGATCAACGAGATCGCTGACCAGACGAACCTTTTGGCCCTGAATGCGGCCATTGAAGCGGCACGGGCTGGTGAAGCGGGACGAGGCTTCGCGGTTGTGGCCGAAGAAGTGCGAAAGCTTGCCGAGCGCAGCGTGGGGGCGACCAAGGAGATCGCCCAGGTGATCAGGCAGGTCCAGGCCGACACCGACGATTCCGTAAAATATGGCGAGCTGGCTTCCCGCGAAGCCCGGGCTTCCATGGATCTCTCGGCGACCGCGGGCAACGCCCTTGCCAACATCGTGAGTAGCATCGAGCAGACGAGCAACCTCATGACCGAGATCACCGCCATGGCCGGGGAACAGGCGAGCGCTTCCGACCAGGTGATCAGGGCAGTGGAGAAGATGAGTCAGAGCACGGCCATCGTCGCCAATGCGGCACGGGAACAGGCGCTGGGGGGACGGCAGATCCGGATCGCGGTGGAGCGAATGAACGGCATTACCCAGGAGGTGACGGGGGCCACGCGGGAACAGGCCCAGGGGAGCAGGCAGATCCGGATCGCGGTGGAGAGCATGAACCACATCACACAGCAGGTGAACATCGCCACGCGGGAACAGGCGCTGTCGGCACGGCAGATTGTCGCTGCAGTGAGCGATATGAACACCATGACCCAGACGGTGGCCAACGCCACGGCGGAACAGAAGAAGGGTGGAGAGATGGTGGTATCGGCGATGGAGAACATCAGTGATCTCACCCGGGAAAATCTCAGCTCGGTTGAACAACTTGCCAACTCCGCCGAGAGCCTGTCGCAGCAGGCGGTCGACCTGGCAGACCTTGTTGCCCAGTTCAGGGTCAATTAAGAGTGGCGGTACCAAGAGTTTCGGAGATTGATTTACGAACCTCTTGATCCACTGCTGGGAAGTTTCGGAGCGAATGCAGAAAATGATCGATACAATCGCGCAGTACATTTATAACCGTAGCATGCTGAGTTTTACCGGCCACAAGAAGGCGGTTCTCAGGCAACGTCTTGAGGAGCGCATGACCTCCCTAGAGCTGCCGAATCTTGCCGCCTACTGGGACTATATGCGGCAGAACTCGCACGAGGAGCCAATGCTTTTCGATCTGCTCACAACCAATGAAACATTCTTCTTTCGCAACGGCAAACAGTTTGATTATTTACGGCAGACGATTGTTCCTTTTATTGAAGAAGAAAGGGGGCGGGAAGTGATTCGCTCCTGGGGACAGGAGCGGCCGGTATCATCTCAGTCAATTATGAAATTGCGGATTCTCTGTGCAGGTTGTTCGACCGGTGAGGAGCCGTATTCCGTGGCGATGACTTTGCTTGACGCGCTTCGATATCCAAAAGCCTGGGATATAGAGATCCTTGCGGGGGATATTAGTGAAAGTTGCATTACTTTCGCTGCGGCAGGATACTATGAAAATACGCGACTCAAGGGAATGCCTCATAGCTGTGCTGGTAAGTATATGCGTAGAACCGCTGATGGGGCAACTGTGCAGGATGAGGTAAAAAGGCTCGTCAGATTCTGTCGACTCAATCTCGGAAACATCATCAATGGCGAGCCATTCCCGGGTTTTCCTCCAGATTTTGCCGGGTTTGACATTATTTTCTGCAGAAATGTCATGATATATTTTTCGGTCGAGGCGCAGCAGCAATTGGTGGATACGTTGTCCCGGTCGCTGTTGCCGGGCGGTTTCTTGTTCACCGGCGATGCCGAACCGCTCCACCTGTATGATCACAAACTTGAAGCGGTTCGCGAGGCGGGGTGTCTCATCTACAGGAATGCGGAGACGAGAAAAGATGTCCTATCAGTCTGACGGGGTTACAATCAGCAGAAGTGAATTGGCAGGTAAATCGGTAGATGATTTGCTGCTTCTGATCGGCGACGAAGAGCAGGGCTGCAAATCGGAAGCCATGGACAAGGTCGTGGGAATGGGACTGGAAATTGTTTATCCGACCCTCGACAAGGCGATACGAAACGATGGGAACGCCGATGTACGAAACGGAGCCATGGAAGTGCTGGTCAAGTTCGGCGCCAGGGCGATTCCCAAACTGATTCGACTGCTTCGAGACAAGAACGAGGAGGTACGGAATTTTTCGACGGTCATGCTCGGTGACATCGGGAGCCGTGAGGCGGTCGGTCCACTCATCAAGGCTTTGCAGGATACAGACGCTAACGTCAGGCATGGGGCTGCCGAGGCCCTCGGAAAAATCGGCGACAGGGCGGCATTGCTGCCGCTTCTTGATTTGCTCAAGGAGGACTTCTGGCAACAGTACCCGGCAATCGTTGCAATGGGCGAGATGAGGGATGATCGTGCAATTCCGCATCTTTTGCAGCTTTTGACCAACGAGATGCTAATTGAGCCTATCATAGATGCTTTCGGTAAAATCGGCGATCCGCGGTCTCTTTTACCACTTCTTGACATAATCGGCGAACCCTCGGCCGCTCATTCTGCTGCAGCAACACGTGCTGTCGTCGCAATACAGAAGGGTCTGAACGACGGTTTCAGATACAAAAACTGTCTCATAGATTACGGGCAGAGTATTCCCCTGGCAAACCTCATCAGCCAGCAGGGGATAGCAAACCTGAAGGGATTGCTGCGCCATGAAACGGACAAGGAAACGGTCGTTGCCGCGATTACGCTCCTTGGTTGGCGGGGTGATAGCACTGTTCTGCCGGATTTTTTCGCTCTGTTGGAGCACGCAGACTATATGGAGGCGATCGAAAGTGCGATTCTGTCAATCGGTAGACCTGTCTCCCGTGTTCTGGTTGATGTGCTTTCCCATCCTTCGATTATGGTAAGGATTGCTGCACTCCGGACGCTTCGTTGGATGGGCGGAATTGACGACAATAAACTTTTGTTGCCGCTTTTAGCGGATGAAGACGAGAAGGTCCATCTTGAGGTGCTTGAATCGTTGAAAGGAGTGACTGACGACTCTTTTCTGCCGTCTCTTGACCGGCTCTTGAAAGAAGGTTCGGACGCCGTCAAGACCAAGGTCCTTGAAGTCAAAAGCCGTTATCCTTTCAGTAAGACACAAGAGACGCTGGTCAGCTTGCTGGCCGCTAAAGAGGTTGAAAATCGCAAATACGGGGCTCTTTTTTTCGGGTTGATGAGTGAAGGCAGTGGTGAACTCCTGACGCCGCTTTTCAAGGATTTATCGGACGAAGTGCGGTGCGAAGCCGTGAAGGCGGCCGGACGACGGAAATTGACCGACGTCTTGCCACAGCTTCGCGTAGCTTTGTCTGATGGTGCTCTCATTGTCAGGGAGGAGGCTGTTTATGCCTTGGCAGAATTCGGCACTCTGGTTCCCCTGGACGACATCCTGAAGCGGCTCGGCAAGGATTCGGAACAGCTTGATTACGCGCTCATCAAAGCAGCTGGCCGAATCGGTTCAATTGAGGCTGGACCTTTTCTCGTTGCATACCTGAAAAGTGGATCAGTCCCGCGGGGGCTTGAATTTGCCATTATCGAAACACTCGGTACCCTGGGAGTCAAGTCAGAGTCCGAACGTTCAGTAGTGGCTGGTTATTTGAGCCATGACGACCCGGATATCCGACGCTTGGCAGTGATGACACTGGAACGGATTACGGGCTTTGATGCCTTGCCTGTCTTGCTTGAAGCTTGCAACGATCTCCACTGGAGTGTTAGGATAGCCGCTTTGCAGGCTTTGGGAAAAATCGGTAGCGACAAAATAATCCCTCCTCTACTGAAAGCACTCGCTGACCAGGATAGTATGGTCAGAAAAAATGCCATTCTTGTCCTCGGTGATTTGCGCAATGTTCGTACAATCCCCAATTTGATCCGACAGTTGACCGACCTGGAAATGAGCAAGTATGCGTTCGAAGCTTTGTTGAAATTCGGCCGTACTGGATTGCCCTGGTTGCACAGAGCATTGAAAGGAAGTTATTCCACCGAGGTTCGGGAAAGGGTTGTTGATCTGATCGGAAAAATTGGCGACAGCAAAAGTGTCGAGCCTTTACTCGAGATGGTCGAAGATTCGAGCCCGACGATCAGGCTTGCAGCCATTGATTCACTTGTTTTCTGTTTCAATAGCGTACCCTTGAAAATATTGTCACGGCTCAAGAAATTCGATACCAACGAAGAGGTCAAAAACAAGGCGGAGCTGGCTTTAAAGACCCTGACCATGGAGAAGTTTTTTTAATGAACATCTCCGCAAAGCCGGTAATGAAGCCTGAGGACTTCAGGCTCATCAAAGAATTCATTGCTGAAACGTTCGGGTTGGTGCTGGATGAAGCCAAGGAAAATTATCTGGCCTTAAAGCTTCTTCCTCGCATTGAAGAACTGAGATTGTCGACATTTGCCGAGTATTATTCATATCTCAAGTTTTCTCCCCATAGCGCAGAAGAACATCTAAAATTCATATCTCTCATCACCAACAATGAAACCTACTTTTTCAGGGAAGAAGCGCAACTGAAGGTTTTTGCCGAGACAATCCTTCCTGCCCTTAAAGAGAGGAAACTCAAAGCCGGGAATCGAACGATAAAAATTGTTTCCGCCGGCTGTTCAAGCGGTGAAGAAGTCTATACCCTGGCCATGCTCATTCTTGAGTCTGGGAGTTTTTTGTGGGACTGGGATGTAAAGATTATCGGCATTGACGTTGATCCGCAAACAATAGAGAAAGCGAAGGCCGGCGTATATTCGGGAAGAGCCTTTCAGTCGACAGCGGTTTACTACAAGGAGCGATATTTTAGTAAAAGTGAGCATGGGCTGCAGGTTCGGGACATTCTACGCAAACTGACGAGCTTCACTCAAGGAAACCTTCTCTGCTTTGATAGAACCCTTGCCGAACAAGACATCGATATAATTTTTTGTCGAAATGTTATGATTTATTTCAATGATGATACGATCAAACGGATCGTGGAAAGTTTTGAAAGAATCCTTGCAAAGGATGGTTTTCTTTTCCTCGGGCACTCCGAGTCGCTATCCAGAATTTCTCCCCACTATCTTCCCCTCCGATTTACAGGGACGATAGTTTACCGGTTGAAAGAGAGAAACGGGTGATGTGATGTCGCAGGATCACAGGCAAATCAGGGTACTTGTCGTCGACGATTCGGCATTCATTCGTCGAGCGGTCATCAAGATGTTCGAGACCAACCCGGATATTCGGGTCATTGATGTGGCATCAGATGGGGAGATGGCCGTCAGTCTTGTTAAGAAGCTGCGGCCGGATGTGGTTACCCTCGATATCAAGATGCCTGTCATGGACGGGCTGGCTGCACTCGCGAGGATAATGAAAGAATGCCCCACGCCGGTTGTCATGCTTAGTTCGCTTACCGAGAAAGGGGGGGAAAACACCTTAAAGGCTCTGGAGTTGGGGGCAGTGGATTTCATTGACAAAACTTCAACCGGCGGCCCCATGGACCTTTCAGGGTTGGTGCGTGAACTGACCACGAAAATCCTCATAGCAGCCCGGGTAGATATGCTCAAGTTGCAGCATGAGGCCGTGGCAAGCCCAGCGAATGCCATGCCGCAGAAGTGTGCCACGGAAAAGGGGACCGAACTGGTGCTCCTGGGAACGTCTACCGGCGGTCCACCGGCCTTGCAGGCCGTTTTGAGCAAAATCCCGGCAGGATTTCCCTGTCCGATTCTTGTCGTTCAACACATGCCACCCGGGTTTACCGCTTCACTGGCAGAGAGGCTCAACAGGCTCTGCGCCATACCCGTTAAGGAGGCTGAGGATGGGGAAGAGGTTGAAGCGAGCCATGTCTATCTGGCTCCTGCTGGCTGGCATATGAAATTAAAACGATGTGGCAGCAAGCTTCGCATTTTACTGGATACCCTACCCGCTGAAGCTTTACATCGTCCTTCGGTCGATACGTTGTTCGAATCGGCTGCTGACTTGGGAAGTAACTGTCTTGCGGTGGTCCTGACCGGAATGGGCAAGGACGGTTCTGAAGGTGCCAAGGCTATAAAGAGGTCTGGCGGCAGAGTGATCGTCGAAGCCGAAGAAACATCGATCGTATTCGGCATGCCCAAGGCCGTAATGGAATCAGTCAGCGTGGACGGAGAAGTGCCGCTGTATGATGTAGCTGAAACTATCTTGAAAATGCTCTGAAAGGCCCGACAAACATTGGGAATCGTTCGGTAGGGCGTCGAAGGCTTTCTGTGGAAACGATTGTGACTTATGTAAATGAAAAGTTAGCTTCCGTTAGGACGGCTTGCATTGGTGGGGTTATTTGGCACGATAGGTGATACGTCCCCTGGAAAGATCATATGGGGAGAGTTCTACGGTCACCTTGTCCCCCGGGAGTATCTTGATAAAATATTTTCTCATCTTCCCGGAAATGTGTGCCAGCACAATGTGGTCATTGTCGAGTTTTACCCTGAACATCGCATTCGGGAGCGGCTCTACAACAGTTCCTTCAACCTCTATGGCTTCTTCCTTGCTCATCTAACATCACTCCTCGTACCTGATTGTCTTTCTGGTCTTTTCTAAACTTAATCACTTTACAAGCATTTAAGGAAAATTGCAAGCCGTGAATTTGCGAGCACCGCAATTACACCAAGCCCGCGTTGCATTGGCCGGGTGCTCTGGTAACATTAAAAAGAACACCGGCGAAGGGGGGACCGTTCATGGATGTCAGGAATTTCATCGATGGCAGGTGGCTCGATGCACAAGATGGTAAGCGTTTTAACAGTCTTAATCCTGCTGATACGCGCCAAGTAGTTGCATCAGCCCCTCTTTCCGGCCCTGCAGACGTGAGTCAGGCAGTCGCGGCAGCGCGAAAGGCTTTTCCTGTATGGAAACTTCTGCCTGCGCCGCGCCGCGGAGAAATCCTTTTCAAGGCGGGCGACTTGCTTTTGCGGGAAAAAGCCCGTCTGGGGGAACTCGTTACCCGAGAAATGGGAAAGGTACTGGCGGAAGGGCTGGGGGACGTACAGGAAGCCATCGACATGGCGTTTTACATGGCCGGCGAGGGCCGGAGGATGCAGGGAGAAACGGTTCCTTCCGAACTACCCGACAAGGATTGCAAGAGTGTTCGGGAGGCTCTCGGGGTTGTCGGCCTCATAACGCCCTGGAACTTTCCCATGGCGATTCCGGCCTGGAAACTGTTCCCTGCTCTAGTCTGCGGCAATACCGTTGTGCTGAAGCCTTCTTCCGATACCCCGGCCTGTGCGGCGGCTTTGGTAGCTTTTCTGGAGAAAGCTGGGATTCCTCCCGGGGTGGTCAACTTGGTCCACGGGCGAGGGGAGGTTGTGGGGGAGGCGCTCGCCACACACCCTGGGATAGACGCGGTATCCTTCACAGGCTCATGCGCAGCTGGAGAACAGCTGGAGGAACTCCTGGGAAAGTTGCACCGTCCCCTTGCCACTGAAATGGGAGGGAAGAATGCCATTATCATCATGGATGATGCAGACCTTAACCTTGCCCTCGAGGGCGTTCTCTGGGGAGCATTTGGTACCAGCGGCCAGCGGTGTACTGCATCCAGCCGGCTTATCATTCATGAAAAGGTTTATGCCAATTTCATTGCCATGCTGGGCAAGGCGGCGGCCGAGTTCAGGCTCGGTGACGGCTTGAAGCAAGATACCGATGTTGGTCCCATCATCAATGCCCAGCAGATGGAAAAGGTGCTGAAATACATAGAGATAGGCACTGCCGAAGGGGCTCGATTGGTTACGGGCGGCAGCCAAGTCACGGCAGGTGATTGCGGTTTCGGTCATTTCATCAAACCGACTGTCTTTGCGGATGTCGACCCATCCATGCGCATTGCCCGGGAAGAAATTTTCGGGCCGGTTGTTTCCGTCATGAAATGCTCTCGCCTCAAGGAGGCGATAGATATCGTCAACAGTGTTCCGTTCGGCCTCTCGTCTGCCATCTACAGTCGTGATGTGAATGCTACGGCCCGGGCAGAGAAGGAACTGCAGACCGGCATAGTTTATGTCAACGCCTCAACCATCGGTGCGGAAATTCATTTGCCGTTCGGCGGCTGGAAACATTCCGGCTCAGGACACCCCGAGGCTGGCGGAAGAGGGGGGGCAGTGGATTTTTACAGTAGAGTCAAAGTCATTTACCGCGACTTCAGCGGCCGGTTGCAGCGGGCACAGATCGACAAGCAGTCTCCATCAGGGATATTGTCATGACGAAATCAGAGTCGGTCGTGAGGAGAGGAGGTAACGTTTTTACCCCGGCGCTCCATCTCTATTATCCGCTTGCCATCGCCGCGGGACGTGGGGTCCGGGTGGAATCCGTGGAGGGAAAGACGTACCTCGACTTTTCCTCGGGACTGGCGGTCCTGAATCTGGGGCATAATCATCTGCGAGTCATTGAGGCAGCACGCGCCCAGATGGAAAATCTGGTCCATACCGGGGGAATCTACTATAGCGATACCGTGGTAAAGGCGGCAGAGAAGCTCGTCAGTGTGACCCCTGCAGGACTTGACATGGTTTTTTTCAGCAATTCCGGTGCAGAAGCGGTGGAGGGTGCGTTGAAGCTCGCCCGCTACGTCACTGGCCGCCAGGGGATCATATCATTTACGGGTGGATTCCATGGGCGGACCCTGGGGGCGGTGTCGGTAACGACCAGTTCAGCCAGGTACCGGAAAAGATATCTCCCGTTGCTCCCTTCGGTCTACCAGGTCCCCTATCCCTCGTGTTTCCGCTGTCCCTTTCAGCAGGCACAGAGTCGCTGCGACCAGCTTTGTCTCGATTACCTGCGGGACTTTCTGGAAAGGGTAATTTACCCGGAAGAAGTGGCGGCAATGATCATCGAGCCCGTAATGGGCGAGGGGGGATACGTCCCGGCGCCACCGGATTTTCTCCGGGAACTCAGGACACTCTGCACCCAACATGGGATACAGCTTATATTTGACGAGGTCCAGTCGGGAATGGGGCGGACCGGGCAGTGGTTTGCCGCACAGCACTATGAGGTTTCGCCCGACATCTTAACGGTTGCCAAGGGGATCGCTTCGGGGTTCCCTTTGTCAGCAGTGGTCGCCGGGAAAAATTTGATGTCGCGATGGGAGCCGGGGGCGCACGGAACAACATTCGGCGGCAACCCTGTATCTTGCGCAGCATCGGTTGCCACCATAGCGGTAATTGAAGAGGAAGGCTTGCTGCCGAAGGTCAGAGCGGCCGGTAAAACGGTCCTTTCCCGGTTGCGGGCGATTGCTGCCGAGTGTCCCGTAATCGGGGATGTGCGTGGTTTCGGCTTCATGATCGGCATAGAATTCGTTGACAATACAGGTGCGCCTGATGGTGCGGCCTGCCAGAGAGTACTGGATTTTTGTCTTCAGAACGGACTGGTTCTTATCGAGTGCGGGCCGAAGCGAAATGTCGTGCGTTTTGTGCCGCCGCTGATTGTCTCCGATACGGATCTGGACTGCGCATTGTCGATCTTCGGGGACGGGGTGCGGTCTCTCCGATGAAGCGACGCAACGTTATTATCATGGGAGCTGCCGGACGTGACTTCCATAACTTCAATGTCTGCTTCCGCCGCAATGCTGACGTTCGGGTCGTTGCCTTCACTGCTGCGCAAATCCCATTTATCGCCAATCGCCGCTATCCATCGCTTCTTGCCGGCCGTTTCTACCCCCGCGGCATTCCTATTTATCCGGAAGCGATGCTTGATGAACTGCTCCGCACCCGGCGTATCCATCAAGTCGTCTTTGCCTACAGCGACATCTCTTATGCGGAGCTGATGCACAGGGCCTCCCTCGTGCTCGCGGCAGGAGCCGACTTCAGTCTCATCGGCCCCGTATCCACCATGTTGAAATGCGCCAGGCCTGTCATTTCCGTATGCGCCGTGCGCACCGGTTGCGGCAAAAGCGAGGTAACCCGCTATCTCTGTGGAATTCTAAGCGCAGAGGGACTAACGCCGATCGTTGTCCGTCACCCCATGCCCTATGGCGACCTTGCCTCGCAGGCCGTGGAACGTTTTGCTCAGCTTGAGGATCTCGAACGGTACCGGTGCACCATAGAAGAACGGGAAGAGTTCGAACCCCTCCTGAGGCAGGGGATCGTGGTCTATGCCGGGGTCGATTACGAACGGATCCGCCGCCGGGCAGAGCGAGAGGGCGATATTATCATCTGGGACGGTGGCAACAACGATTTCCCCTTTTTTCGCCCCGACCTGGAGATCACGGTGGCCGATCCGCTCAGGGTGGGGGACGAAACCGGCTATTTCCCCGGCGAGGTCAACCTGCGCCGGGCGGTGATCGTGATCATCAACAAGGTCAACGTCGCGAGCAAAGACCAAATCGATGCTTTGAAGCAATCGATAACGGCGGTCAATGCCGCGGCGGATGTTATCGAGACAGCCTCCGATATTACCGTAACCGACCCTGACTGTATCGCCGGGAAACGGGTCCTCGTTGTGGAGGACGGCCCCACCGTGACGCACGGCAATATGCCCGGTGGCGCTGCGCTTGCTGCCGCCCGGAAATTCGGGGCCGGAGAAATAATCGATCCCCGTCCCTATGCCATCGGCTCTATTGCCGGGGTTTACCATACGTATTCGCACCTGGGGCCGGTCCTTCCGGCCATGGGGTATCAACCGGACCAAATTCGGGAACTGCAGCATACCATCGAATCCACTCCTTGCGACGTGGTCCTTTCCGCAACACCGGCAGATCTGTCCCGCCTGATGTCACTCACGAAAAAACTGGACAGGGTTTTCTACGGCATAGCCGAGCGGCCGGGATCCCCTCTGAAAGAGCAGATTCTCTCGTTTCTTGCCAGGCTCCATCGCGGATCCTAACTCTTTCAGAAAAGCCTTTACAAGACAGGACACGACATATTAAATTGGTAATATGTCAAATAAAACAACGACCGTTGAGAACCCGATCAGGGAGATCCCCCTGGACAATGGACTGACGTTCCGTTTTTATGACTTTACCCGTCGCTACTACGGCGATTTTTTTCTGGTAAAGCTGGAAGTCCGTTGCCAGGTGCCTCTCCGTAGAGAATACTTTGAGAGCGCCGAGGCGTTTGATGCAGCCAGAGCGCTTTTTGGGGAGACTTTCCTCTTCCGACGCACCCTGGAAAGAATGGGAGTCCCCGCTGCCGAAGTGGGTCGCGTCGTTGAAGGCCTTATGGCAAACTTCGAGGAACATGCATTGGCCTACCTTGCTTCGCCATCGTTTTCCGCAAGGCTCGTCGCGTCCCAATTGAGCAAGACCAAGCGCTTACAATCCCGATCTATCCCCTCTCGTGGCGTCTTGTAGATGGCTGAAATGCAAGTCTCGATCGAAAAGATGGTCTTCGGGGGAGCGGGCTTTGGCCGTGCCGGGGGGAAAGCCTGCTTTGTCCCGTACACTGCGCCGGGTGATGAAGCTACCATCCGGGTGGTGAAAGACAAACGCTCGTATTTTGAGGGGGAAACGGTTAATCTGGTCACCACATCCTCCCTGAGGACGATGCCATGTTGTCCGATATTTGGTCGCTGCGGCGGGTGCAACTGGCAGCACCTCACCTATGACGAACAGCTTTCCCAAAAAGAGGAGATATTCGCTGAGTTTCTCCGGCGAGCCGGCCGAATCGGTCGCGAACGTATCGCTCCCATCGTAGCAGCGCCCGAGCCCTACGGTTATCGGTCCAGGGTCCAGCTCAAGGTGCGATCCGTTGCCGGTGAGGTGCATATCGGCTTCTATCGCACAGGTTCCCATTTTGTCGTTGATGTGCCCGACCGCTGTGCCATTGCCTGCCCTGCCATCAACGAGCTCTTTAGCGGTCTGCGCTCCGCCCTGGCGATGTGTCCCGAAAAGGACAAGGTTCCACAGATCGATGTGGCCACCGGCGATGATGCTACCTCCATTCTGACGTTCCACTACATCGGTGACAAGTTGGAGGATTTTCGGGCATTTCTGCAGGAAGCTGTTACCTTGCTCCCTTCGGCCGGGGGAATACTCCTGCAGCAGGGAAGGAAGACGACCCTGGAGAAGGTGACAGGGGCGGGAAGTCTTTCCTACCGGGTTCCAGCCGATTACTTTCCCGGCGTGGCCGAAACCGTGCTGTCCTTCAGGGGAGGTGGGTTCTCTCAGGTTAATTATCGCCAAAACCTGGCACTGCTTGCAATCGTCCACCGGCTAGCCGGGTTTACCGGCAAGGAGAGGGTACTGGACCTTTTTTGCGGTAACGGCAATTTCGCAGTTCCCTTGGCACGCTACGCCGCCGATGTCATCGGAATCGAGGCGTATGAGCCGTCGATTATGGATGCTGTGGGCAACGCCCGGGCGAATGGAGTGACCAATGCCGCCTTTAAGTCGATTGATGCCGCTGAAGGGGTGGGGCAATTGGTTGCTGCCGGAGAACGGTTCGACCTGGTGCTGCTTGATCCGCCAAGAACAGGGGCTGCGGAGGTGGTGCGCCGCATCCATCTTCTCAAACCTCGATCGATAATCTACGTTTCCTGTGATCCTGCCACCCTCGCCAGAGATATCGGGGTGCTGCAAAGATCCGGGTACGAGGTTGTCATGAGCTGTCCGGTCGACATGTTTCCCCAGACATACCATATCGAAAGTGTGACGCTTCTTGAGCCAACCGGTGCGGACAGCACCGAATGCCCAATTACCGGAGGATAAGTCGATGCTGTTCAAGAAGTTCTTCAATAGGGATTATCGCTATTACCGGGAAAAAGGGGAACAGCATCTTGCGCAGCAGCGGTATGCCGACGCCAGACTCGCGTTTCAGGAATCCCTGCAAAAATTACCCGAGGTCACCGAAAATATCACATCTGAGAAGCGAGAGATCGAGGAGAAGCTGGCTAAAGCAGGGGATGGACTCGGGCTTTTGAATCTGTCGGAAGCGGAGCATGCGTTACGCCGGGGTGAATATGAAAAGGCGCGGGAGTATATCCATCTCGCGTTAGAGCTGGCAGAAGACGTAACTATTCGGGAAAAGGCTGAAGCATTTCTGAAAAACGCCGGAGCTGACAGTTCACGATCCACGACAGTCGTCGCAGAAAACAAGTGTGCGGGATGTGCTGGCACCGTGGACGTATCCACGGGAAATGCACATGTTAGCGATGATAAGTTACCACCCGAAGACAGGTTCGAACTCCTGATCCAGACCCTTCCTCAAGACCTGGTTGAGCGATATGCAGGTTTGGGAGAGAAATTTGCATACGCGTATCTGCTGGCGCATGACGGTGAAGTGGATGCTGCCCGTGAAATATTCGAGGAAATGCTGGCACAAGGGGAGAGCGACCTTCTTCACTACGAATTGTCGGTAATTGCATACAGGAACGGTGATGTCGCGGAATGCGAAAGGCATCTGTGTCGTGCCCTTGAGCTTTGCGACAGGAACTCCCTGTGCTATCTGGCTCTGGTGCACCTGCTGATAGATACCCACCGCACTGCCGAGGCGGTTCCCCTTCTCCATTGCATGCTGGATAAAGGGGCAGCGTCTGACCAGGCCACTTTCTTACTCGGTGAGGTGCATGCGCTCCTCGATGATAATGAGCAGGCGATGGATTGGTTTTCCCGTTCCCTTTCTTTTCCGAGTTATGCGAAGGCCGCCGCGGAAAGGCTCATCCCACTCCTGGAGACTTGCGGGCGACGTGAGGATGCTGCATATTTATTCAAGCGCTATCTAAAGGGATGCTGCTGACCGATTGGCCCCCTAAATCGCCATTGCGCATCTGGTCGCAACCTTAGTGCTTCATACTGTTCGATTCAATTAATGGAGGGCACGCAATGAACAAATCTGAATTGATCGATGCGCTGGCTGCGCAAAAAGGCATTTCTTTTAAAAAGGCAGAGGAAATTATCAATACTGTCTTCGATGCGATGACAACATCCTTGATTTCAGGAGAACGAATTGAAATAAGGGGGTTTGGCAGCTTTGTCATCAAGGAATACAAGGCGTATACCGGGCGAAATCCCAAGACTGGCGAGTCCATTAGTGTAAAGCCGAAAAAGCTCCCATTTTTCAAAGTAGGTAAGGAACTAAAAGAGAGGGTGTCCCTTTAGCATCATGCGATAACTTTCTCTACTCTGCCGGAGGAAGGACCGAATAGCATTCTGTTGAATCCTGTTCTGTGCTGATTATCTATACCAGCCTGGACAGGTTTTTTTTTGTTACAGGACTCATGACAATTACTATTACGGCACGAACCTGGGGTGCATGATGGGCGAGAGTTTGTTTTACGCAGCAAAATTCAAATGTAATGCAAAGGTGTGTATCAAGATAAACAATCAGTGATTGTCGCTCCTATTAATATTGACTTTCAAGGTTGGTTAATGATATGTTTCAGGCCGCAAATGGTGCATATCGCTAGTGTATCTCTGCATGTTACAAGGAATATGCTTTCTTCTGCCAAGCCTGCTAGTCAATAAATTTATTAATTGTTAATTAGCACTTACAAATCATGCTATTATTACGTCGTTTATCAGCTGTAATTTCTGTTAACTTGCTGTTAGCAGCTTGAATCGGCTGGGTCGGGGGCAGAAAGCTCTTCCATGAAACGAACAGAAATCCTAGCAACAATCAGAAGTGAATTGTTCTATGGCGCTTCCAATTACACAAAAAGCCAACCTGATCTTTTTGTTCCTCATCGCTTTCAAATAGTTGCCCCGTCACGGGTCGGCGCTTTCCTTGAAACGGTAAAGGAAAGTATAACAGAAGAAGAAATATTGTTATACGTTCATCTGCCTTTTTGCTTTTCTGAGTGCCTATTCTGTAATTCATTTCCCCATCATGTTGATAAACAGGTGCAGCAGAACTACTTGGAGCACCTCGTCAAAGAGATAGACCTCTTTTCCGCTCATGGCGTATTTGACGGGAAGAAGGCCAAGTGCATTTACTTTGGTGGGGGGACTCCGACATCATTTCCCGATGAAGATATTAAGCGTATAATTGACAAAATAACTTCATGCATAGATTTGACAGAGAATTGCAATATTACGTCAGAAGCACATCCGGCAACGCTTGACAACAAAAAAAGGATAGTCGAGCTGTCTAAGATCGGTCTCAAACGGATCAGCATCGGTTGTCAAACTTTCGATCCCGATGTTCTCTCTCTTTGCAACAGATACAATACTGCATCCCAAGTAAAACGGATCGTTCATACTGTTCAGGATGCGGGCCTGGCCATAAATATTGACATGATGACAGGGCTCCCCGGTCAGACAATTGCCAGCGTTAGAAACGACCTCGATATTCTGGAAGGAGTGAAACCGAACGCGATAGAGTATATCAGGCACGAAATTGTCAACCCGCTTGTTGTCGAGCTTTATCGGGAACGACCAGATTTGGTGGTTCAAGACAACGCCCTCTTTGAAATGGTACTCCTTACACAGGAATGGATGGAAAAATTCGGTTATGAACAAAATGGTCGATACAGCAATGATACCCAGTGGGAATATCGTTACCACTGGCTTAAAGAAGTGCCGATCATCGCCTTCGGTTCCCGGACCAGATCGTACACAAAGACTATCTGCTACGACAAACACGAAGACTTGGACACCTATTCGCGACTAATTGGAAAAGGGATTCCGCCGGTTGGCAGGTACATTCCCCTCACAATAAAGGAGCAGATGTACAGGTCTCTCATTTTGGGGCTGCAATTAAAGAGTGGAGTTGACATAAAACGGTTCTACAATAGTTACAACGATTACCCATCAAGAGTTTTTAACTCTTTATTATTGAAACTTGAGACATACGGATGTCTCGAGCATGATGATATTTCTCTTAAACTGACAAAGTATGGTGCTTACTTCGTCGAAGATATCTGTGATAACATAATTGATACTGCTTTAAAAGAAGTATCTGGAGAACTTGTGCGTGCTCCACATTCAGAAGGCAGCAAATCATCAAGATTGAACAGCCTTGAATCAAGAGTTACTTAGTAGGCCTGAATATTCTGTGATTCCAGTTAATTATCTCGCAATTCTGTCCCGACAGACCCAGATTTGGTTCACAGATTTGGCTTGACGGACGAAAAGCCGGGTGCTAAGCTGACAAATCCATCTTTGACCCTACATTAGATGAAGTATATTAGTTGCGGTGATCGTTGATGCAGGTGCAGACTAGGAAAATTGCTTTGGTAATCGGTGGCAGTCGTGGGATTGGGCGTGCAATCGCGTTGAGGCTGGCGCGGTCCGGTTTTGACATCTGGTTGACGTACAAGGGAAATCACGAGGCGGCCCGGAGCGCGCAAGTTGATATTGAAGCTGCAGGAAGCTCCTGCGAGCTCATTCCTTTCGATGTCTCCAGTTTCGATGAGACTGAGGCAGCCCTCGGCAGTCGTCTGGAATCAGTCACCCCTGAGGTGCTCGTCTACAATTCGGGGGTTGTCCGGGACAATCTCCTTATGTGGATGACCCGGGATGAATGGGATGCGGTTCTCTCTACGAACCTGGACGGTTTCTTCAATGTCACTCGTGCGGTCATCTTTTCAATGCTGAAGGCGAAACGTGGCCGTATTGTTGTGGTGTCTTCTACGTCTGGCCAGATCGGGCAGGCGGGCCAGGTGAATTACTCCGCTTCAAAGGCCGGCTTGATCGGAGCAGCAAAGGCATTGGCGCGGGAAGTCGGCAAAAAGAATATCTTCGTCAATGTGGTAGCCCCCGGCTTTATCGAAACTGAAATGACCTCTGACATTCCCAAGGAGCATGTACTTCCCCTGATTCCGCTCAACCGCGTTGGCACAACTGAAGATGTTGCATCCGTCGTCAATTTTCTTTGTACAGAAGAACATATGTATATCCATGGACAGGTTATCGGGATAAACGGTGGACTGGCGATGTAGCTTGTCTCGCAGGCGGAGCAGAAACCTGGATCAAAGATAAACTCTGTTTTTACGAAGTTGGCTGTCTAAATGAAAAAGTATGATCACATCGTTGTGGGAAGTGGCATCAGTGGGTTGACGATGTCCCTGTTGCTCGCGATGAGCGGGCGCAAGATACTGCTGATCGAGAAAAGTCCGCGAATCGGCGGCTCCCTGTCGCGTTTCACGAGAATCGGCATTCCTTTCGAAACCGGGTTTCATTTCACGGGTGGATTGCAGGAGGGGGGGATACTCTCGGACATCCTGGAATTCCTCGGTATGCGAGATGCCGTTGAGCCTATTTTCCTCTCAAGTCCCTCCGAAAACCAGTTTATTTTCGAGTCTGCCGGCAGAACGTTTGAGCACCCCAACGGAATCAAAAACGTTATAGAACAATTCAAAACGTATTTTCCCGACGATGCGCTCGCTGTCGACAGGTATTTTGAGATGGTCCAGTCGGTCTGCAACCGGACCCCCTCTCTCAACATTCGTGCAAATACGATCACTCTGCCGAACCTTGACGAGGATTATGTTTCGCTCGACGAAGTCCTGAGCGGCCTGACATCCAACAAACTTCTGCGCGGATTGCTGTCCGGATATGCCATGTGTTACGGGGTTCGCCCCAGTGAGATATCGTTCGCGAATCACAGTCGTATGGTTCTCAATTTCTATGAATCCATCGCTTTCGTCAAGGAGGGCGGTGATGCCTTCGTCAAGGCGTTCCAGGAAAAGTTTAAGGAATATGATGTAGATATCCGCTGCGGAACGTTTATGACGGAACTGGCGGACATCCGATCAAGCATAGTGAACCGCTTCGTTCTGAATACCGGCGAAGAAGTCTCGGCCGATTCATGCGTATTCACGATTCATCCTCTGGACATACTGAAACTACTGCCGGAAAAGTACTACAGCAGGGCGTTTGCGAGCCGGGTGGAGGGGTTCGAGTCATCGATCGGATTTTTTTCAGTTTTTGGCATGCTTAAGGAGGGAAGTAGGGATCCTAATCCCGATGCGTCGATCATGTCGCTCTTTCCGGATGCCGATATCAATAAGCTGCTTGATCCTGCCTATGCAGGGACACCAGCCTTGGTCCTCATAAAGTCTCCGAACCAGGCTGGAAGGAAGGGACTCTGCATCCTTGAGCCCTCCTTTGTCGAACACGTCGCTGCTTGGAGAGATTCCTCCAGAGGGATGAGACCTCAGTCGTACCTCGACTATAAGAAAGCGCGCCTGGACGCCATCAGGGAGCACCTCTGCAGCGTGATCCCTGCATTTCACGACAGCCTGGAATTCAGTGACGCAGGGTCAATACTTACCTTCAAGGACTACTTGAACAGTCCTGATGGAAGTGCCTATGGTGTCAAGCAAAAACTGAGGCAATTCAATCTTATTGGAAAACTACCGCTGCATAACCTGTTTGCCGCGGGGCAGAGCGCTCTCCTGCCCGGCATTATCGGAGCCATGATGTCGTCTCTCATTGTGGGCCGCGCGGTGATAGGGAAAGAACATTACGGAAGTCTTTTGAATCGGTCGTTATGTCATTGAAGCGTGCCGTCATAACAGGGTTGGGCGTAGTTTCGCCATTCGGTAACGGCGTTGCCGCACTCATGGCAGGGATTGAGCAGGGGCGGAGCGCTGTCCGGCACATGGCCGGCTGGGAAGAGTACATCGGCCTCCAGAGCCTTGTTGGAGCTCCGGTTGACATGCAGGACGAAAAGCGCATTCCCCGACAAAAGCGTCGTTCCATGGGGCGAATGAGCATCTTTGCCGCTCAGGCTGCCGACGAAGCACTTGCCGATGCCGGCATTACTCTGGCCGATGAAGACCTTTGGCGGGTCGGGTGCGTGGTCGGATCCACAATGGGGAGCGCCAAAAGCATCAACGATGCCTTCGAGATCATGCTCCCCAACAAGGACTTGAGCCATCTGAATTCGACCATGTTCTTCCAATGCATGTCGCATACGGCAGCGGTGAATATGGCTCAGTATCTTGGCCTGAACGGAATGATCGTGGCACCTGCCGCAGCTTGCGCATCATCTCTCCATGCCATCGGAACCGCGTATGATCTGATCAGGCTCGGCAGACAAGATGTCCTTTTATGCGGAGGCGCTGAAGAGTTACACCCCACGGTGACAGGGTCTTTTGATATTCTCTTTGCGACGTCGACTAAATACAATGACACTCCTTGGAAAACGCCGCGACCCTTCGATAAGGATCGTGACGGATTGGTCTGCGGCGAAGGCAGCGGGATCCTGGTTCTGGAAGAGTATGAGAGGGCTGTTGCACGAAATGCCAGGATTTACGCCGAAGTGGTAGGGTATAGTTCGACGGCAAACGGTTTTCACGTGAGCCAGTCGAACAGAGAATCAATCGGCGTGTGCATGCGGCAGGCGTTGGGCGATGCCGGGTTGGAGACGCAAGAGATCGATTATATCAATGCCCATGCCACGGCAACACTTCAGGGCGACCAGGAAGAGGCTGAGGCTATCAGGGACATTTTCGGCGCATCGGTCCCCGTGAGCAGCCTGAAGGGATACATCGGCCATACCCTTGGCGCATCAGGGGCGATCGAACTCGGGGCGACACTAAAGATGATGGAGCAGGACGTGATCTACCCGACCTTGAATCTTGAGACGGTCAGCCCGGACTGTGATGGCGTTTACCATGTCCTGCAGCAGATCAACAGACCCGTGAAGGCCGTGATGAAGAGCGGGTTTGCCTTCGGTGGCATTAACGCGGCACTGATCTGCAAAAAACTTTGAACCAGTTCCGAGATGTCCATCGGGGAGGAATACATGACTGAACAGGAGATCATCGACAAGACAAACCAGGTCTTCGAGGAATCCTTTGAAATTGAAAGAAAGCGACTGGTACCGGACGCACAGATATTTTCCGACCTGGGGCTTGACAGTCTCGACATCGTGGACTTGATCGTTGCATTGCAGAACAGTTTCGGTGTCAAGATAAGAAATGAGGAAAAGGTGCGAGAAATCCGTACGCTCCAGGACATCTATCACTTTATTTATGCCATCAAGAACGGAGAAGGCACATCGGACACATAACGATGTTGGAGCGTTTGAAGCTCTACCTTTTCAATCTTTATTTTTATACCATTTTTTTTGTGGTTTCCGCGTTTGTGATTACGGTGCTGACTCTCAGCGTTGCCTGCATGCGCCTTTTCCTCTCGCACCGCAGGACCATGAAACGGTTTCGTCGGGCCGTCGTCTGGTACGGACGAATTGTCATGGCCATTCCTTTCCCGTTTATCAGGGTTCACTATGAGGATCAGGGGGAGGGGGGGGGTGAACCTTACATATTCGTGTGCAACCATCGGTCCACAACTGATCCGTTTCTCATGGGAGTATTGCCTCACGAGTTTGTCCAGATCGTCAACATCTGGCCATTCCGGATTCCAGTCCTCGGGATATATGCGAGGTACTCAGGATACCTGAACATCAGGATGATGCCTCCTGAGCAATTCATGCGAAAGGCCTTGGAATTGCTTCATGATGGCGTCTCGATGGTTTTTTTTCCCGAAGGAACGCGCTCGACAAACGGTGAAATGGGCAGCTTTCACGGCGCGGCGTTTCGGGTAGCTCTCGAGTCCAAGGCCACCGTTGTCCCGTTCTGTATTTCCGGAAGCGACGATATCATGCCGAAGGGTTCGGCTCTTCTCCGGCCCGGAACAATCAGGATTCGCCGATTGTCGGCTATCCCCTGGGATGAATACAAAGACCTGACTGCATTCGCGTTCAAGAACAGAGTATGGAAGATTATCGATCAAGAGCTGTCCGCCATGAAGAGCGGGGCATGAAGAGCTGTGGCTATCGGGGGGGATTGGAATTTTCACATCCCGATGAAATCCAAAGGGCTCAGGCAGAGTTGCTGCGGGAGCACGTTGCGTATACAGCGTCCAACTCCACCTATTACCGTAAGCTGCTCAGGGCACATGGAGTGGATAGTGCCGGGATAACGCTCGACACGCTGCATGAAATCCCCATGACGGATAAAGCTGCCCTGGCCGAGCATAACGATGAATTTCTCGCCGTGCCCATGGCGCGGATCGTGGATATCGTCCTGTCGTCCGGAACTACGGGTAGCCCAACGAAAATGATGTACACAGGGAACGACCTGCAGCGGCTGGCATACAATGAGGAAATTTCCTTTGCCGGTTGCGGGGTGACATCCGATGATATCGTGCTGCTCACCTGTACCATGGATCGATGTTTCATCGCCGGTCTGGCATATTTCTCCGGCGTGCAGAAGCTGGGAGCTGCAGCCGTCAGGAACGGTCTGAGCAGTGTGGAGAGTCATCTCGAGATCATCCAGCGGCTGAAGCCGACGGTTATCGTCGGTGTCCCGACCTTCTTGCTCAAACTCGGACAGTTCCTCAAATCCCGGGACATCGATCCTGAATCAACAGGTGTGAAGAAACTGGTCTGCATCGGCGAGCCGATCCGCGGCCGCGATCTTTCCCTGCTGAAGATTGGCGAAAACCTGCGGGATGTGTGGGGTGCCCACCTGTATTCCACCTATGCATCGTCAGAGACCATTACCACCTTTTGTGAGTGTACCGCTCAACAGGGAGGCCATCTGCATCCCGATCTTGCCGTGGTGGAGATCGTAAACGATGCGGGAAAGGTACTTCCCCATGGCGAAGTGGGCGAAGTTGTGGTAACTCCCCTCGCAATCGAGGGGATGCCGCTGGTGAGGTTCAAGACGGGTGACATCAGTTTTCTCGTCGATGGGCCATGCACCTGCGGGAGGAATTCGCTCCGTCTCGGCCCGATCCTCGGGAGGAAAAAGCAGATGATCAAGTTGCGCGGCACCACGCTGTACCCGACTTCGATCTACGCAGTTCTCGATTCCTTCCCGGAAATCAGTGATTACTGCGTCAGCGCGTCGAGCGATTATGACCTCTCTGACGTGGTCAAGGTTTTCGTCACACTCAAGGATGGTTCCTGTTCTGCCCGGGCGATCATGGACAGGATGCAGGCCCAGCTCCGCGTGCAGCCTGAAGTTGAGATCGTAACGGAAGAGCAGATACGAAGCCAGGTATGTCCCGGTAATGCCCGGAAACTAAACCGATTCGTCGACAAGAGAAAGAGCCTATGAAGACCTGTCAAAGTCGTATTTACGGTGCAGAATTCTCCCAGCAGGAGATCGTCGAGGCCGTCCGGGAAGGTCGGTTGCTGTCGATGGAAATCGAATTCAACCAGAGCTGCAATTTCCGCTGCATTTATTGCTACGCGTCGGACGCACCGAAAAGGCTCGCTGAGCTCACGAAGGAGGAGTTCTTCGACGTCATCGACCAGGCGAGGGAACTGGGGGCAAAAAAAATTATTATCCTCGGCGGAGAGCCGATGCTCTATGCGCATATCATCGAGATGATCCGCTACATCCGCACCTTGGGCATGGAGGTCGAGCTGTTTACGAACGGCACGAACATCACCCTGGACATGGCGAAGACGCTGTACGACAACGGCGTCAGGGTTGTCCTCAAAATAAACACCTTTGATGAGCGCCTCCAGGATACCCTTTCCGGTCGCAAAGGGGCGTATGGTCAAATCCAGGAAGCCCTGACCAACCTGAAACTGGCCGGTTATCCGTCGCCCGACCATCCTCTGGGAGTGAGCTCCATCATCTGCCAGCAGAACATCGACGAGCTGCCTCGCCTGTGGGAGTGGCTGCGTGACCAGGACATCCTTCCCTATTTCGAGATGATGACGCCACAGGGGGGAGCACGGAATCACAATATGCTCGAGCTGGATTCCAAGACCCTTGAGGATTTTTTCCGGCGCATAGCCGACATCGACAGGACCAAATACGGCCGCCACTGGGACCCGAAACCGCCGCTGGTTGGCGGGGAATGCCTGCGGCATCAGTTCTCCTGTGCCGTCAACTCCGAAGGCTTCGTGCAGTCCTGCGTCGGCATTACGATCCCGATCGGGAACGTTCGCCGGCAGCGGTTGAAGGACATCCTCCGCGACAGTGAAGTGGTGCAGGACCTCAAGAATTTCAAAGGAATGATCAAGGGGCCCTGCGGCGAGTGCGACAAACTCAACGAGTGCTATGGTTGTCGCGGCACGGCCTTCCAGATGACCGGCGACTACCTGGCCTCGGACCCACTCTGCTGGCACAATCTCGAGCGGCGGGACGAGATCATGTTCCTTCCCGTGGATGCCGCCCTGGTCGTACCCCACAGGCCACCCATGCTCCTCATCGATCGGCTCCTCGAACTGAAGGAACGGGCGTCGGTCTCCGAAATGACAGTCCGGCAGGATATGGTATTTGTCGACGATACGGGTCGACTCGACGATGCCTGCTACCCTGAGATCATCTCCCAGGCCATTGCCGCGCAGGAAGGCTTCAGAAAACTCGGCAGCCGCAATCCTTTGCAGGAAGGGCTCCTGCTCGGCGTGAAGAACCTGGAGATTTTCGGCATCGCGTGCGTCGGCGACACGCTGCGCATATCGGTTTATAAGGCTGCGAGATACGGTGATTTCGGAATCATAACCGGCGAAGTCTTCAAAGGCGATGAACTCGTTGCCCGCGGTCAAGTAAAAGTCTGGCAGAACGACGGTACAAGTAAGGAAGCAGCATGATAATGTACTGGAGAATTGGCATGAGAGTTGTTTTTTCGATGATACTGTGCGTCATAGTAGGCGCCGGTCTCGCCTTCGGGGCGGAAACCAGCAAAGGAGGGACACCTGGACAGGCCGACCTGCGCGAACTCCTCAATACCATTGGGAAAAGGGTTTCTGAGTTCAAGACCCTCAAGACCGACTTTACCCAGGAAAAAAAGATGGCGATGTTCAAGCAGAAGCTCGTCCTGAAAGGTCGGATATATCTCCAGAAACCGAACAAGATCGCCTGGCATGTGGATTCGCCGCTCCGGTATTCAGTCCTGATCACCGACAAACTCATTCGTCAGTGGGACGAGGATACGAATCAGGTCCAGGAGATATCCCTGACTAAGAATCCGGTCTTCCAGAATGTGTTGGGTCAGCTGACGGTCTGGTTCTCCGGGGAATACGGATCGCTCCTCGATGGCAACACGGTCCGGCTGGTAAAACGCGCCCCCCTGGTGATCGAATTCACCCCCCGGGAAAACAACCCCGCGAAAAAAGTCATCAAGAACATAACGCTGACGTTCCGTGATGACCAGAAGTATCTGCAGCAGATAAGGATTCAAGAGTTGAGCGGTGACGTAACCACCATCCACTTCATGAATACCCTCTTGAATGCCCCTCTCAATAGCAGCAGCTTTGAGGTAAAAGGGCGTGTTTGACAAGTATTTCCCCCGGCTTTACACCTTTGTCTTTCAGCACAGGAAATGGGTCCTTGGGTTAGTACTCTTGGCAACCGTGGTGGCCGGAGCCGGTCTCTGTGCTACCCGCTACAACGGTAACCTGGACCTGATGCTGCCGCCGGATAAGGACATCACCCGGAGCATGGACTTCCTGCGGGATTCGAGCCTTTCGGACAAGGTGATTATTTCCCTGACGCTGACGGATCCTGCCAGGACCAAGAAAGATCTCTTTGCGGCCGTCGACCAGTTGGCGGCGTCGCTCAAGCCGCCCCTCTTTACGAAAACGATCGCCGGCTTTTCCGTGGCGAATGTCATGGAAGAATTTTCGGTGCTCCAGTATGCTCCGCAGGTTCTGGGTGAGGAGGATCTTGCCTCCCTGGACAGCCAGATCAACCCGGAGACAGTCTCGCGGAAAATACGCGGCATCTACCTGCAGTCGCTCCGCCCCGAGAGCATTTTCATGTCGTCCCTGTCCCGGAGCGACCCGCTCGGGATCAAGATGCTCATCCTGAACAAACTGCGGGCTCTGCCGGCATCCATGGGCTATGGCGTCAACATTGAGGATGGGCATTTCATAAGCCGCGACGGCCGTCACGCCATGATGATCGTTCAGACGCCGGTCCCGATGATGGACAGCCAGCGCTGCAAGGAGCTTGCAACGGCGCTGCAGGACAAGATCAAGGGCCTGCCGGCGTTCGTCACGGCAGATGTCATTAGCGGCCACCTCCACACGGCAAGCAATGAGCGGGTCATCAAGCGCGATATCGAAGTTGCCTCGATCATTGCCTCGATTGCCTTTCTCCTCCTCTTCGTCGTCCTGTTTCGTGACCCCCGTGTCCTGTTCGTCTTTATCATCCCACTCATCGCCGTCGTCTGGGCGATCCACATCGCTGCGGCCTTCGAAGGAAGACTGTCATACCTGGTCATCGGTTTCGGGACCTCGATCGCCGGCATCTCCATCGATTACGGGCTCCTCGTTTACATCGCGATGAAACGCGGCGCCGACACCGCACAGATGGTGAAGCTCGCCAAGCTGGTCACCATCGACGCCGCCACGACGATGTTCAGTTTCTTCGTTCTCTACTTCTCCCTCATTCAGGGCTATCACCAACTGGCGCTATTCTCCATCCTCTGCGTGTTTCTTTGCCTGTTGATGTCGCTCTTTGTCCTTCCTCTGACCCTTTCGTGGAAGCAATACCCTCTGGTTCCCGCTCCTACCCTCGGGGACCGGATGCGGGAGTTCCGTTGGCCCGCAAAACTGAGCATCGGCGTCTGGGTCGTCCTGACAGCCGTTGCCCTGTACCTCTCCCTGTCGGTCACTTTTGACAGCGACGTGAAGAAACTCGACGGCAGCGAACCCGGGATACTCCAGGCAGAGGAAAGGTTTCGTGAGGTCTGGGGCGGAAAGAGCAACCAGGCCGTCTTCGTGGTAACGGGGAAAAGCCTCGAAGAGGCCATGGAAAAGAATGACCGGGTATGCCGCGAAGTATCCAGGGTCATCACCAACGGAGATTTTACCAGCCTTGCCCAGTTCTGGCCCTCGGAGAGACAGCGCGCGGAGAACTGTGCGAGATGGGACCGTTTCTGGAAGGAGGGAAGGGCGGACAAGCTCAAAGGGTTGATCGGTGCGTCTTCGGCAGCATACCCCTTCTCGGATCAGGCATTTGCACCCTTTTTCGACGGGCTCTACACGCACAGGATCGACGCCGCCAACCCTGACGGGATGATCGCACAACTGCAGGAACGGTTTGTATTGCACAAAAACGGCGAATACCGTATCTTATCTTATTTCCCGGATGAACAGCATTATGTGGATGCCCTGTCCGGAGTGACCCGTACGTATTCCGGCACGTTCATCGTCTCGGGAAAGGCGATCTCCGCATCCCTGGCCGCCTTTACCGCAAAGGAAATCCGCCTGCTCGCGCCACTGGCTGTCCTGTTCAACGTGGTTCTCTGCTGGTTGTTTTTCAGAAACTGGAAAGAGGCCCTCATCGCCCTCGTGCCGCTCGTTACCGGCATGGTCTGGTTCGTCGGCATCATGGCGCTGTTCAGGATTCCGCTCAACATCGTCAACATCGTTGCCGCCATCGTCACGAGCGGGGTCATCGTCGACTACGGCCTGGGGATGACCTACGAATACCGTTACAACCTGCGGATCGGCACGGTCATCGCTGTGACGCTCTCCGCCGCGACCAACGTGATCGGCTCAGGGGCGCTGCTGTTTGCCAATTATCCGGCATTGTACTCGACCGGTCTCGCCATGGTCATCTGCATGGCGAGCGGCTACCTTTCCTCCGTGATCGTGATCCCCTCGCTCTGCAGCATCCTGGGCACATCACGGCAGAAAACGGTGCAAGAATGAAACGGCTTATCGTCCTCTTCCTGGGGGTTTTCCTCGCGGTCGGGTGCGCGCGGGTTCCTTTCCAGGAAACTACGCTTGTCCCCCTGGAATCCGTCGATCCGTCCAGCGTTGTGGAGAGTTTCAAGGCGGGCTTGCCGGCAAATTTTCAGGTGCTCAACTCGGTCGTTTTCGAATATAATTGGCGCAAATTCCTGGGCTTGGGCAACGTTGACGTCGACAGGCAGGAGAACCGGTTCAGAGTCGTCTGCCTGAACCCCATGGGAGTGAAGCTGTTCGAGCTGTCTGGCGACCGGAACGCCATCGTTACCGACTACGCGCTCGATGCGCTCATGAAGTACGGCGATCTGCCGACCGCGGTCGGCAACGACATCCGGCGCATCTACTTTGACGTGGTTCCTTCCGCGTCCGCACAGGTCTCGAAGGGGAAATACACGATTTCCTTTCGGCAGCCTGACGGTGCCGGGTACATGGAGTATGTGTTCGCCGGGAAAGACCGCGACCTCATCGAAAAGAGCTACTACGAGGACGACGACCTCGTCTGGCGGGTATCCTATTATGAATACCGGGAGCAGAATGGAAAACGTTACCCGCAGGGCATTGTTCTCGTGAATTATCAGTACGGATACCAATTGACGGTACGGCAAAAGGAATTGTATTCTTGAAAAAAATAAAGAATGAAATCGAACGTCTCCTTACCGGGGCGACCCATGCGGATCGAACCATGACCGCACGTTTCACCTTCCCGCAGGATTTCATCGGTTTTCAGGGACATTTTCCCGACAAAAAGATCCTGGCGGGCGCATGTCAGATCCAGTGCATTCTCTCGACGATCGCGCACGCGAAGAACCAGCCGGTTGCCCTGCGGGAGGTCGTCCTGGCGAAGTACTACGCGCCCGTTTTTCCCGATGAAGACGTGATCTGCGCCGTCAAGGAAGTTGCGGACGATGGAGGCGAACTTACTGTCAAGGCCTATCTCCTGAAAGGCGATGCAAAGGTCACTGATGCGAAACTTCGGGTTTCCCTTGCGGCTGATCTCGGAAAGCAATGACATCCATTAAGTCGCGAAGAGGCAAAGTCTATTTTGAGGTACCGCAGGATGCGCCGGATCCTGTCGTCGTCGAAGTGACCCGACACGTCCGATTCAGCGAGACTGACGCCATGGCGGTCATGTGGCATGGGCGGTATCCGCTCTTGTTTGAAGAGGCGTCCGAAGTGCTGGGCAGGCGCTGCGGGCTTTCCTACGAGGATTATCGCGCGGCCGGACTCTATGCCCCCATCGTCGAGCTCCATATCGACTATTACCAGTCGCTCTTTCTCGATGAATGGATTACCATCCGGGCTGCACTCAACTGGCATGACGGCGCACGGCTTAACACAGACTTTCGCGTGACCAAGGAGGATGGCAGCCTGGCCACGAGCGGTTATACCGTCCAGCTGTTCACTGATGCCAGGACCGGTCAGCCCTGCATCGTTTCGCCCGAGCTTTTCGAACGGTGCCGCAACAGATGGCGGGCAGGAGAGTTCCGGTGTCTTCCGTGAAAGCTGTCGTCGTTGCCGCAGATATCATGACGGCTTACGGGAATGGTCTCGACTCATGCTGGGAAGGCCTTCTGGCCAACCGGACGGCTGTTGCGCGCCTGGCCAGGTTCGAGACCGGAGCTTTTCACTCCGACTACGGAGCGACGATTCCGGGACTCGACTACCATTGCAATACCTCGCTGGCCATGCAGATGCTGGTGCAGCTGTTTGACCGGAGCAAGGAAGTTTTCCCCGCCGATGCGCGCCTTCTCCTTGCGACGACTAAGGGGGAGATCGACCTGTTGGAGAAAAGCATCATCACGGGAGCTGGTGACGCTGCGGAGAGTTCTCTGGACCATCTCCTGGGGAAGGTTGCCAACATTACCGGCGCACGGGGTGGCGGCATGGTGCTCTCGGCTGCCTGTACATCTTCGACTGCGGCGGCAGCGCGGGCAGCAGCGATGATCCGGAACGGGACCGCGGACTGCGTGCTCGTCGTGGCCTGCGACAGTGTGACGGAATTCATTTATTCAGGTTTTTCCTCCCTCATGGCACTGGACAAAGTGCCCGCCCGTCCCTTCGATAAGCACAGGGCCGGTCTCAGCGTGGGGGAAGCCGCGGCCTTTGCCCTCATCATGAGCGAAGAGCGCGCCAGGCGGGAAGAACGGACGATTCTCGGGGAAGTGGCCGGCTGGGGGATGAGCGACGATGCCAACCACATGACCGGGCCGTCGCGGGCAAGCGAGGGACTGATCCTCGCCATAGACAAAGCCCTCCGTTCTGCGGAAGCCGAGCCGCAGCAGCTGGGATTCATTTCGGCCCATGGCACCGGAACCGTGTATAACGATGCCATGGAGATGTTGGCGTTCCGCTCAGTAGTGGGAGACCGGAAGCTGCCGGTCTATTCCATCAAGGGAGGGATCGGCCATACGATGGGAGCCGCCGGCCTGGTCGAGATGATCGTTGCCCTGCGGGCACTGCGCGTGAACAACGTGCCGCCCACGGTGAACATGGTCGAAGTCGATGATGACGCGCAGGGGTGGGTTGCTAATCGCAGTCAGGACGTTGACCGAAATGCGCTGGCGCTCTTGACGAGCGCCGGCTTCAGTGGCGTGAATGCAGCCCTGGTCCTGGCGTGAAATGGGTTCCCCGATGATTTCCGTACATGGCATAGGGTGGATAACGGCGAGTGGATACGGCACCATCGGAAGCGGGGTGTGTCAGCGCCTGGCAGCTGGCGAGGAAATGTCCTCCCTCTCGCGACGGTCGATCTTTTCCTACCCGTTCAAGAATTTCGGACGGCTTGACGCGGTATCGCGGATGACCACCTATGCTGTGGCGCTTTCCCTGCGGGATGCGGGCATTGAGTATGCGCCGACCCGCAAGCAGGATATCGGTATTATCGGCACGAGCAGCGAGGGTTCTCTCGCCTCGGATATCGCCTATTTCAGGGATTATGTCGACAACGGCCGCACGCTGTCGCGGGGAAACCTGTTCATCTATACGCTGCCATCCAGCCCCCTCGGCGAAACCGCGATCCATTTCGGGCTCGTCGGTCCTCTGCTCTATGTGGCGGGAGAGAAACAATCGCTTGCAGCGATCATGGACATTGCTGCCGATATCTTAATGGCTCCCGAGACGTACGGGATGCTGATAGGGCAGGCTGGCGAAGAAGAGGCCCTCTATCTTGTCCTTGCCCCGGGACAGGAAAGTCGCGCATTGTGCAATTTTGCAGAGGCGCGATCAATCGTGGCATCGGGGCGGGACATCGCCGGCATGGTCGATGAATTTTCACAATTGAAGAAATAGGAAGGGCTTGGCGTGAAGATAAAACTTATCTACCCCAGATGGCCGAAGCTGGAGCGGCAGACGGAATTCAACCTGCCGCCCCATGGCCCGGTCTGTTTTGCGGCGACGGTGCCGGATGACGTTGAGCTTTCCTTTACCGACGAACATGTCGAGGAGATCAATTTCGACGAAAAGGTCGACCTGGTGGCCATTTCCTGCATGCTCACCTGCCAGATTCCACGGGGATGGGAAATCGCCGCCCATTATCGGGCGCAGGGCATACCCGTTATTTTCGGCGGCATCGGGACGATGCTTCATGCCGAAGAAACCATGCAGCACGCCGATTCGGTGTTTCTCGGCGAGGCCGAAGGCCGTTTCGGCCAGGTCCTCACCGATTTCAGAAATAACAGCCTGAAGAAACTATATGACTACCAGATGAATTTCCCGGATATCGAGATGGTCGGCCCGGCCCGGCGGGACATTCTGAAGCGCGATCTCTACAACTACCGTGGCGTGCAGATGGTGGATCTCGTCCATGCTTCGCGCGGGTGCCGGTTCAACTGTTTTCCGTGCTGCACCCCGTTTCTCGGCGGACGAGAATTCAGGCCCCGTCCCATCGACGACGTTCTCCGGGAACTGGAGACCATCGACAACAACCGCCTGTTCTTCGTGGACAATTCCATGTCCCAGAACGACCAGTGGGAAAAGGATCTGTTCCGGGCGTTGATCCCCCTCAAAAAGAAATGGATCTGCCACCCTATCAAGGACGACGACGAGATCCTGGACCTGGCAGCGGAAGCCGGCTGCTGGTACGTCTACCAGGCCATCTTCGACACCTCCGATCATATCCGCAGGCGCGTCAAACGGCTGCAGGAGCGCGGCATCGGCGTCGAGGGCACGATCATCCTCGGCACCGACGCCCAGGACGAGGATGACATCAAGCGACTGGTCGATTTTCTAATGGAGATAAACCTCGACCTGGCGGAGTTCACGATTCTCACCCCCTTTCCCCATACGCCGATCCGCGAGACACTGGCGCAGGAGGGACGGATCCTCACCAACGACTGGCGCAGGTACACCGGCGGCGATGTCGTGTTCCAGCCGGCAAAAATGACCGCGGCGAAGCTCCAGGAGCTCTACTATTACGCCTGGGACACCTTCTACGGCGACTGCAGCCAGAACCTGAAGATGGCAAAACTGTTCCTCAAGGTTATGGAGAAGGAAAAGGCCGACGGGACATACCGCCATGCCAGTCCCAAGCGGGGCAGGTGGAACAGGAACAACGACGGGGAGCGCACCGAATGAAGGTTCTGCTGATATCGGCCAACGTGACCCTCTCGCCGTATCCCATCTATCCCATCGGCATGAGCATGGTCGCGGCAGCTCTCACGACTGCCGGCCATACGGTTAGGCAGGCGGACTTTCTGATGCTTGACTGCTCTCTCGATGCGATCGCCCGCGAGGTGGAGGAGTTCGGACCGGACCTGGTCGGGATATCGGTACGAAACATCGATAATGTCAACCTGATGAACGAGAAGTACTATATCCAGAACGTCAGGAACATCGTGGACAAGGTAAGGGAGATCACCGACGTCAAGGTGATGCTCGGCGGCGCCGGCTTTTCGCTTATTCCCGAGCACATCCTGAAGGAGACCGGCGCAGACTACGGCATCATCGGCGAAGGCGAAGTGCTGGCGGTGGAATTCGTGAACAATGCCGCGAAGGGGATTTACCCCCCGGAAGCCCTCATCGGCCCTGCTGTCCGGATCTCCGGCGAGCAGATAGGTACGGCGCTCTATGACGAACGCCTCATCGAATTCTACCTCCACAGCGGCAACATCGCTTCGATTCAGACGAAACGCGGCTGTGCCTACAAATGCGTCTACTGTACCTATCCTCTGCTCGAAGGCACGGAGCTGCGCAAGCGAGACCCCCGGGAGGTGGTCGACGACATCGAGCTGCTGCGCGGCAAGCACGGGACCAAGTACATTTTTTTCGTCGATTCCGTCTTCAATGACGACGAGGGGGCCTATCTCGATGTGGTCGACGAGATGCTGCGCAGAGGAATCTCTATCCCTTGGTCGGGCTTCATCAAGCCGGGAGGCTTGACCGATGAGATCGTCGAGCGCATGAAGAAGACCGGGTTCGCGTCAGCCGAGGTGGGCGCCGACGCGGCCTGCGACACGACGCTGGCAAAGCTGGGGAAGAATTTCTCCTTCAGCGATATCGTGGATTGCAACGACTTGCTGGTGCGCCACGGCATCGCCACGTCGCACTTTTTCATGTTCGGCGGTCCGGGCGAGACCGAGGCGACGGTGCACGAGGGGATCCGCAATATATTGGGGCTGCAGCAGTGTGTGGTCTTTATTTTCATGGGCATCCGCATCCTCCCCCAGACACCGCTCGCTCGGCTCGCGCTAAAGGAAAATCTCATCTCTGCGGATGATGGGATGCTGAAGCCCGTCTATTACGTTTCTCCGTCTGTGGACAAAGCCTGGCTGGAGGAGACGCTGACAAATGCATTTGAAGGGGTCCGCCACTGCCTGTTTCCACCCGATGCTATGGATTCCAGCCTCCAGGTGCTCCACAAGCTCGGCTACACCGGGCCGATGTGGGATCTCCTCCTTTCCGGAAGAAAATCGCGGGAGAGGAACAGGCATGCCGCAGGGTAATCATTTCTCCAAGGAATCCGTCTGGTGTGCGGTGCCGGTATTCAACAACCGGGATACCGTGCAGCAGGTGGTGGCCGAGTGCAGGGAGATCCTTCCGAACGTCGTGGTAGTCGACGACGGCAGCACTGACGCCGATATAGCGGGCTTACTTTCCGGTCTCGACGTGGTCGTGCTGCGCCATGAGCAGAACCGCGGCAAGGGTGAGGCGCTCCTGACGGCGTCGCGGTATATCGAAGGCCAGAATGGCGCCTACATGATCACGATCGATGCCGACGGGCAGCACCGTCCCCGGGACATCGTGAAATTCCTGTCGCACCTGCGGGAGGATACGCCCACCATCGTCATTGGCTGCAGGGATTTCAACACCCCCAATGTTCCCAAGTCCAGCCGTTTCGGCCGGTCCTTTGCCAATTTCTGGCTGCTGGTTGAGGCCGGCAAGGTGATCGCCGACTGTCAGAGCGGTTTCCGTGCCTATCCGGTTCGGCATCTCAATCGGCTCACCTTCAAGGGGGCGCACTACGATTTCGAGGCCGAAGTGCTGGCCAAGGCTGCCTGGGCAGGTCTTGAGCTTACCTCGGTCGATATCGACGTCATTTATCCGAAGCCCGAAGAGCGCGTGTCGAGCTTCAAACCGTTTCTTGACAACCTGCGGCTGACGCGCATCCACTCGATGCTTGTGGGCAGGCGCATGCTGCCGCTCAAGCACCGCAAACTCGTGGTCGCGCCCAAGAGCTTCGACCTATCGTTGCTGCGGCATCCGGGTAAGGTTCTGCGGATGCTTCTCCAGGAAAGCGCGACCCCCGAGGGGCTGGCGCTTTCGGCAGCTGTCGGCATGTTCCTGGCGGTGCTGCCGCTGTTGTTCGCGCATTCGATCGTCATCCTGTACGTATCGCTGCGCCTCAACCTGAACAAGATCGTGACGCTGAACGTCCAGCACCTGGCGATGCCGCCGTTCATGCCGGCTCTGTGCATCGAGGTGGGCTATTACCTCAGGCATGGCCGCTGGTTGACCGACCTCTCCTATGGGACCATCTTCCAGCAGTTTTCGTCGCGTCTGTATGAATGGTTCATCGGTTCCCTGTTTGTCGCCCCGGCCGCGGCGGCACTCGTCGGCCTTGCGATGTACGCGGGCGCCGCGGCGATCAAAAAGGTCAGGTGCGCTCATGTCTCCAAAGAAGGATGTTGAGCGCAAGCGTGGCAACCGGCTCGGCATCTGGTTTTTTCGAGTCTCAGTCAGGGTGTTCGGGCTGGGGGGGGCCTATGGGCTCCTCTATTTCGTCTGCCTCTACTACCTGATCATCGACCGCGCGCTTGTCGATGAGTCGCTGGCCTTTGTCCGGAGGCGCTTTCCCGGGCACGGCTCTGTGCGGCTGTTGTTTGACGTCTACCTCCTCTTCGTAAGCCAGGGGAAGTGTCTCATCGATCGGTATGCGGTGGCTGCGGGATATGATGATATCGCCATCGAGATCAAGGGCTTCGACAAGTTACGGCAGCTCCTCGCCGAGCAGGACAAAGGCTTTATTCTGCTGACAGCCCACGTGGGCAACTGGCAGTTGGCCATGACGGCGCTCAGGAAATTCGGGAGAACCGTCCACCTGATGATGCGCCCGGAGGACAACAAGGCGGTCAAAAATACTCTGAACCTCGATAGCGGGGGCGAAGGGGTCAGGATCATTTTTACCGACGACCCGCTAGGCAGTGTTATCGAGGCGATGAAGGCGCTGGACCAGGGAAGTCTCGTTTCGATCATGGGCGACCGGGCTTATGGCTTCAGCGCCACCGAGGTGCCCTTTCTTGGGGGTGACGTCCGGTTTCCCTACGGTGCGTTCAGTATCGCCGCCGCAGCACGGTGTCACGTGGTCGTTTTTCTCTCCGCGAAGGTCGGCACGAAGAAATACATCGTCGATGTATCCCATGTCATACCGGCGCCGGCCGGCGGGCGCGGCACGCGGGACGCGGAGATGCGGACGGCCCTCCGGGAGTTCGCACGTATTCTGGAAGAGTATGTCATGAACTACCCTTTCCAATGGTTCGTATTCCGTGATATATGGAAATCAAATGATTGACGGATTGTCAGCATGATAAAGGAGAGAATAATGGAGAACAGGGAACAGGAACTGCAGAAGATACGCAAGGAGCTCAAGGAGATAATCGTGCGGGATCTTGCCCTCGAGGACATCACGGTCGAAGACATCAAGGACGACGAGGTTCTGTTCGGTGAAGGGCTCGGCCTGGATTCCCTCGATGCCGTCGAGATCGTCGTTCTCCTGCAGCGAAATTTCGGCCTCGAAGTGAAAAACATGGAACAGGGACGCGAGATTTTCTATTCCATCGACACCATTGCGAACTTCATCTATGACAGCAAGCACCCGGCTGTATGACGGGTGGGTTTAAGGTTACGTTGCGATGGATGATGCTGGTGGCAACGGGGCTTCTCCTCGTGTCCTGCGCCGGAGCAGAGCCCCGTCCGACGACCACTGTCTCCCACCCTGCGATCCCCCTGGTCACGTTCGTCTTTGACGACGGAAACGACACGGATTATCTGGTTGGGAAAGAAATCTTTGCCGAAAGGGGAGAGGTAGCCTGTTCGGCCATTACGACCGACTGGCTCAACACGAAGGACCATCTGACCACTGCCCAGGCCAGGGCCCTGCAGGCTGCTGGGTGGGAGATCATGAGTCACACCGTTTCCCATCCGAACCTGAGATCGCAGACGCGGGCCGAGGTCGACCACGAACTGTCGCGCTCGAAAGAGGTGCTCGAGGGGCTAGGGCTCAACGCCACGAATCTCGTGTATCCCTACAACAAGAACGACGAGATGGTCCGGGAGGTTGCCAGCAAGTACTATCGCTCCGGCAGGGGGGGGGCCAACGCGTTCAACACGGGGGCGACCGACCCCTATTTCCTGAAGTCGTTCACAATAAAGCATGATCTGGCCCTGATGAAGGCGCAGATTGACCGCGCGTACGCCGACAAATCCTGGCTGGTCCTCTACCAGCATGAGATAGACGTCAAGGTAAGGCTGACCCACAGGGAGGGAACCTTTGTCCGGGGCGAAACGCTCAGACTCAGCCCGTCCGGGACCGAAGCCCGGTATGTTACCCGACTCTGGTGCCCGATTTACGGATATGCCTACTATTTCGTTCCTTTGACCGGAACGCCGCAGCCGGGGGACACCATTACCGGGGCGACGAGTGGCGCGACTGCACGCATCGGTCGCATCGTCTACAACGAGCGCGCGCAGCTTGCGGAGATGATCGATTACATCCACCGGAACTATCCGGATATGCGCATCGTGACAACCGAACAGGGCCTTGACCTGCTCGGTTTTCCTCGCCAGCGTCACCCTGATAAAAAAATAGAGACCGGCAAGGCCAGCGGTGCCTTGTAGCGGCTTACCCGACTAGATGAAAGAAACCAAAATACTCATAACAGGACTGGGTGCCGTCTCTGCCGCGGGCACCGGCCTTGCGGAGACGCTTGCAACGTTCGAGAATCGCAAACGGAATGCGGACACCGTCTCGCTCTTTGCCACGGCTTTGACGAATCCGGTCTTCCAGGTGCAGGGGATCCCGTCCGAGTATCATCTGGACGGTCGCAGGACCCTCAGCCTGGCACTGATGGCGGTCGATCAGGCGCTCGACGATGCCGGTCTCTCGGACCTTTCGACTTTTCGCGTCGGGGTCTGCATGGGGACGACGGTGGCGAGCCAGCTGAACGACCTGGAGTTCTACCGTTCCTACCGGGAGCGGGGCACCGCACCGATGACCTCGGTGGACCGCTTTCTCAAGGGGAACCTCGCGGAATATATTGCCCGCAGGATAAACGCGCGCGGCCCGGCGCTCACGGTTGTCAACGCCTGCTCTTCCGGCACCGATGCCCTTGGTATCGGCCTGTCGTGGCTCAAGGGAGATCTGTGCGACATCGTGATCGCCGGCGGAGCCGACGAGCTGAACCATGTCCCCTACTGCGGTTTCGCCTCCCTCGGCATCATGAACCCGGCCCTCTGCGCGCCCTTTGACCGCAACCGGAAGGGGCTCAACCTAGGTGAGGGCGCCGGGGTCCTCGTCATCGAGAAGGAAGCCGTGGCGCGACAGCGGGGAAAGGCCGAAGACCTCTTTCTCGCCGGCTACGGCTCGATGGGCGATGCCTATCATCTCACCGCGCCCAGCCCGGACGGGGTAGGGCTCAAGGCGTCGCTGCGCGCGGCCCTCGACGAAGCTGGTATAGCGCCGGAGGATGTGAGCTTTGTCAATGCCCACGGGACCGGGACGCTCGACAACGACCTGGTGGAAGGGAAGGTCCTGGCTGAAACCTTCGGCCCGCATCTCAACATGCTCTCGACCAAGGGCTTTACCGGGCATACACTCGGAGCCGCCGGCGGGCTCGAAGCTGTGTTCACCGCCGCGGGACTCAGGGAGGGATGGATCCCGGCCAGCGCCGGTTTCGAGAACCGGGACGAGGCGATCCCCCTCGCTCCGGTCAGGGAAAAGACCACTGTCACGGGCCGTTACGCCATATCGACGTCGCTCGCCTTCGGGGGAAACAATGCGGCCATCGTAATCGGCCGGGAGGTGGGCCGATGAACGTACTCGGCATCGGCACCATTTTTTCGCGTGGTCTGGGTATCGCCGCATGGGAAGAAGCCCTGCGCACCGGCTGGCAGAAGCCGGCCGATACCGGGTACCTGGTGAATCTCGATACCGTTGCCGACCGGACGCTTCTCAAGAAGATCCGGCGCGCTGACAAGCTGAGCAAGATGGCCGTTCTCGCCGCCGCGGACGCTCTCGCCGACAGCGGGATAGGGGAGGGGGTGCGGAAAAGCCTCGGCATCATTCTCGCCACTGCCTTCGGCGCCCACGTGATCACCTTCTCGTTTCTTGACGACGTCCTGGACTACGGAGAGGCCAATGTCTCGCCGACCACGTTTTCCAACTCGGTCCATAACGCCGCCGCTTCCTACGTTTCTTCGGCGCTGGACATCCAGGGACCGACCCTGACGGTGACGCAATTCCGGTTTTCCTTCCAGGCGGCACTCCAGTTGGCGAAATGCTGGCTTGAGCAGGGGCGTTGCGATTATCTCCTCGTCGGGGCGGTTGATCAATACGGCGATGTGCTTGGTTACGTCTCTGATCAGAAACTCACTACGGCGCAAGACGGAGTGATCCGACCGTTTACCTTCACCCCGACCTGTCAGGTGCCGGGCGAAGGGGCCGTGTTCTTTCTCATGGGGAACGAGCCTGCCGGGAATGGCTATTGTGTCGTCGAAGCCGTCCATGTGAACGGCGATCCGGACCAGGATAAACGGGTAGACGTCAACATCATCGATGCCGATGGGATGCTTCCGGACGAGTCTGTCTATCGCGCTTCCCTGGCGCCGGGCATCCCCGTGGCGGCGTATGCCCCGTTGTACGGCAGCATGATGACCGGGAGCGCTTTCAACCTTGCCGCTGCCGCCCTAATGCTGAAGCATCAAACCCATTACGCCACGCCCGTACAGGACAACCCCCACGGCCTGCTCCTTGTGCGGGAAACCCGGCCTGCCGACATCCGGTCGGTCCGTTGTATCAGCTGTAACTGCCACGGAGAGAAGGCCGTCATGTACATGGGTAAGCTGTAAGGGCGGCGTTGATACTGATAACGTCGAATCTCAAGAAAGTAACCTGATTTTATGCGCCGCAAGAAATACTTTTTGGCACCCGGCAATAATTCGCTCTCTCACATCGTCAAATGTCTTGCGATCAGCGAAGCGCTCACGGCGCGGGGCCACGAGGCTCTCGTTGCCGTCGGCAAAAAGCATGCGTCTTTTCTCCGTCATCAGGGGATCGAACACGTTGTCCTGCCCGATATCCAGGAAACCGACGAGTCCGGGTTCCCGTCCGTGGAGTGGTTCAGGCAGTCGGAGAAGATCGTTGCCTGCATGAAGGCGGAAATTGACATTTTGAAAACCTACCGACCGGACCGGGCGCTCGGCGTGTTCCGGTTCACGCTGAAAGGATCGGCGCAGATCGCCGGGGTCCCCTTCGACTCCCTTGTCTGCGGCTGTATACTGCCCGATTCCGACCAGGTCCTCGGGTTTGCCGAGGGAGAGCCCGGAAGGGAGGCGCAGCGGATCATTCTTGACGGGTTTTTCCGCTATGCAGGGGCAAAGATCGAGGCGGCACAGACGTCGTTCGGTTTGCCGACATGCCATGGGGATATCCGGCACGTGCTGAAGGGTGAGCGGACCTTTCTCTGGGACTTCCCGGAGTTCGCCCCGGTGCCGCAGAAGTCGGACATGTTCCATGTGGGACCCCTCGTCTGGAACAACTGGCCAAGTGATGCGGTTGACCACGAAACGCTGGTCGTTAGCGACCGGCCGCTCGCCATCGTGGCATTCGGTACCTGTACCGTGTACCTCCCGTCCGCGAGAAGGCTCATCGGGGTTCTGGTCGACCTTGGATACCAGGTGCTGATTGCCGCAGGAGGACAGAGCGAATTTCTCGGCATCATGCCCGACGACCCGCGAGTCGACGCCTATACCTTCGTGTCGCTCCACGAAATTTTGCCCCATGCCGCGCTCCTGGTCACCCACGGGGGACAGATGACCGTATTCGAAGCCCTGCAGCACGAGGTTCCCGTGGTCGTAATGCCCTTTCAGCCCGAGCAGGCCCACAACGGCGTGTGTCTCGAACGCCTCGGGTGCGGCGTGCGGCTTGTTCCTCCCCAGCCGTTCCAGGGCAATCCCGGCATCTACATCGACGCCCTCGACCGGATGAGCGACGTGGAGATCGGTGACAAAATCAGCGCCCTGGTGCAAGACCCGAGTACGCACAGATGCCTGGCGGACGTGGCGAAGATCATTGCTCGCTACAGTGGGGCCGAAACAATTGCCGATCTGCTCGAGGAAGATTAGCATGCCGGTGGGCATCATTCTGGTGCATGGTTTTTCCGGGACTCCCGATGATTTCTTGCCACTGACAGAGAAACTGGTGGCGGTCCACGGTACCGAGGCTGTCTCGGCTCTCACGCTCCCAGGTCACACGGTTGGGGAGTCCCCCTCCTTCGACCGGACGGCCTCCGTTGCGGCGATTGCCGAGGCCATCGGCAGATACCGGCGGGAAGGGCGGACCATTCTCCTCCTGGGACATTCCACCGGCGGCATCCTGGCACTGGCGACGCTCATGGAGCATCGCCTCGCTCCCGATCTGCTGATCCTCGCTTCGGTGCCGAAAAGGATCGATCTGGCGTACCTCGAGCGCTGGAACCGGCACCGCACGGGGAGAGAGGCTATCTCGTTTGCCTCTCTGGCACAGGCGATTTCCCTCGTCAACACGGTTGGCTCCCGACAAGTGAAGGGAGAGTTTCCTGTCGTCGTCATGCATGGCGCTGACGACGACCTGGTTCCGTGTACGGAGGCCTCTGGCTGGGCAGAAAACGGTTTCGAGCGCCGGGCACGCACCGTTATCGTTCCGTCGGCAGGCCATGACCTTTTTCGCGGGACAAACAGTGCGCTGGTGATTGGCCTGGTCATGGGCACGATTGCCGATCATCTCCGTGCGCTGACGGCCGAAGACACGAGCACGCTCGATGCGCTCGCATCCGTTGAGCCCGAGGCGACTCGTTTTCTCGCCCGCTCGCCGTCATCCGGGCAGCACATCGCCCGCTGTCCGAGCGGCCGAGCGGTCGCGGGGGAAAAGCCCTTGCTGGCGCCGAGCGTGGATACCGGGCCGGTCTTCGCTAATATCGAGATCACGACCCGCTGCAACCTGTCCTGTTCCCACTGCGCCCGTACCGGCGCAATAATGCAGGGGGAGGACATGGACAAAGGGACGTTCACCGCTGTTCTCGGCCTGCTCCCCCATGCCTACCGGATAACGCTGGTGGGCCTTGGGGAACCGCTCCTGCACCCGGACGTCGTCCATTTCGTAGCGGAAGCTTCTGCACAGGGGCGGAGAACCGGGCTCGTGACCAATGCCATGCTCCTGGACCCGGAACTTTCGCGCAAACTGATCGAGGCGGGACTTGATTCCATCGCCTTCAGCATCGACGGCGCGACCAATGATATGGTGTCGGACATGCGTCCGGGGACTGACCTGAAACGGGTGATCGCGAACATCAAGGGCTTTGTAGAGGCGGCGAAATCTTCGCGCTCCTTATCGACCGCGGTTTTTTCCGCGGTGTCGGCGCGGAGCGTCCCCCACCTGGATGAGCTCATCGATCTCGTCGCCGGTCTCGGGGTGCACGTTCTGATGGTGAGCGATCTCAACTTCGGGAAGAACGTCAACCTGACGCTCTGGCAGAACTGGGACAAGGCAACGGCGGCACAGGTGAAGGGAGGAGTAGCCCGCTCCTTCAAGAAGGGTCTACCCATCCTCTCCGTGCGCGGGCTCGAAGAGTTCGGCCTCTGGAAGCGGTACGGCAGTTATCTCCTGGTCCCACCGGATCAGCTTGCCCGCCGCTCCGAGCGGCACACGTGGTGCTATTCCCCCTGGCAGACCGTGCCGGTCAGCGTACGGGGGGAGGTGACTCTCTGCGACTGCCAGCCTGAGGTCGTCCTCGGCAGTCTCCTCGATCGGCCTCTCGCGGACATATGGAGCGGCCCTGCCATGGTCGAACACCGCAGTCGCATGCTGGGCGCCGATCCGCCCGAGGCGTGCCGGCTCTGCCCGCGGTTTTAACGAACGTACGTACCTTAATTTTAACGGAGGTTTCAACAGCCATGACCGTCCAGGAGATTGAAAGCAAACTGATCCAGGTGATCTCGTCCATCACCAACCAGGACCCGGCGGCGATCACGCCGGACAAGCCGTTCCCCGACCTGGGGATCGATTCCCTCGGGTTCGTGGAAATCCTCGTCTTCATCGAGAAGAATTTCAAGCTGCAGCTCATCTCGACCCCTCTGAACAAGCAGGATTTCGAGACGGTCCACAGCCTGGCGTCGTTCATCAGCAGAGAACTGTAAGCGCATGCTTCTGAACTACCTTTCAGTCAGGAACAAGTATTACCTCAACGGGTTTGACTGGGTGATGGGGGTGATCGATCTCATCATGCGGAAGACCACCTGTGCCGGAAACGCCTCCCAGGTGGTCTTCATGCTCGACACCCCTCCTGACGAGACTGCCTTCCGTGCCGCGCTGCAGCGATTTCTCGCGCTCTTCCCGGTCATCGGCGGGAGCGTGTCACGTCATTACACCCTCACCCCCTACTGGAAAATGCCGAAAGGAAATGCTGCCCCGACGGTCCCACTGACCGTCACCCGCCTGGATGACGCAGCCGGACCGGACGGTCTCCTGGCCGCCGTTACCTACTCCGTCAACACTCCCTTCGGGAATGCCCACGAACACCTGGTGTTTCATCTGGTTTACGGACGCAACGAGCAGTGCCTGGCCATGACGTTCGATCATCGCCTCTTCGATGCCCGGGGGGCCGAATCCTTCATGAACCTTTTCCAGGAATTTCTGGCCGGGGGCGAAGACTCGCGGATCGCGGAGAACGTCCGTCTCACCCAAGGATTCGATCTCAGACCATGGAAGCCCAAGTTCCTCGCCGGCCAAGCCGTGAACCGGAAGATGATCGCCCTTTCCCGGGAGACCATGCGGTCGCTCCCCATCAATCTTGGCGGGAAACCGGGATTCAGGTACCGGATAGTCAGTTTCAGTCGGGAAGAGGCGGAGGGAATCTACACCAGGGCGTACGCCGAGGCCGGCTACCTCATGATCATGCCGTATCTCTTTGCCCGGGTGTTCCAGACTCTCCATGGGGTGTTCGAGCGGCGTGGGGTCCCCCACGGCGCCTACGTGGTCCCGGTTTCCACCGACCTGCGCCAGGCTAAGGACATCCGGGAGGAACTCTTCTTCAACCAGAACTCCATGTTCTTTTTCCAGGTTCAGCCCGGGGATGTTCCCGACCTGAAGCGGCTGATCGGAGTGATCAAGGAGCAGATGTACGAACAGGTCCAGTCCAAGTTTCCGCATAACCTCATGGCCGCCTCGTCGCTCACGCGGATCGTGCCGCTGCCGGTGCTGCGCCGCATATTCAATCTGCCGCTCCAGGGAAAGATCGCATCGTTCTGCTTCTCCCACGTGAGCAAGTGCTCGTACACCTCCCACGACCTCATGGGGTGCCGCATCGTGAACGTCTTTCACACGCCCCGCATGCCCGTACCGCCGGGGATCGGCATCTTCTTCAACTCCTTCGACGGCCGGCTGAATGCGACGATCTCCTGGCTGGACGGCACTTTCACCGATGCTGAGGTCGCCGCGATCGAGAGCGAACTGCGGTGCGGTCTCTGAAAGGTAATACACACACTGTGGTTGCCTGCGACGTGCTGGTCGTCGGAGGAGGAGTTACCGGTGTGGCAGCTGCTGTGGCTGCGGCCCGTACTGGCAACCGGGTTGTTTTGATCGAGAAGGAAATGGTCCTGGGGGGGACCGGGACCCGGGGGATGCTTCACACCATCTGCGGGCTCTACCTGAACGGCGACGCGGAGCCTGTGGAGACGCTGAACGAAGGCCTGTCGCGGGAGATTGTCGCCGCCCTCAAGATACGTTCCCTGGAGTGCAAACCGGTGCGAATCGGCAAGGTTTTCGTCCTCCCGTATTCTGCAACCGATCTTCAGGATGTTCTTGGGACGTTATGCCAGAGCGAGCGGAATCTCACCATACTGTGCGATGCCACTGCCCTGCACTCGACCGCTACTGACGGACGCGTCACCACGGTGACCGCTGATCAAGCCGGTAAGATCCTCCAGATCCAGCCGCAGGTGGCGATCGACTGTACGGGAAACGGTGATCTCGCCTGCATGGCCGGTGCGGAGTTCGATCTTTCCCCGCCAGAGGAAATCCAGCTTGCCGGATGTATCGCACGGGTCCGGGGCATTCAGGAAACCGGCGATTCCTTGGCGCTCAAGGTTCCCTACGTGCTCGCCAGGCTTGTCGCGGAGGAGGAGCTCCCGCCCGAGTTTCGCTTCACGGCCTATGCCTCGGGAAGGACTCCCGGCGAAGGGTACCTCAAGTTCAATATGCCGGGAGAGGGCGGAGAGGAGTATGTCCTGAGAATGGCCGGGCGCGCCCTGAAGCTTCTGGCCGAACGATTGCCGGCATTCAGTAATGCCATAGTCGACGGGACCTCCCAAAGGGTCTTCCCTCGGGAGGGGCGGCGGGTCCTCGGTGAGTATACGCTGACCGAAGATGACGTTCTCTCTGCGGCGAAGTTTCCCGATGGCGTGGTCAGGAACGCCTGGCCCATCGAACTGTGGGACCGGGAGCGTGGGGCTGTGTACCGTTACGTCCCAACGGGGGATTACTACGAGATCCCCTTCCGCTCTCTCACTGTAAAGGGTTTCGCGAATCTCTTCGTGGCCGGTAGGTGCATCTCGGTGAGTCATGAGGCCCATGGTTCGACGCGGGTCATGGGCACCTGTCTCGCCCTCGGTGAGCAGGCAGGCCGCGCTGCAGGTCGTTTTGTTGCGACGGGAAAATATACCGTTGCACCCGAAGAGAACAACTGAGATCGTTTTCATACGATCGTATTGCAAGGAGGGTCTGTATGTCACAGGCCGCACAACAGAAAAAAGATAACCTGACCATTATGCTGATCAAGCCGCACTCGCACCTTCTGGTGGCCAAGTGCCTGCAGAGCTTTCTCCATCTGGAGCCGCTGGAGCTCGAGATTGTTGCCGGCGGCGTGCCGCGGGAACATACTGTGCTCATCTATGACATCGCACTTGAGAAAGACCCGGTGGCCTTCTTCGAGGCGCGGGTCCGGGAGAAGAATCCCGACATCATCGGCTTTACCTGCTACAGCACCCAGGCGGCCATCGTGAAGGACCTGGCCCGCCGCGCGAAAGAGATCGCTCCGTCCGTCGTGACCGTAGCGGGTGGCATCCATCCGACGATCATTCCGGCCGATTTTGCCGGCTCCCCCCTCGACATTGTCGTGCGCGGGGAAGGGGGGACGGCATTTCGCGAGATCGTGAAGCGGTACAAGAGCGGCGAGCCCCTTGCCTCCGGCGATGCGATCCTCTCGGTAGCCGATCCGGACTTCGCGGCCAAGGCCGCGGCCAAGCCGCCTCTCTTTCCTCCGGTGGAGGAGATTCCCCGCCCCAGGCGGGACCTGGTGGACCGCTCCCGCTATTTCTCCGTCTGGACCTCGCCGGACGCAAACAACCGGCTCAAGACCATGTATCCCCGGATCGCCACCATCCGCACCTCCACGGGGTGCGCCTACGACTGCTCGTTCTGCGTGGTGCACCACATGATGAACGGCAAGTATCTGCAGCGAAGCCCCGAGGATGTGGTTGACGAAATCTCCCGGATCGAGGAGGAGTACATCTACTTCGTGGATGACGAAACCTTCCTGAATGCCGAGCGACTCACCGCCATCGCGAACCTACTCAAGGAGCGGGGGATCAGGAAGAAATACGTGAGCTGGGCCCGGGTCGACACCATCATCCGTCATCCCGAGCTCTTCAAGCTCTGGAAGGAGGTCGGTCTCCACATCGTCTACGTGGGGCTCGAGGCCATGGACGAGGGACGCCTCAACGACTACAACAAGCGGACCACGGTGGAGATGAACTGGAAGGCGATCAAGATCCTCCGCGACTGCGGCATTCTTCTCCACGCTTCCCTCATGGTCGATCCCGGCTTCTCGGTGGAGGACTTCCGCCGGCTCGAACAGGTGATCATCGACCTCATCCCGGCGGAGGTCTCCTTCACGGTCTTCTCGCCATCGCCCGGCACCCCGCTCTGGCACCAGTACAAGGACGACTTCATCCTCGACCCGTACCTTTACTACGACTGCATGCACAGCGTGCTCCCGACGAAGCTCGACCGGAAGCTCTTCTATGCCCATTTTGCTCGGCTCTACACCATCGGCTGGCGCAACAATCCGCTGCGCCTCAACAAGGTCAAGGTCCCGTTCCGGGAGATTTTCAGGAGCATCGCCATGGGGACAAAGTACATCCTCGCCATGCGGAATATCTACAAGAATTACCCGCCGCAGACGAAGCAATGAACATATTCTCGGCCATCAAACAGGAAACAGCGGCGCTTGCCCACCGGACCGCGGTAATTGAGGGAGAGAAGCGGCTGAGTTACGGGGAGTTGCTCCGTGCCGCGGAGCTGGTGGCGGGATCGTTGGAAGCGAAGGGAGTGGGGCCGCTGCACCGCGTCGGCCTCCTCTGCGACGACAGCATCGATTACATCGTCGCGAGCCTGGCCATCCTCTCTCTTTCGGCCGCGATCGTCCCGATCTCTCCGGAACAGTCCCCGGAAGAGGTCGACACGGTCATTGACCGGATCGACGTCGATTTCCTCATGGCGGAGCCGCGGCTGCGTGACGAGTCGTATTGCGAGCCGCTGCAGACCGACGGCTTCGTAGCAAAGGCATTCGTCATCGGGAAGAGGGCGGTCAGCGAACAGCCGAACGAAGAGTATTTCCGGTGCAACCCCGCTTTCATCCGGTTCAGCTCAGGGACGACCGGGACAAGCAAGGGGGTGGTCCTGTCTCATGAGGCGATCCTCGCCCGGACCGACGCGGCGGACCGGGGGCTGCAAATCACCCAGGAGGATACCGTCCTCTGGGTGCTGTCCATGAGCTACCATTTCGTGGTCACGATCCTCCTCTTCCTGCGCCGCGGGGCGACGATCGTTCTCTGCGGCCACCGCTTCCCCGAATCACTCATCGACGGGATTCTGAACCACCGGGGCACCTTCATCTATGCATCTCCTTTCCATTACAGCCTTCTGTCGCGCACCGATGCCCTGCCGGCCGATGCCCTTAACCATGTCCGCCTTGCGGTCTCGACCGCCATGAAACTCCCGGAGGCGGTGGCCGAGGAGTTCTGCGCCCGTTTCAGCTTCGAGCTGAGCGAGGCTTACGGCATCATCGAGGTGGGGCTCCCTTTCGTCCGGCTCGCCGGGGGAAAGGAGAAGCTGGGGTCGGTCGGCAGGGCGCTCCCCGACTTCGAGATCCGTCTCGACAACAGGGATGCGGACGGGGTGGGGGAGATCCTGGTAAGGGGGAAGGGGATACTCGACGCCTATTATTCCCCCTGGCAAGGGCGGGAGGGAATCCTCACGGACGGCTGGTTTGCAACGGGCGATCTCGGGAGGATCGATGCGGACGGATTTCTCTCCATCGTCGGCAGGGAAAAGGACGTGATCAATTTCGTGGGGATGAAGGTCTTTGCCCAGGAAGTGGAGGCCGTCATCAACCGCCATCCACTTGTCCAGGAATCCCTGGTGTACGGGGTGCCGCATCCCCGGTACGGCGAGTTACCCACGGCGAAGATCGTGCTTCGGGTGGGCGCTGCTCACGATGCCGTGGTTGACGAGCTGCGCCGTTTCTGCTACCAGCGCCTGGCACAGTACAAGGTGCCGAAGGAGTTTCAATTCGTTGACCACCTGTCGAAAACCGCCAGCGGGAAAATAAGACGGCAGCGCTAACGTTCAATGAAAAACGGCCCTCCTGAAGGATGACATGAAAGTCTCCTTTTGGAGGGCCGTATGTTTTCGCCCGGATTGTTGTCGGAACGTCAATGTTTGTTGATGTATTTCGTCAGGTCTCCGGCGGCCTCCTCCGCAGCTGATTCGATCGCGACACCGCGGCGCGCAAAATGCCGGAACTTGGCAACGGTCCTGTTGTTAGCGTCGACCAGGAGCACCTCGATCCCGATGCCTGCCTGCATCTGGTGTCCGCCCACAAACGGTATCCAGGCCTTGCCCGGACTGTAATCCTGGGTTTCGAAAACGCAGAGCTCGGCTGTCAGTGTTCCTTTGCTCCCTTTGCTCTCCCTGTCGTCAAAAGCACTCTTGAAGGTCGCTTTCACCGCCTCCACCAGCGACTTGCTGTGAGTGCCCGATTTGTTTTCCACCTTTCCAAGTCTTATGTTGTACTGAGCCAGATTTTGCGCTGCATTTGACGAGACCCAGTCAATGTTGTCTCCCTTGACCATATCCGAATAATCTTTGATATTCCCCTTGTGGAATTCCTTGTCCTTGTATTCGTCGCTGTCGACGAAGCGGTCTGAAGAACAAAGCCCGGTCATGGGTGACAACAGAACCATCAGTAGCAAGAGACAGAGGCAACGGCAGATTGCCATGTACCGCTTGTTGTGTGTGGACCTCATTTTCGAGCCATGCGTTTTCATAGTTTTTCCCTCCCTCGTTGATTGTGTTGCTCAATAAAATTTTCCACCTGCATTTACAAACGGTGATCGATAATCTATGATGCTTATGGTCAATGTCATGTAAATGGCCCAGATGATAAACACTTTACAAGCACCTGTCAAGAAAGGGATTGACGGTCTTGCCGGGTATTCAGGGAAAATATTATGACGCTACAGAGGTTGTCATTCATGAGGATTCCTGCTGCAAAGCTCTTTCTTGCAGGAGTTCTATTTCTCGCCGGATGTGCAACGGTGCCAAAGCCGCGGGAATTCATCCTTCCGGGGAAAGAGCTGGAAACCATCCAGTCTTCCGTCTCCATAACCGCCAGGACCGGAGAGAAGAGCACAGGCGGCCGGGGCTACCTGGTGTATCAGCGTCCCGACCTGTTTCACCTGGTACTTCTTTCTCCTTTCGGGCAGACCGTGTTCGAGGTCTTCATGAATGGCGACCGTATCACCTGTCTCGTCCCGTCCAAAGATACCGCGTATACCGGCCTTGTATCCGAGCTTCCGGACGGCAATCCCCTGAAGAACTGGGGACTCATGCGCTGGGCAACGGAGCGCCCTCCAGGCGAAGGGCCCAAGCCCGGGGTCCGCAAATGCACAGGACCAGACGGACGTCCCGAACTGGTTACCTACGACAAGCAGGGACTGGTTACTCAAAAGGAAAACGAATGGGGTGAGCGGGTCGTCTATGGCGACTACGAGGCCGTGAACGGCGTGGCGCTTCCCAAGACCGTGGAACTTGACGACCAGCGCGGGGACACAATTCGGATCATGTTCGACGAACCGGAGGTCAACCAGTCAGTTGACGCGGCTACCTTTGTCCCCTCCTTGAAGGGGATAACCGTCCTCCCTCTGACAGCGTTCCAGGGGCTGTGAACATAAACCATCATCTAGCGGAAGAACGAAACCCCGATGAGAAACTTGCTGGAATTGAGGGCTTCGTTGGGTTGGGCGATATTGGCGTTGGAGACGTGATGATAGCGGTATTCGGCCAGGAGCGCCGTGTCCTTGCGCAGGAGGTACTGGATGCCGGTCCCCCCCTGGTAGTTGAAATCGAGACGACTCCCCATCTTCGGAAGCCCCAGGTCGACGTAGAGGACGCCGCCGCCGCCGAAGACGTAGGGAAAGAGCTGACGCCGGGCGAGGGCGGTGAACTTGTAACTCCCCAGAAGATAAGCGCCGGTCATGATCCGGCCGTCGTGGTCCACCGCCACGTGGAGCGGAAGCTCCACAAAGACCTCGTGGCGCCCCTGGTACCAGGAACCTTTACCCAATTCGTCCGACAGGAACCGGCCGAAGCGGAGGATGGCGTCGAAGGTCTGCACCTGGTTGTCGGTGGAGCCGATTCCCTCATGGGTGATGCCGTACCCGGTGAGAAAGGCGAATTCTCCGATGGCGGTGGCCACTGGTTGAGGCTCCGCGTCTGCACCGCGGGTGGGGGAAGGGGCGGCGAAGGCTAAAATCGCTGCGCCGAGAAAAACCGCTAAGATGCGGGTAAGGTAGGCCACAATCCCTTCTCTTTCTTGATCTTGTCGATCAGCCGCTGCTTCAGATCGCACTATAGCTTTTTTGCCGCGAATGTCAAGGCGGAATGCAGAATGCCTCCCGCAGGACAAATGCTCTCAATGCCGGAAACCGCGGATTATCTTTTTCGACTGACTACTGAAACCGCTTGCCTGTTGAGCAATATTTCGCTAATCTGAGGCAGGTACGTATGAAGGGTGAAAGCGATGGCAGGATTCACCAAAAGAATGTGTTCGGGCACTGCCAAACAGTTCGGCAATGCAGCGCGGTACGGGCTTTTCCGGAGAAACCGGCGTGTCATGACAGGTTGCGGTGTCCTGGTAGTTGCTCTCATGGTATCGCTTCCCCTGCACAGCTGGGGACGGACGGCACCGCGTCTCTCGCCCCTGCCGCGGGACGCCGTCGTCCTGGCGTTCGGCGACAGCCTTACCTACGGTATCGGGGCGGTTTACGGGGAAAGTTATCCTGCAGTCCTGGAAAAGCTGATCGGAAGGAAGGTCGTTTCGGCTGGCATGCCGGGAGAATTGACCGCATCCGGCTTGAGACGGCTGCCGCAGGTGCTCGACAAGGTAAATCCGCGCCTGGTGATTCTGTGTCACGGCTGCAATGACCTGATTCACGGGATTGACGAACGGCAGGTGGCCAACAATCTTCGCGCCATGATCATGATGGCCCAGGAGCACGGCGCAGAGGTCGTTCTTATCGGTGTGCCGCGATTTCAGCAACGGGTGCTCAATCCGCCCCCGCGGCTCTACCGGAGCGTGGCCGGAGAATTCGGCATCCCTTACACCGGCGATGCGCTTCAGGTCATACTTGCAAACCGTTCCTTCCGCGCCGACGCCGTTCATCCCAATGGCGACGGTTATCGCCGGCTTGCGGAAACGCTCGCCCACCTCCTGCGCATGTCCGGGGCGATCTGACATCTTCGGGACGCAGGCGGAATGGCTACGGGTGATCTCGACCCCAGGGACGCAAAGGCGCCTGGGTTTTTTTGTGTGAACCATGGTAACGACTCGACTGAAAACATTCAAGTGTCCCCAGTGCGGCAAGGAAACAGCGTGGGAAGGCAATCCCTGCCGCCCCTTCTGCTCCGAGCGGTGTCGCCTCATCGATCTGGGCGCCTGGTCCGGCGAAGAGTACCGTATTCCCGGGGAGAAAAAGCCGTCAGACGATACACCGGAAAACGGGGAATAGAGGCGGTTTTACCCGTCCTGAGCCCTAGTCCCTCAAGAAAAAGGAGTAAACGATGTCCGAAGTCCGTCTTCGTTTCGCCCCGAGCCCTACCGGCTACCTGCACATCGGCGGTGCCCGCACCGCTCTGTTCAACTGGCTCCTTTCCCGGAAGGAAAAGGGGACGTTCATCCTCCGCATCGAGGATACCGACGTGGCCCGCTCCACCCAGGAATCGGTGGACGCCATCCTCGAGGGGATGACCTGGCTCGGCCTTGACTGGGACGAGGGGCCCTTCTACCAGTCAGAAAGCTTCCCCCTCTACAAGGAATTCGTGCAGAAGCTGCTGAACGAAGGGAAGGCCTACAAGTGCTACTGCACCCCCGAGGAACTTGAGGCGAAGCGGGAGCTGGCCATGCGGGAGGGTCGCAAGCCCAAGTACGACGGCACCTGTCGTAACCGCACCGAAGATATCCCCGGGAAACCCTTCGCGGTCCGTTTTCGTGCCCCCCAGACCGGGGAGACCGCCTTCCACGACCTGATCAAGGGGCCGATCTCCTTCGCCAATGAGGAGTTGGACGACCTTATCATCCAGCGCAGCGATGGTACTCCCACCTACAACTTCACCGTGGTCATCGATGACGCCACCATGGGGATTACCACGGTCATCCGCGGCGATGACCATGTCAACAACACGCCTCGCCAGATCATGCTCTACGAGGCACTCGGCTACCCGGTGCCGAAATTCGCCCACGTGCCGATGATTCTCGGTGCTGACAAGACCCGGCTTTCCAAGCGCCACGGCGCCACGAGCGTCATGGCCTACCGCGATATGGGTTTTCTCCCGGAAGCCATGGTGAACTACTTGGTCAGACTCGGCTGGAGTCACGGCGATGACGAGATTTTCTCCCGCGAGGAGCTGATCGAAAAGTTCTCCATCGAGGCGGTCGGCCGCTCCGCCGGGGTCTTCAACCCGGACAAGCTCCTCTGGCTGAACCATCATTACATAATGAACGGCGACCCACAGCGACTTGCAGAGCTTCTTGTTCCTTTCCTCCAGGAGAGGGGTATCGACCCGGGCAAAGGTCCTGATCGTGTTGCCGCGGTGAAGACGCTTCAGGAGCGCTCCAAGACCATGGTGGAGATGGCCGATGGGGCGGCATTCTACTACCGCTCCGAGTTCGCCTACGACGAGGAAGCGGCGGCCAAGTTCCTCAAACCCGAGGTTGTCCCCCTCTATAAGGCGCTTCTCGCCAAGCTGGACGGCCTGCCGGACTTCGGCCACGACGCTATCGAGGCGGCGTTCAAGGAGTTCTGCGCGGAGCAGGGAATCAAGATGGGGCAGATCGGCCCGCCGGTACGGGTAGCCCTCTGCGGCGGGACAACCTCCCCGTCGATCTACGAGGTGCTGGAGGTACTCGGCCGGGACGAGACGCGACGCCGGATCGAGCGGACAATCGCCTTCGTCGCGAAGTGATGCGGCAGAGCGGGCGTCCGGCGGAAACGGACGCCTTTTTTTATGATCGGTTTCGACGACGGGAAATAGGAGAATCGTGATGGTCAACATGCAGGAACTGCGCATCGAAGGGATATATCAACAGCGTCAGGACGGCTATTTCATGCGGCGGATCAAGCTTCCGGCTGGAGTTCTTTCGACGGAGCAGGCGATTGCCATCTGCGCTATCGCCGACCGGTTCGCCCGCGGACGGGTCCACCTCACCACCCGCTGCAGCATGGAGCTCCACTGGCTGCGGGAGGAGGACTTACCCCAGGTGGCCCGGGAGTTTGTGGCAGCGGGACTTACCTCCAGGGGAGCCTGTGGCGGGGCGGTGCGCGGGATTACCTGCAGCACCCAGGCCATGGCCGGATTCCCGGCGGTGGAGCGGCTGGCATGGCAGCTCCATTCCCATTTTACCGACAATCCGCGCTTCGAGAGGCTGCCGAAGAAGTTCAAGATTGCCGTGGAAGGTGGATACGCGGGAGGGCGGCACCTCATCCAGGATGTGGGACTCGTCCTGGTTCGCCTGGACGGAGAGAAGGCGTGGTACGATGTCTGGACCGGTGGCGGACTCGGCCGGGCCCCGGTCCCCGGGTTTCTGCTGACCGAGGCGGTCCCCGCGCAGCAGATCATTCCCCTCGTTGAACGGGTGGTGCGGGTCTACGCAGCTAACACCCCGGTGGGAAAGCGACTCAAGCACTTGGTTGCGGAGGTCGGCCAGGATGGCTTCCGGCAGCTTCTCGCCGAGCAGGCGGAGGAGACGGAGGCATCGATGCCCGTACCAGCCCCGAGACGAGTTGTCGCCGCAGCCCCCGGTCGCAGGATCGAGGCACGTCCCTTTGCCGGGGAGGTGACCACAGCAGAACTGCGGACCGTCGCCGAGACTGCTCAAGCCTTCGCCGAAGGGACGCTGATCGTGACCGCTGAGCAGAACCTCGCCCTTCACCTTGCCCATGACGCTGATCCGGCAGATGCGGTTGCCATGCTGACCAGGGCGGGCTTTGCCGGTACAGCCCGGGAGGAACGAATGGCCTTCCGCATCTGTCCCGGAAACCATGAGTGCCGCATGGGGCTCGGACCTACTCGCGATATCGCCCGCTCCATCATGGATCGGCTGGGGCCGGCAGCGGAAAAGCTCACCTGGGCCATGTCCGGGTGTCACAATTCCTGTGCCCAGCCCCAGCTTGCCGAGGTCGGCGTGGTCATAGCCGGGCTCGACAAGGATGCGGCCGGTGAGCGCCATCCCCGCTTCGATCTGCTGCGTGGCGGTTCCGGGGAAGCCTTTGCCCAGCCGGTGGCAACGAGCCTCACCTTGGAGGAGCTCCTCGACGCTGTGGAGCGCCTCGGCTGATCGGGCATTTTTTACGCGGCAGGCCAACTTGACAGAGGCCGCTTCGGGCAGGAACATTTCCCGGAGTGGCCTTTTTGTCGTCAGGCTGCCGAAAGGGGAACGTGTCGTGACCCTTCGTGCGAACGCCAGACCAGCCGGTCGATGGCGTCGAAGTCGATGATCTGCTCGGCTGAAGAACGAATGTGCTCGATCTTCTCGGCATCCTCGGCGCTGATCTTGGCGACATGGCCGGTGACGGCGGAGAAGGCGTCGGCGGTCCGTTCGTGGATCCGGACGTAAGGGATGCCGCTTGCGTCGAGAATCTGCTGGGTCACGGCGGAAACTGGGGCGTGGCCGGAGACGACGAGTCCGGCGATCCTTGCCCTGTAGTCGGGGATGTGATAGAGCGAGGAGAGGGTGACGAGCAGCTCATCCCGGGAACCGGTGCTGACGAGCAGCGTCGAGGCGGCAAGGCCGTCGATAACCTTCTGGGAGGACGCGGCGCCGAGTTGGATGTGATGGATGATACGGTTGCGGGCTGTCGGGTCTCCCTGTAGTGGTGCACCGAGGAGCCGGGATATGTGGTTGAGGGTCGGGTTGGCGAGGACGGGTGAGTAGTCGAAGGCACCCATCACCGGGAGTCCGAGCGGAGTGAACGCCTTTGCCAGATAGCTGAGCGATTCATCGCGTTTCTCCGCCAGGAGACGGTTGACGAGCAGCAGCGTGGCTGGGGCACCCTCGGCGCGGTACAGGGAGAGGTTCAGAAGAACCGAGTCGATGACGTTGCCGATGCCTCCACCGCTTACCATCACCACCGGTGCATCGCAGAGTCGCGCCACCCTGGCGTTGTTCAGCCCCACCACGGAGCCAACACCGCCGTGTCCCGCCCCCTCGATGACCAGGAAGTCGTACTTGCTCTCCATCTCCCTGCAGGCTGTCAGGAGCCGATCTTCCAGTTCGGCGGTAGTCAGCGCACCGTCGAGAAAGCGTTTCGTCGAGCCGCGTCCCAGGACCACCGGCGACATATGGCAGATATCTTCCTCCAGGCCGAAGACCCGGGCCATGAGGGCGGCGTCCTTATCGACCACCGTGCCGTTGAACTCCTGGCATTTGGGACCGACAGCCTTGATGAAGCCGACCCGCTCGTATTTCTGGCGAGCCAGGTGCACGAGGGAGAGGCTAATGGTGGTTTTTCCCGTGTTCTGGCCGGTTGCGGCAATGAATATTTTTCTGCACATGGGCGGACCTGCCTCCCGGATGCTGGCGATACTATTGATACCACTATAGACAAGCTCCGGTCGGGCGGGCAATAATGTATACCGCATGTGCGGTATACGTTACATTAGCAAGGTGTCTCGCGGAAAGTAATTCAGGAAAGGGATGGTATACTTCTGGCTGGAGAGGAGAAAATTCTGCCAGGAGGTGGACCATGCTGGTCAATTCGTTCCGTACGTTGGTGCATGCCCAGTTGGATACGGTCTGGAGACTTCTCCTGGACCGCATCGAGAACCCGCAAAACTACCTGCACGGGGTGGAGGAGGTAAGGATCGCCGAGACGTCGGCCGCCGGTATAATCCGGGAGCTGAAGTGGGAGGGGAAGAGTGTCCGTGAAAGAATCATCCCGGATGGTACCGCCTACAGCATCACGCAGGAAATCCTGGAACATCCGCTCTATACTGGCAGCACCGTTATCCGCGCCCTTCCCACCTCGGTCCAGAACCCCATGTCCCCGACCTATATCGAGGCCGATGTCCGGCTGGAGCGGAAGTCTTTCCAGCTGGAGCAGATGGTGAAGACCGAAGCGGAGATGGTTGCCGACCTTGAAAAAGAGCTTCAGGCCGTCAAGGAGAAGGCCGAAAGGCTTGAGCAGAGCGGAGCCTGATTCCCCCTTTCAAATACGTTGACAGCAACCATCGTCCAGGTGTATGTAAGACGGCGTTAATAGTTTGTACTGTTCGGGAGGGAAGATGGTAGCCGGAAACGATGCCATTGCTGTGCGCTCAAGCCGCCCATTGCCAGCTGTCCGCTGGGTGAGCGGCTTTTTTAGTCCATGCCGGCATTTCTCGCGATACGACAAACTGACCGGCAGGACAGGGAGGACGCGCAGAGATGACCTCTGCCGTGGTAAAAACGCTCTGCCTGCTCTGGATTTTGTTTACCACAACGGTCGTCTACGGTGGAGACGCCAAGCTTGCCCGGGAGGTCCTCGCTGAGGTTAATGCAGCCCGCACCGCGCCACAAGCGTACGCCGGCTTCCTGCGGACGTTCCGCCGGCAGTTCGCGGGGAAATCATTCCGCATCCCGGGCTCGCGGACCCTGGTGAATACCAACGAGGGCGTGGCCGCGGTGGATGAGGCGATCCGTTTCCTGTCGAGCCAGCGTCCGCTGCCGCCTCTGTCGTGGTCGACGGGGCTTGCAGCGGCTGCGGCCGATCTCGTCGTCGAAGAAGGGATAAGCGGTGCCGTTGGGCATGCGGGGAGACGGAGCGGTTCGCCCCGGGTGCGGATCGATCGCCATGGTGTCTGGCGGGGGCAGATCGGCGAGTGCATTTTCTATGGGCCCGGTTCGGCGCGATTCGTTGTAATGCAGCTCATCATCGACGATGGCGTGCGAGACAGGGGGCACCGCAAGAGCATCTTCAATCGTCCCTTCCGCCTGGCTGGCGCATCCTGCGGTTCTCATCCCCGTTTCGGCGGCATGTGCGTGATCGATTTTGCCGCCGGCTTCCGTTAGGGGGACTAGGTCTGTCACGGAAAGATTTATGGGGTTTGACGATGAGAATGAGAACTTAAGTAACAGGTAAGTAGATACGGTGGTAAATGTATGTGTCGATAAGGAAACGGTGAGGGGATCCAGATGATTGACGTGTTATGGCCGTATCTGAAGTACTTTTTCAGCTTTATCGGGTCGGTTGCCATCGCCGAGATTTTCGTCAGCGCCAGATGGTGGCCGGGCTATTTCATGGCCGGTATACCCGTTTACCGACATACACTCAAGGTTATGACAGATAATCGGCAAGTGCTTTCCGCCGAGCAAATAGAGGCAGCCATACCGGGGAGCGGGTGGGGGGCGCCGATCCAGGTACGCCGTCTATCCGGGAACCGCTTTGCCTTCCGTGAGTCGCTGCTCAACCTGAACTTCGGCTACATCCCGGTCATGCACGGTCTGCTCAGCTGTGACGAGCAGCGGGGCGAGATCGTCGTACACGGCTTTGCAAACCTCTCCGCAGCCTTGTTTGCCGTTTTCTTTCTTGTTGCGCCGTTTTCATTGTCGCTGGAAGCGGTCGATTTTGTATTCCCGCTGTTCCTGGTGGGGCTGTTCCTCTGGATCTACCGGATTCAGGCCAAGCGGTTCAGTCAGGTGGGAGAGGCGGTGCAGAAGCTCTGGACCGAGAAGTGCGCCAGCGAAGGGCCATCATAACAGAAGCGGGTGAAACTCTTGCCTGATCCAGATCAAGTAATTGCTTAAGGGGCGTAATCTAAATAAAGGATTTTGCGTGGAGAAAACACACGATAAGCCAATCCTGCGACAGATTGCACAACTGGGCCAGCCGGTCCTGCGCGAACCGGCCCGCCCCGTCGATGACCCGGCAGATCCGGCTGTACAGGCCCTGATTGACGACATGCTCGTGACAGTGTCCGACGCAAACGGGGTCGGGATCGCCGCGCCGCAGGTTCACGAACCGCTCGCCCTCTTCATCGTCGCGTCCCGCCCCAATCCCCGCTATCCCCATGCCCCGGTCATGGCGCCGACCGCAATGCTCAACCCCGAGATAGTCTGGGGATCCGACGAGACCGAGAAAGGGTGGGAGGGGTGCCTGAGCGTCCCCGGCCTGCGCGGCCTCGTGTCACGCCACCGGAAGATCGGCGTTCGCTACCTCACCCGTGCCGGCGAACTGCGCGAAGAGGAGTACACCGACTTTATCGCCCGGATCTTCCAACACGAGTTCGACCACATCCGGGGGCTCGTCTTCGTCGATCGGGTGGATACGCGCGACCTTGTGTCCGAGAAGGAATATCTGCGGATCATCGCGTGATCCCTGTCACGATGTCTTGAGCATTGAGGCAAACGGCTGCCCATATGGTGACCTGATGACGTATAATCCAGACATTCATGATCGCCAAACCATCCGTCTGAAATCGTACGATTATCGCTCGGCCGGTGTGTATTTCATAACGGTCTGTTGCCAGAACCGGGAATGTCTTTTCGGAAAGCTCGACGATGGAAAGATGGCATTGAATCAGCTTGGGAAAATAGTCTGCGAGGAATGGCAAAGAACGCCATTGCTTAGACCATATGTATTCTTGGATGAATTCATTATTATGCCAAACCATTTCCACGGGATTATGATTTTTTCCGATGAGGTAGGGGCGACCCGCTGGGTCGCCCAAAATACTTCAACCTCGATAGAAAGGGCGACCCAGCGGGTCGCCCCTACAGGGCCTGCCTCGGGTTCCATCGGGGCCATCATCGGACAATTCAAATCCGCCAGCACAAAAAGGATCCGCGATTTACAGAAAATGGCAGGGCTTCCGGTTTGGCAGCGTAATTTCTATGAGCGCATTGTCCGCAGCGATGAAGAACTGCATGCCCTCCGGATGTATATCAGGAGCAACCCGTCACGATGGTCGGTGGATGAGGAAAACCCTTCTCAACACGCAGGCAAGGAGAGATGAAAAGGCACCTCTCCTATTTCTTGATATGAAAGGAAGTCAATGGAATATCAGGTAGGAAAGCCGGGCAGGGTCGTGGTGGTGCGTTTCAGCGACGGTGACGATGTGCTCGCGGGCCTTGCGGAAGTCGTTCGGCGGGAGAACATCCGTGCCGCCTCCTTCAACATGGTCGGCGGGATGAAAAAGGGGCGCTTCGTGGTCGGGCCTGAGTCGGAGACCATGCCGCCCCAGCCGGTCTGGCGAGAGTTGGCGGAGAGTCACGAAGCGGTCGGCTTCGGGACCATCTTCTGGCAGGAAGACCAGCCCAAGGTGCACTTCCACGGAGCCTACGGCAAACTGGACAGCGTCAAGGCCGGCTGCCTGCGGGAAGGGAGCGAGACATTCCTCGTGCTGGAAGCGGTCATCACCGAGATCCTCGGGGTGGATGTGGTGCGCGAGATGGATCCGGTGTCGGGGATGGTTCTGATGCGGTTTCGGCGGTAAGGCAGAAAGGGTTTGCACCATGACCATGGAAAAAAGGGACGGTTACAAGCGCCGTCCCTTCCATTCTCACGGTGGGGGTCTCCTCTGAACCGTCCCGCTATTGTTTCTTCATCATCCTTTTCTTGCCCGGTTTTTTCTCCCCCATTTTCTCGCGCATCAGTTTCTGCATTTTCCTGAACTGGTCCTCCGTCAGGATAGAACGCACCTCTTTCATCCCTTTCAGCATCTCCATTTGATGCGCCGTCCGCAGGTCGGAGATTTTCTTCACTTGGCCACTCGCCTTCTCCATGTCGAAATCCTTCACATCCATGATTTCCTTCATGTCGATCTCGGCAATCTTCAGGTCGGCCTGGAACTGGGCCCGCTTCTTCTCCATTTCCCGGTGGATCGGCTTGATCTTCTTGATCTGCTCGTCGGTAAGTCCTATCTTGTCAGCATTCGCGAGGCACATGCCCATCATGTCCACACCTATTCTGCCCATGCCCATCCTAGGTCCATAACCTCCACCCGGCTCCATCGGCATATCCATCATCTGGGCGTAAGCGGGAAGCGCGAACACAACCGTCAACAGCAGCGGCAGCACCAATCTTTTCATGACTTCCTCCTCCTTGGCTGAGATATTTCAAGTATTTGCCAAAATGAAAATTTGTCAAGGCATAGCATAAACATTCAAGCAATTCCTCATCACGACACAAAAAGCCCGCAGCGAGCGGGCTTTTTAGATAGATAAAGAACAGCTTTAAAGCTCTGCCGCCTTCGGGAAGAGGATGTTGTTCTCCAGGTGGACGTGCTTGTGGAGGTCGTCCTCGAACTCCTTGAGCAACCGGTAGGTGAGCGCATAGGTAGTACAGGCGTCTCCCGGCACCGCATACTCCCTGGCGAGGTCGCGGATCGTGTGGACTGCCGTGCCGATTTCGTCGTGCTCGTGATGCAGGTTCGCGAGGCACTCCCGGAGAGCCGCACTGTCCTGTGCATCTTGCGCCGTGCCTGCCTTTCTGGCCGCTTCGAGCCGTTTGATGGCCGGGAAGAACTCCTCTTCTTCCGCGCGGAGATGGAGCATCATGTCGGTGGCGATCCGGTCGAAGATTTCGGATATCTGGATCACTTCGGGGTGATGCGTGCCGTGAACTCCCGCTATCTTGTGGGCGTAGGCGGAGATTTTCTCCATGTTCTCCCTGAGCCAGGCATGGTGGGTGTTAACGATGTAATCGGCGAGAAACGAAAGATCCCACGCACCGTAGTTCGGGCTCCGCTCGCCCGGCTCGCTCCTGACCGCCTCGATTTCCCGCAAGAGCACGGCAGCATCGATCCCCTTTTCCCGGCAGGCTGCAGCGAGGGTAATTTTGCCGCCGCAACAGAAATCGATCCGGTATTTCTCGAACACCCTGGCTGTCCTGAAGTCGGCGACGACGATCTCGCCGATGGTTCTGTTAACGGTTTCGTTCATGATGAATCCTCCTTTGTATTCTAGCCTACTACTCAGGCGGGGAAATTCCATGACCAAGATCAATTCCCTGTAAATGTCTCAATAGGAAAGCTTTCTTCGTGTTACTTGGGCTTCATGTGGGCATCGTTGCATTTTTTGCTTGCACGCACGGCCGGACGGCTTTATTACTTTCTATAAAGAGAGGCCGGAACTGGGCTGGTATACTGATACCTGTGGGTTTTATTTCACTCTGGATTCAATAGGCAAGGAGGCTCAACCATGGATACACTCGAAGCGATCAAGACGAGACGCAGCGTACGCAAGTTTTCCAACCGACCGGTGGAACCGGCGAAGCTCCAGGGGGTGCTGGACGCGGCCCGCATGGCCCCTTCCTGGGCGAATCTCCAGTGCTGGCGGTTCGTAGTGGTCACCGACCCGGCAACGAAGGCGCGGATCAGCGAACTGTCATACGTTGAGGCGTTCTTCGGCCCGAAGGGATACAAGGCGAACCCTGCGCAGAAGGCTCTTGCCGAAGCACCGGTGGTCATCGTCGCCTGCGCCGATCCGGGCCAGTCGGGGGACCTGCGCGGCCAGCAGTACTACCTGGCCGATGTGGGGATCGCAGCGGAAAACCTTATGCTCGCCGCCCATGCCCTCGGGCTGGGAAGTGTGTTCGTTGGAGTTTTCGACGAGCAGGAGTTGGGCGAACTGCTCAACATTCCCCCCGAACTCCGCATCGTCGGGCTCTTCCCCCTTGGCTATCCGGAAGGGGAGCCGAAGGCTGGGCCACCCCGCAAGGAGCTGGATGACATCGTCCATTACGAGAAATGGCAGGCGTAACAAACAGTTGCACTATTAATTCTGCAAAGGATTTTAGTCTATTATGAAGCTGCTCGACAGGCTGGAAAAACTACTGGGCAGGTTTGGCCTGCCAAATGTGACCGTATACCTTATCGCCGGCCAGACGGTCTTCTATGTCCTTTTCATGACCGGCAAACTTGACCGGAGCGTGACCTGGCTCTCCGCCGATCTCCTCCTGGAAGGTCAATGGTGGCGTATCGCCACCTTCCTCTTCGACCCGCCCCTCTCGAACCCGATATTCGCCTTTTTCGCGTGGTACATCTTCTATCTGATGGGGTCGGCCCTGGAAGGATACTGGGGCGCCTTCCGCTACAATGTCTTTCTCCTCATCGGCGTATTGCTCACCGTCGCGGTCTCCTTCCTCATCCCGGCCTTTCCGGTGACGAACGCCTTTATCGGCGGCTCGGTCTTCCTCGCCTTCGCCTTTCTCTACCCCGACTTCGTTCTCCAGCTCTTCTTCATCCTTCCGGTACGAATCAAGTGGCTCGCCCTCCTCACCTGGCTCTACTACGGTTACCTGGTGCTTTTCGGCGGCTGGCCCACACGCCTCATGGTGCTCGCATCGGTCGGCAACTTCCTCCTCTTCTTTGCCGGAGACCTCGTCTGGATGATCAAGAGCGGCAGGCGACAGATGGCCAGGCAGGCGCAGCAGTTCGCGCGGCGTGATGACGAGCCGTTCCACCGCTGCACCGTTTGTGGCATAACTGACAGAAGCCATCCCCGGATGGATTTCCGCTACTGCCCGGAGTGCGATGGGCAGTACGGTTACTGCCAGGATCATATCCGCAACCATGAGCACGTGAAAAAGAAGTAATGTCGGCGGCGACCCGCAACGGACTCACATTGCGGAATGTCAGCGGATGTCCGTTTCGAAACCGATCTCGAAATTCAGTGCTGCGGGCGGCGTTTCATTTTGATGATTCCAAAGGTGCATTTCGCGGACGCTGAGGACCGGGTAGAGATACCGGGATTTGCCGACGGGAATGACTTTTTGCCCCTCAACCTGTCCCACGATGGTCACGAAAACCCCCGTGCGGTAGACATCGGGGTCGAGGAATCTGGGAACCAGGGCGATGAAGCGGCCGCCGGATGTGGCTGTTTCGGTCACTCTCCCTTCCTCATCGGTCTTAAACTGGACTACCTCCATTTCACACCAGTCGCTTGTGTTCCTGATGCCGGCGATCTCCCCGCCAAGCAGCAGGTACTGACCGGAATAGCGAAGCGGGTCCTGACGGAGCTCCGTGAAGGTTACGTTCCGGTCGACGAGGCGCAGCGTCTGGTTGCTGATGATGGGAGCGCACCCGGCAAGGAAAAGAAGCACTGTGGCAATGAACAGGGCTGGCCGCATAATGTAGTTTCCCCATGGAGTTCCTTCTTTCAGTTTGGCCGTAAACCGCAGGTTGTCAAGTCACGATGATGGCTTGACAAGGGGAGGTTAGCGGGCAAGATTGAGAACGGGGGCAGATGCGGGCAGAGTGAAGGGGCGGAGGGGCACCATGGAGAGCGGCAAATGCAGATGCGGCAACGGACGGCAGGAAGGGGCGTGCCCGATATGCCGGGGCCGGGAGGCACCAAAGTACTGGTGTGCTGTGTGTGAACGGGAGGTTTCGGAAAAGCGATGCCCTCTGTGCGGGCTCAAGGCGCGGAGGATCCGGTAACTATAACAGCCCCATGAGCATCTTTGTCCCCATGGCGAGGAGCAGAAGGGCGAAGACCTTCTTGAGCCGCGAAACGGGGAGGCTGTGGGCGAGACGCGCTCCGAGCGGTGCTGTGAGAATGCTGGCAAAGGAGACGCCGGCCAGGGCCGGGAGGTAAACAAAACCGAGGCTCGATGGCGGGAGGGGTGCTGCCGCAAGGCCGTTAGCCACATAGCCGGCTGTGCCCGCCAGAGCGATGGGAAAACCGATGGCTGCCGAGGTGCCGATGGCGTTGTGCATGGCGACGTTGCACCAGACGAGGAACGGCACCGACATGCTGCCGCCGCCGATGCCCACGAGGCTCGAGACGCCACCGATGATGCTTCCTGCCCCGAACATGCCCCCTGCATTGGGAAGCTGGCGGGACGGGGTGGGGCGGACATTGAGGAGCATCTGCAGCGCCACGTTGTAGAGAAAGCAGACGAAGAATCCTTTCAGGAAGCGGGTGGAGAGCTGCGCCGCCACCCATGAACCAAGGAATGTGCCGATGAGGATTCCCGGGGTAATGCGGCGGAACACCCGCCAGTCGACGGCTCCACGGCCGTGGTGGGCACGGAGACTGGATATCGACGTGAACATGATGCTCGCCAGCGAGGTGCCGAGCGCCATATGCAGGATGAAGGGGTCCGGAAGATGCTGGGCGGCAAAGAGAAAAACGAGCACCGGGACGATGATGATCCCGCCGCCGACGCCGAGCAGTCCCGCGAGGCAGCCTGCGAACGCCCCGAGGACGATGTAGCAGAGCCAGTAGACCATAGCTCATGATATCCCATCGGATATGGGTATTTCAACTGGTTTAAAAGGGGTCGAACCAAATCTTGAAAAATTTGCAGGGGAGGGACCGGGTTTATTTCCGCAGGTTCTTCATGAGCTCGAAGGCCCGTTTCACCCGGGTAACGACCCGGACCGGCTGGACGGGCTTGGAGATGAAATCGAGGAATCCCGATTCGAGAGCTTTCTGCTCGTCCTCGCCGCTGGCCTTGGAGGTGAGAAGAATGAGGGGGACGGCTGCGGTGGCGGGATTCTCTTTGACGGCCCGCAGGAGAGCATAGCCATCCATGCGCGGCATCACCGTGTCGCAGATGATAAGGTCGGGAATGTGGGAAAGGGCAAGTTTCAGCCCTTGCACACCGTCGTGGGCTACAAGGACATCGTAGCCTTCCTTTTTCAGTGCCACCTCGATGATCGTGGATATGGCCCGGGAGTCGTCGACAACGAGGACGGTCGGCCGCTTTTCACCAGGTTCCTTCCCACCGAGGTAATGGACTCTTATTGCCGCGTGGATTTCTTTCCTGGTGGCAAGAACGGGAAAGATCTTCATCCCGTTCTTTTTAGCGAGATAATCGAGGGTATCTGTATCGAAGGGGTCCGTTATGGCGACGGCCAGCATGGTATCCTTGTGCTGGAGGGGAAAGACGAGCTTTTGCACTGCCAGGTCTTCAGGAACGAGCTTGAGGAGATCCCAGGTAAAAGTGCGGCTGGCAAACCCCTTGACCGTTTTGAAGCCGAACTGTCTGGCGAGGGCATCGATCAGCTCTTCGTCGGTCAGAACCCCCATTTCCTCGAGGACCGCACCGAGGCGTTTGCCACTTCCTTTCTGCCGCTCGAGCGCCCGGTCAAGGGTCTTGACAGTGATGATCCCTGCCTCCACCAACAGATCGCCGAGCTGTTTCTTGTCAGCCATGCCCCGTTCCCGCCCTGCAAAGTCTTTTATTAATGTCTACCATAACAACCGCCCCATTTCCAGTGCTTAAAGGTGAATAAAATTTAAAAGGCCTCAAAAAGAGGCCTTTTGGGGTCGGCAGTACGGGACAGAGACTAACGGACGTGCTCCTCCGGATAGGCACCGATACTGTGGATGGAAAGATCGGCCCCGGCGAATTCCTCTTCGTCGGAGAGCCTGATGCCGACGGTCTTGCTGAGAAGGCCGTAGACGACAAAGCCGCTGGCGAGGGCAAAAACAATGGCGCTGAGGCTGCCGAGGAGTTGCGAGACGAAGGTGACGCCTCCCATTCCCCCCAACTCCTTGAGGCCGAAAATGCCGGCGGCGATCCCGCCCCAGGAACCGATCACCCCATGAAGGGGCCAGACCCCGAGCACGTCGTCGATCTTCAGTTTTTCCTGCTCGATATGGAAACCGTAAACGAAGATGAGCGAAGCGATCCCGCCGGTAAGGAAGGCGGCAAGGGGGTGCATGATGTCGCTGCCTGCGCAGATGGAGATGAGTCCGGCGAGGGCACCGTTGTGGGCGAAACCGGGGTCGTTTTTCCCAGCCACAACGGCGAAGAGCACGCCGCCGATCATGGCGAGAAGGGAGTTGACCGCCACGAGGCCGGATATCTTGTCGAAATGGCCGGCGCTCATGACATTGAAGCCGAACCAGCCTACCGCAAGGATCCAGGAACCGAGGGCGAGGAACGGGATGTTGCTGATGGGAATCGGGTGGGACTTGCCACGGACGTAACGCCCCATGCGCGGTCCAAGGATAAGGACTGCGGGCAGGGCGATCCAGCCGCCGATGGAATGTACGACCACCGACCCGGCATAGTCGTGGAACTCGGCACCGCCAATGCTCTTGAAGATATCCTGGAGCAGGGATGCGTTTTTCCCCCAGATGAGGGATTCGAAAAGGGGGTAGCTCAGGCCGGCAAAAATGGCGCCGGCGACTACCTGGGGCCAGAACTTGGCCCGTTCGGCGATCCCGCCTGAGATAATTGCCGGAATGCAGGCCGCAAAACAGAGGAGGAAGAAATAATGCACCAGGTCGTATCCCTGAGCGACATTCACGAGATCGCCTGCGGGTTTCAGGAATGAGATGCCATAAGCGAGGGGAAAGCCGATGAGGAAATAGAGGATGGTGGAAACCGACCAGTCGGTGAGGATCTTGACAAAGGCGTTGACCTGGTTCTTTTGTCTGACCGTGCCCACCTCGAGAAAAGCGAAACCGGCGTGCATGGCGAAGACCATGACCGCACCCAGCATGAGAAACAGCACGTCAGAGCTGTTCCGCAGGCTCGTCACCATTGACGCTGCGTCCATATTGTTTACCCCCGTTGGTAAATGTGTCTTTTACTCCATTGTGAAAGACATGCCGCTCTATGCAACCTCTTTGCCATACTGCTAACGTGCTGGAATTGCATAGTTTACCTAAAAAGCGGTAGCCAGAATGAGGGATGTCATGCATAAATTAGCGGCGCAACTGCCTAAATGCTAGGCAATGTGACCGGAAATAGTAGTTGACGGAGTCCGGTACGACAAGGTAAATTCAGATATTAAGGGGTTTTAAACGCTTTTGTTGACGGCAGGGTTCAGGAATTGCACGGTAAGACCGCCCTTATTTATTCCAGCGATTTCGGCCGTTACAGTTACGGCACCGATCATCCTTTCAAGGTGCAACGTTATCAGCTCGCCTTCGAGTTGATGCAAGCATACGGGCTTGTTGCGCTTCCCGGCGCAGACGTCGTCGAATCCCGGCCGATCGAGGAGGACACGCTCCTTACCTTCCATTCTCCCGATTATCTTGCGCGTCTCAGGGAGTTCAGCGCCTCGGACGTGCCGCGGGCCGACTTCCGCTACGGCCTTGGTGATGTGGAGAATCCGGTATTTCGGGGCCTCTATGACTGGGCGCTGCGCGGGACCGCCGGTACCGTGGAAGCGGCACGTCTTGTTACCGAAAATGGTTACGCTGTCGCCTTCAATCCTGCTGGGGGATGGCATCATGCCCACCGGGCCAAGGCATCGGGCTTCTCCTACCTGAACGATGCGGTCATCGCCATCAATTGGCTCATCGCCAGGGGAAAGCGGGTGGTCTACCTCGATATCGACGCCCATCATGGTGACGGCGTGCAGGAGGCATACTACGATACTGACCGGGTGTTGACTATTTCCATCCATGAGAGCGGGATCTATTTTTTCCCGGGAACCGGCTTTGAGCACGAAACCGGAACCGCTGCGGGGAAAGGTTACTCGGTCAATGTGCCGCTCCTTGAGCATGCAGACGACGCCCTCTTCATGAAGGCGTTCGATGAAGTTGCCTTCCCGCTCATTGCCGTGTACAACCCCGATGTGCTGGTAACCCAACTGGGTGCCGATACTTTCCGCACCGATCCCCTGACCCGCCTGGAGATCACCACCCACAGCTATACCTACATCCTCCGCAAACTGAAGGCGCTCAAGATCCCCTGGGTCGCCGTGGGTGGGGGTGGGTATGACAACGTTAATGTGGCGCGGGCCTGGACCATCGCTTGGGCGGTGATGAACGGGGTGGAACTGCCGTCTCGACTCCCTGCCTCCTTTGTGAAGATTATTGAGGAGATGGGCTTTCCGAACAAAATGCTTTTCGATGCCATGCACTGGGCAGAGGAGGATGACCGCAACCGGGCGCTCGATGCCGTGGAGAAGAGTATCGCGGCCATCAGAAAAACGGTTTTCCCCCTGATGTTGGAACGTCATGGCTAAGCTTGTCGGCAACGAACAGCTCCGTGATGCGCGTGGGAAACCGCTGCACAGTCTGAGCGACATCAACGGCCTTGACGTATCGGCAAAGGAACTGATTTACGGCAGACTCATTCCACCGCGCCTGTATGACATGTTTGGAATCGACCCGGAAACGTTCCTCGGCACAGACGGAGAGCGCAAGGTCGGCTTCATCGCACCGGCAGGTCTGGGCCTGCTCCGTATCGAGGTGCGGCTCAATTCCGAGGACCGGGACCCGGTCTTTTTTCTCGACCTGGCCGACACCCACTACCGACAGATGGAACTTGCCTTCTGCATCATCGGCGATCCCGCTGCGCCCAGGTTCGATGTGGACCGGGACAGCACCGGGCGTGATAACTGTTTTGCAACCCTCGGGCGCAACATCCCCGAAGAACTGCGGGCCATGGCAGCGGGACTCTTTCCCAACCAGACGCGCCGTGGCCTCAAGCTCTTCGCGGAATTCTTTCCGCTCTTCGAACGGTTCGTGGACAGTCTTGGAATCGAAATGATCCTGGCCGAGCCCCTTACCTACGATAACGCCATCCGTTATGAAAAGTACGGCTTCGACTATCTGACGGGAAAGCGGCTGATGCAGGAAATCAACGAAGGCTTCCGGCCGGGAGGGGCTCTCTACTGCCGCCTTGACGGCACGACGCCATTCCGGGTGCCCGGACAGGAGCGGACGGTGCGAGGGAGAAGCTGGGCTATCCATGACGGCATTCTCGATGAGCCGTGGGATGAAATCCGCATATACAAGATGGTGGGAGAGCATGCCGGCATCAATACCTTCCCGGAACGGGAAAACGAGGAGGATCAGCCATAAACAACATGAATTACCATGAATCGACGCCGCTGGCCGGCATCCGATACTATACTCCTCCCGAAGACGCTGTTCTGTCGGCGTTTGACGGCAGGGTCAAGATTCCCTATGGGGATTTGCCCATACCGCTCCTGGAACTGGATTTCAACGCGCTTGGCGGCGCTCAGCCTTCCTATGATGCGATCGGGCGTGGGATCTACCAAGCGTTGCGGATGAATCCGGACTGCTCTTTTGCGGAGCGCTACGCGTACCTCCTGAAAGAAGCCTACCCTCACTTCGTTGCGGAGCTGGCGAACCATATCGTCATGCTCGACAAAAAAGACGTGGACATCGCGTATCTCGATCGCAAGATCACCTGTTTGAAGATCTTCGCTCTCATCGAACAGGGAAATCCCCATTTCCCGCTGGAAATCGGGTTGGCTCTGATGGAGAAAGGGATGGATCTGTCCACCCTCGATTCGGTCACCGCGTCACTCTACCAGGCGGAAGAGTTCCTGCAGCGCGCGCTTGAGCTTTCTCCCGCTTCGGTGCCTGCCCGGCACCACCTGGGGGAAGTATCCTATCTTCTGGGAAAATATGATGCCGCCACCTGTCTGTGGCGTGGCATACTGGCAGCCTTGCCAGGCGATGAAGCGGTAAAGCTTGAAGAGCGTCTAGGCAGGATGGCCGAGGGTAATGTGCCGCGAGTGCCGGTGGTCGATTATCTCGAGGCGGTCGGTGCGGCCTTCAGCTGCTATCAGCGGAATGAATGGGAAGAGGCGGCTGCCATTCTCCACGATGTTCTTAATGACGGGGTTTTCCGGACAGAATTTTCCCTGCCGGATCTCTGGCATGTACTGGGCCTTTGCTGCGCCAGGCTGATGATGCCGCACTATGCCGAAGAATATCTTCGGCAGGCGCTGGAACTCGACCCCAGCCGTGAGGATGTCCGGCAGGCGCTGGAAGATCTTAACAAATGAGGACATTCATGTTCGGATACAGTATAGCCGACTGGATTTTCATAGTCGGGGTGTTGGCGGTGATTTTCGTCTGCGTCGCGGTAAGTGACATGAGGAAGAAGAAATAACCCGTGTCGCTGGCCCAAGCACAGTCAGGTGCACTGCCAATAACACCGGCGCGCTGGCGGCTATTCAGCCTCTCGAGCGATGAAACTTGCCATAGCGATCGCAAGTTGCTAGAATTTTCAGATCCAATTCGCCGCGGCGAGGTTGCCATGATGGATATTGACGAAAACGAGATACGCCGCCCCTTGGGCCTGACTCTTCTGACCGGACTTTACCTGTTTTTCTTTCTCGTATCGGCGTCCACTTTCGGGAATCCTTTTCCGTTCCTCGGAAAGATCTACGAAGGATCCGCCGCCAAGCTGCTGGTCTTTGTCGACAGCCTCGTCTGCCTCTATCTGTTCCTGGGAATCCTGAAACGGCAGCTCCTTACCTGGTACCTCGTGCTTTGCTACAATTTCTTCGAGATTGTCAACACTGTCGTCAACCTTAAATTCATCTCTTTGGCAGAGCTTGAGCAAATCGCCGGCGGCCGCGTGAATCGCGAGGCCCTGTTTACCAATAACGTCGCTGCGGCGCTCGGCATTCTGCTCCTTACCCAGTTTATCTATCGTCATAAAGACTACTTCACAAGCAGACAGAAATATCTTTTCTGACATCTACCTTGGCCACTCTCTGCTTGCAACCTCATCCCTATGTCTGGTATCATTAACACCATTTCAGAGTCAATCAGGATAGTCTCGTGTTTCTGCAATCCCTTATGAATCACAAGAAGGCCAATGGCCTGTTCGACAAGCTCATGCACGGGTTGACCGGTTCAATTCTGCAGTCCGGGGAATCGGAATGCCGCATCGATCTGGGAGAAACCCGTGGAGTCGGTATTCGCGTGGACGGTCTCAACAAGTTTTACAGCGACCACCATGTCCTCAAGGATATACGCCTTGAGATTCTCGCCGGAGAGACCTTTTGCATTATCGGACCCTCAGGCACCGGTAAAAGCGTCCTGCTCAAACATATCGTCAAGCTGGAAATACCCGATAGCGGCGAAATATACATCGACGATCATCCCATGTTCAATCCGCAGCATGGGGACATCGCCAAGGATTACCGCTACAGTATGGTGTTCCAGTCTTCGGCGCTGTTCAACTCGCTGACAGTGGGTGAAAATGTCGGGCTCTGGCTCCGGGAAAAACGCATCTGCAAGGAAGCCAGGATCAGGGAGATCATCCGGGAAAAGCTGGCGCTCGTGGGCCTGGAAGGGACCGAAGATCTCCGCACTGACGAGCTTTCCGGCGGCATGAAAAAGAGGGTCGCCATTGCCCGTTCGCTGGCAATGAACCCGGACCTCATCCTTTATGACGAACCGACCGCGGAACTCGATCCGGTAACTACCGATGAGCTGGCCAATACCATTCTCAAGTTGAAGGAAACCACGAAGAACACTACGGTCATCGTCACACACGACCTGAACTTTGCCCTCTATATTTCCGACCGGATCGCCATGATGCATGACGGGAAAATCATCGAAATCGGTACGCCGCTGGAAATCAAAAACAGCCAGAATCCGATCGTGAAGGGTTTCATCTATACGACCACCAAGGGGATCAAGGGTGAGTAGCGGTCTGCCCGTGATGACGGGTGACAGCCAGCGCTCCATGAAAGGAGGGTCAGAACTGTGACACGACTTCGCGCCCACTTATTAGTTGTTTGCGTCCTTTCCCTATTAGCTGGTGCGTGCGCCGGTCTCAAGCAAAGCAAGCCGATTCTTCCCGTCAGGGAATATGAAAAGATGATCGTCGGCAGGCTGGATGCCGACTATGTGGGAACCGACAACTGCGTTGCACGATGTCACAAGCACGATAAAATCACTGACGACTTCAAGCACAGTGTCCATGGCGAGCAGATCAAGCAGGAAACCGGGCTTCCCCTGGTCAACTGCGAGTCGTGTCACGGCCCGGGGAGCCTGGCCATTGCCGGTATCGGCGACGACGTCGCACTCAACGACCGTGAGGGGAAAAAGTGCAATACGAGCACATTCCTCGACATAAAGAATCTCCCGCCCCAGGCCCAATCCCTGATTTGCCTCAAGTGCCACTCTGCTGCATCCATCCCGGCCCTTGCTCACTGGAATGCCAGCCCCCATGCCCTCAATGACGTAAGCTGTTTTGATTGCCATAAGCTTCACCAGGGACCGCAGCAGAAGGTGAGCCGGGATGAGATGGCGGAACTCTGCTACGGGTGTCACCCGGAGGTGAAAGCGCAAAACCGCCTTTTCTCCCATCATCCCGTCATGGAAAAGAAAATGGCCTGTGACGATTGTCACGATCCTCACGGCTCGGTGCAGGACAACCTTCTCAGGGGCTCGACCCCCAAGGAGACCTGTACCAGGTGTCATATGGAGAAGCAGGGGCCATTCGTCTACGAACATGCCGATGTTACGGAGAACTGCGCTAACTGCCACTCTCCCCACGGTTCCGTCAATAATTACCTCCTTAATGCGGCGATGCCGTTTCTCTGCCTGCAGTGCCATGCAGGGCATATCCTGGATACCACACCCACCACACCCGGCGTAAAGCAGCTCTTCACCAATCGCTGTACGGATTGTCATTCCCAGATCCACGGTACCGACATCCCGGTTCCCGCCATCACCGGTCCCGGGACCATGCGGCAGTAACGGCAGCGCGAATTCTCGCTTCAAAGGAGCCTGAAGGTGACAAGTTGTCGTGACATTTTCTGCAAGGTGGCGGTGGTAAAGGTTCTCGTACTGCTCCTGGTGTCGCATGCCTTCGGCCAGGAACAACCCGTGGATACAACCAGGGAGGATTCACCCGCAACCGAAATCAGGGTCGAGGATAAGGCAGAGCAGGAGGATGTCGCCATCGAAGGGGAAGAAGCGCCGAAACTGGAAACTCACACCATTCTCGGAGGCTTTTCGGGTTATAGGTTTTTGTCTATCAATTCGTTCGGCGGGAGAGCCGCGCCCTATGACTATCTCCATTCAAGCCCGGTTGGTGGTGTCTTCGTCAACAGCCTCGGCAAAGACCTCAAATTCAGCGTAGACGGTGCTTACACCAATGAAAAGGATTACTACGGTGATCTCCTTTTTGATTATGCCGGCTACTACCGCGTCCACCTGCGGACCGAATCCTTTTTTCACAACCTGTCTCACGAACTGCTGTTTTCACCCGCATTTCAGCTACCCCCGACCAACGCAACCTATACTCCGGTCGATCTGGACCCGGCAGGCAGATACGGCATCCGGACAGAACAGGACACCGCCGCGTTTCGCGTGAAACTCCACGATTTCCCGATGCACTTGAATCTCGGGTACTGGCGCATGTTAAAGGAAGGGAACAAGCAACTTATCTTTGCCAACCAGTCTTTTGAGGCAACGACCAACTTTATCAATGCCACTAATCGAGCAATCGATCAGCAGACCCACGAGGGGGCCATCGGGTTCGATGCCCATCTGGGTTACGTGGATGTCATTTACGATTTCAAAATCAGGCAGCTCGATAACCAGGCATCGACGCCCTTGGCCCAGTTCATGGCACTATCTGATTTGGCAGGGAACATCGTCAGGAATGCCGGATTCCAGCAGCATAACGAATATCCGGACAGCCGCTTGATTTCAAATACCATCAAGCTCCATACATCCCTCTCCGGCGGACTTGTCGGAGCTGCTTCCTACACATACGGCAAACGGGAGAACCTTTCCAACCTTACGGACATCAGAGGTGCGAACCAGGCGGTAACTACGTTCCAGAACGTGGCAGGAGACATGACCTATACGCCATGCGGGGAGTTCTCTCTGGCATTGAAATACAGGAGACAGCAGGTGGATAACGACAACCCCACGACTCTGGTCAGTCTTTTTGCCGTTTCGCCGCTGGTTGCTGCCCGGCCGTCCATCGATACCGCCAAGGATACTATGACCGCCACTTTGTCGCTGCGACCCGTCAAGCTTCTGACCCTTAAGGGCGAATTCAAGGGAGAATTTCTCCATCGCGACAACGTATCCGCTGTTCAATCTGCATCCAGTTGGTATCTGCCCGAGAATACCGACCGTTACACAGGCACCTTTTCTATCCTGAGTCGCCCGCTTTCTGGGCTCAGGTTCAAGGCACTCTATTCTTACAGCACCACTGTTCACCCCTCCTATGGCACTTCCTTTGCCGATAGGAATGAAGGGCAATTCCTGATAACTTACAACAAGACGGGCACATGGGGAGTGACGGCAAATTATCGGACACGGCGGGACAGCGATGGCGAGATGAGCAAAAACACTATAGTTTCGGTCAATCCCCTTGAATACTCGCCATACTTCGCACCATTGGGAAGAGGACAATCAACGGACAATGCTACGGCAAGCATTTGGTTTGCGCCCTTGAACAAACTGATTATAACCGGCAGTTATGGTTTCCTGCGGAGCAGCGTTGATCAAGCGGTTCTCTTTACTGTTATCAACCCGGCGATTGCTGACGCGACCAATTACACCAACCAGGCACAGATCTATTCCCTCAATTTCGCATATCAGTTGAACGAGCGACTCGACCTGTCACTGTTTCTCCAACAGGTGCGTTCCTTCGCCGAATTTTCACCCCAGTTTATCGTCGTGAACGGGACGACGAATACTGCCGGCATCAACCTGATTTCCCGCACCAATACCGTTGAAAGCTCCCTTTCTATGCGGGCTCATTACCAAATTACCAAGAATATCTCCTGTGCGGTCGATTACACTTACAGGGATTATGACGAGAAAAATACGACGTTTTTTAACGGGAGCGTGAACAGTGTCATTGCCTACCTGTCGGCAAAATGGTAGGTTAATTTTTCGCGGATAAATTCATGTCCTCCAGGCTACTGCGACATATACTACTCGTCTGTTTACTGCTCTGCTGTGCTGCACCGGCCCATGCTGCCGGCAAGCTCGTCGCGGCCGTGATGACGGGCGATCTCTCCCGCTACCGGGATGCCCATCGTGCTTTCGTCAAAGCTCTTGCTCAGAAAGGATATGACCAGGGAAGTATCGACATTGTTGTTCAGAGCCCGAATCCAGACCCGATCTCCTGGGCGAATGCGATCAGAAAATTCACCGCACTCAACGCCGACCTCATCATAACCTACGGTGCTCCTGCTACCGTTGCGGCGATACACGAGGCAACTGACATCCCCGTTGTTTTTGTCGATGTGTACGGCCCCGTGGAAACGGGAATCGCCAAAAGCAATTCGCTGTCCGGGCGCAATATGACCGGGGTGAGTTCGAAGGTGCCTATGGCGACGATGATCAAGACCGCGATGGAAACGCGGCCGATAAGAACCATGGGCGTTCTGTACAACTCACGGGAGGTTGGATCGGTCGTTCAATTGAAGGAGATCAAGCGGTTGGCAGTCCAGCACGGATTTGCAGTTATCGAGGCCAACGCCCCATCCGCCGCTGCTCTTGATACGGCACTCTCTGCACTACTCTATAATAAAGTGGATTGGATATTTGTCACGGAAAGTGCCGTGGCAGGCCGCGGAATCGAGAAGATCATCCACCGCGCGAACAGCGGCAGGATCCCGGTCATATCGTTGATCCCGGATTCATGTGAAAAGGGAGGACTCCTTTCCCTGGAGGTTAATCCAACGGAACAGGGGCAGTTGGCTGCGGATTTCGCAGCGAGAATTCTGAGCGGCAAGAAGGCGGGGCAGATACCTATGGCGACCGCCAAGAAAGTCGATTTGACTGTCAACATGCGGGCTGCTAAAGCCCTTGACATTCACATTCCTTTTCAGGCTCTCAGTGTTGCAACCAGGATCATCAAATAGGTCATTAAGCCGATTCACTGCTGCTATCGTCGTAGTCCAGCAATACGCATGCAAGTTATCGGGAACGTAGTGCTATTGTAAGGTTATCATGGGAAAAATATTGATTATCGATGATGACGAGGCTTTTTCCTTGTTTCTGAGCAATTATATCAGGGACACTTATTCGCTCTTACAGGTAGAGACCTGCTCAAATCCGCTCCGGGCACTTGCCGCTGTGAAAAAGAAAGGGCTCGATCTCCTCATTGTCGACCTTGAAATGCCTATGCTTGACGGCAACAAGATTTATCGCTTTGCAACCGAAGCTGGGATCGACAAGAAAAGAATCATCATTCTGTCGGGTCGGGACGCCGAGTATCTCCATGAACACTTCCCCCTCGGAACCTGCCTTGCGGTGTTGAACAAGTACGAGGCGAAACAGAAGGCGGTACTTGACATGATCTTCAACTCCCTGCAAAGTAAGGCGGCAGGATAATGAAGTCATGCAGACTCGGGAGAAAAGCAGTCACCCGTGGGGGGTAGGGAATTTTTGATTTTTGCACGGAATGAGGACAGTAAACGATGACAGGCAAAAAGATGGCGGTGACATTTTATCGGCAGAACCATGTGCGGCCCGATTGGCGTGTTGACGTCGGAAGTTCGCACTTTGAGCTCTTTTTTATCGAACTGGCGGAGGACCTGGCTCGATTTGGCGTCGAACTTACCAGAATGGACAACGACGACATAACCATCGACATCAATAGCTATGCGGACGTTCTGAACGCCGTCCGTATCGCTTCGCCGGCCGACGGTTTCTCAAGCCTCTGTGTCGGTCATATCATCGACAAGAGCCCGAATCTTGATCTGATGGAAGATATCAAAAGGGCGGTAAACCGGGTGGCGTTCGCTCCCGAAACGATCGCTCCGGAAGACCACAACAGACGGGTTTGCCACAATTGCGGCTGTGGATGTTGACCGGACAATCCGGAGTCAAGCGGCAATAGTGCCGATTTCAGCCGTAATGGTACCGGAACGAATGCTGATAACGGCATAACTTCCGGTTCCCTCCTTGGTAAAACAACCCGGATTTATAAAAAGTATTTCCTCGATCATTTCGATGGATGCCGCATGGGTATGGCCGTAGAGCACCACCTGGACGCCTTCCGCAAGGGCCTTCCGAAGAAGACGGCCGAGACCGGCCTTGACCTGGTACCGGTCTCCATGGGTGATGAAAAATTTCTTGCCGTCGAAGGTTCTCTGGAGATCCCGGGGTTCCGTTGCACCATGATCACAGTTTCCCGGTACCTTGACAAGCGTCGCTTCTGCACTAGTCTCGATGATGCGGGCATCCGCCATGTCATCGCCGAGATGGATGATGTAGTCAACCTCGCCAGCCTGGTCGATGGCCCTGATTGCGAGCGGATAGTTACCGTGTGTGTCTGAGAGGACCATGATTTTCACGAGGCCACGATAACAGAATGACTTCATGCGTCAAGCCATATTATATCATGCATGCTCTACAGGAGCATCCGTAACGGCGAGGACAGAGCAATCCTTGGAGTGGATATGAAAAATAAATGGATATGGGTAGGGGGGGCTGTCGCTATCGGGAGCGTTCTGCTCTTTGCCGTTGCGGTCTTTGTTGCATCAAGGATCCTGGGTGAAGACCAGCACCTGGTGGTAGGAGGCGGGGTAGGTCTGGTCGAGGTGCGGGGCCTCATCGTCGATTCCCAGGAAACCGTCAAGCAGTTGCACGATTTCGCCCGCGACGACCGAGTAAAGGCGGTGGTGCTGCGAATCGAGTCCCCCGGCGGGGTGGTCGGACCCTCCCAGGAAATCTACGCCGAGGTAAAGAAGCTCGCTGCCGGCAAGAAGGTGGTGGTTTCCATGGGGAGCGTTGCTGCTTCCGGCGGTTACTACATTGCTGCGCCGGCCAATGTGATCTTTGCCAATCCTGGGACGATCACCGGCAGCATCGGTGTCTTGATGAAATTTACCAACGTGGAAGGACTCATGGGCAAGATCGGCATGAAGGCGTTCACCCTGAAAACGGGGAAATACAAAGACGCCGGTTCGCCGCTGCGCCCGATGAGCGACGATGAAAAGGCGATGCTTCAGGGTGTCATCGACAATACAAGGGACCAGTTCGTCAATGCCGTGGCTGAGGGAAGAAAGCTGCCGCGGGAACAGGTCGCCGGCATTGCCGATGGGAGGATATTCACCGGGGAACAGGCGAAGGGAGTGAAACTGGTGGACAAACTCGGAACACTCCAGGACGCCGTTGACGAAGCGGGCAGACTGGCCGGCATCAAGGGCGAACCACAGCTGATCCGTCCGCCGAAAAAAAAGAAATTACTTCTCGATCTGCTCGCCGAAGAAACTGCGTCCCGCATCGGGAGCGCCATTCGGAAGGAAAGCGGCCTGAATCTCAACGGTCTCAGCGTCAACTACGAGCTGTTCGGAGCGGGGGACTGAGAGGGGGCGTTGGAATGCCAGGCCAGGGAACTACGCCATCGGCACCCTACCAGGTTCTGACATTACCGGAATCGATGTGCACAAATCCGGCGTCGGGGTAATAGCCGACGCCTCCGTACCTCATGTTGAGGGCCACATTTCGCACCCTGTCCAACTCCACTCCGGGGATCTGGATATCGATCGCTTTCCCCTCCATGTGCAGGCTGTGTCGGGCGACCTTGTGTCCCTCCTGGAGCAGCAGACCGTTATAGCGTGGTGAGCGGTATCCGGAGATGACATGGATGTCGTGGTTTCCTCCGAGTTTATTGTCCACTTCATTGAGAAATTCGAGGGTACGGATGTCCATAGTGGCTACCTCACCGGTAAAGTGGCAGCGTAGGATCCAGTTGATCCGGTTGAGTGCCTCGAAGTCATAATTGCCCGCCCTGTCACGGTACGTGACCTGGATCCTTTCCCTGGAATGGGTATTGAACAGTGAAAGTCGTCCTTCCGATGACTCCTCGGTGGCAAATTCGCTGGCAAAGGCAGGGGTGCTGCCGAAGAGCATCAGTGCACCGATCAGAGACCCTTTGAGAAACGACCTTCTGCTCCACGATAGATTGATCATTTACCCCTCCTTGTCCTATCCGCCGCTCGTTGGCATTTGCGCATTGCCTAATCATGCGGCCGGTGGTATACAAATATGCAGGAATGACACACCTCCCTAAGGAAGGATCCAATGCTGACAGGAAAACAGAAGAGATATCTCAGGGGGCTCGGACACGCTCTCCGGCCGGTGATTACCGTTGGGAAGGGCGAGATGAGTGAATCCCTGGTGGCGGAAACGTGCGAAGCCCTGAAATCCCATGAACTGATCAAGGTAAAAATTCTTGAAAGCTGCCTAACGGATCGCAACGAGGTGGCGGCCGAACTTGCCGCAGCCAGTGAGGCCGAGGTTGCCCAGGTCCTCGGCAGGACCTTCCTCCTCTACAAACGGGGTGAAACTCCGCGACTTGAATTACCGATTGATACCGGGAAGAAATAGGCGGGGACGCCCCCCGCCCAATTTCCGTTTTGAGAACGCACCCGGCGCTTAGTCTTCACCGTGCCTGCCGTGCCTCCCTTCGTCGTGTCTGTGCTCCTCTCGATCCCACTTCCTCTCGTCCTTTGCCAATCTCTTGTCCTCTCTCCCCTCCCTGCCCGGTCGGAAGTGTCTCCCACGATAATGGTCGGCGTCACCACGGTACATACGGTATTCCTCGTCTCGCAGATGACGGATATTTTCGAGCCGGTGCTTGCGCAGGCCGGGCGGCAGGGCTTTGTATCGCACAACATCCCACGGCCCGTTGTAGCGCGGAGAGCGGTACCAGACGTTTCCCTTGCAGACATAGTAGTTGTTTCCCGTGAAATAAAGATCGTAAGGTACCCCGACTGCCACATAGAAACCGAGAGCAGGGGGGGCGACGAACTCGGGTGGCTCTTCGATGACGACCGGCGGGGTAGCCGGAGCGACCGGGACCGGCACGGGAACAACCTCTCTGGGCTGGTTACCGATGTTGATATTGAGGTCGACGCCGACATTGCCGGCCCGCGCCAGCGGAGCCGCGCTGACAAGTAACACGGCCGTCAACAGAATCTGCTTTTTCATGATGATCTCCTTTGGTTGGTGGTAACTCCGGAGAGTTCCGGTAAACTTGAATGGCTGGATGGGTCAACGTGCCTCAAGAAACGCGGCAGAGGGTTCCGAACCGCAGAACGCAAAAAAGCCGGGGCTGAATATCGTATGATATTTCGGCAACCCGGCTGTCTCGATGAGACCCTGTAGGCTTTCCGCCCCACCTTCGCAGGTGGTTTAGTATTATCGTCTATCGTGTTACTTGATTCTTCAAGTGTCGGAAAGGATTATCCACCAGAGCAGCACAATGCGTCAAGATTTTTCTGCAGGGTTAGGGCGTAAACTGGCGGTCTTCAAGGAGGTACGTAATGACAAAGGTTGTCTGGGTCGATCGTGAAAGCTGCATAAGCTGCGGGCTGTGTGTTTCACTAGCGCCCGAAGTCTTTCGCTTTGAGGACGGGAAGTCTATTGCTTACAACCCGTCCGGTGCACCAGAAGAAAAGATTCAGGAATGCATCGACGGGTGTCCGGTCAGTGCAATCCACTGGCAGGAACTGTAGATGGAGGAGTGACACCGGGAAAAATTCAGCCGATCCGCCTCCCGTTCCTAGACCCGCTCGTACGGCTCAAACAGACGCTTGAATTCATCCAGGGCAAAGCGGTCTGTCATGCCGGCGATATAGTCACAGATGACCCGTTCCCGGCTTGTGCTCTCCATTCGTTTCAGGTACTTCCGTGGAAGAAGCGTCGGGTGCTTGACGTAGATTTCGAAGAGGGACGTCAGGTAGCGCTCCGCCTTTACCCGCATCCGCTCAACCTTATAGTGACGATAAAGATTCTCCATCAGGAATAGTTTCATCTCCCGGTTCTTCCGGGCAAGCTCTGGGCTGAAAGCAACCACCTGTCGGTTGACCCGGCGCAGGTCGTCGAGGGTTCTGATGTTGAACTCACGCAAATTTGCCATGGCAGTATCGGTCAGATCCCTGATGAACAGGCCGATCAGGGCACTGATGGTCTGATGCTTCTTCCGCTCGGCGTCAATCCCGGGATACCGGGTGCCGACGCCCTCGAAAACATGGCGCCACAACTCAACCTGCTCCAGTTGGCCAATGGTGATATAGCCAGACTTGAGGCCGTCATCGATATCATGGTTGTTATAGGCGATTTCATCGGCAAAATTGATGATCTGGGCTTCGATTGTGGGGACTACTCCCGGGAGAAATTCGGTGATGATCCCGGCGGGCCGGTCATAGGGCGAAGAGTGCTTGATGATTCCTTCGCGAACTTCCCAGGAAAGGTTAAGGCCATTGAATCCGGGATAGCGCTCCTCCAATTCGTCCACTACCCGGAGCGACTGGAGATTGTGCTCGAAGCCTCCGTGCTGTTCCATGAGTCGGTTCAGCACCTCTTCTCCTGTATGGCCGAACGGCGTGTGGCCGAGGTCATGGGCCAGAGCCAGGGCTTCTGTTAACTCTTCATTCACCTTCAGACGCCGGGCGATCGCTTTGCCGATCTGGGCAACTTCCAGGGAATGGGTCAACCGGGTGCGATAATAGTCACCCTCGTGATTCACGAAAACCTGGGTCTTGTACTCCAGCCGACGAAAAGCCGCACAATGGACGATGCGGTCCCGGTCCCGCTCGAACGCCGGGCGTTCGTCGCGGAATTCCTCCGGATGCCTCCTTCCCCTGGAATGGGCGCTTCTCGCGGCGAATTCCGCCAAGTCCGGTCGTTCCATGGCACTTTCATTGCGCATCTGCTTTGTCCTCCATGATTGGTGTAATTTAAACCCGCAGTCAGAGCTTGTGTCAACCTCAAAGTTTACTTGACTCAGGTTTCGATATCATGCTAAATTTTAAACCTTTTTTAAGAGAGGAGCTGACAACGGTATGCAAAAAAAACTCAGTGAACTGGTCCCAACGAGGATAAAAGCTAAGCTCGGTTCCGGGAGCAGTATCTGCCTCCTGAACGGCAGGGATATATTCAACGCTCTACGGCACGAGAACATGATCGTGATGGCATGCAACGCACGGATCAAGCACGTCATTCCCGGCATCATGCGGGCAGCCGAGGAGCTTGATGCCGTCGTCGCTTTTGAGCTGACCAGAACCGAATGCGGTCTCGACGGCGGATATACCGGCCAGACACCTAGTCGCTTCTTTGATACGATTATCGAATATGCCAACCAGTGTAATTTTTCAAAACCGTTTCTCATTCATGGTGACCACATAACCGTCAGAGACACCACGCCGGGTGAACTGGCCGAAGCGGAAAAACTTCTCATGGCAGAAATCGACGCAGGTTTTACGTCATTTGCCCTTGATGCATCGTTCAACCCGCTGGATGATAATATTGCCATCGTCACAACACTTGCGCAGTCCGTAATTGCCGAAGGGTATGGCCTTGAGGTCGAGCTTGGGGAGGTCCGGCCCGTGGGAAGCGAGTCGAACCTGACGACGGTCGAGGAAACCGAAATATTTCTGTCCAGCCTGGCCGAAAGGGGAGTCAGGCCTCAGATGCTGGCGATAGACAATGGCTCCAAAAGCGGTAATTATCTTGAAGGAGAAATGGTCCGCATTGACCTGGAGCGGACAATGGAGATATACCGGAAAGCCGTCAGTTTCGGCATTACCGGGCTCGTGCAGCATGGCATTACCGGCACGCCGCTCCGCATCGTTGGCAAGCTAGCCGACTACGGCATCAGGAAAGGGAATATAGGCACACTCTGGCAGAATGTGGCCCATGCCGGCCTTCCCCTCGATTTGATGGATGCCATGCGGCGTTGGTCCAAGGAACACCGGCGGGATATCAAGTATGCCACCGGTGTTTTCAGGTCGGATATCGACGCTATCTCCGAGGAAAATGTACGCCAGATCCATGATATGGCCTACCGTGAAGCGAAGGAATTCCTTCTGGCTTTCCGTGCCAAGGGAAGTGCGACCAGGCTTGCCCAGAACCTCCAGGAGGCCGATTGAGGATTATCGGGGGAACGGCCGGAGGACGGAAACTCACCCCTCCAAGGGGGAAAAGAGTGCGGCCAACGTCGGACCGGGTGAAAGAGGCGCTGTTCAATATCCTTGCGTCGCTTCTGGGAACACTTTCCGACTGCAGAGTTCTCGATCTCTTTGCCGGAACCGGCAACCTTGGGATTGAAGCATTGAGCCGCGGCGCCGCGGAGGCAGTTTTTGTCGATAACCATCGGGAATCTGTCGCGCTCGTTACAAGGAACCTGCGATCACTCGGATTTATCGAACGAAGCCGAGTCATCGACAAGGAAGTGCTGGTCGCTCTGCGCGTGCTTGAAAAAGACGGAGCATCGTTCCGCCTAATTTTTCTCGATCCACCATACCGGGAAGGGATAGCCATCGAAGTACTTGATCGCTTGGCATCCTCTCCGCTGCTCGATGAATCTTCCGTGGTTGTCGTTGAATCTGCTACAGGCGAAGCGATACCGGCCTGTTTCGGTGCTCTTCGGGAATTCGACAGGAGAATTTACGGCGATACGTCATTGGCCTTCTTCCGACTGACGGGAAAAGAATAAAGAAAGGCTTGTCATGCCCCGAAAAATCGCGGTTTATCCCGGTTCGTTCGATCCCATAACCTTCGGCCACCTCGATATCATAAACCGCGGGCTGCGTATCTTCGACGAGGTGATCATCGCTGTTGCCCGTAATTCGGCAAAGAATTCTCTCTTTACCATCGAGGAACGGGTGGAGCTCATCAGGGAAGTTCTTGCCGCCAACGGTCGTGCGAAGGTTGATACGTTCGACGGCCTTCTTGTAAATTATGTTCTTTCCAAGAATGCAACGGTGATCATCAGGGGGCTGCGGGCGGTCTCCGATTTCGAGTATGAATTCCAGATAGCCCAGATGAATCGGGGGATTTCTCAGGATGTAGAGACACTCTTCATGATGACCTCTGTTCCTTACAGCTATCTGTCTTCTTCCATTGTCAAGGAAGTGAGTTCTCTCAACGGACCGGTCGACGGACTCGTTCCTCCTGTCGTGAAAAAGGCTTTGGACCGGAAATACAACCGATGACTTCTCTGGAAGGATGGCGCCCGGTCATTTCATACGCGCGACAACGGTTGTTTGACAATATAGGAAAAGCGAGAGTACTGGAAGAGTTACCTCGCCTTTTCCTTAGAAAGGGGCAGATATGATTACCAAAGAAATGACGATCGGTGAGATCATTCGTCGTTATCCACAGACTCTGCCCATCTTTGAGAGATACGGCCTTACCTGTTACGAGTGCCAGATAGCGGAATATGAGGCCCTGGAGCACGGCGCCGGGGTGCACAAGGTAGATGTGGAGAAACTGCTCGAAGAGTTGAATCAGATCATTACCGGATAGGGCTTTTTTTTGTTCAGCATGTCCACTCACGTACCCCTTTCCTTTCTTAACGATTGAAGACTTCGATCCTCCCCTTAGCCACTCCCAGGTAAAAAACGCTGCACATGGAGTGCGAATGATCATATTCGTGCTCTCAACCTCCTTGTTCTTGCGCAGCATCGATGTCTGACAATCAATTGGATGTCGCGAAAAACCGGCCACTAACCGTTTATCCTGTAAACAATTCTGGTGACCATGAGGAGTTGTTTAAATGATTCAATTTTTAGTGTGTAATCAGTAAACACTGCCGAGTATCATAACCACTCACAGCATGTATCAGAATGCCCAAACTGAGTGCAGTTGCTGATCCCTGAAATGCTCAATCTCTGACACACAAGAACTTATCCAACAATTACAGTAGGTTATATTCCTGGCTGTTACTTTGTGGTTCTTAATATTTTATGGCATGCAAATAGCATTCATCCTCTCGCTCCATCTTTTCCGGCTAGTCCGACGATATGCCTAGCCGCTCACGGAGGTTGAAAGTGCTTTATAAAACCGTCACCGAATCGTTCAATGAATTCATCATCGACAGGGCAGACCCCAAGTGCATCCGCTGCAAGGTCTGCGTCCGGCAATGTGCCTATGAGGTACACTCCTACGATACGGCAACCGATTCGCTTGCCGAGGACAATACCCTCTGCATCGGCTGCCGTCGCTGTTCAGCCCTTTGCCCGACCGGTGCCATAACCATCCGGTCCAATGAAGAGGTCTTCAAGCGCAACGAATCGTGGTCAAACGCCCATATCCGGAATCTCTATGCCCAGGCGGACACCGGCGGCATTCTCCTCGCGGCCATGGGGAATCCCTCGAAATACCCCATTTACTGGGACCATATACTCCTCGATGCCTCGCAGGTGACCAACCCATCCATCGACCCCCTCCGTGAACCGATGGAGCTGCGCACCTACCTGGGGAAAAAGCCCCACTCCATTGAGGTGGTACGTGACGTGAAGAGCGGCAAGGTGAAGCTGGCAACCAAACTTACACCGCAACTCAAACTGGAATATCCGTTCATCTTCTCCGCCATGAGCTACGGCGCCCTGAATCTGAACGCCCACAAGGCTATGGCTGCCGCCGCCCAGGAGCTCGGAACCCTCTACAACACCGGCGAGGGGGGGCTGCACAAGGATCTCTACCAGTACGGCAAAAATGTCATTGTTCAGGTCGCTTCGGGACGATTCGGGGTGAGTGAGGCATACCTGAACGCCGGCGTTGGGATCGAGATCAAGGTGGGGCAGGGTGCCAAGCCGGGAATCGGCGGCCATCTCCCCGGTGAAAAGGTGAACGACCAGATTTCCGAGACCCGTATGATCCCTATGGGAAGCGATGCCATCTCTCCGGCGCCGCACCATGATATATACTCCATCGAGGATTTGCGTCAGCTTATCTTCGCCCTCAAGGAAGCAACCAATTACGAGAAGCCGGTGTCGGTGAAGATCGCAGCCGTCCACCACGTGGCCGCCATCGCTTCGGGCATTGCCCGGGCGGGCGCCGATATCATCACCATCGACGGTTTCCGTGGAGGGACTGGAGCTGCCCCCCAGGTAATCCGCGACAATGTCGGAATTCCCATGGAGCTTGCCCTGGCTGCGGTCGACTCGCGGCTGCGCGACGAGGGAATCCGCAACCAGGTCTCCATCGTCGTCGGTGGTGGAGTGCGCAACTCCTCTGACGCCATTAAGGCAATCGCCCTCGGCGCCGATGCCATCAACCTCGGCACCTCGACCCTCCTGGCGCTCGGCTGTACCCTCTGTCAGCGCTGTTACACCGGCAAGTGCCCGTGGGGGATCACTACCAACAATCCGTATCTCGCCAAAAGGCTCAACCCCGAAATCGGCGCCGAGCGTCTCGTCAATCTGGTCCACGCCTGGGGGCACGAGATGAAGGAAATCCTCGGCGGCATGGGATTGAACGCCCTCGAGTCGCTCCGCGGCAACCGCTACAAGCTGCGGGCCGTGGGGTTAAGTGAAAAGGACATGAATCTGCTTGGCGTTATGCCTGCTGGAGAATAACTGATGAAACGAATCTATACCCTAGAAGACGTCTGCATCGGCTGTCACCTTTGCGAGGTGGCCTGCGTCACCGAGCACTCCCTTTCCAAGGACCCGGTCAAGGCCTTTCTCCACGAGCAGGCACGTCCTATTTCTCGCTGCACCGTTGAAGAGTGGGACGGAGGGGTCATCTCCCTTTCCACCACCTGTCGTCACTGCGACGAGCCGGACTGCCTGCGGGCCTGCATTTCCGGCGCGATCCAGAAGAACGACGCCGGGGTGGTCAGGATCGATACCGAACAATGCGTAGGTTGCTGGTCATGCGTCATGGCCTGTCCCTACGGAGCCGTGCAGAGAAACCTGGCGAAGAAGAAAGCGAACAAGTGCGACCTCTGCCCTGACCGGAAAAACCCGGCCTGCGTCGACGCCTGCCCCAACAGAGCACTCGTTTACAAGGAGGGGAGCCAGAAATGAACTACGTGATCATCGGCAATTCAGTGGCCGCAGTTGGCGCCATCAGGGGGATCAGGAGCGTTGACCTTGAGGGGAACATCACTGTCATCTCCCGTGAACGCCACATCGCCTACGGCCGTCCCCTCATCTCCTACCTCCTTGGCGGGCTCATCACGGAAAAGCGGATGGCCTACCTGCCGGAGGATTTCTACGAGAATAACCGCGTCAATCTCCTCCTGAACTCGGAGGTGGTCGGCGTGGAAACCGACAAGAAGCGGGTCAGGCTTGCTGCCGGCGATGCCATCGGCTATGACAGCCTCCTCATCGCCACCGGCGGGGACCCATTCGTCCCCCCTATCGAGGGGATGGCAGACAAAGAAAAGGTCTTTACCTTTACCACCTGGGACGATGCAGCGAAACTTAAGGGGATCGCCCACGATATCGACAGGGTGGTGGTGATTGGTGGTGGTCTCATCGGCCTGAAGGCCGCTGAAGGTCTCCATCTCCTCGGCAAGCAGATCGCCGTGGTGGAACTGGCCGACCGTGTTCTTTCCTCCGCTTTCGACCGGACCGCCGGCCGTATCGTAGCCAAGAAAATGAAGGCCAACGGCATCGAGGTCCTTACCGAGGAAACCGTGGTTAGGATAGAGGGGGAAGGTGGCGTCATCACCGGCGTCACCCTCAAGTCCGGGGATTTTGTCCCGTGCGACACGGTCATCGTCGCTATCGGGGTCCGCCCGGCGGCTGGATTTCTCAAAGGGAGCAAGATCGAGGTAAACCGCGGAGTCGTAGTCGACGACACCATGGAGACTTCGATGAAGGGAGTATTTGCTGCCGGCGACGTGGCCGAAGCGCGGGATTTCTTCTCCGGGAGCAAGAACCCGCTGCCGATCTGGCCCGACGCCTATATCCAGGGAGATATCGCCGGCTGCACCATGGCCGGCGGCGAAAAGACGTACAGCGGTGGACTCGCCATGAACTCCATCGAGTTCTTCAAGGTTTCAACCATTTCCATGGGGATCACCAATCCGGCGGATCCGAGCGCCTATGAGGTCCTCACGTACCAGGACCTGGAAAACTACCAGTACCGCAAGATCATCCTGCAAGGAAACCTGCTCGTTGGGGCCGTCCTCGTCGGGAACGTGGAGCGTGCAGGGATCCTCGCCGGCCTGATCCGGGAGAAGGTTGACGTAGCGCCTTTCAAAGATAAGCTTCTGGCGCCCGATTTTGGCTTCATTCTGCTTCCCCGCGAGATCCGCAGCGCTCTCTTCGCCCCTATGGGGAAAGTGGCTTAAAGGCAGGCTCTCAGCTCTTGGCGCGTGGCAAAAGGAATCACGGTGCTTAGAATGTACCCACTAGAGGTAATAATATGACGAACAAGCAAAAACCGACCCACAGCTTCCAAAAAGACATCTCAAACTGCGGTCTCACCGGTTTTATCTCCAAATCGGGGCAGCAGGTGGAGGGAAGCGTCATCATCAAATCGATCGCCCTCATGCACGACAGGGGGAACGGTCTCGGTGGCGGCTTTGCTGCCTATGGGATATATCCGGACTACCGGGACTTCTTCGCCTTTCATCTCATGTATGAAAACGGCATGGCCCTCCAGTTGACGGAGGAATACCTCGAGCAGCACTTTTTCATCGAACAGGAGGAAGATATTCCGACCAGGCGGACCCCGGCCATCGCCAATCCCCCGGTGTTCAAGCGCTACTTCGTCAAGCCGCTCCAAACCGCCCAATACCAGGAGGCGATCGAGTTTCAGAAGATGACCGACGAGGACGTCATCGTCAGTCACGTGATGCGGATCAACAACGAAATCGAGGGGGCGTTCGTCGTCTCCTCGGGCAAGAACATGGGAGCTTTCAAAGGGGTCGGCTATCCCGAGGATATCGCCGATTTCTTCCGTCTCGAAGAGTACAAGGGGCACATCTGGACTGCACACAACCGCTTTCCGACCAATACGCCGGGCTGGTGGGGTGGGGCACATCCCTTCACGCTCCTCGACTGGTCCATCGTCCACAACGGCGAGATCTCTTCCTACGGCATCAACAAGCGCTACCTGGAGATGTACGGCTACCTTTGCACCATGCTCACCGATACCGAGGTGGTCGCGTATATGCTCGACCTCCTCATCAGGAAGCATGGACTTCCCCCCGAACTGGCCAGCCTCGCCCTGGCTTCGCCATTCTGGGACATGATCGATACCTTTCCCACCGAAGAGCGCGAGCTTCTGACCGCCATCCGCCAGGTATACGGCAGTGCCCTTCTGAACGGGCCGTTTGCCATTCTATTCGCCAGCAACGAAGGGCTGATCGGTCTCAATGACCGCGTAAAGCTCCGCCCCCTCGTCTGCGCCGAGAAAGACGATTTCGTCTACATGGCCTCCGAGGAAGCGGCAATCCGCGAGATATGCGCAAATCCTGACCGTGTCTGGGCACCGCGGGGAGGCGAACCGGTCATTGCCAAGCTGGACAAGGGAGTCGCATAAAACCTGTTCAATGTTCGAAGCTCAGGTTTCGGAAATTGAACGTTTGAATATTGAACGCTGAACTTTTTCGAGGTGTACGAAATGAAAATCGATGCACAAGGCGTATATTACCGGGACCTGAACGACAAGATCCGTGCGGCGGTAGCCACCGGTGCGGACAAGATCGAGCTCGTCAACGTGAACGGCCAGTACTTTATCGGCGACGGCATCAACCGGCCGGTCACCATCACCATCAACGGCGTGCCGGGAAACGACCTCGGTGCTTTCATGAACGGAGCCACCATCGTCGTCAGGGAAAACGGTCAGGACAACATCGGCAACACCATGAACGCCGGAAAAGTGATCGTCCATGGCCATGCAGGGGATGTCCTCGGCTACGGGATGCGCGGCGGCAGAATTCACATCCTCAAGGACGTCGGCTATCGGGTCGGCATCCACATGAAGTCCTACCAGGAGAACAAACCGGTATTGATTGCCGGTGGAAAGGCAGGGGACTTCTTCGGCGAATACATGGCCGGCGGCGTCCTTGTCCTTCTCGGCATGTTCAGTGACGACCCCGCCAAGCCGAAGCACGGTTTCCGTTTCGGCACCGGCATGCACGGCGGAGTTATCTATGTCCGCGGTGCGGTTGACGAGTCGCGCCTCGCCCGGGAGGTCGGAGCGTTCGAGCTGACCGCCGAGGACGAAAAAGAGTTGAAAGGTTACCTGCAGGAGTTCTGCCGGGACTTCAAGCTCGATATCAAAGAGGTGCTCGCGGAACGTTTCGTCAAGATCCTTCCCCGAAGCAAGAGGCCATACGGGAATCTGTACTGTCCCATGCCTCGCTGATCAGCATCCCTGGAAACACGACAGGGTCTTCTGCTGCCGTTTCCGATCCATGCAAATAAACGACTGAAATGAACAAACACCGGCATGCCACCAAGGCGGCCGGTGTTTTTATTTCTTTACAACTACTGCAGTGCTACGCTATTCTAGAAAGGTTGAGCGCTAGTCACTAAGGAATTTATGAAAATAGAGAACATCCGCAATTTTTCAATCATAGCCCATATCGATCACGGCAAGTCGACCCTTGCTGACCGACTGCTGGAATATACCGGTGCCCTTTCCGAGCGGGAACGACAGGATCAGTTCCTCGACAAAATGGACTTGGAACGGGAGCGGGGAATCACCATCAAGGCGCAGACCGTCCGCCTCAATTACCGGGCTGCTGACGGCCGGGATTATGTCCTGAATCTCATCGACACTCCGGGACACGTGGATTTCACGTATGAGGTTTCGCGGTCGCTGTCCGCCTGCGAAGGTGCCCTCCTCGTGGTAGATGCTTCCCAGGGGGTCGAGGCCCAGACCCTTGCCAATGTCTACCTGGCCATCGACAACAATCTGGAAGTCTTTCCGGTCCTCAACAAGATCGACTTGCCTGCAGCGGAACCGGAGCGGGTGCGGCAGGAAATCGAAGAGATCATCGGTATCGATGCCCACGATGCGGTGCTCGCCTCTGCCAAAGAGGGAATCGGTACGAAGGATATCCTCGAAGAGGTCGTCGTCAAGATACCTCCCCCTGATGGGGACTCAAAAAGCCCTCTGAAGGCGCTCCTCTTCGACTCATGGTATGACCAGTATCAGGGGGTGATCATCCTCGTACGGATCGTTGACGGCACGCTGAAAAAGGGGGAAAAGATCCTCCTCATGGCCACCCGAAAGAGTTACGAAGTGCTGAAGGTTGGGGTGTTTGCACCTGATATGAGGGAAATGACGCAGCTCAGCGCGGGCGAGGTCGGTTTCATCATTGCCGGAATCAAAGAAGTGCAGGACGCCAAGGTCGGGGACACTGTCACCCATCTCAACACTCCTTGCTCGGCACCACTCCCTGGATTTAAGGAAGTGAAGCCGATGGTGTTCTCGGGCCTCTATCCCATCGACACTGCCCAGTACGAGCAGTTGCGGGATGCCCTTGCCAAACTCAAGCTGAACGATTCCTCCTTTTCCTACGAGCCGGAGACTTCCCTGGCCCTCGGGTTCGGATTCCGCTGCGGTTTCCTCGGCCTTCTTCACATGGAGATCATCCAGGAACGCCTGGAGCGGGAATTCAACCTTGAGCTGATCACAACCGCGCCGACGGTCGTCTATAAGGTCAACCAACCCAACGGCAACGTGGTTACCATAGAGAGCGCCAACCAGCTCCCTCCTCAGCAGGAGATCGATTACATCGAAGAACCCTACATTCTCGCTTCCATCCATACGCCCAACGAGTATGTGGGCGGGATCCTCTCCCTGTGCGAAGAGAAGCGGGGGATACAGCGTGAGATCAAATATCTGACCCCCACACGCGTGATGATCATTTACGAACTTCCCTTCAACGAGGTGGTCCTCGATTTCTACGACCGGCTGAAGTCCATCAGCAAAGGATATGCCTCCCTCGATTACGAACAACTCGATTACCGGCGGGGCGACTTGGTCAGGATGAACATCCTCATCAACGGTGACCCGGTCGATGCCCTTTCCCTCATTATCCACCGCGACAAGGCCTATTATCGCGGCCGGGACCTGGTGGCGAAGATGAAAGAGCTGATCCCCCGGCAGATGTTCGAAATTGCCATCCAGGCGGCCATTGGCACCAAGGTGATCGCCCGGGAAACGGTCAAGGCCCTGCGCAAGGACGTCCTCGCCAAATGCTATGGCGGTGACATCACCAGGAAACGGAAGCTCCTTGAGAAGCAGAAAGAGGGGAAAAAACGGATGAAGAGTGTGGGGAACATCGAGTTACCCCAAGAGGCATTTCTGGCGATTCTGAAAGTCGAGGAATAATATTCTCTCAAAAAAGGACTTATTGTTATGGATCGGGACAATAATACGGAACGGACGGCATCTGCCCCCGCTACAGTGATTGGAAAAAAACATATCGTCAGGGAATATGCAGAGTCGATCATCGTTGCCGTCATTCTGGCGCTTATAATCAGGACCTTCATCGTCCAGGCCTTCAAGATACCTTCCGGTTCCATGGAAGATACACTGGCGATCGGCGATCATATCCTCGTCAACAAGTTTATCTACGGCACTAAAATTCCTTTTACCGACGGGCGGGTACTGAAAATACGCGACCCGCGGCGAGGAGATGTCATCGTCTTCGAGTACCCGGAGGACGCCTCTAAGGATTTTATCAAGCGGGTTATCGGTGTGCCGGGTGACGAGGTCCAGGTGATAAACAAGCGGGTCTACGTCAACGGCAAGCCCTACGACAATCCCCATGAGGTGCACAAAGAAAAGGAGCTCTATCCCAAGGAGCAAAACCCGCGGGACAATTTCGGGCCGGTCCGGGTGCCGGAAAATTCGTTCTTCGTCATGGGAGACAATCGGGATCGCTCCTACGACAGTCGCTTCTGGGGGTTCGTAAAGAATTCCAAGATCAAGGGACTCGCCTTCATCAAGTATTGGTCGTGGGACTCGGAACATTTTCGGGTGCGGTGGCGGAACATCGGGAAGCTGATCGACTGAAAAACAGACTAAAAATTCCCTTGACTCCCCGTTTCCCGGGTGTTAAATTCAGAGAAAATTTAACCGTACTGCCTTTTAATTTAACCCCGTGAGGTTAGCAAAGGTGATAAAGCTTGATACCCTCAGAGTATATAAGAGCCTTTCCGCCTGCCTGCGGGAAGGCTCTTTTTTGTGTCACAGGGGTACCCTGGCGCATCACACCGGAGGACAACGTTTTCGTCCTAGAACGAAAGGAGGGACAGCGTGGGATCTGAACAGACGGTGATTCTCGACGGACCTGGGGTGAAACGGGCACTTACCCGTATTGCCCACGAAATCCTGGAACGAAACAAGGGCGTGGAGGGACTTGTCCTTGTCGGCATCAGAACTGGCGGGGTGCATCTGGCCCATGAGATTGCCGAGCGGATTCGCGAGATTGAAGGGGAGTTGTTACCTGTCGGCGCCGTGGATATCACCCTCTACCGGGACGACATCAAGGGACATGCCGTACATCTTCCGGTGGGCAAAACCGATATCCCCTTTTCCCTCGAAAGACAAAAAGTAGTGCTGGTTGACGACGTACTCTACACCGGCCGTACCATCAGGGCGGCCATGGATGCGCTCATGGACTACGGCAGGCCCACATGCATCCAACTGGCAGTGCTGATCGATCGCGGCCACCGCGAGTTGCCCATCCGGGCGGACTTCGTGGGGCGCAACGTGCCGACAAGCTCCAAGGAAAGCATCGCCGTCAATTTTGACGCCTCCAACCGGCCGACGGATGTCGTGTTGCAAAAATAATTCCTGCAGGGGCACCTCCTGTGGTAACCAAGACCCTGGGCGACCGCACGGGCTGCTTCTCCGATGATGAGGGGGGAAACATGGGATTCAAGCACAAGGACATCATTGCGTTGAAGGACCTGACGAAAGAGGAGATAGAACTGCTCCTCTCCACTGCCGAGAACATGCGGGAGATCAATAGTCGGGACATCAAGAAGGTGCCGACGCTCCGCGGCAAGACCATCGTCAATCTTTTCTACGAGGCTTCCACCCGGACCCGCACCTCGTTCGAAATTGCCGCCAAGCGACTCTCCGCCGACACCGTCAACATATCTCCGTCAACCAGTTCAGCCACAAAGGGGGAAACCCTCTCCGACACGGCGCTCAACCTTCTGGCCATGAAGCCTGACATCATCGTCATGCGCCATGCCATCTCCGGCTCTCACTACTTCCTCGCGAAGCGGCTCTCCTGCTCGATCATCAATGCCGGCGACGGGGCCCACGAACATCCCTCCCAAGGGCTCCTCGACATGCTCACCATGCGGGATAAATTCGGGACCCTCGCTGGACTCAAGGTGGCTATTGTCGGGGACATCACCCACAGCAGGGTGGCCCGATCCGACATCGCCGGGCTGACAAAAATGGGTTCGCATGTGTTCCTGGCCGGCCCTCCCACCATGATACCACCGGGAGTGGAAAAGCTTGGCAATGTCACGGTCTGTAAGGATATGCGGGAGGCAGTCGAGGATGCGGACGTCGTGATGATGCTCCGCATCCAGCTGGAACGGCAGGGAAAGACCCTGCTCCCCTCGCTGCGGGAATACGCCCGCTACTACGGACTCAACCCCGAGGTGCTCAAACTGGCAAAAAAAGACGCCATGGTGATGCATCCAGGGCCAATCAACCGCGGTGTTGAGCTATCGTCTTACGTTGCCGACGGAGCCCAGTCGCACATACTGAACCAGGTGGAGAACGGTGTGGCGGTGCGGATGGCGATGCTTTACCATGTCAGTGGCGGCGAACTGCCAACGGAATAACCACGAACTCATTTAGCGAGGTGACCTATGAATCTGTTGATAAAGGGAGGGCGGGTAATCGACCCGTCACAGAACATCGATGAAACCCTCGACGTTCTCGTGGTCGAGGGCAAGATCAAAGAACTTGGAAAGGGATTGAAGGCACCGCAGGGGGGAGATGTCATCGACGCCAAGGGACTTCTTGTGACCCCAGGTCTGCTCGATATGCATGTACACCTGCGCGACCCGGGTCTCGAGTACAAGGAGGACATCGTTACCGGCACGCGGGCCGCCGCCGCCGGCGGGTTCACCTCCGTCGCCTGCATGCCGAACACAAAGCCGGTTAACGACAACAAGGCAATAACTTCGTACATTGTCGCCAAGGCAAAGGCCGAAGGAACCGTCAATGTTTTCCCTATCGGCGCCATCACCCAAGGGAGCAAGGGGGAAACCCTCGCGGAAATGGGAGACATGAAAGAGGCCGGCTGCGTGGCTGTCTCCGACGACGGAAGGCCTGTGGCCAACGCTGAGCTTATGCGGCGCGCCCTGGAGTATGCAAAAGGAATGGGGATCATGGTCATTGCTCACTCCGAAGAGATTGCCCTGGTAGGGGAAGGAGTAATGAACGAGGGATTCACCGCAACCGAACTCGGCCTCAAGGGGATCCCCCGGGTGGCAGAGGATATCGCTGTAGCCCGGGACGTGTACCTGGCGGAGTATACCAATTCGCCGCTCCATGTCGCCCATGTCTCGACAAAAGGATCGGTGCGCATCATCAGGGATGCCAAGGCGCGTGGAGCCAAGGTGACGTGCGAGACTGCCCCTCACTACTTCAGTCTCACCGACGACGCGGTGCGCGGCTATGACACCAGTGCAAAGATGAATCCGCCATTGCGCGAGGCTGATGATGTGGCCGCCATCAAGACGGGACTGTTCGACGGCACCATCGATGCCATTGCCACCGACCACGCCCCCCATCATTTGGATGAGAAGGATGTCGAATTCAATCTTGCACTTAACGGCATCATCGGCCTGGAAACTGCGTTGCCTCTAGCGCTGAAGCTGGTCGGAGAGAAGGTTCTCGACCTTAAGGGACTTGTCGAGAAGATGTCACTCAACCCGGCGAAAATTCTAGGATTGGACCGCGGCACCCTTAAGCCAGAGGCCATAGCCGATATCACGGTCATTGACCCGGAGCAAGAATGGACCGTAACTCCGGAAGGGCTCGCGAGCAAGTCGAAGAATTCTCCGTGGCTCGGCGCAAAGATGAAGGGTGCCGCAGTCTATACCATCGTAGCAGGGAAGGTCGTTTACAAGAATGCTTGAAATACAGGGCACGTTTGAAACGCAGCAGATTAATCGGATATACGGGAGATGTTCATGAAAGCAGTACTTGCGCTCGCCGACGGGCGCGTTTTCGAGGGAAAATCGTTCGGGGCTTCCGGCGAAGCGAGCGGCGAGGTCGTGTTCAATACCGCCATGACCGGATACCAGGAGGTCCTGACCGACCCTTCCTACAAAGGACAGATGGTCACCATGACCTACACCCAGATCGGCAACACCGGGATCAACCCCGAGGACATCGAGAGCAGCCAGCTCTATCTCTCCGGTTTCATCGTCAAGGAGTACCACGACTGCTACTCCAACTGGCGGGCCACCATGAGTCTCGATGCCTATCTCAAGGAGAACGGCGTGGTCGGGATCCAGGGGCTCGACACCCGGGCGTTGACCCGCCATCTGAGGGACAGAGGGGCACAGAACGGCATTATCTCTACGGTCGACTTTAACCATGAAAGCCTTGTCAGTAAGGCGCGTGCCATTCCCTCTATGGCCGGCCTCGACCTGGCCACGGGCGTCACATGCGAGAAACCCTATCACTGGACAGAAAAACTTTGGGAGCTCGGGAGCGGCTATCCCCAGGCTGGTCCGTCAGAGCTGACGTACAAGGTCGTCGCCTACGATTTCGGTATCAAGTACAACATCCTCCGCTGCCTGATTTCCGCGGGGTGCGATGTGACGGTGGTGCCGGCCACATTTCCGGCTGAGGAGGCGCTCGACCTGAATCCTGACGGCATCTTCCTCTCCAACGGCCCGGGCGACCCGGAACCGATGACCGAGGTGATCGAGAACATACGAAAATTTATCGGCAAGAAGCCGATCTTCGGCATCTGCCTGGGACACCAGCTCCTCGGTCTTGCCCTTGGCGGAAGGACCATCAAGCTCAAGTTCGGCAACCACGGCTCCAACCTGCCGGTCATGGACCTGGCCACCCGCAAGGTGGAGATCACCGCCCAGAATCACGGCTTCTCCGTGGACATCGTTTCACTTACCCATGCCGGCGAGCTGGCCCACGAAAACCTCAACGACCAGACCGTAGAGGGGATGCGACACAAAGAACTCCCCATCTTCTCGGTGCAGCACCACCCCGAGGCATCCCCCGGCCCCCACGATTCCCACTACCTGTTTGGCAGGTTCGTGGAGATGATGGAGAATAACAGGAACTAGGGACCTGGGATCGGGGACCGGTAAGAGCCGAATCTGAATCAGGTTTCAACCGTTTCCCGATCTCTTGATCACGGCATTTATGCGGTACATCGATCTTTTTCAATCGGGCGAATTGCGGGAGCGGGTAAAGCAGGCCTATGCCCGGCTGGCGCACTGCGACTTCTGTCCCCACGGGTGCGGGGTAAACCGACTGGCAGGAGAGAGGGGGACCTGCCGGAGCAGCGTCCGGCCGAAGGTGGCATCGACCAATGTCCATCGAGGTGAGGAGCCACCCATCTCTGGCACCCGGGGTTCCGGTACCATTTTTTTCAGCGGCTGCACTCTGGGCTGCAGGTTCTGTCAGAACTTCCCCATCAGCCAGTTGGGGAACGGCACGGAACTTACCACGCCTGAGTTTGCCGCGCGAATGTTGCGACTCCAGAAGCAGGGGGTACACAACATCAACCTCGTCACACCCGGGCACTTTCTGCCGCAGTTCCTTGCCGCCCTCTGGCTGGCCATCCCGCAGGGGTTCCATCTGCCCATCGTCTGGAACTCCAGCGGCTACGAGCGGGTGGATGCCTTGAAACTTCTCGATGGTGTCGTAGACATCTACCTCCCTGACATGAAGTACGTGGCGGAAGAACAGGCGGTACGTTTTTCTGCTGCACCTGGTTATCGGGGTGCCAATCGCCAAGCGGTTCTGGAAATGCTCCGGCAGGTGGGGCATCTGGAAGTCGATGACAAAGGGATTGCTCGGCACGGACTCATCATCCGCCACCTAGTGCTTCCTGAGGGAGGGGCGGGAACCGCGGAAACCCTTAACTGGATCGCGACAAACCTGGGAAATGAAACCCACATTTCCCTGATGAAACAGTTTTTCCCTGCTCACGAAGCAGCCTCGGTTCCCGGTATTCACCGCAAGATTACCGATGAGGAGTACGAGGAGGCTCTCGCGGCCCTGGAGGAAGCTGGGCTCGAGAACGGCTGGGTGCAGAGATAGTTTATGAGAACAATCGTATTACTGATGTTGTCCAACGTCTTCATGACCTTCGCATGGTACGCCCACCTGAAAAATCTGCGTACCGCCCCCTGGTACGTCGCTGTGATGGTCAGCTGGGGAGTGGCCTTTTTCGAGTACATGCTGCAGGTACCGGCCAATCGGGCCGGTTACGGTACCTTCAATCTGGGGCAGCTGAAGATTCTCCAGGAAGTCATTGCTCTCTCGGTTTTCGTGCCGTTTGCAGTCTTCTACATGGGGACCCCCCTCAAGCTCAATTACCTCTGGGCTGGCTGCTGTTTGGCGGGTGCGGTGTTTTTCATATTCAGAGGATAATACACAGGTGACCCAAACGTCACCCCGGGCTAGGTACGCCTTGCCCCTACAGAAGAAATCACCGTAAGGAGTTGATAGATCATGCCCAAAAGAACCGACATCAAGAAAATCCTCATCATCGGCGCCGGCCCCATCGTCATCGGTCAGGCGTGCGAGTTCGACTATTCGGGGACCCAGGCGTGCAAGGCTCTCAAGGAGGAAGGATTCGAGGTGGTGCTGCTGAACAGCAATCCGGCTACCATCATGACCGATCCCGATTTTGCCGACCGCACCTACATCGAGCCGGTCACCCCCGAGTTCCTCGAGAAGATAATCGCCAAAGAGCGCCCCGATGCACTTCTTCCCACCCTCGGCGGCCAGACTGCCCTTAACACCGCGGTGGCAGTGGCAGAGAACGGCGTGCTCGAAAAATACGGCGTGGAACTCATCGGGGCAAAGCTTCCGGCCATAAAGAAAGCCGAAGACCGGACCCTCTTCAAGGAAGCGATGGAGAAGATCGGGCTTGAGGTTCCCCGCTCGGGTTTTGCCCACAATTACACCGAAGCGATGGAGGTCGTCAAAATCGTGGGTTTCCCGGCCATCATCCGCCCTTCCTTCACCCTTGGTGGGACCGGCGGCGGCATCGCATACAACATGGAAGAGTACGAAAAGATGGCCATGGCCGGAATCGAGGCATCGCCCACTTCGGAAATCCTCGTGGAGGAGTCGGTCATCGGCTGGAAGGAGTACGAACTGGAGGTGATGCGCGACACCAGGGACAACGTGGTGATCATCTGCTCCATCGAAAACTTCGATCCTATGGGGGTCCACACAGGCGACTCCATCACCGTGGCGCCCGCGCAAACCCTCACGGATAAAGAATACCAGATCCTGCGCGACGCCTCCCTGAAGATCATCCGAGAGATTGGCGTTGACACTGGCGGCTCCAACATCCAGTTCGGAGTGAGCCCCACGAACGGGCGGCTCGTGGTGATCGAGATGAACCCGCGGGTATCCCGCTCCTCCGCACTCGCCTCCAAGGCAACCGGCTTCCCCATCGCCAAGATCGCGGCAAAGTTGGCAGTGGGCTACACCTTGGACGAGATTACGAACGACATCACCCGGGAAACTCCGGCCTGTTTCGAACCGACCATCGACTACGTGGTGACCAAGGTCCCCCGCTTCACCTTCGAGAAATTTCCGGCTGCTGACGCTACCCTCACCACCCAGATGAAGTCGGTGGGCGAGGTGATGGCCATCGGTCGCACCTTCAAGGAATCGTTCCAGAAGGCGCTCCGCTCTTTGGAAATCGGCTCCTGCGGTTTCGAGTCGCGGCTCTTCGACGTCATCAACGAAACCCGGCGGGCGCTTACCGCAAAAGAGCAGCAGCTGCTCACCGAAAAGCTCCGTACCCCCAATTGGGAGCGGCTCTGGTACCTGGGGGATGCATTCCGCAGCGGCATGACCGTTGAGGACATCTTCCGGTTGACCGCCATCGACCCTTGGTTCCTCTGCAACATCCAGCAGATCGTCGAGATGGAGGAAGAACTGAAGAATGCACGGGGGATGATAGATTTGTGTGGGAGTGACCGGCCGGTCGCCCCTACGGAAGAACTGCGCGACATCATCCGAGACGCCAAGCAGTGTGGTTTCTCCGACAAATTCCTCGGCCACCTGTGGGGCAAAGCTGAGGAGGAGGTGCGCACCCTGCGTCTTTCCCTCGGTATCCGACCGGTGTTCAAACGGGTCGATACCTGCGCCGCCGAGTTCGTCGCCTACACCCCTTATCTCTACTCCACCTACGAAGAGGAATGTGAGGCCGAGGTTACTGACCGGAAAAAGATCATCATCCTCGGTGGCGGGCCCAACCGGATCGGGCAAGGGATCGAGTTCGACTACTGCTGCGTCCACGGCGTGTTCGCTCTCGCCGAAGACGGCTACGAGACGATCATGGTCAACTGCAACCCGGAGACGGTCTCCACCGACTACGACACCTCAGACCGCCTCTACTTCGAGCCCCTTACCTATGAGGATGTCCTCAATATCGTCGCGGTGGAGAAACCGGCAGGGGTCATCGTCCAGTTCGGCGGTCAGACACCGCTCAAGCTGGCGGTTGCCCTGGAAAAGGCAGGCGTCCCCATAATCGGCACCTCTCCCGATTCCATAGACCGGGCGGAAGACCGGGAGCGATTCCAGGTGATGCTCCACAAGCTCGGGCTTAGACAGCCGGAAAATGGTACGGCTCGCTCCTTCGAAGAAGCAGAAAAGGTTGCAGACCGGATCGGCTATCCAGTGGTTGTACGCCCGTCCTACGTCCTTGGCGGCCGCGCCATGGAGATCGTCTACGACGTGGACGGGCTACGCCGTTACATGCATACCGCGGTGCAAGCGTCTCCCGAGCACCCGATCCTCATCGACAAGTTCCTTGACTCCGCGATCGAGGTTGACGTGGATGCGCTTTGCGACGGGACCGATGTGGTCATCGGCGGGATCATGGAGCATATCGAGGAGGCAGGGATCCATTCAGGCGATTCCGCTTGCTCGCTCCCTCCTTATTCGATTGCTTCGGAAACCGTGGAGGAAATCAGGCGCCAGACACGGCTCATGGCCCTCGAACTCAACGTCAAGGGGCTCATGAATGTCCAGTACGCCATCAAAGACGGGGTCATTTACATCCTTGAGGTCAACCCGCGTGCCTCCCGCACCGCCCCCTTCGTATCCAAAGCCACCGGCCGTCCCCTCGCCAAGCTGGCCGCCCGGATCATGGCTGGCAAGAGCCTGAAGGAACTGGGGATTGAGGGAGATATCATACCCCGGCATATCTCGGTAAAGGAGTCGGTTTTCCCCTTCGTCAAATTCCCCGGAGTCGATACCATCCTCGGCCCTGAAATGAAATCGACCGGTGAAGTGATGGGAATCGATGACAACTTTGCCCGTGCCTTTGCAAAATCTCAGTTGGGAGCTGGCGTGCGACTGCCGATGGCCGGCAAGGTCTTCATAAGCGTCCGGGACGCCGACAAGAAACATATTGTCAGCGTGGCCAAAAATCTGTATGATATCGGTTTTAAACTGGTAGCAACCCGTGGAACCGCTGCCCACCTGCAGGAAAAGGGAATTGCGGTCCAAGTGGTCAACAAGGTGCTCGAAGGGCGTCCCCATATCGTTGACGCCATCAAGAATGGCGAAATCGCCATGGTGATCAACACCACCCAGGGTGCCCAGGCAGTGGCGGATTCTTTTTCCATTCGCAGAAACGCCCTGGTACACAACGTTGCCTATTTTACCACCACTGCCGGCGCCCGCGCGGCAGTGGACGGCATTATCGCCATGCGACAGGAAGAACTGGACGTGAAGCCGATCCAGGATTACCTGAGCTAAACAGGATCAGACCAAGAATCGCAACGGGGCGGCCTTAAGGCTGCCCTGCAAGTTTTGATGAGGAGTTACCGGAAAGATGTCCCATTCAGTACCAATGACCAAAGAGAGCTACGATGCGCTGCAGGAGGAACTCAAACGCCTCATCCGTGAAGAACGACCGAGAGTGATCCAGGATATCGCCGAGGCGCGGGGACATGGCGACCTCTCGGAAAATGCCGAATACGACGCGGCCAAGCAGCGCCAGGGGTTCATCGAGGGTCGCATTCAGGAGTTGCAGGGAAAGCTGGCTCGCGCCTATGTGGTCGACCTCACGAACCTTAAACCCGACAAGGTGGTGTTCGGTTCCACCGTTACCCTTTATGACACCGCCACCGAGGAGGAGGTCACCTACAAGATTGTCGGGGAAGATGAAGCAGACATCAAGCTCGGAAAGATTTCCTGCACATCGCCAGTTGGCAAGTCCCTCATCGGCCACAAGCTTGACGATTCGGTCAGAGTTAAGGTCCCGTCCGGCGTCAAGGAGTACGAGATCATCGACATCAAATACGAATGACACGCCAGCAGATATGTAGCTGACAACAGGGAGAATACACGTATGAACAACCAAATCACCAAAGATATGACATTTGCCCAGGTTATGCGGATGCATCCGGATGTGGTCAAGGTCTTTGCAAAATATAATCTCGGGTGCATTGGCTGCATGGGTGCCCAGGCCGAAACTCTTGAGCAGGGATGCAGCGCCCATGGACTCGACGTTAACGAAGTGGTCAACGATCTGAACGCTTTGTTCTGATATGCACGGTCACCGTCGGTGGCTTCCCGGCTTCAGTGGCGGCCACCGGACGGTGTCTCTCGTTACTTGAGGCGCCATGCCGTTTATCAAGCTCTCCGCCGACGGACAGATTTCCCTTCCTTTAGAAATTAGGGAGAAACTCGGACTGAAGCCGGGTGATCTCCTCAGTATTGAACCCACAGATCAAGGTCTCTCGGTTGTCCCTGTGGCTGAACAGCCGCACCTCTCTGCCAAACCGATTCTGCAGGAATCGATCGCCAGAAAGAATCTCGAAACAACCATGCAGTTTATCCGGGGGATCGGCCCGAAACTCTCAGAAGCCCTCGCTAAAAAAGGGATTGTAACGGTTGAGGATGCCCTCTGGCTTCTTCCCAATCGTTACGAAGATCGCCGAGCGCTGACTCCGATTGCTCGGCTCCGGCCCGGAACTACCGAAGTGTTCAGCGGAGAAGTACTTGCTGCCGACACCGTGCAGACACGAGGAGGAAAGCGTTTCTTCGAAGTGATCATTGGCGACGGCACCGCAACCGTAACCCTCAAGTGGTTTCACTATAACCTCCGCTACATGAAAGGAATATGGAAACAGGGGAGACGGGGAATTTTCACCGGTGAAGTTGCTCAATACGGCTATCAGCGCGAAATACACCATCCCGATGTGGAATGGCTCGCTGACGGCGAGAGTCCAGCGGCAGCCATGGAGCGTGACCCGGTAAGCTTCGGGCGGATCGTTCCGGTCTACCCGCTAACGGAAGGACTTCACCAGAAGACCATGCGGAAAGTGCTAAAAGCGGTGGTGGACCGCTACGTCGCAAGCGTCGGGACCAGCATCCCATCGGAAATTGCTGCCCGTCACAACCTTCTGCCACTCGACGAAGCCCTTCGGGAGGTGCACTTTCCGGCCAGCACGGATGATCTCGCCCCCTTTAACGAAAGTCGCAGCACAGCACACCGGACTCTCGCCTTCGATGAGTTCTTTTTCCTCGAACTCGGGCTCGCCCTCAAGAAGCAGGGCGTGACCATGGAAGAGGGGATTGCATTCCAGGTAACGCACCGATACACCCGGGAACTGCTGAAGCGCCTCCCGTTTCCGCTGACATCGGCCCAGCGCCGTGTCCTTTCCGAGATCAAGGAAGACATGATGGCGCCGCATCCGATGCACCGTCTCGTACAGGGAGATGTGGGCAGCGGCAAGACCCTCGTAGCGCTCATGGCCGCGCTGATTGCAGCGGAGAACGATTACCAGGTCGCCATCATGGCGCCGACCGAGATCCTTGCCGAGCAGCATTATCTCAATATCCATCGCTGGTGCGAGGAACTCGGCGTCAGAGTGACACTTCTGACCGCGGCCATGAAAGGGAAAACAAGAAGCTCAGCCTTGGCAGATATCGCTGCAGGCACGGCACAGATCGTTATCGGCACCCAAGCGGTTATTCAGGAAAAAGTGGAATTTGCCCGCCTCGGCCTCGGTATCGTCGATGAACAGCACCGCTTTGGCGTGCTCCAGCGCGGCCTTCTTGGAAAGAAAGGGAAGAATCCCGACATTCTCGTGATGACCGCAACCCCGATTCCTCGCACCCTCGCCATGACTGTTTTCGGCGACCTCTCCCTGTCCGTGATCGACGAGCTTCCGCCCGGCAGAACCCCGATCGAGACCCGAGTCTGCCCTGAATCCCGACGCACCACAGTTTACGACATTATCCGGGAGGAGGTGGCCAAAGGTCGGCAGGGATACATCATATACCCTCTCGTGGAAGAATCGGAGAAGTCGGATTTGAAAGCCGCGACCCAGATGGCCGAACATCTGGCATGGGACATTTTCCCTGACCTGCGGCTTGCCCTTCTCCACGGCCGGATGAAGCCGGAGGAGAAGGAGGCGGTCATGGCGGCCTTCAAGAACTGCGAGACCGATATCCTTGTGGCGACGACTGTCATCGAGGTGGGAATCGACGTCCCCAACGCTACCCTGATGGTTATCGAGCATGCGGAACGTTTTGGTCTTTCCCAACTTCACCAACTCCGAGGACGGGTGGGGCGGGGGAGTGGCAAATCGCGCTGCCTCCTCCTTACCTCCGGCAAGCTCTCGGACGATGGAGAACGACGGCTCAGAGTGATGGAATCCACCAACGACGGCTTCATGATTGCTGAAGAGGACCTGTCGATCCGCGGCCCCGGCGATTTTCTCGGCACGCGCCAGGCAGGTCTCCCCGACTTTCGCGTGGCAAACATCCTGCGGGATGGGCGGATTCTCGAGGTGGCCAGAAAAGAGGCGTTTGCGCTCGCAGAAAAAGACCCGCACCTGACAATGCCCGAGAACGACAGACTTCGTGAGGAATTGCCGCGCAGGTGGGGTGGCAGGCTTGAACTGGCCGGTATAGCATAGGCAGCAATAATTCCAAGGAGGAGAAGATGTCCGAATTCCAGAACGTAACCGTAGTCCGCGAAGCCAACATATACTTCAATGGCGGGGTGACGAGCCGTACCGTCCTGTTCGCCGACGGCACAAAAAAAACCCTCGGCATCGCCCAGGCGGGAGAGTATGAATTTTCGACCGGTGCCGCTGAACTGATGGAAATACTTTCGGGGGAACTGGATGCGAAACTGCCGGGATGCGACGGGTGGCTGCGTTTTGTAGGGGGGGAGTCGTTCGAAGTGCCGGCCAATTCCATGTTCACCATCAGGGTATTGCGGCTGACCGATTACTGTTGTTCCTTTATTGTCTAATGGTGGCGCCGCCAGGATGTAGACTCCGCACGACATTGGTTTTTCCTGTGGGGTTTCGTCACTGCGAGGGTATAAACATTCCATGATTGCCAGCCGTTTTGCCCCTTCTCCAACCGGGCCACTCCACATGGGCTCGCTCGTAACGGCCACAGGCAGCTATGTCATGGCCAAAAGAGCAGGCGGGCGATGGCTTCTACGCATCGAGGACCTGGACACTCCGCGCGTCATTCCCGGCATGACGGACGATATTCTGAAGACCTTGGAGCTGCTCGGTTTTCACTGGGACGGGGAGGTCATCTATCAGAGCCGCCGGAACAGGGCCTATCAGGACGCCATCAACAAACTGCGCGCAAAGGGTCTTGCGTACCCGTGCGGCTGCTCCCGTGCGGAAATCGCCCAGATTGCATCCGCCCCCCATGGCAACAATGAAGGGCTTATTTACCCTGGGACTTGTTGTGATGGTCTCACTGCTGGAAAGATGGCGAGGGCTTACCGGGTCAGGGTCGATGACAGCCTGATAGAGTTCGATGATGGCATCATGGGCCGTTGCACCCAGAAGCTCACTACTTCATGCGGCGACTTTGTCGTGCAAAGGGCCGACGGCCCATTCGCCTACCATCTGGCCGCGGTCGTGGATGATGCAGAGAGCGGCGTCAACCAGGTGGTGCGGGGCAGTGACCTGTTGTCCTCAACGCCGCGTCAGATCTACCTTCAGAAACTTCTCGGCTATCAAACTCCATCCTACTTTCACCTCCCACTCGTAACCAACGCCGACGGGACAAAACTCTCTAAACGAGAAAATGCCATTTCCCTTGCCTGTGGGCGGGAATTGACACAATACGGGGGGCTCCTTCTCTTTTCCTCGCTGAGGTTTCTCGGCCAATCCCCTCCTTCCTTTCTGAAGAATGCCCCATGTCATGAAATTCTCGCCTGGGCAGTTTCCTCGTTCGAGCCCGCACTGATCCCGACTGAAGACGCACCTTTGCGTAAGGGTTGATTCACTGCCTTAAGGGACTCACCCGGTTTCGGTGACCGTACCTCTTGGGTTGTACCATGAGTATAAATGGTGTATAGTGGCGACAATTTAATGCTTAGTTCCGATAGCAGGAGGGAACACGGTGGATAATTGCATCTTCTGCAAAATAATTAGAAACGAGATTCCCGCCAAGAAAGTTTACGAGGATGAACTGGTAGTTGCCATTGAGGACATCGCGCCAGTTGCGCCCGTACACTTTCTCATCATGCCGCGAAAACACATTGTCAGCTCTCTCGGACTCGTGCCAGACGACAATAACCTTATCGGCCATATCTTCCAGACCGCAGCCCATCTCGCCCGGGAAAAAGGCGTGGCCGAGGACGGTTACCGGATCGTCAACAATACCAATGCCGGTGCTGGCCAATCCGTTTTCCATATACACTTTCACTTCCTCGCAGGACGCCATCTCACCTGGCCTCCCGGCTAAATATGCCTATATTGGCAAACGTAATCAGACCTCTCGAAGGAGCCACCCAATGAATAAAGTTATCGTCATGCTGATCAGCGTTGTTATTCTTGCCACATCGGTGCAGGCAGCCACCTATAAATGGATGGACGACCAAGGGACGATCAACTTTACCGAAGACCCCGGCAACATCCCGCAGAAATACCGGAAAAAGGCAAAGATCGTTGGCGAAGATGACACGGTAGATGCAGGAGTAGAGAAGAAAGATGCGGGAAGCGGGGGGAAAATACAGGAACCAACTGAGGTGCAGGGAGCAGCGCCGGCTGCTAAGCAGGAAAACAAGAAAGCCGTTTATGGTGGCAAGGATGCAACTGCTTGGAAATCAGAGTTTTCAAGGCTTGGAGGCGAGTTGAAATCGGTTGACGAACAACTTGACAGCAAAAGGACGCTATTCAGTGACTCGAGCAAACTGTCGAGAGCGCAATATAAATCACTCCAGTATGACATCAAGAACCTTGAACAATTAAGGGAAGATATCTTGACAAAACTGAAGTCCCTGCGTAATGAAGCAACTAAGGAAGGTGTCCCTGCCGAACTTCAGCAGTGACGAAATGCACATACAAAAAAAAGCCCGGAATATTCCGGGCTTTTTTTGTTGGCGTTGCAGTGGAATGCTTTGTTCAAATCCGTCGGTGGGAATTTTCCGGGCACATGACTGACCGCTCGGTAGCGACCGTCCAGTCATGATTTCACACCCCTCAATTCTCCCTTTTTTTTGCGGTTGATACGCGCCTGGCGGATGTGCCCCTAATAGATGTCAAGTGGTGACAAAGTTTTAATTTCGAGATGAAATCAAGCGGCCTAAACTCTGATATCAAAAGCCGTTCGGTGTTTCTGGGCGGTGGCTAACACTTCTTGTCAAGAGGCACTATATTGAAATTCCGATGTCAACTCGTGATAGGTTCTCGTGATTGACACTCATGGCTTTTGCTGATAGGTTAGGTCAATAGTCCCCGTTGTGAGGAGATGCATGCAATTCCCTAGAATCAATCCTGTTTTCCTGCGCCTTGGCCCGCTTGAATTCCGCTGGTACGGACTTATGTATATACTCGGTTTTATAGCCGCGTATTTCATCATACGCTCAGGAGTCAAGAGAAAACACCTCACACTCAGCAAAGACGATGTTGCCGACCTAGTATTTGCCGCGGCCTTGGGGGTTATTTTAGGGGGGCGTACCGGCTATGTACTGTTCTATAACCTGTCGGAATATGTTGCTCATCCGCTGGAGATATTCGCCGTCTGGCACGGCGGGATGTCGTTCCATGGCGGCTTGATCGGAGCGATACTGGGCGGCCTTTTTTTTGCACGAAAGAAGAAGATCAGCTTCTTTACTCTCGCCGATATCTGTATTATGGCTACACCGATCGGTTTGGGATTGGGAAGAATCGGCAACTTCATCAACGGAGAGTTATACGGCCGGGTTACCAAGGTCCCATGGGGAATGGTCTTTCCCGGGGGAGGAGATCTCCCGCGGCATCCTTCGCAACTTTACGAAGCTTTTCTCGAGGGCCCCGTGGCCTTTTCCGTCCTCTGGCTGCTTGCGCGTAAGGAACGGCCAGAGGGGGTTGTTTTCTGGTCATTTATCTCTCTTTACGGCCTTTTCCGTTTTATAGTGGAATTTTTCCGCGAACCTGACATCCAGTTGGGCTTTATTGTGGGGGGCTTCTCCATGGGACAGCTGTTAAGCTTGCCAATGCTGTTTCTGGGGCTGACGATGATATGGCGGTCGTACCGCAAGGAAAAATTGGATTAGGGTGGCAAAGAAAACACGAAGTATCAGTGCAGCCGTTTTCTCATTTCCAAAACATTTCCGTCACACACTTTTCGGTAGCTTACGAAGTCCATGAGGGATCGTATAAGGAAAATCCCGCGCCCACGATCTTCCAATTGCGTAAAATCGGGGGGAGGGATGGCATTAATATCGAAGCCTTGGCCATTATCGTAAACCCGGATAAAGAGCTCATTGTCGGTGATATTGATGAAAATATGGACAGTCTTGTCAGGGTCTCCCGCGTTGGCATGCTTGATGGCATTAACCATCGCCTCGGTAAGCACAAGGTTAATGTGATATGCGAGGGTTTCCCTGTCACCGGAATACTTGTCAAGCTCCTTGGCGATATCCTCTCCGATTCTGCCGATGAGACTCAGGTAACGGGTCTGGTTCGGTACCTTGATATCAACCTCGATTTCTCTCTTGTCCATCTTGACCTCGTGTCTTCAGAAATTGTCCAGTGCCTCCGAAGTTGACGTGTATATTTCAAATACTCGATGGAGCCGTGTCAGTTCGAACATTGACTTTACCTGGGTCTGGAGGGTTGAAAGTTTCAAGTTCCCATGATGGGAGATCGCGTTCTTGAAGCCTGAAACAAGAGCTCCCAAGCCGGAACTGTCAATGAACCGGACATCGTGCAAATCCACGAGGATATTCTTGCTCCCTTCTTCGAAAAGCCGTTGCATCTCGGTTTTCAAGTCTCCTGAATTATGGGCATCCAGTCTTTCTTCTTTCACATAGATGATCACGATTTCATTTTTCTTTTCGATTTTAAGATTCATTCATAGCTCCTCTGCCGAGCTGCTTGCGGCAATATAGGGATTTTTCCTGATATACGGGCTGTTAATATTATACTAAACTTGCAAGAAATCAAACGTAAGAATTGTGACAAAAAAGCACGTAGTTCATCTCAATCTACTTTCATTACCACCATGGAAATGTCGTCTTCCAAGGATGCTCCCCCTGAATGTATCACTACTTTCCGCAGTATCGTCTCTATAATCGTCTCAGGAGTACCCTGGTATCCTTCGGCGAGGATGCCGCACAATCGCTCGGCACCGAACAACTCTCCTCGATCGTTCTGCGCTTCGGTAATTCCATCCGTATAAAAGAGCACCATATCTCCTCGATTCAGTTGGATATTTCTTTCCTCGAATATTACATCTTGTTTAACGCCAAGAATGAGCCCGTCGGCATCAAGTTCCCTACAGGAAGCCTTCTCGCCAGGATAGATCATGGGAGGATTATGTCCCGCGTTGGCATAAATGAGCTGACGGGTGTCCGCGTTGTATTTGGCGTAAAACATGGTAATGAACAACTCTGCCCTGGTCAGGTCTTCATACAGGAGCCGATTCAGGTTGGCCAAAATTTTCCCTGCACTACCTGCTGCATAAACTTCGGCCCGCAGAACACTCCGCGTTTCCGCCATAATCAGGGCTGCGCCAACACTATGTCCAGAAACGTCGGCGATGACGATGTCGACAACATTCTTGCCGCGGCGGAAAAAGTCATAATAATCCCCCCCTACATGGGTTGCTGGCAGACAACGACAGGCAAACTCAGCACCCGTCAGGTCCGGTGGCGTTGCCGGGAGGAGGGAGAGTTGTATTTGCTGGGCGATTTCCATATCACGCGCAACCCGAACATTTTCCAACTCCGCTTTTTCCTTGGCCTTCATTTCGGAATCGATTTTCACGGCCTGGGCCAATTGACCGGCAAGACTCGTCAAAAGGGCTATAAACGGCTGGGTAAAGAGTCCCACGATCGACTTCGAAAAGACCGACAGTACACCGAGCGGTGGCTCGCCCTCGCGGGCAATGGGAATATGCGCAAAGGACGTGATTCCTTCCCGTTCCATCAGTTCTTTCGATTCCGGCTTCAAGATGTGTTGAGTGTCATTCACAAACTGAGGCTTGTTGGCTAGAAAGGCTTCGCCGATGTAAGTATTGATTTCGGGCTGCACGCTCCGTTCGATGATCGAGCGGAGCTCTTCTCCCTGGTAGCTCCTTCTTGTCAGTATTCCTTCATCGTTTCTGAGGCGAATTATCGTTAGATCAAACTTGAACTCCCGGCGCAACAAATCGAGAAGTTCATCCATGATAGCCTGCAGATCCTTCGTGCCGGCCATGATTTCGGATGCTCGAAGCCGCACGTAGAGGTTTTCGCTGCTTTCGGTCAGGTCCGCACGAACCTTGCTGTAGATGTCGTAAACAGGTTCCATCTTTGAACCGATATCGGACAGATAGCTTTCAACGATTGCTCCAGCAGCAGCAGCACCAACTGAAGCGGCAAGCGTCTTTTCCGTAAATCGCTTGAGATTTGGGAGTTCGAACTCCGATACTCCACCCCGTTCGTCAATTTCACTTTCTCCAAGGTATTCGCTAATGGCGGAGTGTGCCTGAGATTCACCTATAAATTTGGACATCAGGTTAACAAACTGCATTATAGTAATAGGCTTCGAGAGCCTTTTGGCTTCCCATGGGGCCTCTTCCTGGGGCGGAGCGAAGATATCGACGAACTTCCGTACCTGTTCCATTTCCTTTTCATCTTGCTGCAAAATAATCGAACAGGCCAGATAACCTCCGATATTAAAGAACATGCTCCAGAAAAGCGAGTGCGTCCAGATGTCAAAGCCGGTGAGGCCGAAGAGTGCTGTCGGTTTAAGGAAACCAATCCCGAAGGGGCCCCTCACCATGATGTCAGTCTGCCACCAGCCCGCTTCGACCACTGAAGGCAGTAACAATGTGTAAAACCAAAGAAGGAAGCCGAGGAAAATACCGCTAATCGCCCCCTTTTTATTACCTTTGCGCCAGTAAATCCCGCCGATGAGGGATGGGCCGAATTGAGCGGCCGCAGCAAAAGAGATAAGCCCGATGTTCACGAGCATGTAGGTTTCGCCCACGATGCGGTGGTAAAGGTAGCCAAGAAAGACTACGAGGAAAATTCCGAAGCGCTTGAGGTTGATGAGTAGGATGGAAAACCAGGCCCTCGGCTTGAGCTTGACAATGACCGGCATGACGAGATGGTTCAGGAACATGGTGGAAACAGCTACCGATTCTACCATGACCATACCAGCAGCAGCCGAGAAACCGCCAAGAAATGCAATGAGTGCCAACCACGGATGACCGCTTTTGAGAGGCAGGGTAAGAACGAAATAATCGGCGCCGCTGCTGCTCCCGGTATAGAGTATGCCACCCAACGCTATCGGCACGACGAACAGATTGATGAGGAACATGTAAATCGGGAACCGCCACATGGCGTCCTTTATATGCTCTTCAGCGGAGTTTTCGATGACCAGGATATGGAACTGGCGGGGGAGAAACATGATAGCCCCCATAGAGATGTAAAGCAGGGTGAACCAATTGGCATAAGAGACTGCATTTGTTCTGCCGAAGGTGGTCAGTTGGTAGAGGAGGGCTGGATTAGCCTTCATCCGGACGAATATATCGCTTATTCCATTGAAAAGGAAATAGGTGATAAAAATGCCGACAATGAGAAAGGATGCCAGCTTGACGATTGATTCGACAGCAATGGCTGCGACCAGCCCCTCGTGTCGTTCGGAGGAAACCAGGTGACGGGCACCGAAAATTACCCCGAAGACGCTCAGAATGAAAGCTGAAATGAAGGCGGTGTGACCGGTGAGTGGCGCTTGTCCATGCATGAACGGGAGCTGAATGGTCGGGTAGTTGCAGATGATGTCGAAGGTTGTGGAGACCGCCTTCAGTTGCAGGGCGATATAGGGCATGATCCCGAGCAAGGCGATAACCGTGACGAGTGCTCCCAGCCATTGTGATTTGCCGTACCGTGAGCTGATGAAATCGGCTATGGAGGTTATGTTGTTCTCCTTGGCAATCCTTACGATCTTACGCAGGAGATACCACCAGGAAAAAGCTGTCAGAGATGGGCCAAGATAGATGAGGAGAAAATCGAGGCCTGTTGTAGCAGCTTTGCCGACACTGCCGTAAAATGTCCAGGAAGTTGCATACACTGCGATGGAGAGCGAATAGACATAGGGGTTGGCGATGATGCTTTCCCCCTTCTCCTGTTTTCGTTCGGCGTAATAGGCAACCGAGAAAAGAAGAGCTATATAGAGGAGAGAGACCCCGATGACTATTTCTACACTCAGCATCAGCGCTGCTCTCCTTCATTCTGTCCAGTGTCTTTGTTTAAATTATTCGTTTTGACGAAAATGTTCGCTTTGACGAAGAGGTAGATAACAAAAATGGAGATCAGCCAGCCTGCCTGGAGGTAAAGGTAGAGGAGGGGGATGTCGAAGATGGTAACGGGCTTATCGAATATGGTTATAAAGGGGAAATCCATCATGATGAGCCCAAGGATGAAGAAGATCACCCACGATTCCATGAGGCAGAGACGTCTGAATAACGCCATTCTGATCTTCGGCCACATTTCAGAGGATCTCCAGGGCTTTTAGAATGACAAAGATATTATCAGAAACCCGCTTTGAAGTATCGATAAAAATAAGTTTCCCCTCGCAAGGTTCCGGCGGTTCGAATTCCATTTTCTGTCGATGAAAAAGCTCCCATCTGCCGTCAGACACTTCGCCCGGAATCTGCAACCGCCTGTTGAGTCTCTGTTCAACCGTCTTTTCCGGGCAAGTCACCTGGATAACATACAGTGGTATGCCATAACGGTCGGCGAGGGCACGGAAGAGAGCTCGGTCGCGTATTCTCCCGAATGTCGCATCAACTAGAATACGGCGGCCCTCACCGAGCGCGATATCAGCCTGCCGGAGCAGCTCGCGATAGGTGGACTCGCTTGACTCCGGGGAGTATATCCCAACGTTGTATGCTTCGAGGACATGGGACGCGGGAAAGACGCCCGCCAGTTCCTTTCTGACGGTATCGGAGCTGACTGTTTCCAGGCCCAGTTCGAAGGCCAACTCCGTAGCGAGGGTGCTCTTCCCTGTGCCCATCAGGCCGCAGGTGATGATTAGGGAAGGGGAAAGCTTGCTGCGAACGATATATCCTCTGGCGAGGCGGAAATACCGGGCTGCCTTCTCTTTGGCCGCTTTCTTGTCATTTCCAGGAATAATTGCATCACGGAGCTTCAGGCTTTCTACCTTCCCTCTCACGAAGGCCCGATAAATCTTGTAGAAATCTAGCACCTTCGGCAACTCCAGGTCACCGGTCGCGGCGATGTACTCGGCGAGGAACGCCTTTCCCATGGGGCCTTGCCGGTGAAAGTCCAGATCCATCAGAAAAAAGGCTATATCAGCCGCGGTGTCTGAATACCGGAAACGGCTGTTGAATTCGATGCAGTCGAAAATGTAAATTTGGTCCGCCAGACAGATATTTTCCGAATGAATGTCGCCGTCACAGTCTCTGATGAACCCTCCGCTCACCCGCCTGGAAAAGAGCTCCGCATTCTGCGTAATAAATACATTCACCCGCTCCCGAATAAGACGCAGATCCTGTGATAACAGGGTAGTGTCAACGAATTCGGCAATCTGTTGGAAATTCTCTTCCCAGTTTCTGCGAATGCTGTCAATGCTGCCATAGGTATCAATATTCTCATCACGGTCAGCGGTCAAATGGAACCGAGCGATAATTCGGGCTATTTGCCGTATATCGTCAATAGTCACGCTGCCTGCCGCCAGCAGTCTGTCGAGCATGCGGTCTGCGGGAAGCCGCTTCATTTTCACCGCGTAATCGATTATTTCCCCTTTGCCGCAAAAAGTTGCTCCTGTCGATGATTCTCTAACTTCCACCACCCCCAGGTACATATCCGGGCAGAGGCGCCGATTCAGACGTACCTCTTCGTTGCAGTAAAAACGCCGCCGGTCGAGGGTCAAAAAATTCAAAAACCCAAAATCAACGGGCTTCTTGATCTTGTATACGTAATTATCGGTCATGAAGAGGAACGAAACGTGGGTCTGGACGAGGTCCACCGATCTTGTCGGTTCCGGGTATGCAGCGGGCTTCCGTAGCGATTCTAAACATCTCTGTTCCATCCCGCTTCCTTAACATGCTGAATTTATTTAAAATGTTTATCATATTTGGCGAACGGTGCAACCCGCGAAAATCCTGATTAATTATTTGACGGTATTAGAGTAATATGTTAGCTTTTTTAGATACAGATTTAGGCTCAGGGACCGGGCATATACCACATCAAAAGATATCATCTTAAGCCATGTCTGTTATAGCTTAAACATTAGAACCAGGCATCGATAAAGAAGGCGAAAAGAGTACGAACACCTTTATCGAATGGCTGGTGTTTTTTCGTTCAGGATACCCCATGAAAATTTTGCGTACGTTGGTTATTTTTTGTGCAGTCACTCTTGCTGCCTGTGCCGCAAGCCAAGTTCATGAAACACCGGTTTCAGCGGCACCTGCCGTCAACCCGACTCTGGACATTGCCGAATCGAGAGCGCTCTATATTTATTCCCAGTCAAGGCTTCATGCTCTTGACGGAGACCTTGATGGGGCATTGTCTTTGCTGCGGGCCGCTTTGGAGGCCGATCCTAACTCGGCGTTTCTGTATACAACGGAAGCGAACATCTACCTGAAAATGAACCGCGTCCAGGAGGCTCTCGATGCTTGTGAGGCAGCTCTAAAGCTCAATCCGAACTACCTGAACGCCCATGTTCTGGCTGGGAATGTACTTGCAGTGTTGAAAAGGGACAAAGAGGCGATTCCTCACTACAAGAAAGCCATAGAGATCGACCCGTCTCGGGAGGATATATACCTCACCCTGGCAGTCTCCTATGTACGGTTGTTTGATTATGAAGAGGCGGTTAATACTTTGAAGGACCTGCTGAAGGTCAATCCTGAATCCGCCATGGCCTATTATTATCTCGGCAAGACCTACGACCAGATGAAACTGGCTCGTGAGGCCGTTACCTACTATAAAAAGGCGCTTGAGTTGAGGCCTGATTTCGAACAAGCACTCATCGATCTTGGAGTTTCTCTGGAAACCCAAGGGCTTTATGACGAAGCCATCGCCGCCTATAAAGACCTCCTTCAGATCAACCCTCAAAATGTCATAGTGATCCAGCATCTTATCCAGTTATACATCCAGGAACAGCGTTTGGAAGATGCGCTCAGCCTGCTCAAGAAAATTTCCCATAGTGGCGAAGGTGGCTTGGAAGTACACCGGAAAATCGGCCTTATCTACATGGAAATGGAACGCTATGACGAGGCCATCAACGAATTCAACGAGATTTTACGGCAGGATCCCACGGTTCATCAGATAAGGTTTTATCTCGCGACCGCCTATGAAGAGAAAAAGGATTATCTCCGAGCACTTGAAGAGTTTCAAAAGATACCTTCTACGGCTTTCAACTATTATGACGCCCTTGGCCACATCGCACATATCTATAAAGAAACAGGCGATCCGGATAAAGGGATTGCCCTTCTCAGGAACGCTATAACCGCACAACCGGAACAACTGGAGCCATATCTCTATCTGGCCGGTTTTTACGAGTCGCTGGAACGCTACGATGATGGTCTGAAGGTCCTGACTGACGTTGAAGGCCGCTTCCCTGCCAACCCGCGACTGCTTTTCCGCATGGGAGTCCTCTATGATAAAATGGGAAAGAAAAACGAATCTATTGCCAAAATGAAAGAGGTTCTTGCGATTACCCCTGACGATCCGCAAGCTCTCAATTATCTCGGCTACACCTACGCCGAGATGGGGGTTAATCTGGATGAGGCCTTGCAGTACCTGAAAAAAGCGGTTAACTTGAGGTCTGACGATGGCTTCATCCTAGACAGCCTAGGATGGGTCTATTTCAAGATGAAGCGCTATGACGAGGCAATTGAGAATCTGAAACGGGCTTCGGAACTTTCCAATGACGACGCGACGGTGCTGGAGCACCTGGCTGAGGTTTACTACGCCAAACACGATTACCGCAAGGCGCTCTCCCTTTATCGGCAAATTCTCCGACTCGAACCAGACCGTAAGGAAATTGCGGAAAAAATCAAAAAAATCAAGGCGGAGACTGGAGAAAAATGAGGCGATGGTTGTTAACCAGCGTCATCATTTCCCTGTTCTTTCTTGCAGCGTGTGGGGAAAGAACCCACCCTCGTCCTGTTGCTAAAGGTGCGGATAAGCCCGCGTACGGTGATACCTTAGTTGTAGGCTCCATAGGCGAACCGTCAACCCTCATTCCGATCCTTGCCTCCGACAGTGCCTCCCATGACGTGGCAGGACTCGTCTACAACGGCCTCGTCAGGTACGATAAGAACCTCAAGCTTGAGGGTGAGTTGGCAAAATCGTGGGACGTCTCCAACGATGGGCTCACCATCACATTTCACCTCCGCCGCGGAGTGAAATGGCATGACGGCCATGACTTTACCTCCCGAGACGTTCTTTATACCTACCGCGTCACCATCGATCCAAAAACTCCCACGGCCTACGCCGATGCCTTCAAGCAGGTGAAGATGGCAGAGGCGCCTGATCCTTATACGTTTCGGGTAACATATGCCAATCCCTTCGCCCCGGCCTTGGAATCGTGGGCAATGGCCATTCTCCCGGCCCATCTCCTGGAAGGGAAGGACATCACAAAGAGCGACCTGTCCCGGCACCCCGTTGGGACTGGCCCCTATATTTTCAAAGAGTGGGTCGCCGGCCAGAAAATCACCCTTACAGCAAACCCTGACTACTGGGAGGGGCGGCCGTACATCGGAAGCTATGTCTATCGGATAATCCCCGACAACTCCACCATGTTCATGGAGCTGAAGAGCGGCGGTCTCGACCTGATGAACCTTTCACCGGTCCAGTATCAACGTGAAACCACTACACAGCAGTTCACGGCCCGTTTCAACAAGTACCGTTACCCGGCCTTCGCTTACGCCTATCTCGGCTACAACCTCCGGCATCCGCTCTTTAGAGACAGACGCGTTCGACAGGCCCTCACCTCGGCCATCAACAAGGACGAAATTGTCCACGGTGTCCTTCTCGGAATGGGGCAGGTCGCCCACGGTCCCTACAAGCCTGGCACCTGGGCCTTTAACCCCCACATTGCAGACTTTGAATATAACCCGGAGCGTGCACGACGCCTCTTGACCGAAGCAGGATGGCGCGACAAGAACAGCGACGGCATCCTCGTCAGGAACGGCAAGCCCTTCTCCTTCGAGATCCTCACCAACCAGGGTAACGACCTGCGCCTCAGAACCGCCCTGATAATCCAACAGCGGCTCCGTGCCATCGGCATTGATGTCCGGATCAGGGTGATCGAGTGGGCCGCTTTCCTTTCCCAGTACGTCGACAAGGGGAACTTTCAAGCGGTGCTCCTCGGCTGGACCATCGGCCAAGATCCGGATATCTTCGATGTGTGGCATTCCAGCAAAACTGCACCTAAGGAATTAAATTTCATCGGCTACAAGAACGCGGAGATAGATCGACTTCTGGAAGAAGGGCGCAGCACCTTCGATATGGAAAAACGGCGGCGCTGCTACTGGCGGATTCAGGATATCCTGGCCGAGGATCAACCTTACACGTTCCTCTACGTCCCTGACGCACTCCCGGTGGTAAACGCCCGTTTCCACGGCATCGAACCGGCACCCGCCGGGATCACATACAACTTGATCAAGTGGTATGTGCCCAAAGAGGAGCAGATATATCCATGATCCGCTATCTCGTCAGGAGATTGCTGCTGCTGATCCCGCTGTTCATCGGGATTACCCTGATCACGTTCGCAGTGATCCACCTTGCGCCCGGCGAGCCAGTGGAGATGCAAATCGCCATGAATCCAAAGGTCGGGGCTGAAGCACGGGAACGGCTGCGCAAATTCTACGGCCTCGACAAGCCGCTCCCCGTCCAGTACGGAGAGTGGTTGGGGCGGCTGGCGCGCTTCGACTTCGGTCGCTCCTTCTCTCCTGACAACCGACCGGTCACCGCAAAAATTCGGGAGAGGATCCCCATCACTCTCTCCCTTAACGTGATTGCCCTGATCATCGAATTCGGCCTTGCCATCCCAGTCGGTATTCTTGCCGCGGTCCGCCGGGACACCTGGCTGGACAAGGGTATTACTGTCTTCGTCTTCATCGGCTTTGCCGTGCCAACCTTCTGGCTGGCCCTTCTTCTCATGTACCTCTTCGGCATCAAGCTCGGTTGGCTCCCCGTATCCGGACTCCATTCACTCGGCAGCGAGGGATACGGGTCACTGCGTTGGTTCGGTGACATGATCCGACACCTGATCCTGCCGATCTCGGTGGCCGCCTTTGGGAGTCTTGCCGGCCTCTCCAGGTACATGCGCTCCACCATGCTCGATGTGCTCGGCCAGGACTACATCACCACCGCCAGGGCAAAGGGCCTCCCGGAGCGGACAGTCATCTTCCGGCATGCTCTGCGCAACGCCTTGCTTCCGGTGGTTACTCTGCTCGGCCTATCCGTGCCGGGGTTGATCGGCGGCAGTGTCATCTTTGAGACAATCTTTGCCATTCCCGGTATGGGACAGCTGTTCTACGGCGGAGTGATGTCGCGGGACTATCCCCTTGTCATGGGAATTCTCGTAATTGGGGCGGGGCTCACCCTCGTGGGCAATCTGCTGGCGGACATCGGCTATGCCTTGGCTGACCCCCGCATCCGCACCGGAACGTCTGGCGGGGGGAGCCTATGAGTGTCGGCGAAGAAGAATTGTACCGCTTGTACTGGCGAAGGTTTCGAGCCAACAAGTTCGCCACGGCAGGCGGGATCGTTGTTCTGGCGCTTTTCGCCATCTCGTGTTTCGCCCCCTGGATCACACGCTACGGCCCGGATAACCTGGACCTATACAACGTCCTCGTGCCTCCCTCAACAACCCATTGGTTCGGTACCGATGACTTGGGACGCGACGTCTTCACAAGGGTGATTTTCGGCGCACGACTCTCCCTGATGGTGGGCTTCGTAGCAGTCGGGATCGCAACGCTACTCGGAACGATCGTCGGGCTCATTTCCGGCTATTATTCTGACTGGGTTGACACCATCCTGATGCGGTTTGTGGATATCATGCTGTGCTTTCCGACCTTTTTCCTTATCCTTGCCATTATCGCCTTTCTTGGCCAGAATATCTGGTACATCATGGCGGTCATCGGCCTGACCGGCTGGATGGGTGTTGCCAGGCTCGTACGCGCCGAAGTTCTCTCACTCCGGGAAAGGGACTTCATACTTGCGGCCAGAGCAATCGGCGCTTCGGATCTCCGCATCATCTTTCGCCATGTTCTTCCCAACGCCCTGTCACCGGTGCTTGTCTCCGCCACTCTCGGTGTGGCCGGTGCGATCCTTACTGAATCGGCTCTCTCCTTTCTTGGTATAGGGGTTCCACCCCCAACGCCAAGCTGGGGGAATATCCTAACTTCCGGCAAGGATTACATCGAGTTCGCCTGGTGGCTGACCCTTTTCCCGGGGCTTGCGATCACCGTCACAGTTCTTGCCTACTACCTGGTCGGAGAGGGAATCCGCGACGCCCTTGATCCACGGTTGCACAGGTAAACACGTCCATTAATACGGAGTACATCGACAATGACCAATGACAAGACGGAAAAAATAAATAAACACGACTCACTTAAAATAGACAAAAACGCATTCACTCCGGGAACTCCTGAAGACGATCTTCGGGTCGACCTTCTCTGCAAGCATCTCTTGCAACATTTCTACAACTCCCAAGTGGCACGGGGCATCTCCCCCGACGAAGCGACAGCACTGGCTAATGGTGCCGATTATTTTATTCGTGATTTTGTCGTGGATTTCATGGGACTCAATCCCTTTGACGAGCGCCCCGGCGTTGTCCGGCAGTTCGCCGGCAACTGGTATATCGTCGGAACCATTGAGCCTGAGATTCAGCAACTCGCCGGACACCTCAGGGGGATCAGGGCTTTTTACCGCTATCTGCGGGACCACGAACTCATCTCTGCGGGTTATCTCCAGAACATTGAAAAAGAGTGCGACGATCTTGCTTACTATGAAAGCCGCATCGAATCGTTCTGGAAAATCACGGGCGATGGCTACCTGACCTGGGAACGGGAGTGTTCCCTCAAAATTGCCGGGAGAACCAATGCATGACGAAAGGAACGCGTGCAGGAGAAGCTGGTGACATAATTGAACGCCTGGAAAGAATCATGGATCGGGTCGAAACAGTCATCACCGCAGCCTTCCCGGCAGGTTCCCAAGGGCTGCCGAATTTCGGCGCATACTTGGCATTCCGTTGGGAAAGAACCGGCAATCGGGGACAGATCGTTCCCGTGGAATATCCCGACCTCGTCGATCTTGACGACCTTGTGGGCATCGACCATGCTAAGTTAGAGCTTGTCCGAAACACAGAGCAATTCGTCGATGGCTATCCGGCCAACAACGTCCTGCTCTGGGGTGAGCGGGGGAACGGCAAGTCTTCGTGCGTCAAAGGACTCCTTGGCAAGTTCGCATCCCGCGGTCTACGGATGGTGGAGTTGCAGCGATGGGACCTCCTCCATCTCCCTGATATCATCGCGCTTCTTCGTGACGCGCCTTACCGTTTCATTCTTTTCTGCGACGATCTTTCTTTTGCCGAAGGGGAAGTGGATTACCGCGGGCTGAAAACCCTTCTCGACGGAGGAGTCGAGGCGCGGCCGGCGAACGTCCTCATCTATGCGACCTCAAACCGTCGGCACCTAATGCCTGAGCCGATGGCCGATAACGTGGGGGGAGGGGAAATACACCCGGAGGAGGCGGTTTCAGAGAAACTTTCCCTTTCGGACCGTTTCGGTCTCACCATCGGTTTCTCCACCTTCAACCAGGAACTCTTCCTCGCCATCGTGGAGCACTATGCCGAGCGCTTGGGTCTTCCCATCGACAGAGAAGAACTCCGCAGGGAAGCACTGTTATGGGCGCTCTACAGTGGACGACGCAGCGGTCGTAGCGCTAGTCAATTCATCGACGACCTGACCGGGAGGCTCAGGATCAAGGGGAACCTCCGGGACCGCACAGGAATGGCGATTAAGGATTGACAGGGATACAAGAAGATGCTAATTGATTTTTTTCAATTCACAAAATGGAGGGTTACCATGAAGAACATGAAGGTTACGATCACCGCATCCCTTGTCTTTGCCATATCGGCTATCGGTGCGCTGGCATTCGCTTCGGGCGCAGCGACGGGTGTAACCGCGGACGAAGCGCTGCAGAAGCTCATTGAGGGAAACAAGCGCTACGTGGAAAGCAAGATGAACGCCTGCACCGAGACCACCACTGCCGCCCGCGAAAAGCTGGCCAAGGGGCAGAAGCCTTATGCCATCATTCTGTCATGTTCCGATTCGCGGGTACCGCCCGAAATCATATTCGACAAGAGCCTCGGCGAAATTTTCGTAGTCCGTGTTGCCGGTAATGTTCCCGACCCGGTCGTCCTCGGTAGCATCGAGTACGCTGCAGAGCACCTCGGCTCCCCGCTCGTCATGGTACTCGGCCATGAACGGTGCGGTGCAGTAACTGCGGCGGTGGATGCCAAAGGAAAAGCCGAAGGCAACATCGGCGCTATCATCAAGACCATCGCCCCGGCAGTGAAAAAGGCAAAGAAGGAGTGCAAGGATTGCAAGGCCTGCGACCTGAAAGACAAGGCTAAGCTGGTAGAGTGCGCAATCGACGAGAACACCAAGATGGTAGCCGCAAACCTTACGAAGCAGTCGCCGGTTCTGCGCCACCTTGTCAAGGAAGGCAAAGTGAAGATCGTCGCTGCAAAGTATGATCTGGACGACGGCAAAGTAACCCTTTTCGAGAAAAAGTAGTCCTTATCAGTCGCATGTCCGGAAAAAGCCCGCAAATCGCGGGCTTTTTTATTACCTACACGAGATTTTCCAGTTCCCGTATCATTTCGCTGAGATAGTCGTACCCTTTCTGCCAGAAATCCGGGGCGGCGAGATCGATTCCCGCCGGAGCGACCGTTTCTGCGGGGGATCGTGAGCTGCCACTGACGAGTATCTCCCGGTATGTGGGAATGAATGCCTGTCCCTCCTCCAGGTACTTGCGATAGAGTGAGAGCACGAGGAGCTCTGCAAAGACGTAAGAGTAGCAGTAAAATCGGGCATGGATGAAGTGGGAAATGTAGCTCCACCCCCAACGGTAGTGAGGGATCATCTCGACCGCATCGCCGTAAAGCTTGGCGTTCTCTTCCCACCAGAGGTCGCATATCCGCGGTGCGGTGACGAGTCCTTCCTGCCGCTCCAGGTGGAGCCTTTCCTCAAACCGGGTCAGGACGTTCTGCCGAAAGGTGGTGGCAATAATATCCTCGATCTTGGCACAAAGGAGCGCCACCTTGACCGTTCGGTCCTTTTCTTTTTCCAGGAGGTGGCGGGTTAGGAGCATCTCGCCAAAGACCGATGCGGTCTCCGAAAGGGGAAGGGGAGGGTGGTAGTTAAGCATGGTCTGGCAGCCTGCCAGGACAAAATGGAGGCCATGCCCAAGCTCGTGGGCAAGGGTAGCCACATCCCGGAGGTTGCCGGTAAAATTCATGAGAACAAACGGCGGCAGGTTCGGGGTCATTCCCATACAGAATGCCCCGCCACTCTTGCCGGGCCGCGGTAGAGCGTCGATGCGCCGGTCCGCAAAGAAAGAGACGACGATTTCGCGGAATTCTGGGTGCGCCATGCCGTATGCGTCAAGCACTAGGTTTCTGGCATCCGCGAAGGTATAACGCCGGCTTGTCTCCCCCACTGGAGCATAAATGTCACTGTTCTTGATGCGTGGCTGGTTAAGAAGGCGCGCCTTGAGTCGGAAGTAGTCCCGAGCAAGGGGGTAGTTTTCCTCGGAAACCAGCATGAGCCGCTCCACCACCTCCGTCGGGAGTTCGTTACCGAGGTTGGTTGGCTCCATCGGTGTCTGATAGTTACGCAGCTCCATATCCTGACCATGGTCAAGGGCAATGTTGTTGAATACGGCACCATAGACGATGCCATTCTCTTCGTGACGCTGGAGGAACAGGGAAAAGGCCCGTTCCCTTACTCCGGCATCATGATGGTGAAGGAGGCCGAGAAGCTCATCGCCGGTGAATTCCCGCATCTCGCCATCCATCTCTAGGGTGAACGTGAAAGAGGCTGACAGCTCATCGAACAGCCGGGTAAAGGCATCCACACCGGTCAGGGCCTTTCTTTTCAGAAGGGTCTCCTCTCGTTCCTGGAGAGTGTGGGGACGGAATCGGCGAATGCTCTCGAGGTAGTGACGGTAGCCGGTGAGGAGTGGGTCGGTAATCAGGCTCTGAAACAGGGGATCATCCAACTGGATGATCTCCAGATCGAAAAATAGCAGTTCCCGGGCAATGAGATTGCCGAATTCCGTAGCCCTTTGGGAGAGGCGCTTGTTGATGTCGTTCGAGCTGTCCGCGGCGAAAAGGAGGTAGGCGTACGCCTGGGGTTTCGCCACGAGTTCCTGTAACGCTTCGTAGGAAGTTAGCGCTTCGAGAAAATCCGCAGCATTCAGGGTTGCAATGTGGTCCACGTAACGCGCCCGGAATTCCCGTGCCCGGGAAATGGCCTCCTGTAAATCTCTATCAAGCTCAGGAGCGTCAGGAGATGGATAAAGCGCAGTAGTATCCCAAAGAAGTGAGTTGATGTCGTATCCCACGGGTTCCCTCCGTTACGAACACCTCACTCTACACAAGCGCTGTGCGAGCTTAGTATAGTTTTCCGATGAATGCTGCCAGATCGTCGGCCAGGTCGTCTGTTACTTGCAGAAGCACCCTCTTGCTCCCGGCCATACCCAAAGAAGCAGACCGGGAATGGCTGAACGAAGCAAGGACGGCTCCTGTACTGGCATCCAGAAGTCTACCTTCAATGGAAGCAGCGGCTACCCCTGAAAATCCGATGTACATCCGGAGCCCCCGCCGTCCCGCATCGACTGCGGTAAACCGTCCCTCGAGTATAACGGCATTCTTCGTCGTCCCGGTTACCTCAGTGGCACTGAGCACCTCTTTGACGATCCCTTTGGCTTTTATTTTGGCAATCAGATCGTCGGTCAGTGCCTTGACCATCTCTGCCTTGATCGAGTTGAAGCGTTTCACCTGATCGGCATCTTCAGGAGGGACATTGGATATCTTCGCTCCCTCGATGTCGAAATCCCTGATGATGAGAGGCTCGTATTTTGAAAGTGGAATTGAAGCGAAAACGGTCTGGTTGCCCAAAGTACTTGGTGGGGAGGTCTCCTGGGCGCGAACGCCTGACACGGCGACGAGGGACAACAATGATGCCAGAAACAGCTTCTTCATCTCCACCTCTCATACCCGGCGTATCTTCAGCTCTTAAAAAAGAAGATAGCCTGCTATGCCGAAAAGTCAAGGCCAGACAAAGCGTCATACCTCGCAATAAAGCGAATTGAGGTACTGTAAAGAGTGTCAGTCGAGAAAGGCCTGCATCAGCAGGCCCGTAAGATGTGTTGGCAATAAACTACCCCGCCGCAAGCAGCGGGGTATTGACTAGAACAAGGCAAGCTTATGATCTACGTGTAGCGCATGATAGGTTCTCCCCTGACTCTTCACGTAATTCCCTATCATGTTCTCGTTCCC
>JAMXLF010000034.1 GCA_024281055.1 Geobacteraceae bacterium
AGCCGGAGCTGATGATCGGCTTCCACAAGCCGACCCTGCCGAACAAAGACGACTACGTGTTCGACGTCATCGACATGCTTCTCGCCGACGGCCGGACATCGCGCCTGTACAAGAAGCTGGTGGTGGAGCAGCAGCTCGCCACCGAGGTGTCGACCGCAACCGTCCCCGGCTCGCTCTACCCGAACGAGTTCATCATCGCGGCGACGCCCCGCAGCCCCCACACGCTGCAGGAGGTCGAAAAGGCCGTCTACGAGGAACTGGACCGGTTGAAGAAGGAACCGGTCATGGCGCGGGAGCTACAGAGGATCCTCAATACCCTGGAAGCCAGCGAAATCCACTCCATGGGCTCCAACGGCGGCCTCGCCTACCGGCTCACCGAGTCCGAGGCGACGGCCGGAACCTGGCGCTACATGATCGAACACCGCGCCAACGTGGCCAAGGTGACCCCCGAGGACGTGATGCGGGTGGCGAACAAATACCTGGTCCGGGATAACCGCACCGTGGGATTCATCACGAAACGGGAGGTGGCGCAATGAGACGATTCGTTCATGGAGTGGCGGCAGCGCTGCTCTTGATCCTGCCGGTCGCGGCAGCGGCCCAGGAGTTTCCCGATCCGCGGACGATGACCTTCCCGCCGCTCGCGTTCCAGGTGCCGAAGGCCGAGCGCGTGGTGCTCGACAACGGCATGACCGTCTACCTGATGGAGGACCACGAGCTGCCGCAGGTGAGCATCTCCGCCCTCATCGGCGCGGGGAGCGTCTACGAGCCGGCGGGCAAGACGGGCCTCGCGGGGCTGACCGGCGCGGTGATGCGCAACGGCGGCACGACCTCACTCCCCCCCGAGAAGATCAACGACGAGCTGGAATTCATGGCCTCCTCCGTCGAGTCGGGCATCGGGTCGGACGCGGGGACCGTCTCCATGGTCTCGCTGACGAAAAACCTCGGCCGGACCCTGGAGATCTTCGCCCAGGTCCTCATGACACCCGCCTTCAGGGAAGACCGGGTGGAACTGGCCCGCAGGCAGAGCATCGAGGCGATCCGCCGGCAGAACGACGACCCGAAACAGGTTGCCGACCGGGAGCTGACCAAGGCGATCTACCGCGGCAGCCCGCTGGGCCGCGTTCCGACCGTCGCCACGGTCACGGCCATCAGCCGCGCCGACATGGTGGACTTCCACCGGAAGTACTTCCATCCCAACAATGTGATCCTGAGCGTCGCCGGCGACTTCACCGGCAAGGAGATGGTGGCGGCACTGAACCGGGTGTTCGCCGGCTGGAAGAAGGAAGCGGTAGACTTCCCGCCGGTGGCCGTGCCGGCCGCAGAGTTCAAGCCGGCCGTGCTCCACGTGGAGAAGGACGTCAACCAGTCGGTCATCCGGATGGGACACCTCGGCATCGACAAGGACAACCCCGACCTCTACGCCATCCGGGTGATGGACGCCATCCTCGGCAGCAACGGCTTCAACTCCCGGCTCATGTCCGAGATCCGCAACGCCCAGGGGCTCGCCTACAACGTGGAAAGCAGCTTCGACATCGGCAAGCGCTACCCCGGCACCTTCGAGGCCGAGACCGAGACCAAGGCCGGGACCACCGCCAAGACCGTCGGCCTCATGGAGGAGATCATCGCCGGGATGACCCGGCAGCCGGTCAACGACCAGGAGCTGAAGCTGTCCAAGGACACCATCATCAACTCCTTTATCTTCGGGTTCACCAGCACCGCCGCGGTGGCCGCCCAGAAGGCACGCCTCGAGTACTACCACTATCCCGCCGGCTACCTGGAGAACTACCGGGACAACATCGCCCGGGTCACCAAAGAGGATGTCCTCCGGGTGGCGAAGAAATACCTCCACCCCGAGGGGATGATCCTCGTCGTCGTGGGGGACACGAAGAAGTTCGACAAGCCCCTCGCCAGCTTCGGCAAGGTGGAGGAGGTGAAGCTGGAGAACGGGAAATAGCCCGGAAAGAATAAGCACCCACAGCCCCCGCTGACCTGCGGGGGCTTTTTTTTGCTGCGACGCCGTCAAGAGTAAATAAAAGGTTGACACCGGAGCGTAACGAGTCAATAAAATGACAGAATAGTGAGACAAAAAGGAACGGTAACCAAACAGTTAAAGAAAAGATCTCATATAAAACCGATGTATCATATTGATAGTATAGGTAAATATGACGTATCCAAGATTAGGCAGCTTTTTTGCTTAATGAATTCTGGCTGCACGAAAGAAAAGCACCTTTTAACTCTCCGATAAGAACAAACCCTGAGCAGTCCGGGGCCGCAGTGCCACAGCTCCGCTGAAGGCTTGCCGAAAGCGGATGGCCGGTCTGCCGATCGTTACCCCATATTCGGCAAACGAAGCTGGCGTTTCTTATCCCAGCAGAAGGTATCCGAAAAGAAAGGTTGCGAGCGGAAAGGCAGTTGGCATGAACAAGATTTCCCGTCCCAGAATATCTGGCGTTCTTCCCAGAGAACGATTGTTCAGGCTACTGGATGAAAGCCTGGCGAGGCCGGTTTCGTGGGTCAATGGTCCCGGCGGATGCGGCAAATCGACCCTCGTCGCGAGCTATCTGGATTCGCGTAAACTGCCATGCCTGTGGTACCAGATTGATGAAGGGGATGGGGATATTGCGACCCTCTTCTACTACCTCGGCCTGGCGGCTAAGAAAGCAGCACCCCGCCACCGGCACCCCCTTCCCCTGTTCACCCCTGAATATCTCCCCGACATTGCCACCTTCACTCGCCGCTTCTTCGAAAACCTCTTCAGCCGCCTCAAGCCCCCGTACGTCCTGGTCCTCGACGATTACCACGCAGTGGATGCCGAATCGGCGTTTCACGAGGTGGTCAAGTGCGCTTTGGCCGAGAGCCCGCAAGGAGTCAACATTGTCGTCATCAGCCGGCAGCCTCCGCCGGCAGCAATGGCACGCCTATGCGCCAACAAACAGTTGTCGTTTGTCGGCTGGGATGAACTCCGCCTCACTGCCGAGGAAACCGAGGGGATAGTTCGACTTCATGGCAAGGCGGATGAATGGCAGTGGGCCATTGATCGGCTTCACGACAAGATCCAGGGGTGGGTGGCAGGTCTGGTGCTCTTTCTGGAACGGGGGAACGTTGAGGAAGTTGAGCAATGGCGCAAGGGGAAAGGTGCCCCGGAAGATGTCTTCAACTATTTCGCCGGTGAGCTCTTCGCGAAGACAGATGCGCGCGTCCAGGACTTGCTGTTGAAAACGGCTCTGCTGCCGTCTATTGCTCCTTCTCTGGCGGCGTGACTGGCGGAGAACGCCGATGCTCCCCGAATCCTGGCGGAGCTCCACAAAGCCAACTTCTTCACTGAAAAGCGGCGCGACAAGGAGATTCTGTACCGTTTTCACCCTCTTTTCCGCGATTTTCTTCTCAGTAGAGCCGAGAACACCTATGAGCCTTGCTATCTTGTTCAACTCAAGCGGAGCGCCTCGTTGCTTCTGGAGGAATCGGGTCGTATAGAGGAGGCGGCCACGCTCTGTATCGACGCCGGTGATTGGGAGAGGCTCGTCGATGTGATACTCGGCAACGCGCCGGCCATGATGGCCCAAGGGCGCAGTCAAACTGTCCTGGAATGGCTGGAACATCTGCCGCATTCTGTGCTGGAACAGACGCCGTATCTCCTCTTCTGGTCGGGGGTCGCCCTTTTCTCGTGCAATCCGCCCGGCAGCCGCGACCGGTTTAAGCAAGCCTTCACACTTTTTCGTGCTCATGGGGACGCAGCGGGTGTTTACCTTTCCTGGTGCGGGGTGGTAGACACGGCAATCCACGCAAGCGACTATGCTCCGATGCGGCAGTGGATTGAGCTTCTGAACGACGTCCGGCAGGAGATTCCCGCATTCCCTTCGCATGATATCGAGGTGCGGGTTGCGCTGAGCCTTTTCAATGCCGTAGCCTTTGGGCTTCCGAACCACCCGGATATTCACGCGATTCGGGAAAGGGCCTTTTCGCTTGTCTGCACTGAGAACATAGCCGATGCAAACCTGTTTCTCAGCACGGGGCTTCATCTTGTCATTCATTTTATCTATCAAGGAGATTTCACCAGGGCGGGCATCGTCCTCAATCTCCTGCAGCAGTCCGCCAAGTCGAAGGAGGCGACGGATCTCGTCGTGATAATGGTGAAGACGGTCGAAGCCCATTATGCATTCGCCACGTGCGCGCTCGATACGTGCATCGAGAAAGCCTTCGAAGCCCTCGCCCTCGCGGCTACCAGTGGTGTCCATCTATGGGACACGCACCTCTACGGCCATGCGGCTGCCGCTGCGCTGGCGAAGGGTAACGAAAAAATTGCCGGAGAGCTCATGGCGAGGATGGCCACAGGCTTGCCGATATGCCGCAGTGTAGACAGGGCATACTATTACTGGTTGATGTCATGGAACGCCTCACTCAGGGGGGATTTTAACGATGCCCGCCAATTCCAGGAGCTGGCCGTGGAATTGGCTACCGAAATCGGGTTCCTCGCTCCAGAGACCGTCGGTCTGATCGAAATGGCGGAGATTTCCCTTGAACTGGGGACCGTTCAGGAAGCTACCGCGTACCTGGAGAAGGCGCTTCCATTGGTTCAGAGTATCGACAGTTCGTTCCTTCACTTCTACTACACCCTCACCGAAGCACATTTACACTTCAAACTGGGAAATGAAGGGAAAGGAGTCGATTATCTTTCCAAAGCTTTTTGCCTGGGGCGTGACCGTCGCATCGAGAATTTCTTCTTCTGGCGTCCCGCGTTGATGACCCGTTTTTGCGCGAAGGCGCTCGAAGCGGGCATCGAGGTGGAGTATGTCGCTGGTCTGATCAGGAAGCGCGGACTTTGGCCGACGGAACCGCAGCTTCACATCGAGCACTGGCCCTGGCCTCTCAGGATAGACACATTGGGCGGTTTCGCCCTGCTGAGAGACGGCAAGCCCGTTCTATTCGCCGGCAAGGTGCAGAAAAAACCCCTGGAAATGCTCAAGGCGCTGGCGGCACTGGGAGGAGAAGAGTCACGCGAGGGGCAGCTGGCAGACCTCCTGTGGCCCGAAGCCGACGGCGATACGGCCAGGAACTCCTTCAAGGTCACCCTGCACCGTTTACGCGAGCTGCTCGGCGTCGACAAGGCGTTGTCGCTGCAAGAGGGGCGTCTTGCCATGGACCGGCGCTATTTCTGGACCGATGCCTGGGCATTCGAGCACATGCTTGTTGCAGCTCAACTCAAGGCGGAAGCAGGTATAGAGACGGAGGCCTTGAATCTTACTAAAAAGGCACTGGGCTTGTATCGTGGACGCTTTCTCCCTGAGGATGCCGACAGGCCGTGGGCAATATCCACCTGTAAACGCCTGCACAACAGGTTTGTCCTCAACATCGTTGCATTGGGGAACCTCTACCGGGCGAGGGACGATAACAATCAGGCAATTACCTGGTACATGCAAGGGCTGGAGGTTGATGACCTAGCCGAGGAATTCTATCAGAACCTCATGCAATGCTACCTCGCCGCCGGCTTGCGCGCCGAGGCGGTAAACTCTTACCTGCGCTGCAAGAAGACTCTCGCCATGGCGCTCGGGATTTCTCCGTCACCCAAAACCGAGGCGATCTATAACGCTGCACTGAACGCTTAAATAACTGAGTCGCCATTTCCTTCCGTCACAACGTCGCATCTTCCAGATTTAAGGATAATTAATCATTTTCCAGCCTATTATGTACCTCGATATGTAACCCACCTCCCGCTATCCTGCGCGCGATTCTTAAATCCTCCATCAAAATGAACGAAGAGTTGCCATGCAAACGACAAAGAATTGCTCTGTCTTAATAGCCGATGATGCGCCCTTTATGCGGAGTATGCTGCGTAGCATTCTGGAGATTGGGGGCTACACGGTGATCGCTGAAGCGACTGATGGAGCCGAAGCCGTTTCCAAATATCGGGAACTTCGTCCCGCGATAACTTTGATGGACATCGTCATGCCTGGCAAGAACGGCATAGAGGCTGCCTCTGAGATCATGTCGCATGACGCAGGCGCCAAGGTCGTTTTGTGTGGCTTGAGGCAGGATACGTTGGCCACGGTCGACCGGTTGACGTGGGATATCATCATCAAGCCGTATAAGGCTGAAAAGGTGCTGGAAGTCGTGCAGAAGGTGTCGCGGAGATGACTTCCTAAATCGACAACGAGCATGATGCGAACGATGAAATACAGCGCTTCTTAGCCGGGAGGCGGCAATGGAAAATGCGAAAATCCTGATAGTTGAAGATGACTATAATTGCGAAGCTGGTGCAGACGATCCTGACCAAGAATGGCTATCAGCCACACGGAGGACAGAGAAAAAAATGACTCAACAGAGGATTCTGATCGTTGACGACAGCGAACTGATACTGGCAATGGCCAGGGATGTACTGGAGGAGGCGGGATACGAGGTGTTTACCGCCACCAACGGGATAGAAGCCAACAGCTACATTTTCTCACTGAACAAACCCGACCTGATCATCCTCGACGTCATGCTGCCGATGCTCGATGGGAACAAGAAGGCCAAACTGCTGCGGGAAAAGGAGTTCAGCCGGGGAATTCCGATCCTCCTTCTCTCTTCCAAGACCGAGGACGAGCTGAAGCAGCTGACCATGGAAGCCGGGGCGGACGGCTACATCCGCAAGCCGTTCGCGAAGGAGGAGATGGTGTCGAGCGTGCAAAGGTTCCTCTCAGAGTAAGATGGGCCGCCCACGAAAAAAGCACTCCACCCCGAGGGGATCCTCGTGGGGGAGCCCCGCCTTTCTGCGGGGGCTTTATTGCACCATGACCACACCCGACAAGCCCGCCCCAAAGAAGCACACCGTGTCAATATTTAGACACAACTCCCTGCGATTTTGGGCCCGCAAACCTGCGTTCGTAACCCCTTCAAGCACGCGCCCGCCGCGACCATCCGCTCGTCCACACACCATAACCAGCAGAAATCGTTAGCACTGCCTCCCTCTGGTGCTGCCCACCCGAACAGACCATTAACAACTGTATACGCAAGGGCATAGTTGTTGCTTTGAAACTAATGGATGGTTGGCCGCCCAACACAAACTCAACATTTTTTTGACACAGCCCTATGTACACAAAAATCCACAACAAGACCTTTGGCTACCTGGAACGCAAACCGAGGATTTTTCTGGAGGCGATCAGCATTCTCCTCGTCATGGTCCTGTGCTATCTGGACTATGTGACGGGCACGTATTCATTCCTGATATTTTACGTGATCCCCATTTTCCTGAGTGCATGGTTCGTCGACAAGGGCTTCGGCATCGCCGTGGCGCTGGCATGTGTGGGCGCAAGCATCATCGCCAACGTGACGAATGAGGCAGCAACCCAGAGCGTCTGGTTCTTTTTCTGGGATACCACCGCGGGCTCGATCTATCTCGTGCTGCTGAGCCTCATGTTCTCGACGATGAAGGAGAGACTTGACCGCGAAAAGATGCTGACCAACCTCGACCCGCTGACCGGCGCCCTGAACCGTGCCCGGTTCTATGAACTGGCGGCCTACGAAATCGAGAAGTCGCGCCGATACGGACGACCGTTTACCATCGCCTACCTGGATATCGACAACTTCAAGCTCGTCAACGACCGGTTCGGCCATCCCGCCGGTGATGAAGTTCTCCGTACCTTCGCCGACACCGTCAGGGAAAACACCCGGACAACCGACCTTCTCACCCGGATGGGGGGTGACGAGTTCGTCATCCTGTTCCCCGAAACCGGCACGGACGGGGCGGGAATCGCCCTGCGGCACATCCGTTACAAATTCATGACCGAGATGGAGAGCAGAAACCGGGATGTCACGTTCAGCGTCGGGTCGATAACCTACAACACCCCTCCCGCTTCGGTCGAAGAGATGATCAAGAAAGCCGACGATCTCATGTACGCGGCGAAAAAAAGCGGCCGGAACGCGACCCGCCACCATGTCGTCGAAACGCTTACCGCGTTAGCGGGATGCCTCTGTTGAAATCCGTTGTAAAATGTCCGGGAGTGTGGAATAGTGCAAGGGTGTTCCACTCCGTATTCCCGGGCAGGTTGCCGCCATGTACCTCAACTACTACGGTTTCGCTGAAACCCCGTTTTCCCTGGTCCCCAATCCCCGCTTCATCTTCTACAGCAAGACCCACAAGGAGGCCTTTGCCCTCCTGTTATACGGGATCAACAACCGCTTCGGCTTCATCCAGCTGACCGGCGAGGTGGGTACCGGCAAGACCACCGTGCTGCGCACGCTCCTCAGCCAGCTGAACGAGGAGCAGTACCGCACCGCCCTGATTTTCAATCCCTCTCTGTCGGCCATCGACCTGCTGCGCGCCATCAATCACGAACTCGGCATCGCCTGCGCAGCGGACAACGGCACCGAGCTCCTCGGGAACCTGAACCGCTTTCTGCTCCAGGAAAACGCCGCCGGCCACAAAGTGGTCCTGATCATCGACGAGGCACAGAACCTCGCTCCCGACGTGCTCGAACAGATCCGGCTCATCTCCAACCTTGAAACGAACACCACCAAGCTGATCCAGATCATCCTGGCCGGCCAGCCCGAACTGGGACAGCTCCTGGACCGGCCCGAACTGCGTCAGATCAACCAGCGCATCGCGCTGCGCTACCACCTCCGCCCCCTGGACCGGGACGACTGCAAGGCTTACATCGACCACCGGCTCGCCATGGCCGGGGGCCGCGACAGGGTCTTTTTTACCCCGGCGGCGCTCCGTTGGCTCTATCACTGCTCCAGGGGGACCCCGCGGCTGATCAACATCCTCAGCGACCGGGCGCTCCTGGTCGCCTACACCCGGAACCGGCGGGAGATTACCGCCCGCACCATCACGCTGGCCTTCCGTGACGTCATGCTGAAACCGGCACTCGCCCTGTCCCCCGCGCTTAGGACTTGGGGTGCCGTTGCCCTGCTCCTCGTCCTGCTGGCAATCTGCGGCTACGCGTACCGGCCTGTCGCCCCCACGGCCGCGCCAGCTCCGACAGTGCCCGTCGTAAAGAAAACCGGCGGGCAAGCGCCTCCGCCTTCCGCCCCGGCCACGACCGAAGCCCAACCGGTGGCGCCAGGCTTCGCGCAGGCAGTGCGTAACGAACTGGCAGTCCGGAGCGAGACAAAGAACGCAGTGCTGGCCTTCAACGCCCTTGCCGCCCTGTGGCAGGCTCCACCCGTTCGGCGAGTGAACGAGCGGGCGCCTCTTGCGCAGGAGCTCAAACAGTGTGCCGGCAAGCGACACCTTGAGATGACCCCGTTCACTGGGGGAATGGATGAGCTGCTCCGCCTCGGTGCTCCGGCCCTCCTGACCCTTTCGCCACGGGACACAAAGGGGACCTTCGTCGTCGCCCTGACCGGGGTCCGGGACGGGCAGCTCCTTATTCAGCCTCCCCTGCTGGGACGCAGCGCATTCAGCAGGACCGAAATTGCCTCGGTCTGGTCCGGCCGCGCCCATATCCTCTGGCGCAACGGGAAAGGCATCCGCTGCCCGCTGACCGTGGGGAGCCGGGGCGAAAGTGTGAAAAAGGTACAACAGCTGCTGCAGACCGCCGGGTTCCATACCCTGACGACAAGCGGCCGCTATGACGAAGCAACCCGAAACTGCGTCAAGGACTTTCAGAAATCCCGCAACAGCAGGGAAACCGGAACGGTCGACCCCCTTACCCTGATCCAGCTCTACCGGGCCGCCAACGATCCGGTTGTTCCCGGCTCCGCGGGAAACGGCAAAGGAGGCGGTGCATGAGCTTCATCCTCAAGGCGCTGCAAAAACTCGAAGAGGAGAACGCGGGCCGACCGGCCGAACCGGCCGCCATCGAGAGCGCACTTCTCGCCCCCGCCGGCCGCTCGACGACCGCGCCCCGACGCATGCTCAAATGGCTGGTTCTTGTGCTGGGATTCATTGCCGGGGGCGCCATGACCTATCTGCTCATGCCCAAAGCAGCCACTCCCGTTGCCCAGCCGCAGAGAACCGCTGCTGCCCTCGCGGTGCCGGCCGCGCCGGTACCGGCAGCCGCACCGGTCGCACCGGCCCCGACCGTCCAGGCCATACCAAACACACAAGTGCCACAGGCCATACCAACCACACCAGCCGCCCAGGCTGACGTGCCATCCACAAAGGCTGTCCCCGCCGTCGGAGGGAATTCTCCGTCAGCCGGGAGCGACAACGGCCGGCAGACAGTGCGCCGCAGAAACCGCGCGCGGGATGCCGGGGAATATTCCCCGGCCGGCGCGGTAGTCCCTGCCCCACCGTTTCCTTCTGCCGACCCATCGGCAGCGCAACTGGCGGTGAACGGCATCGCCTTCCAGGACGATCCCGCGGCCAGTGCTGCGGTAGTCAACGGGGTGTACGTGAAGCGGGGCATGATGGTCGGCGGCGCCCGGGTGGAACGTATCTTCCAGGACAAGGTCAGATTCTCACGCAATGGCGCGACGTTCGAGGTGCCATTGGCGAAATAGAATGCAACGACGATCGAAATAACGCTATACTCTTCTGACACGATCCGAAAAACCGTACCACGTTCGAGGTGTCTGCCATGAAACTGCTCGTCGCAACGCTCTTCTTACTCCTCTTTCTCCCCGCCCGCTCCTTCCCGGCCGAGCTGGGAACCGCCCGGGTCAGCCTGATCAAGGGGGATGTGCAGGTGTACACGGAGGACACCGCCAACTGGGTGGCCGCTTCGATCAACATGCCCCTCCTGGAGGGCGACCGGCTCTGGTCCCCGGAGGGCGCCCGGAACGAAATCCAGGTCCTGGGAGGGATCTACGTGCGGCTCGACGGCAGCACCGCCCTCGACGTCCTTGCCCTCGAAGAGGACGCCCTCCAGTTCTACGCCGCCGAGGGACGCCTCTACATCAACAACATGCGGGGCGGACCGGGGCACATCCAGATCGACACCCCGCTCACCTCGATCAGCAGTTACGGCGACTCCATCATCATGATCGACGTGGCCGGGGACGGCACTACCGACCTGTCGGTCATCAAGGGATACGCCGACGCCGAGACCCTCAATGGCGGGGTCAGGATCGATGCCGGCAATGCCATCCACATCGAGCAAAATGTTGCCGCAGAACTCGCCCCCCTGAGCGAACCTGACAAATGGGAACGCTGGAACCACAAGCGCGACCAGAAACTCGCCGAGGCGGGGGAGAGCCTTCGCTACCTTCCCGACGACCTGGACGAGTATGCCCATGATTTCGGCGCGTACGGCCGGTGGGTCTACACTAACGAGTACGGCTACTGCTGGACCCCCACCGTGGGGATACCAATCGACTGGAGTCCCTACCGGGTCGGACGATGGGTCTGGTGCCGCGGCAACTACGTGTGGATTTCCTCCGAGCCATGGGGGTGGGCGCCGTATCACTACGGGAGATGGGCCTTCGTGGCCGGCACCGGCTGGTGCTGGGTGCCGCCGCCCCGGAATGCCGTGTACTGGGCCCCCGGCTATGTGGGGTGGGTCTACACCCCCACCTACGTGGCGTGGGTCCCCCTGGCGCCGGGGGAAACCTACTATGGCCGCGGCTACTTCGGCCCCCACAGCGTCAACATCACCACCGTGAATATGAGCACCATCAACGTCAACACGATCGTCTACCGGAACACGAACGTCGGGAACGGGATAACGGTGGTGAACCGCACCACCTTCGTTTCCGGCGAAAAGGTGCGCCCCGTGGCGCTCAAGGAGAACCCCTTCCGCGCCCTGGGGAGAACACCGTCGGCAGCCATCGGCCCCCCCGCCATCAAGCCGGAGCGACGGGCCGCCCTGCCGGCCATCAGGAAGATTCCGGCAGCGGCACGGCCACCGGAAAGGGTGAGAAGCATCAAGCCCGCCCAGATCAGGGAGGAGCGCCGGCTGCGCAAGAGTGAAGGAGAGTCGGCCTTCAGGCCCGGCAGGCCGGCCGCAACGATGCCGGTCCAGGAACGCAAGACACCGCGGCAACCGCCGTCGGCGGGTCCCGCAGTGAAGAAAGCGCCGGCCGTACGGGGTGGAGAGTCGATTCGGTCTCCCGCAGCGCAGCCGCGACAGCCGGCGGCGCAGCCTCGGCCGCCGGCCGTCGAGCAGAAACCGGCAAAGGAACGACGACAGCCACCGGCACAGCAGCCGGCAATCCAGCGGCAGGCGCCGGCGGCGCGGCCACCCGCAGCCGAGCAGCGGCCGCCGGCAGAGCGCCGACAGGCGCCGGAGGGACGGCCACCGGCAGGGAAGCAACGGCCGCCGGCAGAGGAACAGCAACCGGCGGGCAGGGAGCGTCCGCCCGAATCCCCCGGCATCCCCCAGAAGCACGCGCCTGCCTTCGAGCAGCGGCCGCAGCCGCGCCGCCCGCCCGTTGAAGCCCCGGGCGAAGAGCGACCGGCCGGCACGCCCTCCCAACCGCAGGAAGAGCGGGAACGGTAGCTGCTCCCAGACAGGACACGAAAAAAGCCTCCCAGACCAGATGGTCGGGGAGGCTTTTTTTAACGGCAATTGAACACGGATTTAACCGGATAACCATGGATCATGTAGGGGCGGCCCCGCGTAGCCGCGGCTGGTTGGGCAACCACATGGGGTTGCCCCTCCATGAAAATGTCGTCTTACCTGTTCAGCGGGCTCATTCCCCCTCCCTCTTCCAGGAGCAGCAGAAACTGCTCCGGCTGATAGCCGGCCGCCAGTGCCCGGTCGGAGAGGAGCGCAAGCCCCCGGCGCAGCTTCTTCACCAGCCCCGGAAGAGGTTTTGCCCGTTCGCCGTCAACCTCCCCCCCCTCGATGACCTCCGCCACCCCGAGCAAGGCCAGAAGGAGTTCGAACCGCTCCTTTCCAAACCATTCGAAGCCGCCGCTCCAGTGGCACTGCAGAAACTCCCGGGCCGCGGGGTCGCTGAACAGTTCCCGGAAGCGTGCGGCAGCCTCTGCCTGGTCCCAGCCGGCAAAGAACCCCTGCCGGGCGAGGAGAATGCCGAGGAGCGCCGCGTACCCGGGCGCGTCGAGCATCCCCGTCGCACCTGCCTCGCCGATCAACTCCGCAAAGGCCCGGGCGAGGCCAAGCTCCTCGTACCAGGCGGCGACGGTCGCGGCATAGTCATCCGCGGGAGCGAGGGCTCCGGCCCGATGGAGGAGAAGATACGCGGCGAGCAGGACCGGGAACCCGGGAAGGCCTCCGAGCGCCATCTCCTCTTCGCTCTCCCTGAGCAGCCCCGCCAGTTCCCTGCCCATTGCCAGCAGCTCCGTCACCCTGGCGGCCAGGCCCTGCGCATCGCCGCTGCAGGCGGTATGCACGCCGAGCACGGCATAGAAATTCGCAATCTCCCCACGCAGCCGCTCAAGCTCGTCCTCCGTTAGCTCCGGCGCCACCAGCAGGAGTGCGATATCCTTCACCACGGCCCGGAACAGCTCGATCACTTCAGCGTAGCGAACCTGCTTCAGCTCCTCGGCGAGGCTCGCCACCGGCCGTCCCTGCAGGGAGTGGCAGAGCCTTCCCCAAGTGCCGAAGTCATCGTCCGCGATCTCCCGGAAATCGAGGAAGGCGTAATACTGGTAAGGGGTAAGCTCGACGAACAGCCCCTTCTCGCAGATATCCCTGCCGGCCCGCAGGTACTCCAGCCCCGCCGCGTAGTCGCGGAAGGCGTAATAGAAACGGCCGTCGGGGTTGCATCCGAGGGCCTCCCCGAGGGTGGTCTGCGCCGTCTCTTCCTGGCCGCCGGGCCGGGCAACGGCGGTAGAGGTCCTGATCCAGCCGGCCGTCTCGCCGAACCGGTTGTTGTAGATGATTACCCCCCGCTCCTCGCCGGCCCGGTTGGAGTAGGCGAAGACGTTCTCGTCCACGTGGCTGCCGGTGAAGAAGTCGTAGAAGGCGAAGTTCGCCGAACCGCTGAAGAGATGACGCCGGCGCATGAGGGGAAAGATACACGCCTCGTGGCCCGCCACCAGGTGGTCGTCAACCGGCTCGTCCCAGTATGCGCGCCGGTACTCCATGCCGTATTTCTCGTGGAACCCCTCCACCTGGCCGTGGCCGAACATGGGGAGCCCCGGCATGGTAACCAGCAGGACGCAGGCGCCGAAGTACTTCCCCTCCTTGCCGAACTGCTCCACCGCGGTCCGCTCGTCCGGGTTGTTCATGAAGTTGACGAAGCGCTGCAGGATGCGCGGGTCGTACTCCAGGACGTTCTTCACGGTCTGGCGGTACTTGGCGTTCTCCTCCATCTTCAGCATGTTCATAAAGGCGCTGTTGTAGACCCGGTGCATGCCAAGGGTGCGGACGAAGTACCCCTCCATGAGCCAGAACGCCTCGGCGAGGAGCAGCGTGTCGGGGGCCTCGGCCGCCACCCGGTCCACCACCTCGCGCCAGAATTCCGCGGGAAAGGCCGCGTCGAACTCCTCCCGGCTCATGCCGTGCTCGGCCCGGGAGGGGACGCCGCTGCCGTGCCCCGGCTGGGGGTACCAGAGGCGCTGGTAGTGCTTCTTCGCCAGGGTCATGGCGGCATCGAAGCGGATGATCGGAAACTGGCGCGCCACGTGGAGGATGGTCCGGATCACCGCCTCGCGCACCTCGGGGATGAGATAGTTCAGTTGGGCCGTGTCGTTCCAGGGGGTGGAGGTGCCGTCGTTGCCGTGGTAGATGTAGCGGGTCCGGCCGTCGCGGTGGTCGTAGTGCTTGAAAACCACCGCCGCGTTTCGCCGGTCCCAGTAGCCGTCCTCGATGACGAGGGAGACTTCCGGGGAGAAGGAGAGGTCGGGGCCGTTAAAAGAGTAGTCGGGGTACGGCGGATAGTCGAGCTGGATGAACCAGTCGGGGTGCTCCACCGTCCATTTGGAGTAAATGCCGGTGTGGTTCGGCACCATGTCGCTCGCCAGGCGGATGCCGTGGCGCCGGCAGCGCTCCCTGAGGCTGGCGAGAGCCTCCTCCCCCCCGAGGTCGGCGGCGATCGTGTAGTCGAAGAGGGAGTACGCGGAGGAGATCGCCTCCGGGTTGCCGCCGATCCGCTTGAGCTTCGCCGAGGCGGGGGAGCGCTCCCACAGGCCGATCAGCCAGAGGGCGGAAAAGCCCCGGCGGGCAAGGAGCTCGATCTCCTCGTCGGGGATCTCGTCGAGACGGCGGATGGGGCGGCCATAGCTCTTCGAGAGCTGGTCGAGCCAGACGTAGACCATCTTGGCGATCATCACCACATTCGCCATCCAGTCGGCATCCGGCGAAAAGCGCTCGTACTCCGGGTAGTCGTGGCCGAGGCGGTTCTTGAGGAATTCGAGCACCCGGGGCCTGCCCGGACCGCCCCGGAACTCCCGTTCCTCCTCCCGGGCGATGTCGATGGCGGTGAGGAGCTCCTCCAGCAGCTCCGACGGCAGGAGTTCCCGCCAGTGCTCTTTGATGTACTCGATCTGGCCGGCAAGGGAGTTGGGCGAGGCCTTGACCGGCGCCCGGAGGAGCTCCGGCAGGGAAAGGGCGAAGGGGGCAAAAGGGGGCGCGGCGGCGAGCCCGCGTTCGACGTCCGCGGCGATCTTCCTCCAGGAAGAGGCCATCTCCAGGCGGGCATCGTCGAAAAGCTCCCGAAAGGGGTCGAGGGCCGGGTTTTCCGCGGCGAGTCGCAGGAGCAGGAGCTCCCGCACCAGGAGCCTTTTCCTGGTGTGGGCGGGATCATCGGCAGCAAGGAACGCGGCGGCCTGCTCCTGCCCGGTAATGATCGTCACCCCGGGGAAATTCGCCGCGAACCCGGTCAGAACCGCCCGGAGGGCCGGATCGCCAAAGCGTGCACCGCCGGCGGCTGCGGCCCCTTCGAGCGCTGCGGGCCGAATATCTTCCTCGTACCGGTCAACCAGGTACCGGTATATCTTTCCCATCAGGGCGAACAGATTGAGAGCCCCGGCCGGGACCGGCTTGTTCCGCCACTCCGGCAACCGGTTCAGGCGGTTGGCAAGATGGCGGGCAAAGAGAATCCGGGAAACATCCTTCCTGCCCAGGAGAGCACCCAGGGCGCCATCCTGGTCCAGCCGATCCAGCATCCGTCGGGTTATCTGGATATCAAAGCAAAAATAGTCCGTCATGTTTCTATCCCTTTTCTTGCCGGCTTTCCATCTACAGATAGAAGTTCCAGGCCAGCTTTATCTCTGACTGATAGTGGCTGAAACTCTCTTCCCCGTACAGGGTGAGTTCCAGACTGTTATTGGGGGTGATCCTGAAGTTTTGGGCCAGGGAAGCCCTGAGCTTTCCATGCTCGTCGCCCAGGGCGTAATACATTCCCTGGACGGCGAGGTGGATCTTCCAGCAATCGCCGAACGTCTTCTGGAGTCCCGCAGAAACGCCGGCACCGAGGGCGAACTTGTCGCGGAGCCGCTCCCCGAGGTTAAGGTCCGCTTCACCCAGGAAGTAGGCGATACCGGCGGTCTCGTTCTTATAGGCCATACCGCCACCGGTGTTCAGCCTGTAAATGAGATGATCCTCCCCGTCGCGCAGAAGTTCCTGGTCAACGCCGGTGTTGACCTTCCAGGAAAACGGCCGAAAAAGCCCGTCCCGCGGCGAATAGGAAGCGATGTCGATCAGGTGCAGGCTTTCCAGTCGCACCCTGTTCCCGTGGGGATAATGGCGCAGGCTCGTGCTGCCGAAGAGGATCTGCGAACCCTCGAGATAGCCCGTGTCGGGATCGTCGAGACCGTGGTAGGCGAGGCGGCCGCTCAGTTCTGAAAAGTAGTCACCGTCCCGGAAACCCGCCCCGACGGATAACCGCAGCGAGCCATGCCCCTGTTCCGGGTCCGGGGGTGTCGGCACCGCGGCGTCCTCCGCCGCCAGCCGGCCGACTGTACTCCTGGCCTTGAGCACGGCAACGAAGCGTCTGGAAAATTCATCCTTTTCCAGTTCCTGGCGGGCATACCGGTACTGCAGAAACTCGGCGGCCAGGTCAAGGATTCTCGCTTTACCGGCGGGCGAAAAATCGCCCGTCAGCACCGTCCCGGGGTCAACGTCGCCTGCAGCAAGCTTCAGGGCAAGCGGCTCCTCGTCTCCCTCCATGCGGGAGGCAATGGCCCGCATCCGCTTCGCCTGGGAGGGGCGGTATCTCATGCCGGTAATCAGGCCGCTCGCCCGAACCGTACGGATGGTATCCGACGGGATGACGGCGAGGCTTTTCCGCTCCGTCAGCCGGAGGGAGGGGCGCGCCGCCTCCAGCAGGAACAGTATCTGGTAGGAGCAGTTTTCATCGAAAAAATAATAGGACGACCTGATGTTTTTCAGCTCCCAGGTGTGCCGCACCATCCGGCGAACTTCCTCCGGCGAGAGGTTCAGGGAGTATTCCCACATGTCCCGATGCTCCAGGTCGTTATATTCCTTGACCTTCGCATCGTAAGGGAGGAGGGAGAAATACCCGGGGTAGAGGCCGAACACCCCCTTGTAGGCGTAAACGATGCCGTTGGTATCGTCGGTAAAAGCCGCGTAGTTTACGGCATACGCCAGGAGACCGCTCTCGTACCCGCCGTCGATGCGCAGCAAGGTATGTCCGAACATGGAGGCCGGGTTGTTCATGTAGGCAGCCGGAAAGACCAGGAGCGCCGATCTCGGTTCCAGTCTCTCCATGTAATTGTCGTATTCCCCGCACACCGGGCGGGGAAGGCGCTTTTCATCGATCCCGAGTTGCTCCTTGAGCCATGCGTAGCGGGCCGGAAAGACACAGATCGGATGCCGGTCGCCCGCCTCGGCCGGCAGGAAAAACCCCTTCAGGGTAGCCTCCAGTTCGGCCCGCGGGTCACGCCCTCCGTCCGGGGAACGGAAAAAAGCGGGGTCGGTAATGAGACTGCGCCCCCCGACCGTCTTTGGCCGGTAATGGAGGAGCGTCAGCCATGAGCGCTCCGCTGCCAGGTTCCTGTGCACCGCTTCTTCGAGAAGCTCATCCTGGTAACCGGCCCGTGATTCGTCGGGAACGAGACCGCCGAGAACAAGCCAGAGCACGAGAAAAGAAAGGGTTACGGCAAGGCCCACCCCCTGGCGTTGCATGGGATCCGGGCTTATGCAATGCTTACCGATCGAAATCTTCGCCGGTGCTTTCTCCATGCCTCACTGTACCCGATGGCGCTGAATTGTCAAACTAAATAAGAACCCGCCGGTGCCCCGACTGACGGCAAAGCTCCATGGGCAAAAAAAGGGTATGCGAATGCCCTTCGCATACCCCGTACCGAACCGCCAATAGCAGGCTAATTGGACGACGTCACCGCGATGGTGTTGTCGACCACGTCCGCCAGAGTGGCGTGCTCAGAGGTGAAGATCCGCCCGAAGTTCGCCTGCAGCGCTGCATAAAATCCCTGCCGCTGGCCCGCCGGAATGCCGAGCAGCTCCGCGTAGGTCTCGAGAGCCTCGCCGTGGCCGACGGCGATGTCCTTGGCCAGGTTGTCCATGTTTGCAAGGACAAAATAGTTGAGTCTCTCGTTCTGTGCCACCTTGGCAGGCTCGCTACATTCCGAGGTGCCGGACGTGATGCCGAATGTCTGGTTGCCGAAGGTGCCATTGGTGGTCGCCTGCAGGGACTGGGACATTATCGACCCGTCGGCCTTGTTCTTCCAGAGAACCGTACCCAGACCACAACCGGTGTTCATGTGTGCCGTACCGGCCGCAAAAGCGGCAGAAACGCAGAACAGGGAAAATACGACTGTCAACGCCACTTTTTTCATGGTGTCCTCCTTGTGAAGTGATGTTAATACCAGCTAACCACGGTTGTGGCGATTGTCAACCTGGAAAAAGCACGCTGTGGAAGGGCAAGGACGCTTCTTGCCGGAAGCGGAGCCAGCACAGAGAGCCGGGCGGTGGACTTCCCGCTCCCGACATGGAAAAGGGCAGGCGTCCCGCCCGGGGCCGCTTTTCTCTGTCAACAAAAAAGTTGACAGAAGCAAACCATTATTGCTAGTTTACTTGAATGGAAGAGACGTTTCAGGTCTCGCTTTATTTCTCTTTGACAATCACGTACAGACGTTAGATTGACTCTCGCTAGGGGTGTTTCGACTGAGAGTCCATCCACAACACGGGATGGACAACCCTTTGAACCTGATCCGGTTAATGCCGGCGGAGGGAAAGCGTGCCGCACGATATTCCTTGTCCCGGGCCGCTTTTGCGGCCCTTTTGTTTTTCGACGACACCCCGATCAATGGAGGCAGCAGTGCAGATAGTGGTAAACGGAGAAGAACGCACCGTCGCGGCCATGTCGGTGCTCGCGTACATTACCTCGCTCGGCATCGACCCGCAGCGGGTCGCAGTGGAGCTCAACCTCGACATCCTGCCGAAGAGCGACTATGCAACCACGGAGCTCAAGGACGGGGATCGCCTGGAGATCGTCCACTTCGTCGGCGGCGGCTAAGCGGCTTTCACTCAGCATAACTCCCCCCAACCCCCTCTTAACCTAAGAGGGGGAGTTGATGGTGGCAACGCCGCTCGATTGACGTTCCTCCCCTTAGTTAAGGGGAGGACAGGAGGGGTTAAAGCTTCTTGTAGACTACATCATGTATCCAATGGAGATAAACTATGTCAAATTCCAGTGATAAACTCATCATCGCCGGTCGGGAGTTCACCTCGCGCCTCATGGTGGGGACCGGCAAGTACGCCGATTTCCCGCAGATGGTGCGCGCCATCGAGGCCTCGGGAGCGGAGGTGGTCACCGTGGCGGTCCGCCGGGTAAACATCTCCGACAGGAGCAAGGAGTCGCTCCTCGACCACCTCGACACGAAGAAGTACACCCTCCTCCCCAACACCGCCGGCTGCTATACGGCCGAGGACGCCATCCGCACCTGCCGTCTGGCCCGGGAGGCGGGACTCTCCGACTTCGTCAAGCTGGAGGTGCTCGGCAACGAGAAGACCCTCTTTCCGGACAACGAAGAGCTCCTCAAGGCCGCCAAGGTTCTCGTCGCCGAAGGGTTCACCGTCCTCCCCTACACCTCTGACGACCCCATCGTCTGCAAGAAGCTGGAGGAGCTCGGCTGCGCCGCGGTCATGCCGCTCGGCGCCCCCATCGGCAGCGGCCTCGGGATCCGCAACCCGCACAACATCCGCATCATCCTCGAAACGGTCAAGGTCCCGGTGATCGTCGACGCCGGGGTGGGAACCGCCTCGGACGCGGCCATCGCCATGGAGCTCGGCTGCCACGGCGTGCTCATGAACACCGGCATCGCCGGGGCAAAGGACCCCATCGCCATGGCCGAGGCCATGAACCTGGCGGTCCGCGCCGGTCGGCTCGCCTACCTTGCGGGACGCATCCCGAAGAAGCTCTACGCCACGGCCTCAAGCCCCGGCGAAGGGATGATCGAGTGACACCCATGGAAACCTCCCCCTGGATCGACTTCAACCTCTACCTGATCACTGACCGCCACCAGACCAATGGCCGCGGCCTGGCGGAGACGGTGGAGGACGCGCTCAAGGGGGGTGTGCGGGCAGTGCAGCTGCGGGAAAAGGACCTCTCGAGCCGGGAGCTCTACGAGCTCGCCTACGAGCTGCGCAAGCTCACGGCCCGCTACGGTGCCAGGCTCTTCATCAATGACCGGGTCGACATCGCCCTGGCCGTGGATGCCGACGGCGTTCACCTCGGTGGGCAGAGCATCCCCATCTACCGGGTCCGCACCATCATCGGCGAGAAGAAACTGATCGGCGTCTCCTGCCACAACCAGGTGAGCGCCATCACCGCCCAGGAAAAGGGGGCCGATTTCATCACCTTCGGCCCCGTTTACTACACCGCCTCCAAGGCCGCCTACGGCGACCCGGTGGGGATCGGCCGGCTCGGGGACGCGGCCAATCTTCTCCGCATCCCGGTCTTCGCCCTCGGTGGCATCAACCGCGACAACGCCGGCGAAGCGGTGAAGGCCGGCGCCAACGGCATCGCCCTCATCTCGGCCATCCTCGCCGCCGAGGCCCCCCGCATGGAAGCCCGGGCTCTCCTCGGTCTCCTGCCCCCCCTGGAAAGCCCCGTTGACTGACATGGAATTCACCATGATCCATCCCGACCTGCGCATCAACTCCTACGGCTCGTACCTGCGCGGCCGCTTCGGCTGCCGTGTGAGCAAGGTCAACGTGGATGGCGGCTTCACCTGTCCCAACCGCGACGGCAGCCGCGGCACCGGCGGCTGTATCTACTGTGACAACAGCTCCTTCTCTCCCCGCGGCACCCAGCCGGTCATCCCCATCGAAGCCCAGATGGCGGAGGGGATGGCCTACCACCGGAAGCGCCTCGGGAGCGAGAAGTTCATCGTCTACTTCCAGAAGTTCACCAACACGTACGCCCCGGCGGCAAAGCTCGCCGACCTCTACCGCCGGGCCCTCGCCCACCCCGATGTCCTCGGCATCTCCGTGGGCACGCGCCCTGACGCCCTGGGTGACGACGCCGTCGCCCTTCTGGAGGAACTGGCACAAAAGCACTACGTCTGCCTGGAGCTGGGGCTCCAGTCCATGGACGACGCGATCCTCGCCAGGATCAACCGCGGACATTCCCTGACCGAATACCTCGACGCGGTGGAACGGATCCGGGGGCGCGGGATCGAGCTCTGCACCCACCTCATCTACGGCTTTCCGGGGGAAACCCCGGAAGGGTTCCTGAAGACCGCCGACCTCATGAACCGCCTGCCGGTGAATTCGCTCAAGCTGCACCAGCTTCACGCCGTGGCAGGGACTCGGCTGGCCGAGCTCTACCGCCGGGGGGTGTTCACCCCCCTCTCCCATGCGGCCTACATCGCCACCGCCTGCGACTTCCTGGAGCGGCTGCGACCCGACATCGCCATCCAGCGACTCTACGGCTCGGCCCCCCTCGCCATCCGCGTCGCCCCAAACTGGGACCTCAAGAACAACCAGATGTGGTACTCGGTTGTGAACGAGCTGAAACGGCGCGGCACCTGGCAGGGGTGCCGGGCGAGCGGGGAATGCTCCGTCGCCGTACCAGACTAGCCCGCCAGCCAGACTCTGCATCCCTTGGCTGTAATTCCGGTTCCGAAAAAAGAAACAGCCCCTGTAGCGGAAACGCCGCAGGGGCTGTTCTTCGTCAGGGTTGGAGGACACGACCCGGCAACACGCTCGTCCGCCTGAAAGCACCCGTGATTGACAACCCATGCTGCGGTGATATTTCTTTATGCAGAGCCTTATTCAGGACTGATACACGGAGGTGAATGTATGAAAGTCTGCAGAACGCTTATGCTGTGGTGCGCGCTGGGTCTTTTCGTCGGGCTGGCGGGCTGGACCGGCATTGCCGCGGCGGCGGAAACCCTTCCGGCCGGCGGCGGGCAGAATCTGAAAGAGATGCCGGTGCTCACCGGAACCGTCTGGCAAACGATGACCGCCAACGAAAAAGTCGCGTTCGTGTGGGGTATCGGCCACGTGGTGACCGTCGAATGGCAGGCGGCGCAGATGCGCCCCGAACTGAAGCAGAACGATGTTGCCGCCAAGCTGGCCGAGGGGCTGGTCGGCATGTCCATGAACGACATCGTCAGTGGAATCGACGGATACTACAGGGACAACCCCGACGACCTGGAGGCGCCGGTGATGGAGGTGATCTGGGATGAAATGGTAACGCCGAAAATAAAGACCGGCGTTGGCAATGTCCCGCTCAAGTAACGCATCGACAGGCGATTTGCACATTGGATGCGATCCCATCGACCATGCAGCGGTACCGGTTCGACCAAGCGGGTACCCGGAGCAGATAAAAGGGGAACTCCCATGAAACTGGCAAAATACTCTGTCGTGATATTGGTGACGGTTTTCACACTCGGATGCGCGGGCATGACGTCACAGCAACAGCGAACCTTGAGCGGCGGCGCCATAGGAGCTGCCGGCGGAGCGGCACTGTCAGCCATCGCCGGAGGGGATGCCGCGGTCGGTGCCGCGGTCGGAGGGGCAGCGGGGGCACTTACCGGCTTCATCCTGGGAGAACAGGAGAAGCACCAGACCCATCACCACAAGAAGAAAAAAGCGCCCCGTCAATGAAATACATGCGGTTTCTCACCTTCCTTGACTTCCGACACGAGGCCGTTACACTTGTGTTGCCAAACCCTGAGCGATCAGGGGACGGAAAGCCAACGGGACTTGGAACTGCACTGTTTTGACATAATATGCAGGTGCTGCTGATTCCCTCGATTTTTTCCCGCATTCCCGTATTCTCCAAGTTGGCCGGGTTGCCGGATGCCGCCAGTATATGGCGCATGCGCATTACCCGGCCTTTTTCGTCGGTCGGGACGAAAGGGGGTGAGTCCCGAATTCAGCGTCGCGATACCCGGGATGTCCCAACGAAAGGAGGATACGATGAAAGTGAATAACACCCGAACGATGGTCTTGGGTCTGTTGATGGTTGCCTCCATGGTCATTGCCGGCTGCGGCGGCGGGGGTGGTTCGGCTGTCCCGTTTATTGCGGCCTCCACGGTCTCCGGGACCGCCGCCGCAGGATCGGCGATGATCGGCCAGGTATCCCTGGTCGACGTCAAGGGGGCGCTGGCACCCGGCTCTCCCCAACAGCTCGACGCTAACGGCGGCTTCGCTTTCAACGTGCTCGGCATGACGCCCCCCTTCATCCTCAAGGCCGAAGGAATGGTGGGAGGGACAAGCTTGACCTTGGGAACGGTGGGAGGGGCAAGCATGACCCTCTTCTCGGTTGCCATGGGAGCCGGCACCGCCAACATCAACCCCATGTCGAACATTGCCGTTGCCGCCGCCGCGGGGGTCAACGACCCGGCGGTGGTATTCAACAACCCGGTTGTGAATGCACCGAAGATAACCCAGGCATCGCTGAACACGGCGGTCGCCAACATGCAGTCCTTGATGACAAACGTTCTGAGCCCCTACGGCGCCGGAAGCACCAATCCCGTTACCGGCGGCTACATCGCCAACCATACCGGTCTTGACGCAGCATTCGACGTTGCGGGGATGAATCTCGACACCGGCACGGGAACTGTGACGGTGGTGGACAAGACGAGGGGGCCGACGGGAACCACCCTGGGAACCGCTACCCTGACCCAGATGATGGGCACGACCCCTCCCGCGGCAGTTGCTCCGGTCAGCAACGCTACCCTGCCGACTGATTTACAGGGTATTTCCTCCATGCTGTCGCAAATGGCAACGGTCCTCAACAAGGGGGCCAGTCTGACAACCATCGACCTTAACCCGTTTTTCGCCCAGGACCCCGGCTTCGGCATCAACGGGGGGCAGACGCGAACCCAATTGATGACCACGATCCAGACCACCACGCCGGCCCTGCTCGGGCAACGGGCCATCACGCGGATAACGAACGTCGCCTTCAACGGCAACGCCCAGAGTGGCTACCGGATCATGTTCGCCTTCCGTTTCACGGACGGCTCGCTGGCCATGGCCAACACGACCCTTTCCGACGAGACGGTGGTGATGAAAAACGCCGCTACCACTGCCTGGCAGTTTACGGGGAACGGCAAGCATTCCCAGATGCTCAACACCATGGAGAACCAGCAATGGCAGACGGCAGCCGGGCCACAGACGACGGCCGGGCTGTTCTTCGGCATGCTCGATTTCGGGCAGGTCCTGAAATCCGCCACGGCAACCGGCCCCGGCCTGTCATCCCCCGTCTCCTTTGGCAAGGACTCCACCAACACGGCGTTTGTCCTTACCACGCCGAGCAGTCTCCCCAGCATGGGAAACCAGCTCCTTCCCATGGCGGATACCACAATAGCCGCGATACCGGACAACGCCCGCTACACCTTCTCCTTCTATAGCTCGCTGCCGCCGCGCAACAACCCGATGGAGACGCGGATCATGACCTTCGCCAAACGGTGCTTCACCAGGACCGAGGCGCCTGCCAACAGCGGGCTCTTCCCCATGGTGACCCCGTCGGGAAACCTGATGACCCATACGTTCTCGACGATGATGGGGAACATGATGGGCGGCATGATGGGGAGGATCATGTCGATGCCCTTCACCTACGCCGCACCCGCCGGATTGCCCAGCGGGTCGCCGGTTGCCGCGATGGGGGCCGGCTTTTCCATCACCGGCACCAACACCGGCTTCAGCAACGCAACCGCGCAGGGCCTCCCCCTGACAGGCTCCTCCTCGACCATGACCATGCAGGGGCCGGTCAGCCAGCCGACAACCGGAACCGGCGCCCTGGACGTGCACGCCACCGATATCTTCGGCAGGGATGCGGGAACAGCCTGGATGTTCCAGTAGGCGGCATCGCTCTGCCCGGACGGAAAAAGCCCCCGTCGGTTTTCCGGCGGGGGCTTCGTGTGTATGCGATGCAGACAGACACTGATATTTCTGCCGTCGTAAGATGCCTTGAGAAGCAGAATATTTCAATTAACCATTGACAGAGGACAACACAATGCCGTTAACAGAGTGGGACAGCAGGTACGAACTTGGCGTACATGGGATAGACAATCACCATAGAAAGCTGGTTGAACTCCTGAACAAGGCGTATGATTCGATACTGTATTCAACCGACAACAAAGAACTGCAAGCAATTCTGGCAGAACTGATAAAGTACGCGGATTATCACTTCTGTACCGAAGAGCAGATGATGAAAGAAGCCAGGTTCAAAGGATTGAAGAGTCACGTCTCGAACCACGATACGTTCAGGACGCAGCTTGCCGCTCTGAAGCAGAACTACCATTCAGGAGCCCAAAGGGTAAATACCGATATCGTGCTCTTTCTCTGGAACTGGCTGGAGAAGCACATCCTCAGAGACGACAAGGTGTTGGCGGCTTCCCTGGCTCAGAAATGAGGCCATCGGAACCGGCGCTCAACTCCGCTCTACATCTCATTTTCTGATCTGATTAGCGTCAAACTTCCGCTGCACCCTTCTCCCTTAAGGGAGAAGGTGGCCGAAGGCCGGATGAGGGGGCGGGCAGCGCCACGTTATCCACCATTTCCCCCTCACCCTGGCCCTCTCCCTCAGGGAGAGGGGACGATTTATCTCCGTAGCGGAAGGTCAGCGCTAATCAGGTTTTCTGAAAAGATCAACAATGAGTCCCACTGCGCCTGCCAAAAGCTCGAATAACTGGTGAATCAATCCGGTTCACGCGGTTCCAGGACGAGCTTGATGCCGTTCAGAATCTCCGTAATCCGCCTGGATGACAAGGTGCCGACATACTCGTCCAGTTGTGACTTGTCCACGGTGAAGACCTGCGATACGTTGACAACGCTTTGTCTGGTCAGGTTCGATTCTTTCTTGTCAAGAAGGATATTGCCGGGAGCGTTGGCGCGTTTGAGGTTGGTCGTGAGAGGACAGACGAGGACTGTTCTGATCTGGCTGCGGTTAAACAGGTTGTTCTGTACGATAACGTGAGGGTATTTGTAACAGGGTTTCGAACCTTCCGGCTCGTCGAGTTCTATCCAGTAAATGTCTCCCTGACTTATCACCATTCCCCCTCCACGATGCGTCTATGTTGTCGACGCGCTTTTTGGCGAAGGGTCTGTTCCGTTGCGTCAGGTTCATCGGCGTAGGCCGCGTTGATCTGCGCGAGCAGTTCCTTGTTTTTCCGGTGCTCGATGAAGTCCTGGAGCGCAATGACGAACAGCTTGCTGCGGGAAACTTTCATTGTGCGCGCCATTTTTTCAGCCTGATCGAAGAGATTCTTTTCTATTGAGATGGCGGTTTTTATCGTTTGCATGGTTATACCTCCAGCAACCTTCATGCCTTTCCTTCCTTAAAGCAGAACATCGTCACAAGGCGCACCGGCGGAGCGCAGCGGAGACCGTGTGCCGCCGCGGGTTGATGATGACTTCGCTATATCTCCTCTAGTCCCACTCAATCATGTGATTTACAAAGAGAGTACAATTCATGATCATGGGATCACTACCTGCCTCTTCCACAGAAGGAACTGGCTCATCGGTGAGTTTCCAGGTTATATAGTCACGCATAAACCCTTCGCTAGTCGATATCTTATTAATAATGCATCTTCTGTCGCGTGGATTGGTAACTAATGCGGAGTGATCCGGTTCAAGGGCCTCATACCCAACTATGGTACACAGCCTTCCGGCATATATTAATCCTTCGAGGTGATCGCAGCTTTCGTAATATTCTTTGCATATTGTGCATTTTCCACCTTTTGTTTTGGCACCCCAGCTGTTATACAAAGGAAAGCCAGGGAAACATACTTCCTCAATTGTTTTCAATTTTTGTTGATAAACATCTAGTCCCCAAAAGCCCTCGTCACCTTGAATGGCCTTCAATGCTAAGTCGAGATATTCATGAGCATCTATGAGCAGGCCCCAAGCGGCAGTGTATTCTTCTTTCTTTATCACTACCCACATTTGCAAAAGAGACGATACTGAGTTAAGGACATTCTGAAGGTGAAATAATCGGTTTGCAAGCTTCTCATCACCATGTTCAATAACTTGATACTTCACACTTTTGATGAGATTTTTTAAGGACTTGAGATTATTTGATTCTTCTTCCTGTAACGAAGTGTCTCTAACTAAATAGTTCATCTTTAACGCTGATTCTAAAGCTTTATTATATTTTTCAAAAAGTTCTGATATAGTGATAGTTTTCTTCATAGTTACTTCTCCGTAGAGGCTGCCTTCTCAAGGACTTGTTTCAACTCCTTGATCCCATCAATAGGCCCCTCATATGCTACTTTTTTTGTTATTCCGGTTTCTTCGTTCTTAACCAAAATATTAAGTCTTGCATTGCCTTTGCCACCAGAACCGCCTATGCCAAAAGCTGCTGTCAGGTAATCAGACAATAAATTTAAAGCTACTGACACAGCATGTTGATTTTCTGTCAACATTAGACTGCCTATAAATAACGTCGGACCAAACCAATCGGCACCTCGGTTATCGCCTGACCATGCATTAGCTTTCATGTCTACAAATTCTGTTTTCACCCCATTAGCTTCGAAGAGCTTTTTTACAGTTGTTGCTGGTCCGGCAAAAACAGCCTCTTCTGAGATCGTCACCGATTCGTAGTTGTCAGGAAGGATAGTTATCTCGTCAGTAGTGTCCCAACGTTTAACTGAATAAAATCAGTTGGTTAGAGTTCTGGTTCGGTTCATTTTTGCAGTTGATGTCTGTAAGTGCCTGTAATAATGGAATTCGCTCGAAAATTGTTACGCTCAAG
>JAMXLF010000035.1 GCA_024281055.1 Geobacteraceae bacterium
CCCTCTCCTATAATTTTTTATTTACGAGCATCGGAGCACCATCCATGGGATGTTTCATCACATTTGAAGGGATCGAGGGGTGCGGCAAGACCACCCAGCTCAGGCTTCTTGCCGGACACCTTGAACAACGCGGTCTGACGGTGCAGGTGACGAGGGAACCGGGAGGATGCCCCATCGCCGACCAGGTGCGGAGTATCCTCCTCGATGCCGCCAACCGGACCATGGAACCGATGGCCGAACTCTTCCTCTACGCCGCGGCCCGCGCCCAGCATGTTGCGGAAATCATCAAGCCTGCACTGGAAGCTGGGATCATTGTCCTCTGCGACCGGTTCACCGACGCCACCATCGCCTACCAGGGTTACGGGAGGGGACTCAGCCAACCGGTCATCACCGAACTCAACCGCCTGGCAACGCACGGAGTCAGCCCTGACATGACCGTTCTTCTTGACTGCCCCGTTGAAACGGGGCTGGAGAGGGCTTTCGCTCGCATCAACAACACCCGCGGCGCCCGTGAAGAGCGTTTTGAACTGGAAGCGGCCGAATTTCACCTTCGGGTACGGGACGGTTACCTTCAGCTGGCACGGCAGGACCCGGACCGGTTCATCGTCGTTAACGCGGCCGGCAGTGTTGCCGAGGTTGAAAAGGCCGTCAGGACAGCGGTTCTTGCCAGACTAACCGGAGCCTGAGATGCCCTTCGCCGACATTGCGGGCCAGGATGGCAACATAGCGATGCTTAAGCGCTCCCTCACTTCGGGGAGACTCGCGCACGCCTATCTTTTCGAAGGGATCGAAGGATGCGGCAAGAAAAAGACCGCCCTGGCCTTGGTCGCTGCTCTTTTTTGCGAACGGGGGGAGGGATGCGGCAGCTGCCCGCCATGCCGTAAAGTCGCCGTCGCGCAGCACCCGGACCTGCACCTGATCGAGCCCGACGGGGCATTCATCAAAATCGACCAGATCAGGGGACTGCAGAAGGAACTGGCCCTGCGTCCCTTTGAGGCACCCCGGAAAGCGTGCATCATCGAGGCCGCAGACAGGCTCAACCCCGCGTCCGGCAACGCACTGCTGAAAACCCTCGAGGAACCACCGGGCCACGCCCTCCTCGTGCTCCTGACAGCCAACAAAGGCGGAGTGCTCCCCACAATCCTTTCCCGCTGCCAGCAGCTCCACTTCTCGGCTCTGCCGGAGGCAGTCATCGCTGACTTCCTCCGCAACCGGGGCAGCACACCGGACATGGCCGCCATAGCCGCATCACTGGCTGGCGGCAGCCTGAAGAAAGCCGTTGAGATCGGGGAGGAGGAAACTCTTGCCAGCCGCAAAAAATTTTTGGAACGGGTGACCGCGCTGTCCCTGAAGGAGATAGCACCCCTTTTTACCGCCGCCGAGGAACTCGCCGCCGACCGTGAAACGGCCTTGGAAATGCTGGAACTGCTGACCGCCTTCCTGCGCGATGTGCTCCATCTTCAGGGGGGGATGCAGGATGTGGTCAACGCTGACATCCTCCCCCTTCTTAAACAGGAAGCCGAGAAGGGAGCGGCGACGCTGACCATGGAACGGATCGAGCGCGTCCGCGAGGCCCGCAGCGCCATCCAGCGCAACGTGAACCTGAGGCTGGTGCTGGAGGTTCTTTTCATGCGCCTTGCAGAGACGTAGGAGCGACCGGCCGGTCGCCTGGAGGCGAGGCACCCGCTTCGTCCTGCAGAAAAAAAGACAGATAACTGAGGGTTCCCCTTCTGGAGGTTTTTTTGGCACGAATCGTCAAGATACAGTTTCATCCTGCCGGCAAACTCTACGACTTCAACGCAGGCGCCTTGGACATCGCCGCAGGTGAGCGGGTGATCGTCGAAACCGAGCGGGGCAAGAGCATCGGCACCGTCGTCGTGGCACCACGGGACTTTGCCGAGTCAGACACCCCCGAAGGACTCAAGAATATCCTGCGAAAGGCACATCAGGAGGACCTGGAAGCGGCATTGAGAAACGCCACCAAAGAGAAGGAAGCGTACGATTTCTGTCTCGCCAAGATCAAGGAGCGCGGCATGGATATGAAGCTGGTGCGCGTCGAATACCTTTTCGACGGAAGCAAGGCCATCTTCTACTTCACTGCCGACGGCCGGGTCGATTTCCGGGAACTGGTCAAGGACCTGGCTCATCAGTTCCACACCCGGATCGAGATGCGACAGATCGGGGTGCGTGACGAGGCGAAGATGGTGGGGGGAATCGGCATCTGCGGCAGAGAACTCTGCTGCTCCTCGTTTCTGAGAGAATTCGAGCCGGTTTCGGTAAAAATGGCCAAAGAACAGAACCTGGCCCTTAACCCGACCAAGATATCCGGACAGTGCGGCCGCCTTCTCTGTTGCCTCTCCTATGAGTTCGAAACCTACTGCACCCTGAAGAAATGCCTCCCCAAGTGCGGCAAACGGGTTCGCTGCGGCAACGTCGAAGGAGAGGTGATGAAGCTCAACATCCTTGAGGGCACCGTCACGGTAAGAACCGACGACGACCGCGAAGTTCTGCTCAAGGGGGACGACATCAAGCCGGAAAACATCTCGGACCGCCCCAAGAAACCCGCCAAGGGAGAAGGGGAAGAGGGCCGGCGCAAGGAAGGCCGCGAAGCCCCGCCCCAGCAGTCCCAGCGGGAACGGCGCGAGCGCCGTCCGGAAGGACGGGAAAAAGAGAAAAAGGAGAGACGATGAGCCGGACCTTCTATGTCACCACGCCCATCTATTATGTCAACGACGTTCCACACATAGGGCACGCCTACACGACCCTTGCTGCAGATGTTCTGACGCGGTACAAGCGGCTCATGGGGCACGAGGTCTTTTTCCTCACCGGTACCGACGAACACGGCCAGAAGGTGGAGAAGGCGGCCAATGCCGCCGGCGAAACGCCGCTGGAACTGGCCGACCGTGTGATGAAGCGCTTCCAGGCGCTCTGGGAAAAGCTCGACATCTCCTACAGCGACTTCATCCGTACCACCCAGGAACGCCACAAGCGGGGAGTCAGCCATATCTTCAGCAAGATCATGGAACAGGGGGACATCTACCTCGGGGAATACGAAGACTGGTACTGCACACCGTGTGAAACCTTCTGGACCGAGACCCAGGTCATCGACAACAAGTGTCCCGACTGCAATCGTCCGGTGGAAAAGCTCAAGGAAGAATCGTATTTCTTCCGCATGAGCAAGTACCAGGAAGCGCTCCTCGCCCATATCGAGGCCAATCCCGACTTCATCCAGCCGAAGAGCAAGCGCAATGAAATTGTCTCCTTCGTAAAGGAGGGACTCCGAGACCTCTCTGTATCCCGGACCTCTTTTACCTGGGGAATTCCGGTACCGGGTAACGAGAAACACGTGATCTACGTCTGGTTCGACGCACTCACCAACTACATCACCGCCCTCGGCTACCCCGACGAAGCCGGCGATTTCGCCCGGTTCTGGCCGGCGGACGTGCACCTTATCGGCAAGGATATCCTCCGTTTTCACGCCGTCTATTGGCCCACCTTCCTCATGGCAGCAGGGCTGCCGCTGCCGAAGAAGGTTTTCGCCCATGGCTGGTGGACGGTTGAAGGGCAGAAGATGAGTAAGAGCCTGCAGAATGTGGTCGAACCCAACATGCTTATCGACCGGTACGGGGTGGACGCGGTCCGCTATTTCCTCCTCCGCGAAGTCCCGTTCGGCCTCGACGGCGACTTCTCCCACGCTGCCCTCGTACACCGGATCAACTCCGACCTGGCCAACGACCTGGGGAACCTCCTCAACCGCTCCACGGCCATGATCAACAAGTACTTCGACGGCCTTGTCCAGACTCCGGAGGAGTTGACGGAAACGGACTCCGCATACCGGGCGAAAACCGAGGAGATGGTCCGACAGGTCGAGGCGTTCATGGAGGAGTTGGCATTCAGCAAGGCACTGCAGGCCATCTGGGAGGTGGTTTCCGCCGGCAACAAGTACATCGACGAAACCGCTCCCTGGACCCTCGCCAAGGACCCGTCCCAGAAGGGCCGTCTTGCGACGGTCATGTACTGTCTGCTGGAATCGCAGCGCCTCGTCTACTTCCTTCTCTCCGCGTTCATGCCGCGCACCGCGGCCAAGGGGCTCGCGTATCTCGGCTGGGAAGGTGCCCCGGCTGCGGACGGACTCAGCTGGGGGATGCTCAGGGAAGGAACGCGCATCACCAAGGCCGAGCCTCTTTTTCCGCGGATCGAGGATAAGATTGAGTAATTAGACAGGCGGGGCGGCGCTGCTTCTCCCGATCATGCAGTCCGAGTTTATCCCTGCGACGTCCCGCCCATGAGAGGCCGCAACTCACCCGGGGCTACGAGAAAGAAAAACCGGAACATGCAGTACTTGTAGAATTCGCTGAAGAGGAGGCGAAAGCTGCCGCCGTGACTCCACCAACTCTCCTGCAGATTCCGGGAATCGACGGGGTGGGGATAGATTGCGATTTCCGGCGGCAGCGTGTTGCGGAAAATGAGGGTGGCCCGCTTCATATGGTAGCGGGAGGTGATGAGCGTTATGGAACCGATGTTGTGCTGGACAATCAGGCTCCGTGCATAGAGCGCGTTTTCGAGGGTATTGCGGGATACCTTCTCAAGTATGACCTCCTCCCCGCCCCGCTCTCCCCTCCGCTCCCTGAAGAGATCTCCCTTGCGGACGGAAGGGTCGACACCGATGAGGAACAGCCAGTGTCCCCGGTTTTCGCGGTAGAGCCTGATCCCTTCCTCGATCCGCCCCCGGCCTCCGGCCAGAACGATGATGGCATCGGTCTTCAGGTCCTTCTGGCGCAGCGAGAAGGTTTTGTACACGAAATCGACAAAGAGTACCGCCGTCACCAGCAGGAGTATTGTCACCAGGGAGACGAATCCCTTGAGTGCCGACATTGCCTGATGTCCTCTCCATGAGGAACGAGCCGCTACGCAGTTTTGGGATGTTGGCTCGTTCATCGATTTTTTTCTTGCGCTCTCCCTGATAATTTGGTATAGATTAGTGCTTCAGTCCATACGGAGGGTAGAACCATGTCGAAAATATGCGAAATATGCGGCAAAGGCCCCAGCTTCGGTAATAACGTCAGTCACGCCAACAATAAGACCCGCAGGATCTGGAATCCGAACCTGCAGAAAGTCAAGGCGGTCAGGAACGGCACCGTGAGAAGCATCAGGGTCTGCACCCGCTGCATCCGTTCCGGTCACGTTACAAAGGCTCTCTAACAGCCGTTCGAGGTTCTAAGTTCAAGGTTTCAGCAGAAGCCGCCACGATCACCGTGAGCGGCTTTTTCTGTTGACTGAAAACAGCTCGTATCATCGAACATTGAACCGCGAACCTCGCTTTTAGCGCGCAAGCGCGATCACCTCGATTTCTACGAGTGCTCCCCGCGGCAATGCCTGCACCTCCACCGTGGAGCGGGCCGGCGGTTCCACCGGAAAACACCTGCCATAGACCTCGTTCACCCGCGCGAAATCAGCGAGGTCGGCGAGAAAGATGGTGCTCTTCACCACGTCCGCAAACGTAAGTCTCGCCGCCTCCAGGACCACTTCGATGTTTTCCATCACCTGCTCGGTCTGCTCGACGACATCCCCAGTGCACAACTCACCGGTGACGGGATCGAGCGCAATCTGCCCGGAGAGGAAAACGAACCCACCCGCCTTCACCCCTTGTGAATAGGGACCGATGGCCTTCGGCGCCTTGTCAGTGGCTATTATTTCTTTCATGCTTCTCTCCTCCTCCACAGAACTCTTACAAAGCCTGTGAAGCGCGAATATTTCGCAAGGTCAAGGGCGCTCAAAGGGGCGACACGGAGGCGTAGTACCCGCGGGGCATAAACAGCGTGCTACGCCGCACAAGGAGCCCACGCAGAGCAACGCCGAGATTGCGGACAATTCGCTCTGCGAATTGGACAACGCAGGCTGCCCGCAGGGCGAGGGCTGAAAAGCCTGAGCCAAAAGGCGCGTTTCAACTCCTGAGCCTCTCAACCTGGATGACTCCTCCAACTTTCATGATGTTGTTGATAACCCGGTTCAGGTGGTCCAGATCGGTGACCTCCACCTCGAAGAGATTGATGCCACGTTTATCCACAGTGCTCTGGATGGAAGCACTGGCAATGTTGGCCTCGCAGTTGGTTATCGCCTGGGTGATGCCGGCCAGGATTCCCTTCTGATCGTGGCAGGAAACCCTGATCTTGACCGGGAGGGCGGCCCGCTTGTCTCTGTTCCAGGCTATCTCGATGCGCCGTTCCGGGTCACTCTCCAGGGCCAGTTGACAGTCGATGGTATGGACGGTCACTCCCCGTCCCCGGGTGATAAAGCCGATTATGTCGTCCCCCGGAACCGGGTTGCAGCATTTTCCGAAGCGCACGAGAACGTCATCAACACCGCTGATCGTGATGGCGCTCGTGGATTTGCGGGTAAGCTTCTCCATGACCTTGCCGACCCGACTTTCCTTGCGCTCGTGGTGTTCTTCGAGTTTTTCCGCAGGAATAAGCTTGCCGACAATCTGGCTGGCGGAGAGCTTCCCGTAGCCGACCGCTGCCAAGAGGTCGTCTTCGCCCACAAAACCGAACTCGACTGCGATCTTTTTGATCTCGCCCGCCTTCTGGAGCTTGCCGAAATTGAGCGAATAGCGGCGGAAATCCTTTTCGATGATCTCGTGCCCCAGGGTGATACTCCGCTTGCGCTCCTCGGTCTTGATCCAGGCCCGGATCTTGTTCCGGGCCCGGGAACTCTTGACGATCTTTAGCCAGTCCTTACTCGGGGTATGGTGCGGCGAGGTGAGAACCTCGATGATGTCGCCGGTCTTCAGCTCGTACTTGAGGGGGACAAGCTTGCCGTTGACCTTGGCTCCGATGCAGCGATGCCCCACGTCGGTATGCACGCTGTAGGCGAAGTCGATGGGAGTCGATCCGCGCGGAAAGCTCTTCACGTCCCCTTTGGGAGTGAAGACGTAGACCTCCTCGGGGAAGAGCTCAACCTTGACGGAGTCCATGAATTCGCGGGAGTCCTGTAGTTCCTGCTGCCATTCCAGGAGCTGCCTGAGCCAGGCGAAACGTTTCACCTCCCGTTCATCGTACCCCTTTCCCTCCTTGTACTTCCAGTGGGCGGCAATCCCCGCCTCGGCGACCCGATGCATCTCCCCGGTCCGGATCTGCACCTCCATCCGGTCACTGAACGGCCCTATCACCGTGGTGTGAAGGGACTGATACATGTTCCCCTTCGGCATGGCGATATAATCCTTGAACCGGCCGGGAATCGGCTTCCATGTAGAATGGATGATGCCGAGGACCTCATAGCATTCCCGAATATCATCAACCTGCACCCGGATGGCGATAAGGTCGTAGATTTGATCGATCTCCACGTTGCGGTTCTGCATCTTCCGGTAAATGGAGTAGAGGTGCTTGCTCCGCCCTGACACCTCCCCCTTGATGCCGTGCTCTGCCAGCTTCTCGATGATGATATTCTTCACTTCTTCCACGTGGCTTTCCCGTTCCTTCTTCTTGAGGGCCACCTTGGAAGCGAGGTCGTAGTATATCTGCGGGTCGAGATAGCGAAAGGAGAGGTCCTCCAGTTCCGACTTGATCCAGGAGATGCCGAGCCGATGTGCCATAGGGGCGTAGATATCCAGGGTCTCCTTGGCGATGGAGCGCTGTTTCGGTTCCGGCTGGTACTGAAGGGTCCGCATGTTATGGAGGCGGTCGGCCAGCTTGACGAGAATCACCCGGATATCGTTGGCCATGGCAAGGAGCATTTTGCGGAAGTTTTCCGCCTGGCTCTCCTCCTTGGTCTTGAAGTGAATCTTGCTGATCTTGGTGACCCCGTCGACAAGATTGGCAACTTCCTGGCCGAAGGTGGCCTCCAGTTCCTCCTGAGTGGTGAGGGTATCTTCGATGGTATCGTGGAGAAGGCCCGTCACCACCGTGGGAACGTCAAGCTTGAGGTCGGCGAGAATTGCCGCTACCTCCATGGGGTGGACGAGGTACGGCTCACCGGACAGTCTGGTCTGTCCCTGATGCACCTTGGCGCAAAAGACATAGGCCTTTCTGATCAGCTCCATGTCCGCTGCGGAGTTATAAGAGGAAACCTTGTCCAGTATGTCGTTCAGCCTGATCATAGAATAATGAGCACCCGGTGCCTGCCGTCCGGCATATGAGAGGGGGAATGAGGGGAAAAGACAAAAAAAGGGCCAAAGCGCAATGGCTTCAGCCCCGGTCGAAGCCGTGAATCAGCGGCCTTTACGCGAAACCAGCTCGTAGCCGACCTTGCCCGCGGCGATCTCCCGCAGGGCAACGACAACATTTTTGTTGTCGGCCTTGTTGTCGATCAGCGGCCTGGCTCCCTTGTACAGCTGTTTTACCCTCTTCGCAGCCAGCATCACGAGCAGGAACCTGTTGTCGACCTTTTCCAGACAATCTTCGACGGTAACCCGTGCCATATCTTCTCCTTTCAGCCTTTAGCCGTTATGTATCAGTCAGATTTCAAACAATTCACCGACAGTCTCCAAGACCCTGGAGGCCCGGCACCGCTCGGCAACGAGCACCGCCTTGAGTTCCTCGACGGCCTTGGTAAAGAGATCGTTCACAATGATGAAGTCATACCAGCGTGATTCCCGTATTTCTCCGGCGGCGTTATCGAGCCGGCGCTGGATAACCTCGGCACTGTCGGAGTTGCGGGAATCGAGCCGGCGATGAAGTTCCGCAAAACTGGGGGGCAGGATAAAAATGAACACGCCTCCCCGGTACCGCTCTTTAAGCTGGCGTGCCCCCTGGCAGTCGATGTCGAGGATCACATCGACGCCGTTTGCGCGATATCCTTCCAAAGTCCTGACAGCAGTGCCGTACAAGTTGCCGTGGACCTCAGCCCATTCGGCAAACTCGCCATCCTCGACCATTTGCCGGAACTCTTCCGCCGCGACAAAAAAATAGTCCCGTCCGTGTACTTCACCGGGACGGGGCTTGCGCGTCGTGTAGCTTACAGAATGCCGCAGATTCGGCAAAATGTCAATTACTTCCTTGCAGAGCGTGGTTTTGCCGGCTCCCGACGGTGCGGATATGACAAAGAGAATTCCTTCCCGTTTCATGCAGACCCCTAAATCTCAAATTTCAAGCAACAAATTACAAACAAACTTCAAATAACCAATTTTCTAATTTGATGCTCTTTGTAGTTTGGTTATTTGCGATTTGGGATTTGAGATTTGTTTATTCAATATTCTGCACCTGCTCGCGGACTTTTTCAAGCTCGGCCTTGAGTTCAACCACCAAGGCGGTGATCTCGGCGTCATTGGCCTTGGAGCCCATGGTATTTGCCTCCCGGTTCAGTTCCTGCATGAGGAAATCGAGTTTCCTGCCGACCGGCTCGTCCGCCAGAAGGGTTTCATCCAATTGCTGAAGATGGCTTTCGAAACGAACGAGCTCTTCGGTGATATCGCACCGGTCGGCCATAATCGCAATTTCCTGGACTAAACGCGCTTCGTCGACTACACTTTCGGCGAGTTGTGCCACCCTCTCCTTCAGGCGGGAAGCCGATTCCGCCACCACAACCGGTGCCCGACTACGGATCTCCCCGAGAAGCGTCGCCAGAGTCTCGCGGCGACCGCGCACATCCGCCATGAGCAGCGCGCCCTCCCGCAAACGCATGGCGTCGAGACTGTCCACTGCCTTCCGAACGGCCGCCAGCACGTCATCCAGCACCGATTCCTCCGGCGAATCCGCCTCTCCAGTGATCAGAACGTCTTTCTGTGCGGCGATGAGCCCCAAACTGATCCTGTCATCCAGTCCGAGGGCCTCCTTGAGGGAGAGAAAGGCATCACGGTATGCCCGGGCCAGGGAAAGGTTTACCGTGGGCAGGGATGCAGCATCCACTCCTGCTTCTCGCTGGACGAAAACCTCCGCTTTTCCTCTTTTCACTTTCTCCGCCACGCATTTGCGGACCGACTGCTCCATGGCCATAAACGCCCGGGGAAGCTTGACCGAGATCTCTCCGTAGCGGTGATTGACTGAACGGACCTCTACGATGATCCGGCCGGTGTCCGCTGTTGTTTCTGCCTTGCCGTAACCGGTCATGCTTTTGATCATGTTGCCACCTCACATTATATTCTCTGAGCGGTGAACCGGGAGCCCTCCTTCCAGGCATCAGCCGACCAGTCGCTCGATCCCTCGCATGAGAGCCTCAACGGCAATACTTTGTCGGCACTCCGCGTCCCGGTCACAGGAGGTGCGAAAACAGGCGGTGCAGTGGAGGGGAGACTGAACGATCACATGCCGGTCACCGCGCGGACCGCTCCGTCGCCCATCAGAGGCGCGGTAGAAAGAGACGGTGGGGGTGTTCACTGCGGCGGCTATATGGATCGGGCCGGTGTCCCCCCCGACCACCAGGTCGACTTTCTTCAGAAGGGCGGTGAATCCCTTGAGGGAATAGCGGTCAAGAAGCCGGGCGCGGCCGCCGATGGCCGCAGCAATCGCAGCAGCTGTGGCTTTTTCCGTGTCGTTTCCCCATGACAGGAGCACGGACGACTCGGCAAACCGGTCGAGAACCGCCCGGCCGAGGCCAACCCACCCCGCCTCGTGCCATAACTTTGTCTGCCAGGTGGTGCCGCAGTGGAACAGAAACACCAGCCCGTCGGAAAGGGTGGAGAGAAGCACCTCCGCCGCAGCATCATCGGCAGGCGCCGTGGAGATATCGGTGTGCAGTTCCATGTCGTTGAAATTTCGACCGAACGGCACACTTACCACCCTCAGGTACTGATCGGTGATGTGGCGGTCCTGGGGACGCAGCGGCACCTGGCGGGTGGTGAAGAGAAGATTCACCGACTCCTGGAGCCCATCCCGCTCGAACCCTATCCTGTCGGCGACACCGGAAAGCCAGCAGACAAGACCGCTCTTCAAGTTCCCCTGGATATCGAAAACCAGGTCGTAGTTACGCTCTCGGAGCGTCTGTTTCAGGACGCGGATTTCCCTGCGCGTCGCCCCGGCAAGGGGATGCTTGCGCCAGACCCTGGTGCGTACAGTGTGTATCCTGCTGATAAACGGATTCCCTTCCAGGACCTCTCGGAAGGGCTCCTCTACTACCCAGTCGATCTCCACTTCAGGAACGACTTGGTGCAGGTAGGAAAGCACCGGCAATGCGTGAAGGATATCCCCCAAAGCCGATACCTTGACAATAAGGATTTTCATAAAACCGGGACCTCACCGAAGCCCGAATATGCCTGATTTGGCCACATAAACTGCCACCACCGACCGCAGCTCCGGTTCCAAGAGCCGGGATCTTGGTATTAGGTATTGCAGGGGAAAAAGGTATGGTAAATCCACCGGGTTTTCTTCTTTAATTCGTGCCCGATTTTCTGGCAGAAAAAGCGTTTGACCCTGTTTCCCTTGATTATTTTGTAGACCGCCGCCTTATGCTCCAGTATCAATGCAAAAAGAAAAGCTCGCTGCAGCACATTGAACTGTCGGATATTTTTCGCAATGGTAGCGATCAGTGCATTTCTGAACAGGACGGCCCGATTCTGGTCATGGATCGAGTTGCTGCCATGGAGCCGGTATGCAGCAGCGGGGTAGTCGATGAACCCCATCTGATTTCGCGCCAGGATGCGGAGGGCGAAATCCCAGTCCTCAATGGCCAGTGTTTCGTCATACCCCCCCAGGATTTGGAAGATTTCACGCCGGAACAGGTACACCGGTCCGGCAAGACACCAGTGAAAGATCAACTCGTACGTAATCAGCTCAGGATGCGCCAGATAGCGCTTGCGAGCCCGATAAAGAGCCTCTATGCCGCTAGTATGGACGGTCGCTTCATGCTGGTCGACCACCACGTAGTCGGCAACCACCGCCATCTTTTCAGGGTGCTGCCGGAGATAGTCCAGGCGTGCGGCAATGCCGCCGGGGAGAAGATAATCATCACTCGACACAAAAGCGATGAAATCGCCATTCGCCATTGACACGAGCTCGTTCAGCGTTCGGGACACGCCCCGGTTTTCCCTTGTCTTGAACTCGAAACGACCGCCGAGCCTGGCAGCATTCCTTTCATGCCATGCCCTCACCACCTGTGCGGAAGAATCGGGGGAACCGTCATCGAGAACCACTATCTCCTTTTCGGGATAGGGGTCTTCGATTATGCTGTCAAGACACTTCTCGATAAAGCCTTCGTGGTTGTAAAGGGGAACGAGAATGCTCACCAGGGGACTGCCGGCCTCGCGCACGCGCCTACTCCTTTGCCGCCGCAGAATTGCCCGCAACCGCAGCGATGACCGCCGCCACATCCTGGTCGCTCATATGCGGCCCGATGGGAAGGCTCAGCACTTCTTGCGCCAGTCGCTCGGCTACCGGAAACGAGCCGGGAGGATAACCGAGTCCCCGATAGGCCTCCTGGAGATGGGGCGCGACGGGATAGTGGATCAGCCAGCCGATGCCGCACCTATCGAGGCGTTCGGTCAGTTCCTGACGGGTGACAGCGCGCACCACGTAAAGGTGCCAGACCGGCTCTGCCCAATCCGGCGGACAGGGGAGCATCAAACCCGCATTCTGCAAAGCTTCGCTGTAATAGGCGGCTATCCGACGGCGCCGTTCGTTCCAGGTATCGAGGTGCTTCAGCTTGATGCGCAGCATGGCAGCCTGAAGCTCGTCAAGACGGGAATTGTACCCCATGGCTTCATGACGGTACTTGACGCTGGAACCGTAGTTCCGCAAGAGCCGGACCTTCTCGGCGAGCCTTGCGTCGTTGGTGACGACAGCACCGCCGTCTCCCATGGCGCCGAGGTTCTTGCCGGGATAGAAGCTGAACCCCGCGGCATCGCCAAGGCTCCCCGCTCTCCGCCCCTTGTACCGGGCCCCGTGGGCCTGTGCCGCATCTTCGACGACCTTCAGACCATACCGGCTGGCAATCGTGTTAATCGGGTCCATATCCGCAGGCTGACCGTAGAGATGGACCGGCATGATAGCCTTCGTACGGCCGGTGATCGCAGCCTCGACTTTGTCGGGGTGAAGATTAAAGGTCTGCTCGTCGGGTTCGACCGGCACCGGGGTCGCTCCCGCGTACGAAACGGCCAGCCAGGTGGCGATGTACGTATGGGTCGGGACGATAACTTCATCGCCAGGCCCTATTTCCATGGCACGCAGAATCAGGTGGAGCGCATCGAGACCGTTGCCGACGCCGACGCAATGACTCGCGCCGCAGTAAGCGGCATACTCGGCCTCGAATGATTCCAGTTCCCGCCCCAACAGATACCACCCCGACTCCATGACCCGGTGCCAGACCGCATCGAGTTCGTCGCGCAACTCGAGATAGGGAGCCTTCAAATCGAGAAACGGAACCTGCATTACCTTATCTCCTTTATCATCAACGGGTATTTCATACTTTTCCCCGTAACGCCCTGGCATCGCGGACGAATTCATCGTAGGTGCGGTAGTAGTCAGCCTCGTCGTAGACTTCCGAGGCCAGCACGAGACAGATGCCGCCTGATGAAAAATTGAGAATCTCCCGCCAGATCAACCGGGGGAGGTACAGCCCGTAATACGGCCTGTTGAGATTAACCACCTTGCGGTTGATCCCGTCATCCAGGAGCACGTCGAAACTGCCGCTCGCCGCCACGATGAGCTGCTGCAGATTCTTGTGGGCATGGCCCCCTCGCGTTTCGCCGCCGGGGACGTCGTAAAGGTAGTAAACCCGCGCGATGTCGAAGGGAACGTGTTCGCCGCCGTAAACAGGGGTAATGTTCCCGGAAAGGCTGTGGATCCGCGGCAACTCGATCACCGAGCAATCATAGATTGTGGACATGTCAGACCTGCCCCTTCATGGCACGGAATTTCCCGTAATCACGCACGTAATCAGCCTCGGAATAGATGTCGGAGGCCAGGATGAGACAAAGGGAGTTGGTGGAGAAGTTCTCCAGGTCCCGCCAGATCATGCTCGGCACATAGAGCCCGTAGTAGGACCGGTTCAGGGAAAACACCCGTTTGTTGTTGCCGTCATCGACCACGACGTCGAAACTTCCGGAGACAGCAATTATAATCTCCTGCAACGTCCTGTAGGAGTGGCCGCCGCGAATCTCTCCCCCGGGTACGTCGTAAATCCAGTATGCCCTCCTGATCGCGAAGGGGATATTCCTGTCCCCCTCGATGAAGGTGAGATTGCCGCGGGGGTCCGAAATCTTCGGGAGTTCGATGATTTTGCACTCGTCTATCGTCATGGCACCACCATAGCTCCCTGTCAGGAAATATCCAGCTCATAGAAATCGTGGACCACCGACCGGGCGCCGAACATCTCCTTCTGATGGATCAGCCCTTCGTTCAGATAGGTCCCCCCCTCTTCCGTCGAAACGCCGAAACTCAGAAAACGATGCCCCGCATACAGGTCGTTGATCAGGTGATCAAGGATGATGTCGAGTGCCCCGACATCAAGCCCCCGGTCCGAATTGTACATGTACTGGACATGAACCGCATGCCGGAAGTCGAAGGTGATCACCCCCGCCAGCATGTCATCACCCGCATAGGAGGCATGCAGTTTGATACCATCGGGAAAGCGCCCGGCGAGAAGTTCCATCTCCTCGCCGGTATGAACGGGAGCAACGTTGTGGCGCTCGCTCATCACCTTCCTGCCGATTTCGAAAAAGGTCCGGAAATCTCTGCTTTCCCTGACCACAATGTTGTTGCGTAACGCCTTGCGGATCCCTTCCCGTTTCCCCTTGGCAAATTTTGCCCTCTTGGGGAGATAAATGGCTGAGGAGGCATCGCGGCGATAAAGGCGAGCCTTATTGACGAAAAGGGCGTACAGGTCTTCCTCGGCCGGCACGGCATGAAAAATATGGGGGACCGGCTTGTAGACGAGTTTCGTCACCCCTTGCGTCCGCAGAAAATCGAGCAAAGCGGCAAACACCTTCAGCATGGTGGCCGTTTTCATCTCGGCACTGGTGACGACGCCGCCGTACGTAAGGCCCCCATGACTGATGACGGTTCCGTCCTTGATGGTAGCCGGCATGACCGCGATCAAATGTTCCTTTTCATCGTAGCATAACAGGGAATGATCGATAAACCTGTCGGCATGGTATTCCATGTAGTCCCGACAAAAGAGGAACGTGCCGTTTTTGGATTCCGCTATGAATCTATCCCACGGTTCCTTGTGCGTACGCTGGTATCTTTGAATATGCATTTCAGTTACCATGACTCGAGGACGGCATACCCGAAGCCCGATTCACCATAATTGTTGCCGTTGTAGAACATGTATACCTTGTCCCTGTGCATCAGCATGCTCGGATATGCTATCATCGCCGAATCCCAGCCGGAGTCCGACCGGCCGATGCCTATTTCCCGGTCTTTCCTTACCCACGTGATCCCGTCAGTCGACTCCGCATACCCGAGCACGAAACCCGATGAGATCGTGGCAATATAGTAATACATCTTATAGACGCCGTTATGTTTTATAACCTGGGGCCGCGCCACCCGGTATTCATCCGTGTTCGCGAAGTCGATGGCTGTCTCGAAGGTAGTGCCGAAATTGATCCCGTCCGGCGATTCCATGTACCGTATGTTATATTTGGGATATTTCTTCCCGTCTATGGTGACGAATTCATAGCCGGCACCATACCAGGCCTTGAACACATTATCCTCGTAGATGACCGAGTGGATGACCCTGAAAAACAGTTCCGCGTCGGTTCGGTCGGTGATCGGCACCCTGCTGTACCTGGTGAACGTAACGCCGCCGTCGTCGCTTATCGCAAGCCCGCCGAAGACGAAGAACTTCACCTTATAGCCGAGCTGGTAGCCGGCATAATACAGGTAGACCCGCTCCCCATGCCGTATCACGGCACACGGCACCACGCCGTTTTCGTCGAAGGCGCCATCGATGCCGATATCGAGAACAGGTTCAGGGGAAATCCCGACGATGTTGGCGGGATTCGCCGCTTCCACGTCGACGAATCCGACCCGACTGACCCCCTTTTCATCACGAAAGCCCGAATAAATCCTGATGATTTCGTCATTGAGCAGAAGAGGCGTCGGCTGCAGGGCGTAATTGTGCGCCCAGGGGAATTTCCCGCGCGGGTCAAAGATCAATCCCTTCTTGTTCCATCTCATCACTTACTCCTTTATCCTGAAGAGGCGCAGACTTCCAACCTTCGATGCCGCCGTGGAAGGCTCCTGGTAGACCCCCCCCTCTTCAGTGTCCTTCTGAATGAGGGCACCGGCCCCGATGAAACAGTCCCTGGCCACCTTGATGTTGTTGATAATCGTGCTGTTTACCCCCAGAAAACAGTTCTCGCCGATCTCGCAGAAGCCGGAGACCACCACGTGGGAGGCGATGAAGCAGTTATCGTTGATCGTCGAGTTATGGCCGATGTGGTTCCCGCTCCAGAGCACTACGTTGTTACCGATCGTGACGAAGGGCTGAATGGTATTGTCCTCAAAAATGAAGCAGTTTTCGCCGATGTCGGCATTACGCCAGACAAAAGCCCGGGAACTGACATAGCTGGCAAAGTGGTAGCACCTCTCCTTCAATGCCTGGTAAAGACGGGTCCTCACCCTGTTCAGCTTCGTCGAACTGACCGCTACGAAAGCCGTAAATTCTCCCGGGGGGAAATGATCCTCAAGGTGTTCCAGGGGAACAACCGGCAACTCGTAAAAGGTATCGCGGTCCAGGTACTCCTGCTCGACGCTGAAGCCCGCCACGTCGTAGTTCGAATCATGGGTAAAATATTCATAGGCGATGGCAGCCGTCTCGCCCGTTCCGACTATGACAAGCCTGTTGGTTCCCATAGGACTCCTCTAACATAATGAAAGAGTGGCAGATCGAATTATTTCCGTCTGTTCCGAACCCCGCCCGAACGGAGATATTCATCCGCTTGCGCGTATACCATCCGCAGACGCTCATCAACATTGTCCCGCGTCACATAAACCCCGAAATCTGCAGGCAAGCTCTCTGCCCCGCGGCCCGTAATCCGTCTCGCGATCAGCGTGCCGATGCGCGGATAAAAATGGTGCATGTCTATGTAATTCGATGTATCTGCCGTTATCGAATTGATATACATGAAATTGCATACCCCCCCGAAAGCGCTTACCGCAGTGCGGAGCCACCGGGCGTAATCATCGAGCCTTCCTGCTTTGAGCATCAATTCATAAGCAGATTGCGATATTGGCGTCGTAAAGACGATGAATTTAATACCGGGATTGTTACCGATCAACTCCTCGAATGTGTGGCTTAACTCCGTATCGTATTCATAATTTTTTGAATCGTATATAAAGGCGAACCTGTCCGCCTGTTGCTGCATAAGCATGGTGTGGGTAGGGCCGTCAATCGGCGCTACGCACTTGTTGTTATTTGTCCTGTCGTAATAAAAAAATTTAAATTTCCTTTTTGCGGTTTTAACTGCCAGCCTGAAGGTATCCAGAGACAAAAGGATTTTCAAGCGATATAAAGGCTCATTTGACTTCCCCAAATAATAGTCGGGTGTTTTTGACCGATCTACACCCTTCTTGTTAGACCCATAAAAATCCAAACCTATTATCACATACTTCAGGTTAGGATTGTGCTTTTTAAAATAATCGATATATTTTCCGTATTCTTCTGGATATATCGAAGGTACTGCGTAATTGAAAGCCTTATAGCCGGTAAAATCCTGCTGATTTATATGCTCTGTTCTACTGCTACCAATAATAAGAGTATCATAACCATTGGTATTATACGTAATCTTGTTTGTTTTCTGCTGCCGTGCATCTATATCACAGGTAAATATGTTATATTTATTGACGCCTTTAAAACACCACAAAGGATCGATGTAGTAATTGATTCCTGCAACTGTCAGCAACGCCATTGCCAGTGCGCATATTGTTCTAAACAACCATCTTTTATAACTGGCCATAATTCAGTAAATAGCAGGTCCGCAGACGAGTTACCCCTTCAGCACGTCGACGACACATTCAAGAACCCTGTCAACGCTAATTTTGTCCATACACTCGAGGTATACAGTGTTAGTGCACGACCGACTGCGACAAGGCACGCAGGCAACTCCATCGGCCTGCACAACCCGGTGCCCGCTGCCAACCGGTCCTGTCCGGGCCGGGTCCGCGGCACCGAACAGGGCCACCACCCTGGTGCGCACGGCCGTGGCCACGTGCATGGGGCCGGTGTCCCCGCTGACAAGCACGGCGCAACGTTTCAAAACAGCCGCGAGTTGCAGCAGCGTAGTCTTCCCGGTCAGAACCAGCGGGGAGACGCGGGTCCGGGCAACGATTTCTTTGGCAAGCGCCTCATCATCACCACCGCCGATGATGACAACCCTGCAACCGGTTTTCTCGGTGACCGCATCGGCGAGGAGCGCGAATTGGTGTACTCCCCACCGGTTCACCATGTGACTCGCCCCGGGATTCAAGGCAACAATGGGGTGCGAACCAAATCCCGCTTCAGTCAGAACGCGTTCCGCAAACCGCTCGTCGTCGTCACCAGGGAAGAGGTCGAGGTCGAGGTCACAGGCAGCGACACCAAGCGGGGCGACAGTTTCCAGATGATTGACCACAGCATGGACAGTGCGATTGCTTGCCTTACGATAGACCAGGACACGGCAGGGAAAGGCCGCAAGGGCCAGTAACCACCCCTTCAGGTTGCTGCGCTGGTAGTTAATTACCAGATCGTAGCCGGCACCGTGCAGACGCTGCCAGAGGCCAAGAAACGGCAAAAGGGAGCAATGCTCGCCCTTTCTGTCGAAGACCACGGTTTCATGGAGATGCGGATTACCCCTGAACATCGCGGCAGCAGCATGAGAACCGACCACGAGCGAAATTCGCGCCTTGGGAAACTTCTTCTTCAGTGCCCGCAGAACGGGAGTGAGCTGCAAGAGGTCACCAACGGCCCCGGGCTTGATGATCAGGATATTGCGATACGCCATAACTGTAGCAGCCCCGCACCATGGCTCCCCTGTCCGTGCACGTTACTGCGGACGCCGGAAGCTGACCCGAACCTTACGTTTCCTCAGCTTGAAGAGTGGACCGAAGAGCTTGTAGAGCGGGAGGCAGAGATAAAATTTCAACGTTCCATAATAACGTGCAATCTTCTCGAAGGCAAGCCGCTTGTCGTATATCCCCTGCCGGCTGAGCTTCCAGAGGTAATAAAGCTGGTAGTAAAGCAGGTACCATTTCTCGTATCCGGTGAGCGGCAGGTACCTCTTGCCGAAATAGTCGCCGGCGAGAAGAACGTAGTCGTCGGCATGGGCCAGGTTTCTCACGTTCTTGCGGGTCTGCTGTTCCTGGTGCTCCCGAAAGGCACAGACAGGCTCTTTGACAAAGGCGAATTTCCCCTGCTCAAGGAGGTGGAACCACATTTCCAAATCGACGAGCTGGCGATAACGCTGGTCGAACCCCCGCGCGGCCAGTTTGCGTCTGAACATGACGACAGAGGGCTCGCCTATGATATTGTTCTGTTCGTAGAGAGAAAGGGCAATGACGTCGGTCCCCCGGGCAACGAGGTCTCCCGGGAAGTACGACATTGTATGCTTCACGCGGGAATCGGGGCCGATCACATGACGGGAGGCAGCAACGAGAGCGATGTCGCTGTCCCCGTCGAGAAGCCCCGCCATTCTTCCCAGGGCTCCGGGAGAGCAGAGCAGGTCATCGCCGAAGACATACTTCACATACTCCCCCCGTGCCTCCGTCAGACAGCGGTTCCAGTTTTCCACCATGCCGAGGTTTCGCTCGTTTACGAGGAACCGTATTCGCTGATCCCGGGCCGCGTATGCTGCGGCGATCTCGGCCGTCCCGTCCGTGGAACGGTCATCGATGATGAGGAGTTCGTAGTCGGCAAAGGTCTGAACCAGTATCGATTCGATCGTTTCCGCCAGAAATCGGGCGTTATTGTAACAAGGAATACAGACCGTCACATGCGGCACAGACATGGCTGTTCCTCCCTGATGTCGGTACATCTCCCTGGCCCCGCTTCCCGCAAAATGGAACCCGACAACCTCAGGCACTCCGTTCACTGCGTGCGGCCAGGGCGTTCATCAGTTTGAACCAGGGGCTGCATACCTTGTAGGCTGGGAGAAGCCGCTGAAAACTCCTCAGATCGCAGTGGGTGGCAATCTTCTGCTCAACAGTCGCCTGGTCGAGAAGACCCTGCCGGTAAAGCTTCCATATCCGGTAGCTCTGGTTATAGCGCAAAAACCACCGGGCAATCGCCCCCTGACGAATGTACTCCCGGTCAAGGTAGTCGTCCAGAAGCAGGAACATGTCGTCGATGTGTACCAGGTCCTGGACATTCTTCCGGGTCTGCTGGCCGGTATGAACCCGGAAAGAGGTGAGAGGCTCGCCGAGGTAGGCAAATCGCCCCTGTTCGAGGAGGTGGAGCCACATCTCCAGGTCGACGAGTTGCCGGTACCGGGGGTCGAAACCGCGCCCTGTCTGTTCCTTGCGGAACATGACCACCGACGGCTCCCCGATCAGATTTCGCCCCTCCCGGATGCACCGGTTGATGATCACCGTCCCCTCAGCAACTGTTTTGTCGCGGAACCGGGATTCCGTTTTCAAAACGGTCCCGGTCTCGTCGATGAAGTGTCGGGCCGACGCCGCGAGGGAAACGGTACGGTCCGAATCGAGCACGTCGACCATTCGCGCGAGGGCGTCCGGCGAGACGAGAAGGTCGTCGGAAAACAGGAAGCGAATGTACTCCCCCCGACTCAACTCCAGGCAAAAGTTCCAGTTCGGCACCATTCCCCGGTTTCTCTCGTTCAGGACAGGAACGATCCGGCGGTCGCGCGCCGCGTAATGGCTGATGACCGCACGGCTTTCATCCGTAGAACAATCGTCAACGATGATGAGCTCGAAATCGGTGAAAGATTGGCCCAGAATCGAATCGATCGCTGCAGGGAGAAACCGGGCGCAATTGTACGAAGGTATGCAGACACTGACTTTAGGGCAGCTCACGGAAACCTCACTGTTTCGAATATCTTCTGAGCAGCCTTCCAGGTCCAGTGGGTATCGTCAGCAAAAAATACGTCCTTTTCGCCACGGCGAAGCTCCTCCGCCAGAATCGCCTTGGTATCGATGAGCACATACCTCCGGGGCAGCTTCCGCAGTTCATCGAAAAAAACGCTCTGAGGAAATTTGTTCTTGACGATGTAGCCGCTGTAGAGATCGTACTTGTCGACACACGGCATGAAATAGAGCTTAATCCCCTTCTTCATCAGCATGTCGCTGAGCAGGTTCAGATTTTCGTTCATCTTGCCGACGGTCGCCGGCGTTGCCGAGAAAATGGAGGACACATCATCCCTGTAGAACAGCAAAGTATTCGGCTTGGAATTATTGAAGAACGGCTGGGTGAGAGTTACCTGAAAAACCTTGCTGAAAAATGCATTACTGGAAAACCGGTAAAGGAGGCTGTACTCCAGGAACCTGTAGTTACCGCTGTTTATAAACTGCACTCCCTTGGTATGGGTACCCGGCTTGGCAGTTACGTTGTATCCCATTCTCTTATGGCGCAGCAATTCCTCCATGCCCATGTTTTTCGAGAAGTCAACGTCGCGCGCAAACCTCCCGATGGACAGTTTTTCCGAAGAACTGAGGAGCAGATATTTCGGACGGAGAGTGTCCAGGTATCCATTGTTGTACATTATCGCAATGGACTCCATGAAATCGGGCTCCTGGAACGGCTCGATGTTCAGTACATTGCAATCGTTGATCGAGGCCATATAATCCTGATAGTATCTGTTCCGGCCGCCGCCACCGCCGTTGGAAAACGAATCGCCGAACGTCAGTATCCGTATCGGCTGGCCGGCATACTCCTGCTGCTCGATGTGCTTCCTGGGCAGGTCACTGGAGTTCTTTCGGGGTTGCTTGATCCATGGGATATACCCCAGCCGGGCCAGATCCCCCCCGGCACTGTTGGCGCCCAAGAGCCTCTCGGTGTAGCCCTTCCAGATAACAAAGTTGAAGATTACGAACAACAGGATAAGCCCTAAAAACCAATAGACAAAACTTCGATACACACCCATGCCCGTTCCCATTAATTTCCTGAATTACCCGTAGTGTGATTATATCCGAAACCCGCTGTCATCTTGAAACCATTTCCGCTGTCTGGCGCAGAGGGAATCAGTCGAATCTGCATTTTTCAAAAACCAATTTCTCAGCTTTGCTGGTCCAGTGCGAGTCATCAGCATAAAAAATATCCTTTTCGCCTTTACGCACTTCTTCCAAAAGTATCGCTTTCGTATCGATGAGAGAGTATTTTTTCGGCAACACCCTCAACTCATCGAAAAAGGGGTTTCTCGGATAGGGATTGCCAATAATGAATTCGCTGTATAGATCATACTTGTCGACGACAGGCATAAAATAAAGCTTGATGCCTTTCTTCGCGAGGATTGAAGCAAGAGTATTGAAATTATCGTTCAGACGTTCGACGGTATCTTTGTTTACCGCGGTAATATTGCCGATCTCCTCATGAATAAACAGGAGTTGTCGCGGGTCGCGGGTACTGAACAACGGCTGCGACAGCTTCCGGCGATAGACCTTCTTCCTGAAAGCGTTGTCCGAAAAATGATAGAGCACATTGTAATAGACGTATTTGAAATTGCCATTGTTTATAAAACCTATCCTCGGAAGCGCGAAAAGAGAATAGTGTATGTTTTCGTAATAGGCCCGGATGTTATCCATGCTATCGGTGTACCGCAGGTTCATTTCGCGCGCGAAACGGGGGATACAGAACCTTACGGCCGATTCTATGATCACATACCTGGGTCGCATCCTGTCCAGGTATCCACTGTTCATCAGCACTGCAAGCGTGGAGAACGGGGAAAAAAACTCGAACAGGTCGTCGGTTGGGTAGGGAGGGACATTGAGCACGGAGCAGTTATTCAGTGTAGCGATGTAATCCTGATAATAGTTGTTTTCCCCCTCCCCGCCTCCCATGGAGAACGAATCACCGATTGTGAGAACATCGATCTTCTGACCCCGGTATTCGTTCATGAGAATGTGACGTCGCGGCAGGTTGTTGACGGCTTTCCGGTACTGCTTGGAGCCGAGGGCGTATCCCATGCGCGCAAGGTCGCCACCGTCGAACTTCTTGGTAAGAAGGACTTCGGTGCAGCATTTCCACGTTACGTAATTGAACATCAAGAACATGATCAGTGACGACAGTACCAATACGGCAAACGTCTTAAAGCGCATACCGACCCCACGGACCGACAAGACAAAGATCACGAACCGCATGAAGGAGCACGGCAATCTTTAGCAGATTCAATGTAACACCTTTGTTGTGGTGATTTTTCTGTTGAGCTCGCCGATCAGAAAGTCCGCACCCTTGATCGACAGATGTCCGTAATCGCTGTAATTGGTGAAATCGTCACGAAAGGCACGATATTCTTCCTCGTTGAAATCACACACGGTGTCCTGTGGTGTAAAGAGCGTGTCCATTTTTTCCCGAAACTGTTGATATCGTCCGTGTAAGGCTGTGAATACCTTGTACGGTTGCGGAAAATAGAACGCAAGAATCCGCACATGCTTCCGTCGTGCCACCCCCAGCAACTCGGCCAGTTCCTCGTAGGCGCGCGGCTCGACTGTCAGCGGGCTATCGGTCCGTGCAATGTTACTGGCGAAAGTGTCGATTTCCTTTTGCGGGTCGACATGTTTCAGCATGTTTTTTTTCGCCAGGTTGCACTTGCCGTCATAACTGTCAGCGAAGGTGTCCTTCTGGGGAACCAGTGCCCGTTCGATTCTGTCCCAGTAGTACTGAAACGTAAACGTCGATCCCAGGGCCGACCAACACATGCGGGGCGTCAGGCGGCGGTCGTTGAGCCCTGACTCCCTGGTCAGATAGGGATCCAGGCAGACGATGAGCAGCTTTATATTCCCCCGTTCGATGGCATTCTCGGCGCACAGCCTTACCTGGCTGGCATTTCCCCCGGCAATGGACAGATTATAGGTCTTGTACCGCTGAATCCTGGCGGGATCCAGTTCGTCGGACAGAGAAGGACCTATGATGATGCCATCGTAGTTGGCCGGAATGTATCTGAACGAAAGAAGATACTTGGAGATCATTTCCGCGGTATAGATGCGTATCTTGCGGTGGTTCACATCCCTGAACAGGCCGAAGTCGTCCCGGTAATAGTTGAAGGCGGCAAATCCGGCCGCGACAACGATGGAAATGACCAGGCTCTGGATGAAAAACCGTTTAAAAGTCAAAATACAGGAACTCCTTTGACCGCAAGGAATTGAGGAATACCAGATTAACGATGAACAGAAGGATGGCTGCGTACATGTGCAGTTTCGTCGGCGAGAAGGAATCCTTTGCCGTCGTCTGGAGGGAATTTTTCCCGAGCAGTGCCAAGGTCAGAGCTCCCCCCAGCACCCACGCTTCCCCCCGGACATCAAGATTGACGAAGACCTTGCCGAACTGCACCCATCCCCTGGCAAGGCCGCCCAAGAGACGGCCGATCAGGTCGGGCAGCACGACACCGTTCAGGCAGGCCATCCCGCGCAGCACCTTCATGGCATCGCCCCATGATTTGGCCCGGAAGAAGACGAACGTCGCATTGACGAACTGAAAGGTGACAAACCAAGCCAGCACGGGGTTCATCCGCAATTTTTTCCTCTTCCATGCATGGTTCGTCACCAACGCAAGACCGTGGAGGCCTCCCCAGGTGATGAACGTCCAGCCCGCACCATGCCAGAAACCGGATACCAGCATGGCCAGCAGCGTGGCCACCATGGCGTTGGCAAAGGTCACCCTGCCGAAGGAGCGCAGAATCGGGGTATAGACATAGGTGGTGATGAAGTTGGTCAGCGTCATATGCCACCGTTTCCAGAAATCGATGATATCCGTCGCCCTGTAGGGACTGTTGAAGTTGACCGGCAGGGCGATATTGAACATCCAGCCGATGCCGATAGCCATGTCGCTGTAACCGCTGAAATCGAAGTACAACTGCAGCGTGTACGACAGGCTCGTGTACCAGGCTTCGCAGAAATTCAGCGTTGTTGCCGTGTCAAACCCCGGATTGGCAACCTGGGACAAGGTGTCGGCGATGAGAACCTTCTTGGAGAGGCCGAGCAGAAAAAGGAAAAGCCCCGTAGAGAGATTCCGGTAACTCACAATCTTGTTTCTCCTGCGGTCAAACTGGGGCATCATCTCCTTGTGGTGGAGAATCGGGCCCGCCAGGAGATGGGGGAAAAAGGTGACGAACAGCGCGTAGTTGAGCAGTTCCTTTTCCTCGACAAGCCCCTCGTAGGCATCGACAAGAAAGGCAATCTGGGTGATGGTGAAGAAGCTGATGCCGAGGGGCAGCACAATATGCAGAAGGGGCAGTTGCGAGCCCAGAAGCATGTTCGCGTTACCGATGAAAAAGTCCATGTACTTGAAGTAGCCGAGGAGGAGGATGTTTCCTGCCAGCCCGACCACGAAAATGATTTTCCGGGAAACAGCCTGTTTTCCCCGGGTCCCACTGTCAGCCACGAGGTGCCCGACGGTGTAATTGAAGAGAATCGAGCCGAGAATGAGCGGCAGGTACCGGACGTTCCACCAGCCGTAGAAAAAGAGCGAGGCACACAGCAGCCAGACATTGGCTGCCACAGCCAGTCGCATCCTGTTAAGGAAGAAGTAGCCGATGAGTGTTACGGGCAGAAACAGCAGGATGAACTCGAAGGAACTGAAAAGCATGTAATGATGGCCCCGTGGAGTTATGCAGTGGATTGTTTATGGTGCTCGCTATTGTCCACTTCGGAGCGGCAAGCCGTTAGAACTGAAAATAGAGAAACTCGCTGACCTTGCTCATGTTGAAAAGAGCCCAGAACGCCACGATCACGATGAACGCGAAACTTTTCCAGCAGGGCTTGAATCGGCTGGTCAATTGGTTGGAGTTCCAGGCCGTCAGAATTATGGCGAACGACACAAGCGTAGTCCACAGAACCGTATCAACATGGGCATCGCCCTTGACTGCCTCGAGCCACTCCTTGCTGAACTTTACGTGGAGGTCGGCAAGGAAGGGAAGTTTGGCGTAGCTGCGCGGCAACGTCACTCCGCTCAACCCGAACATCCCCCTGAAGACTTTCATGGCGTCGTGCCAGTTTTTCGCCCGAAAGAAGACAAAGGCCATGTTCACGAAGTTGAAGGTAATGAACCAGGCGAGCACTGTCGGCATCCGGATCTTGAGCTTTTTCCAGTTGTGATTCACCACCAGCGCCGCCCCATGGAGCGAGCCCCAGATGATGAAGGTCCACCCGGCCCCATGCCAGAGGCCGGAGATGAACATGGCAATGAAGATGGCCACCATGGACTTGGCAAAGGTAATCCTTCTGAAGGACCGGACGATCGGTGTGTACAGGTAGGTTGTGATGAAGTTGGACAGCGTGATGTGCCACCGTTTCCAGAAATCGATGATGTTAACGGCTTTGTATGGGCTGTTGAAGTTGATGGGGAGCCGGATATTGAACATGAGGCCGACGCCGATGGCCATGTCGCTGTACCCGCTGAAATCGAAATAGAGCTGGAACGTGTAGGCAAGGCTCGCCACCCATGCCTCGAGGAGATTGAGGGTAGTGGCGGTGTCGAACCCGGCCTTAGCCCAGACGGAAAACTGGTCGGCGAGGATGATCTTCTTGAAAAGGCCGACAAAGAAGAGAAAGAAGCCGAGAGAAAGGTTCTTGTAGTTGAGCACCTTGTTCCGTGTGCGGTCGAACTGGGGCATCATCTCCTTGTGGTGGAGGATCGGTCCTGCCAGGAGGTGCGGGAAGAACGTGACGAACAGGGCGTAGTTGAGGAGTTTGCGCTCCTCCACGAGCCCTTCGTACGCATCGACCAGGAAGGCGATTTGGGTAATGGTAAAAAAACTTATCCCGAGCGGCAGTACGATATGAAGGAGCGGGAGGTTTGTCCGAACGAGGGCGTTCACGTTACCGATGAAAAAATCCATGTACTTGAAGTACCCAAGGAAAAGGACGTTGACGACGATGCCGAAGACGAAGATGCCCTTCTTGGAGACAACCTGTTTCTTGAGGGCATCGGTATCGGCGATCAGGCTGCCGATCGTGTAATTGAAGAGAATTGAGCCGAGAATGAGCGGCAGATAGACGATATTCCACCAGCCGTAAAAGAACAGAGAGGCGAACAGAAGCCAGGAATTGGAGGCAACCGTCAGGCGTTGCCTGTTGAGGAAGAAATAGCCTACCAGTGTGATCGGCAGGAAAAAAAACAAAAACTCATACGAATTGAAGAGCATTACCAACAACCTCTTAGCGTTATTTTCCAGGTGGTTAACAGAGTGGGCCGGCATGCGCACAGCTACACCCTGCTGCCCAAGGCAAAGCGGTACAAGCGTCCGCCGGGCAGCACACGAGCCGATTGCCGTCACCCGCTGAACGACAATCGGCCCGTAGTGAAAAGACCGGAAAGGGTATTACTTGCGGATCTTCTTCTCGATCAGATCCACCATCTCGCCGACATTTTTCAGCGTCTGCAGTTCGCCGAGGGCGAAGCGGATGTTGAACTTGGTCTCGACGGCAATGACCAGGTTAATGTGGGAGAGGGAGTCCCATTCATCGATATCGTCGGCCGTGGTTTCTCTCTTGAGGATGATGCTCGGGTCGTCAAAAACCTCGCGGAAAATGCCGTTCAGTGTTTCCATGGTATCCATGTCATATCTCCAATGTTGAAATGTCGCCGGCGTCCGTTCCAAGGTACCGGGCCTTGAGCACGCGGCGCATGATCTTGCCGCTCTTGTTCTTAGGAATGACGTCAGTAAAGACAATCTCCTGCGGTGTTGCGATGGAGGAGAGTTTATTGGTGACGTGCAGCCGTATCTTCAGTTCGAGCTCCCGTGAATAGGAAAACTGGCTGTGCAGGGTAACGAAAGCGACCACCTTCTCGAACAGCAGGTCATCTGGTGCCCCGATCACGCCGGACTCGGCGACTTCGGGGATCTCCAGGAGAGCGCTCTCGATCTCGAAGGGACTGATGAGGTGCCCGGCGGTGTTGATCACGTCGTCGCTCCTCCCCAGGAACCAGAAGTAGCCATCCGCATCCCGGTAGGCGGTATCGCCGGAAAAGTAATAGCCGCCGCGGAATTTCTGCCGATAGACCTCATCGTTGTTCAGGTAGGTGACAAACATGGAAGGCCACCCCGGTTTGGCGCAGAGGTTCCCCTGTTCCTTGTCCGGCATTGTGGAGCCGTCGTCGGCTATGATCGCCGCCTCGATTCCGGTCACCGGCTTACCCATTGAACCGGGGCGCACTTCCAGCCCGGGGCGGTTGCTGATCATGATGCCCCCGGTTTCGGTCTGGAACCAGGTATCGTAGATCTCTCTGCCGAGGGTGCGGCGCGACCAGTGGATCACCTCCGGGTTGAGGGGCTCGCCGACACTGAAGATGTGCTTGAGGCGTGCAAGGTCGAACCTGCCGAACAAGGCCGGATCTTCCCGCAGCAGCATCCGGAGGGCTGTCGGTGCGGTGTACCAGATGGTCACCTGCTCCTGTTCGAGAAGCGTGAACCAGTGCTCGGCGTTATAGCCGCCGCCGAAATGAACCTGGGTCACGCCGAGGCTCCAGGGACCGATGATCCCGTAGGAGGTGCCGGTCACCCACCCCTGGTCGGCCGTGCACCAGTAAATTTCATCCTCGGCGAGACAGAGCACCTCCCGTGCAGTCTGGTTCTGATGGAGGACACTGCGATGGACGTGCTGCACCCCCTTCGGCTTGCCCGTGGAACCCGAAGTGTAGTGGAGGACCGATGGTGTGTCCGGTGTAGTCAGGGGAGCGGTGAAGTCCGACGAAGCGTCGCGCATCAGTTGCCGGTAGCTCAGGACGTCACCGGACTGATGCTCGTCAATGTCCACCACGATAATGTGGCGCAGACCCGGCAGCCGGTCACGGACGTTGGCGATCTTCTTGACGAAGCTCTTCTTGGTGATAACCCCCCGCGCCTGCGAATCACCGAGGCGATCGAGAAGCGCCTCCTCGCCGAAGTTGGAGAAGAGCGTGCCGGCAACCACCCGGAGCTTGAGCGCGCCGAGAAAGGCAAAGAACTGCTCGGGCATCTTGGGCAGAAAAGTGAAAAAGACATCACCGGCGGCATAGCCAAGGGCTTGGAGAACGTTGGCAAATCTGCTGCTTTCGGCGTCCAGATCACTGAAGGTGTAGTCGGTCCGTTCCATGGCGGGAGAAATCCAGCGCATGGCCACCTTGTCTCCCCGCCCCTGCTCGCACTGCTGTCGCGTGCAAATATGGCCGATATTGAACTGATTGTTGCATATCAACCTATCTTCCATCTCCGTCTCCCCCTGTTCCGGCGTATATCTCGGCCAGGATCTGTCGCGCCACTACCGGCCGGTAGTGGGAATTCTCGTAGTAGTTGTGCTTGTCCTGTGTAAACCGGTTGATGCCGGAATAGTCATACACCCGCGACGTACCGAAGATTTCCCGCAGGCAAGCCAGGTCTTCCCTGCTCAGGTATTGCTGGTCGTAGTTCGGGCTGATGACGATGCGGTAGTCTGTCCGATTCTCGGCGAGGATCTTCCCGATATCCTTCAAATAGGCCAGCTGAATCTTCTGGATCACCGGAGCGGTATAGTGTTTCGAAAGGTCCCGCGGATAAAAAACCGACGAAAGATTCTTGTAATATTTTTCTCGGTTTTCGGCAATTGATTTTTCCAGTTTCGCATTAAATTTGTCGCCGCTCACAGGATCATACTGAAGGCATTCCCCCAGCATTTTCGTAAATGGCTGCCTGACCTTTCCGGTAAGCTTGTAATCCAAGTATCCGATAAAAAAAGGCATTTCAATGAACGACCGAAAAAAGGTGAGGTGAAAGTCAAGGGGGTTTTCACCGGAAATCTTCGGGTGCTTGATAAAGAGCAGCCCGCTACTGTTGAATGGCATGGACATCAGCTGCGCATCCAGGATAATGAGGGCATTCCGTATCGGCATGTGGCGTCTCGAAAGAAACAGGAATTTGCGATGAATGCCGTAGAGCGATTCATTCATGGCGGCGTAGTGCAAAATGCGCGGCGAATCGATAAATCTGCACCAGTCACTGGTAAAAAACGCTATTGATCGTGAATTGCCAAAAATAAACGAATCATATTTCCGGTCAGTGTAATTCTGAATAAGGGTTTCGGTCTGATTGTAGTCCCAGTTGTAGTTGACCCGGGGGTCATTGTAGTGGTGTTTATAGGTATAGATAACTTCAAAGGGATCGAATGCCAGGTAAACGGCCAGCATGATGAACAGCGGCAATAGGATGAGAAGGATTTTTTTGAACAGCATGGCCATGGTTAATCGCTTCAGAATTGAAAATAGACAAACGTGGCTTTTGAGGTAATGACTCCCTGGTATAGGATGAGATACACCAGGAGATAGTAGGCCCCCCATCGGAACCAGAACGGTCTGGCAAAGAGGTCAACCTTATCTTTAACCAGTGAGAGGAGGAGAACAGCACTCAGCGGAATCAGCGATTGGAGAAACTTTGTCTTCCCAGCTCCAAGCTGAAATGCCTGCGAGAACCCGCCATGGGAGAACACGGAGACGATGTCAGAGAAAACATGGGTCACGATATACCAGGCATCGGAAATCGAAGCTGCCCTGAAGAACACCCAGGTGAAGCAGACCAGGTTGAAGGTCACCACGGTCTGCCAGATTTGTTGCAGCCAGGTCCCCTGCAGTCCGGTCGCTTTGTAGAGCCGCTTTTTCCACGGACGGTAGTAGACCGATACCGCCAGGAACAGACCATGCAGCAACCCCCATATGACAAACCCCCAACTCGCCCCATGCCAGATGCCCGATACCAAAAAGGTCACGAACAGAGCAAAAGCGGTTCCAAAGGTACCCCAATCCCGGAATGACATCTGCAGCGGCTTGAAAATATAATCAAGAATCCACCGTGAAAATGAGATATGCCAGCGCCGCCAGAAGTCGGCCACTGACGTAGCCAGATAGGGGGCGTTGAAGTTCTGGGTCAGGTTGATGTTGAAGAGACGGGCAACCCCGCGAGCCATATCCGTATATCCGGAAAAGTCCAGAAGAAGCTGAAATGCGTAGAGATAGGTGGCGAGAAGCAGTGCCGTTCCGGAATTGCCGTGGACATCGGCGTAGACCATGTTCACATAGAGCGCCAGCCGGTCGGCAACCACCAGTTTCTTGAACATCCCCCACGTAAAGAGGAGCAACCCGCTCCGGACGACGTCATACCTGAATTCATACGGGGCACGCAGTTGGGGCAACAAATCAGCCGTCCGCTCGATCGGTCCCTGCAGCAGTTTCGGGAAAAAGCTGAGATAGAGGGCAAACAGGACGAAATCCCGTTCTGCCGCTTCCGTCTTCAGGTAGACGTCAATGATGTACGAGAGCGCCTGAAAGACAAAATAGGAAACCCCTATGGATACAAGCAATGGGCTCTCAGGGAGGCTCACACCCCATGAGAGTTTCGAGGCAAGGGTATTGAGACACGCGACGATGAACGGCAAATACTTCACTGCGATAAGGACCAGCAGGTTCGCACCGATACCGAGCCATAACAGCCCTATTCTTCTACCGGGAGTGCTGCTGGCATCAATGCGGAGCCCGATCACGTACGATACGCTGACCACACACACCAAGGCCAGGACAAGGTGAGGAAGTCTGAACGCTGCGTAAAAGCAAACGCTCGCCAGGAGCAGCACCAACCGGCGCACCCGGTCACCGCTGTAATGGTAAATGATGAACACCAGGGGCAGGAAAAGAAAAAATTCGAGAGAATAAAAGGTCATTACTTTCTGAAAAAAATTCTCCGTGACTGAATACAGTTATTCATGATGCAGAGAAGGACGCCAACGCCTAGTCCATAATGCTGAGGACCGTTCCGGCACCTCATCTAAGTTAATATTTTTGAATATCATGTTTCGCCGTCCGATGCAAAATATCTTTATCGGTCAGCCTGATACCGGAAGCATTGCTCCGCCGCAGACTGACCACCGCCGGGACTCTTCGCAGGGCGTCGATAAATGCGCCGTAATAGGCAACATCGAGCCAGAGAAAGCTGACCGCCAACCGCAGCGCCGTATGGAAGACATTTCTGGCGATGAACCCGGGATCGGTCAGGTTGATCCAGTGGAAGAGGAAGCGGTTGCGAAAATAGATCCGCCGCTTGTGGCGCTTCCGCGTCCTGCCGATGGAAGCGCTCGAATAGTGAAACACGGTCGCTCCCGGCTCGTAAAGGCTCCGCCACCCACGCTTCCAGGCGCGGTACGAAATATCCACGTCCTCGAACAGGTACGGGGTGTATATCTCGCTGAAACCGCCGAGCGCCCGGAACTTCTCCATGTCGTAGGCCACGCAGGCGCCAATGGCGTAGAGGTTCTCCCGCTCCGCGGAGGCTTCGCCAAGGAGGGCGAAGCTCCCCTTGAGGAACCCCTTTCCGTAGAGGGCCATCACTATCCCCTGGTTGCGCCCTTCCCGCTCCACCAGGATGTTGGGGGTGACGGCGAAGACGGTTGGATCGTCGAAATGCGCCAGGAGCGGAGCGATGCATCCCGGCGTCATCGTAACGTCGTTATTGACGCAAAGACAGACCCGATGGCGCGTGACGAGCATGCCAGCATTGCAGCTCCTGGAAAACCCCATGTTTGACGGATTGACAAGCACCTGCACCTGGGGCAGAGAGGCGAGAAAGGCACGGCTTCCGTCGGAACTGCAGTCATCGACCACAATGAGCTCGTACTCCCCGCCCCAGGTCTCCAGGGCGTCGATGACCGAGGGGAGGTTGTCCCGCAGGAGCTTCTCTCCGTTGTACGTGGGAATCACCACACTGATGCCGCCGCTGTATGCCATATTCGCTGTCACGCCCCGCTTCCGTTGTTCTGCTTTATTCCCGTCAGCAGCCGCCGGTAGAACTCGATATATCTTTGCCCCATAGCCGCGAGGGAATATTTCCGCTCCACGAGGCGGTAGCCGTTTTCCCCCAGGACGAAGCGCCTGCCGTGATCCCGCAGCAACGCGGCAACGGCTGCGGCAAACTGCTCCGGACCGCCGGTAACGATGGCCCCCACCTCCTCGCCCCGCAGGATATCCACCATTCCCCCTTCGTCATAGGTAACGACCGGCGTGCCGGCGGCCAGGCTCTCCAGGTGGACGATGCCGAACCCCTCGTTGCGGTGGGTGGTGACCGAAAGGTCGAAATCGAAAAATACGTCGGGGATCCGCTCCCGGGGGATGCGGCCGGTGAAGATCACATGCCGCTCCAGTCCCAGCCGGGCAATCTTGTCACAGAGCGGCTGGAACAGCCCCTGGTCCGAGTTGTCCCCGACGAAGGCGACCTTGATCGCGGGAAACTCCTCGACCAGGAGCGCCAGGGCGTCCACGAGCTCTCCCTGGTTTTTCCAGAACTCACCCACCATCCCGATGAGCGGGAAACCCTCCCCGATGAAAAAGCGCCGCGTCCGGGCCGGGTCGAACTTGTCGGCTCCGGGAGGAGGACTAAGGGTGATGCCGTAGTACAGTATCGTGGTCTTGTCGGCCACAGCGGGATTTCCCGCGAGGAGTTTCGCTCTCACATGCTCGGAGATGCAGACGACGGCATCGGCAGCCCCGATGAACAGCTGCTTCCGGGCCGTTGCCGTGTGGTAGCTCATCATCATGCGTCCCGGCTTGCGCAAGGGAAACGCCAGGTGGCGGGCCAGAGCGGTCAGAACGAGATCGTGCTCGCGGTTCACGGAGACGATGTCGAAGCGCTCGCGCCGCATGACGGCCGCCAGGGAGAAGAGTGCCTTGACATCTCCCAGACCGTGGGTGGGCATGGCGTGAACGGGACCGATCTCCCGGAAGCGGGCCGCCGACGGAGAGCCGGCACGGGCCACGAAGTGTACCTCGACGCCGTTCGCCCTGAGTTCCGTGGCCAGGTCCTTCAGGTGCTCCTGACCACCGCTCCACCCCTTGTCGTTGTTGATGAGAAGAATTTTCATCGCTCGTCCGGTCCCTTCGCTGATTTTCACGAGATCAGCCGGAGCACGTCCCGGTCGCTCACCCTGAAGTACTCCCGGCGCCTCTTCCGCAGGGCGGGAATCCGCGGCAGATAGGCCAGTGCCCGGAAAAACCCGACGAACTTGTACTTGCGGAAGGTAACCACGTCGTAGAGAAGGGAAAAGGGAAGCGCCAGGAAGTACCGAAGGATGAGCGCCGCATCCGTAATGTTGAGCCAGAGAAAGAGGGTCCGGTTCCTGTCGCCGATGAACTTGATCTTTCGCCGCCTGTGGATGGAGAGTATCGTCGAGCTCGTTTCGTGGAAAACCGTGGTTCCCGGTTCCAGAAGGCATTTCCACCCCGCCTTCCAGGCACGATAGGCGAGGTCCATGTCCTCCACATAGAACGGGTGATAAATAAGGTCGAACCCGCCGAGAAGACGGAGTTTCTCCCGGTCGTAGAAGCTCCCCCCACCTGAACCGAAAAAGAGAGGGATGTCCCCCTCCAGGCTCGGCAGGTCATGTGGCTGGAGAAATCTGGTCTGGAACCAGCAGACCCCGGCGGTAATCCGGGTGATGGACTGGCTTTCCCCGCGGCGGGGATCGACCATGTTCGGCGTCACGCTGAAGACGCTCGGGTCCGTAAAGCGGGTCAGTGCTTTGGCGAAGAGGTCGTCCTGGACCAGGATGTCGTTGTTGAGGGCGAGAACCACCTCGTGCCGGGCAGCATCGATCCCGCGGTTCATGGTCTCGGCGAAACCGCGGTTCGTCGCATTGACCAGGATCGTGACGGAGGGAAACCTTTCGTGGAGGAACAAAACGGTATCGTCACTGCTCGCGTCGTCGACGACGATGATTTCCACGGGAAAGGAATGAAGGGCGGCTGCGGCCTGGAGTGGCGGAAGGTTCTTCTCCAGCAACGCCTTACCGTTATAGGTCGGGATCACCACCGAAACCGATTTCATCGGCCGTTTCCCGCCCCATCCTCGAACCTGCGCAGGTTCCGCTGGATCTCGTAGAGCTTGATGTACTTGAGGAAGACACAGTGGGCCTCCATCACCGCAATCACGAACCCCGGCAGCCCGTCGAGCACGCCGAGCCTGATCAGGTAGCGGTGCACGAAGGTATACAGGGGACGCAGGGTGAAGTGGAGCAAGGTGGCCTGCCGGCCGCTCCGGTTGTGGTCCAGGGCGGTCAGGGTCGAATAGGAGTTCTTGGTTGCGGCAAAATGAGCCATGTCGCGGTAGATGAAATGGAGGAGGTCCCCTTTCAGGCTCGCGAGGCGGCCGGGCACCTGGATCTTGTCATGGGGGGCATACCCTCCCCACCAGCAGCGGTCCTTTCGATAGAGCCGGATGTTGCGGTCCGGGTACCACCCGGAATGGTCGATCCAGCGCCGCATGAACCAATGGCGCCGAGGCATGTCGAAGGCATCGTACTGGGTATTCTCGAGGGCGAGGGCGAGGATCTCGTCACGCAACTCGGGCGTGACCCGCTCATCGGCATCCACGTGGAGCACCCAGAGGTTGGCCGCCTGGTCGGTGGCAAACTGGCTCTGGGCGATGTGCCCGGCCCACGGCCGGATAATGACCCGGTCGGTGAACTCGCGGGCAATCGCCACGGTTCCGTCCGTGCTGCAGGAATCGACCACGATGATTTCATCGGCCCAGGTGAGGCTCTCCAGACACTCCCGCAGGTTGCTCTCTTCGTTGAAGGTCCGGACTACCGCAGATATCTTTGTTTTTCCGTCATTTGTCATGTATCACCGTACACCGTCCAGGATATCCCGGCACACCCCAAAGACCTCGTCGACCATGATCGCCTCCACGCAGGCCGGCTTCTGCCGGGGCGACGGCTCGCACTCGGTGAAGAATTTCTGCCGGCAGGGAGAACAGGGAAATTGCGAATAGACAACTCGTGCCCGCTTGCTCCAGGGGCCGAACTTCCCGGGGGACTGGGGACCGAACAGCGCAACCAGGGGAATCCCCGCAGCGGCAGCCAGGTGCATGATGCCGCTGTCGTTGCCGACGAACAGGACGGCCTTACGCAGCAGGGCCATGGTTGTCCGGATGTTACCCGCCCCGACGAGATCGAGGCACGAGGGATCGAAGAGCCCCCGCACCGGCTCAAGGGCATCCCGGTCGGCCGGCGCGCCGAGAAGACAGGGACGGTAACCGGCGGCGGCGAGGCGGATGGAGAGTTCGGCAAACGACTCCAGGGGCCAGCCACGGGGCGGAAACGAAGCGAACGGGTGGAGCGCTACCAGCTTGTCGCCCCCGACAGTCCCGTGGGCCGCCAGTAAACCGGCAGCCTGCGCATCCTCTTCCGGCGTTGTCCAGTACTCCAGGTAGTCGTCCTGCACCTCGATCCCGTCGGCCCGGAGCACCGCGAGGAAATTCTCCACCTCGTGCCGGTCGTGCCGGTAGGGGACCCGCCGTGTCAGAAGAAGGCCCCGCCCCTCGGTGTCGAAGCCGGTCCGCTCGCGTGCCCCGCTGAACAAGGCCATGAGAGCACTGGACAGGGAGCGTTTCAGAACGTAGACCCGGTCGAAATGCCGCGCCCGAAGCTCCCGGAGAAACCGCAGCTTGTCCCGGAAGGTGCGGTGGGTACTCCGGCTGTCGGCGTGGATGGTTACCGGGTCCCAGAAGATAAGCTCGTCCACGTAGGGGATTCCCTGGATCACCGCGGCTGAACCGGGGGCGACCACCCAGGCGATGTGGGCGTCCGGTTCGGCACGACGCAGGTTCCGCAGGAACGGGACGGTAAGGATGGTATCGCCGATGAACCGGTACCGCAACACCAGTATCTTTTTCTTGCCAGCATTGTCCATATACGGCTGTTACCGGGCCTAGTCCCCGATTCTCTCCGCCTCGTCGACAAGCATCACCGGGATGCCGTCCCGCACCGGGTACCGCAAGCGGCACGCACGACAGACGAGGCCTCTACCCTCATCGGCCGGCTCCACCCTCCCCTTGCATGCAGGACAGACGAGAATCGCGAGGAGTTCATTAGATAATGACATAGTTGCCTCTTATTTTGAAAGCAGTTTTTCCAGCGCCGCCTCGAGAGGGGCGGGATCGAGGAGCCGCATCTCCAGCGCTGCTACGAAGGTCGCGCCCAGCCGGTCGCGGTATGGAGCCAGTTTTGCCGCATCCTTGCCGGTGGTGATGAGGAAATCGGCGCCGTTGGCCTCCTTGACGCGGCATATCGTCTCTATTTCCCGTTCCCCGTAGCGGCAATGGTCGGGAAATGGGAGCGTGGCCCCGAGGGAAAGCCCTTCCTCCCGCAGGGCATCAAAAAACGAGCCGGGATCGGCAATCCCCGCAAAGGCAACCCCGTGCCTTCCTTGCAGCGCGGCAAAAGGCTCTCGCGGGCCGCCGGCAAGCGGTGTTATACCGGCCAGATGGTGGAGCGCCCGGCAGGACGGCATGTCGGCGAGAGGGCTCATCTCCTCGTCGCCGCTGCAGCGGGTATAGATTACAAGGTCGGCACGGGCGACAGCCCCTCTCGGTTCACGCAGAAGCCCCCCCGGCAGGGTGAAACCGTTGCCGAAGGGATGCCGACAGTCGAGAAGCAGAATGTTCAAATCCCGTCCCAGTCGCACATGCTGGAAACCGTCGTCGAGAATCAGCAAGTCGGGATTGAAACGCTCCACGGAGAGACATCCGGCACGGTACCGGTCGGCTCCGACTACCACAACGAGTCCCGGCACGGACGAGGCGAGGAGGTATGGTTCGTCGCCCGCCTCATCCGGGGAAAGGAGGACGCTGCTGCCATCGGCCACGATGCGCACCTCGCCGGCAGTCGAGCTCCCGTAGCCGCGGGACAGGACCGCCACCCGCTTTCCCTGGGCGATGAGCCGCTCCGCCAGCATTGCAACGGTCGGGGTCTTTCCGGTCCCGCCGACGGTGAGGTTTCCCACCGACACAACCGGCACCGGGAGGCGGTGCGTGGGAAACACTCCCGCAGCATAGGCCAGCGCCCGCATTCTGAGGATGAGTGCATACACGAGTGAAACAGGCGCCAGGAAAACCAGGACGAGACGGTCAAGCACGCCGTGCCGCAGGCCGCCGGCCAGCTCCCGATAGTAGCGCTCCAGCCGGGCCATCAGTTTTCCCCCGCAAACCGGGCAAGGACGGCCAGATGGCGCTCCGTGGAACCGCTGTTCTCCTCAAGGAGCCGTGCTCCGTTCCGTCCCATTGCGGCACGCCGGGATGCATCATCGAGCAGGGTCCGCAGCGTGCTAGTCAGTTCGGAGCCGTCGCTCACCTGCAGGCCACCACCGCAACCGAGAACGAGCGCGGCAATCTCCCGGAAGTTTTCCATGTGCGGGCCGAACAGGACCGGCACCCCCAGGGAAGCGGGTTCGAGGACATTGTGCCCCCCGGTCGGAACGAGGCTCCCGCCCACAAAGACCACCGTCGCCAGGGCATAGAGCTTCATCAGCTCGCCGATGGTATCCACGAGGAGCACCTCACCGGGAGCGAACGGTGCGGAACGGCCATCGAGTTGGGAGCGGAGGGTAAATGACATTCTCTCCCGCCGCAACAACTCCGCCACGGCCCCGGCTCGCTCGGGATGCCGCGGTACGAGAACAAGGAAAAGCTTTTTTCCTTCGGCGAGAAGGGCTCGGTAGGAGGCAAGCACCATCTCCTCCTCGCCGTCATGGGTGCTCCCCGCCGTGACGACCGGCACGTCCGGCGACAGCCGATAGTCCTGTCGCAGTGCCGTCCGTTCAGATGGCGCAACCGGGGCGGCCGGGATGTCATATTTGAGGTTGCGGACGACGTGCACCCTGTCCGCCGGCGCCCCCATGGCGATGATGCGCTCTGCATCCACGTCGCTCTGCATGCAGAGGGCAGCGAAGTTTCCCAGGACCCGCCGGAAGAACCATCGCAGCTTCGTGTAGCGAGAAAAGGAGCGGTCGGAAATGCGGCCGTTCGCCAGTACCACCGGAATTCCCATCCGGTGGGCCGTCCGGAGAAAGTTCGGCCAGATCTCGGTCTCGACGATCACCACCAGCGACGGTCGCACCAGGCGAAGGACCCGCGTCACGGCAAACCGGTAGTCGAAGGGGAAATAGATGCAGCAGTCGACCTCGGACATCTTTTCGGCCACGCTCCGACCGGTTTCGGTGCCGTTGGTCAGCAGGATCTTCCGTGCCGGGTACTTCTTCTTCAGTGCCTTGATGAGCGGGATCGCGGCAATGGTCTCCCCTACCGAAACCGCATGCACCCATAACACCTCTTCCCCGGCAAGGGCCGCCACTGTTGTCGAAGGAATGAAACCGAACCGCTCGGCGAATGCCGCACGCCTTCCCCTGCTCAGGGAGCGGTACAGGTGGTAGGGGATGACGAACAGGGTGGCGGGCAGGAGAAGTATGTTGTAGATAACGTAGATCATCGGCGGAAATATCCGTCGGCCCGGGCAGTGGTCTCCAGGAGGGCGCGCTCGACGCGGAGGCGAAACTCCTCCGTGTCCTCCCCTTCCCGGTAGCGAACCGGTTCGCCAAAGACGTGGACTCCCCGGGAAAAGGGATAGGGAAGGAGAAAACGGTCCCAGCTGCGGAATACTTTTCCCCGGGACACCGCAAAGGCGTACGGAATTACCGCCAGCCCGCTGCGCCGGGCCAGCTGGGCGACACCCGGTTTCACTGCATGAACCGGGCCCCGCGGCCCGTCGGGGGTAATGATCAGGTCACGGTTCTGGCGCGCCAGCTGCAACATCTCCTGGATCGCTTCTCGCCCCCCTTTGGTGGATGACCCCCGCACCAGCTGGAACCCGAAGAGCTGCATCACCTTGGCGATCAGTTCCCCGTCGCCATGGATGCTGATGAGGACATGCCCCCCCGGCCCATGATAGGCAAACGGCGAGATGATCATCCGGCCGTGCCAGAATGCATGAATCAGCCCCTCCCCCCGCCGGTAGAACTCCTGGGGGATTTCCGCTCCGACAGTCCTGACCCGCATCGTCGCATAAAGCGCCCTGATCACCAGATAGATGAGGAATGGCAGCAGATTTGCCGGCAGCCTGGATTTGAGTGCCCTGAAAGCTTTCTTCATGTGTCCTGGAACTGCATGTCGTAGAGTTTCTTGTAAAGCCCCCCGCTCTGCAGCAACTGCTCATGAGTTCCGGTTTGGACGATCTCCCCATGCTCGATCACCACGATCTTGTCGGCATGGAGAACGGTGGAGAGGCGATGGGCGATAACGAAGGTGGTCCGGTTCGCCATCAGGTTATTGAGGGCGTTCTGTACCATCTTTTCGCTTTCCGTATCAAGGGCGCTCGTCGCCTCGTCGAGGATGAGAATCGGGGCGTCCTTGAGAATTGCCCTGGCAATGCAGACCCGCTGCCGCTGTCCCCCGGAGAGTCTGACGCCGCGGTCGCCAATGTTCGTGGCGTAGCCGTCCGGCATCTGCACGATGAAATCGTGGGCAAAGGCGGCCCGGGCCGCGGCCTCCACTTCCGCATCGCTGGCCGTAGGCTTGCCATACCTGATGTTGTTGGCAATCGAATCGTGAAAAAGGATCGTCTCCTGATCGACGAGGGCGATCTGCTGCATAAGGTCGGCAAGCTTGATATTCCGGACATCGACGCCATCGATCAGAACAGCGCCTTCTGCAACGTCGTAGAATCGCGGAATGAGTGATACCATAGTGGTCTTCCCGCCGCCAGAGGGTCCGACCAGGGCGACGCATTCCCCCTTCCGGGCCGTGATCGCGACGTTCTTCAGCACATAGTCGTCGATGTACTTGAACGAAACATCGCGGAACTCGACATTGCCCTCTGCCCTCCCCAAGGTCATCGACTCGGGAAGATCGAATATCTCTGGCTGCGCATCGATGATCTCGAAGACCCGGTCGCTGGCTCCCAAAGAGCGTTGCACGGCGTTATAGGAGTTGATGAGCTTGCGAATCGGATTGTAGGCAATGACCATCGCCGCCACGAACGACACGAAATCCGCTGAGGTCATCTTGCCGTGCATGACGTTGTACCCGCCGATCCAGACGACCACTGCGATCCCCAGGGAGGTGATGAATTCCATGAGCGGCGTCGACAACGACTCGTACTTGATCGATTTGCGCATATAATAGTAGAAGTCACTATTTTTCTTGAAAAAATTGGCGACCTCCCGCTCTTCGAGGCCAAAAGCCTTGATCACTTTGATGCCGGAGAAGGTTTCCTGAAGGATGATGGCAATCACCTCGATACGTCCCTGGATTTCCTGGGAGATCTTCTTGATCCGCCGGCCGATCTTCTGCGCCGGGTACACCGTCGCAGGAATGACGACAAGGGAAACGATGGCAAGCTGCCAGTTACGGTAGAACAGAACGCCGAGGAGGGTAACGGCGGAAAACCCGTCGCGGAAGATGCCGGTGACGATATTGGCGACCCCATCCTGCATCATGTTGACGTCGTTCAGTACGCGGGACATGAGACCGCCAGTCTGGTGGCGGTTGAAAAACCGGAGTTCGAGGCGCAGGTTCTTCCGGTAGATCTCGTTTCTGACGTCCTGAATGGCAAGCTGGCCGGCAGTACGGATAAAATAATCGTTAACGTACCGGCAGAACCCGCGGAAACTGAAGAGGACGACGATGCCTAGGGGAAGGACGGCGAATATCCGCATGTCCTTGAAGGCACTCTGCATCACGGGGCCCACCAGATAGGCGAAGGCGCCGTCGAGACTCCCCACGAAGCCAGAGGTGATCGCGGCGATCAGGATCCGTCCCCAATAGGGGCGGCAATAATTGACTATTCGTTTGAAGATTTCCATATCAGTCCTGTTAAGTAGTCAGCATTTCGAGGGCCAGCCTGGCGACTCTTTCCGAGCCGCCACCACTGCCGAGCCTCTCTTTCACCGTTTTGAGTTTTGCAGTCATCGCGGCTGCATAGTCACCATCGTCAAGAATCTTTTCGATCTCGGCGGCTATCCTTTCCGGTTCCGCCTCATCCTGAATCAGCTCCTGCACCACCCGTTCCCCGGCCACGATGTTGCAGAGGCCGATGTGATCGACCTTGATGAGCCGCTTGCCGACATGGTAGGTAAGGGGCGAAACCCGGTAGATGATCACCATCGGCACCCCCATGAGGGCGATCTCGAGGGTTACGGTACCGGAGACCGTGACGATGGCATCACAGACCTGCATGACATCGTAGCCCTGTCCTTCCACGACCTTGATCTCGAGCCCGGAGTCCTCGAGATACGGCGCGATATCGGACATGGCCAGGCTGGATGCGAGGGGGAGGATAAACTGCAGACCCGGGAAACGCTCCTTGAGAAGACCGGCCGCCGCCAGGATCGTCGGCAGCAGGTTCCTGATCTCGTTTCTGCGGCTGCCGGGGAAGAGGCCGACGGTCCTCCGGGAAGGATCGAGAGCGAAACAGTCCTGCGCCTCGGCACGGGTCATGGTGGGATGGACGGCATCAGCCAGAGGATGGCCGACAAAGCTGACCGGCACCCCTTCCCGTTCGTAAAACGGAACCTCGAAGGGAAACACCACCGCCATGCGGTCGACCACCCGGCCGATTTTCTTCACCCTCCCCACCCTCCAGGCCCAGACCTGCGGGCTGATGTAGTAGAGGATCCTGACCCCCGCCTTTCTGGCTACCTTTGCCAGGCGCAGGTTGAAATCGGGATAGTCGATGAGGATGAGCAGATCCGGGGGGTCGGTGGCGATGATCCGCTTCAGCGTGGTAAAGGCACGGATGATGACGTCGAAATGGGTGACAACCTCAACCAGCCCCACCACCGCCATTGCCGAGGCATCCACGAGGGTCTCCACCCCGACCTCGCGCATCCGTGTCCCGCCGATACCGAAAAAACGGAGGTCCGGCGCAAGCTTGCACGCCTCCTTCACGAGGTTCGCGCCATGGAGATCGCCGGAGGCCTCTCCGGCGACGATCATGATTCTTTTCTGCAACAATCGATCCCCTGAAAAAAGGTAGAGACGCCCCGGCGGGGCGTCTCTAGGGTACCTCAGCCGGAATTGGCCGCTACAGTGTTTCCTTGATGACCCTTACCACATCCTGGACCTGCGCGTCCGTCATTTCCGGGAAAACGGGGAGCGACAGGCAGCGGGCAGCGGTTTCCTCGGCCACGGGGAGTGCAACTCCCGCGTATTCCGCCGCGAATACCTCCTGGCGGTGGAGAGGAATCGGGTAATAGATGGCCGAGGCGATCTCGGCAGCCGCCAGCGCCTTCATGATGGCATCCCGGGCGGACGTGAGAACGGTATACTGGTGGTAGACATGAACCCCCTTGCCGTCCTCGGCCGGAGGAGTTACCGACGTGCCGGCCAGAAGTTCGGAGTAGAGATGGGCAACCCTTCGGCGACCCTCGTTGTACTCGCCGATCCGCTTCAGCTTGGCCCGCAGGATCACCGCCTGGAGTTCGTCGAGGCGGCTGTTGAAACCGATCACCGAATGGTGGTAGCGGACGCTGCTGCCGTGATTACGCAAAACACGCACCCGCTCGGCAAGTTCCGGAGAGTTGGTGGTCACCATTCCGCCGTCGCCGTAGCACCCCAGGTTCTTGCTCGGGAAAAAACTGAAGCAGCCCAGAGCACCGATGGTCCCGGTCATCCTGCCGCCTGCCGCCGCCCCGAACGATTGGGCGCAGTCCTCGATGAGCAGAAGCCCGTGCTTGGCGCAGAGCGCTTCGATCGGCGCCATGTCGGCAGGCTGGCCGAAGAGGTGTACGGGAAGTATCGCCCGGGTCTTACCGGTGATCGCCGCCTCGATGCGAGCCGGATCGATATTGAAGGTGCGCGGGTCGATATCGACAAAGACCGGCTTCGCCCCCACGTAGCGGATCGCCTCGGCAGTGGCGATAAAGGTGAAGGGTGAGGTGATCACCTCGTCCCCCTCGCCGATCCCCGCAGCGGCCAGGGCCAGGTGCAGCGCATCGGTGCCCGACGCCACGGCAACAGCGTGCTGTGCGCCGAGGTACGCCGCTGCCTCGTTTTCGAATGCGGTCACATTGGGACCGAGGATGAACTGGGTCTTCTCCAGCGCTTCCAGGATGCCGCCGGTTATCTCTTCCTTGATACTCTGGTACTGCACCTTCAGGTCAACCATGGGAATCATTGTCATACCTCGTGAATGATGAATGGTGAAGGGTGAATGGTGAAGGTGAATGTTACCGTTTTCGGTTTAACGTTTTCACCATTCACATTTCACCTTTCACAGTTTCTTGTTGATCTTGAGCGCGGTCTCAAGCGCCCTTCTGCCATCCTCACCGGTCACGACCGGCTGTCTGCCCGTCTCGATCGCCTCAAGGAAGGATGCGATCTCCGCCTTCAGGGCATCCCCCTGCTCGAAGCTCCGCTCGTCCACGGTGATGTTGGGAACGCCGGGGAACATCTCCCCTTCGCCCTTGCGGAAGACTGCCACCTTCTTGTTCTGGAAATCGACGTTGATATAGGCATCGGGCTGGAAGATCCGCATCCGACGCTCGCTCTTGAGACTGATCCGGCTGGCGGTGACATTGGCCACGCAGCCGTTTTCGAACAGGATGCGGGCGTTGGCGATGTCCTCCTCGCCGGTGAAAACCGGTGCGCCGATGGAGTTGATCTGCTTCACCGGCGACTTGACCAGGTACTGAATGATGTCGATGTCATGAATCATCAGGTCGAGCACCACGTTGACATCGGTGCCGCGCGGTTTGAACGGAGCGATCCGGATCGATTCGATGAACCCCGGCTGGGACAGGACACCGTCGAGGGCCATGATCACCGGGTTGAACCGCTCCAGGTGGCCGACCTGAAACACCGCCCGGCGCTCGGCCGCGACCCGGATAAGATCGTCGGCCTCCTTGAGGGTGGTAGTAACAGGCTTCTCCAGAAGAACGTGCACCCCCTGGTCGAGGAAGGACCGGGCCACTTCATGATGGTACTGGGTCGGCACCACGATGCTCACCGCATCAACCTTCCCGAGGAGTTCCCGGTAGTCGGTACAGGCCGTGGTACCCACCTTGGCCGCCACCTCGCCGGCCCTCGTGCCGTCGGTGTCCACCACAGCCACCAACTCTGCATTCGGCAGCTGCGCGTACTTCTCAGCGTGAAACTGCCCCAGATAGCCGACCCCTATCACGGCAGTCCTGATCCTTTTCATCAGCGACAAATTCCCCTTTCCGATTGTTCCACGAATTCGACGAAATGGGCGATTTCAGGCACCAGTGGGAGCTCCGCCCTGATCCGAGCAAGGGCATCCCCGAGTTTCAGCTTGGAGAGGACGAGAATCCGGTAAGCCCGCTTGATGAGGGCGATGGTCTCCTCGGAAAATCCGCGCCGCCTGAGTCCCACCGTATTTACCCCCCGCAGCCGCGCCCGGTCACCCGCAGCGATGCTGTAGGGGGGAACATCCTGCCCAACCATGGCCCCGCCGGAAAGCATGGCGCTCTCGCCAACCCGCGTGTACTGATGAACGGCGGAAAGCCCCCCGAGGATAGCATGGTCCTCGGCCACCACGTGCCCAGCCAGTGTCGAGCCGTTGGCCATGATCACCCGGTTGCCGACAACGCAGTCATGGGCCACATGGCAGTAGGCCATGAAAAGATTCCCGTCGCCGATGACCGTCTGGCCTATGCCGGTTACCGTCCCAGGCTGGAGGGTGGCGAACTCGCGGATGATGTTCCGGTTGCCGATCCTGAGCCAAGTTTCCTCACCCCGGTATTTCAGGTCCTGGGGAATCCCGCCGACCGCAGCGAAGTGGAAAATCTGGTTCTCCTCGCCGATCTCGGTCCACCCGTCGATGACCGTATGGGGGCCGACCCTGGTCCCGCGGCCGATCCGTACATGCTCACCGATCACGGCAAAGGGACCGATCTCAACGTCGTTTGCCAGCTCGGCTTTGGGATGGATTATGGCACTCGGATGTATCATTATCGCTCCGAAAAAATGTCTCAGCGATTTCCGGTTTATTACGAAGCCGTCTTCCTGTCGGCAAAGGTCGCCTTCAGCTCTGCCTCCGTCACCAGCTTGCCGTCAACGAACGCTTTGCCCTGGAAGCACCAGATCCCCCGCTTGCAGTTGAGCGCCTCCAGCTCAAGGCGGAGTTGATCCCCCGGCAGCACGGGCCGCCGGAACTTGGCGTTGTCGATGCCGGTGAAGTAGGTAATCTTGTCCCGGTCGTTCTCGTCGTAGGTAAGGATGCCGAGGATGCCCGCCACCTGGGCCATCGCCTCGATGATGAGGACCCCGGGCATGACCGGGTGCCCCGGGAAGTGTCCAGGGAAAAAGGGCTCATTGATCGTGACGTTCTTGATCCCGACAATCTTCTTTCCGGGCTCCATCTCCACGATTCTGTCCACCATCAGGAAGGGAAAGCGGTGCGGTAAAATCTTCATGATCTCATTTACGTCAAGCATCGCACACTCCTTTATCGAATTGCAAAATTTATCGTGCCCCCCCTCGTGTTCTCTCTCAGGGCGCCACAGTTTCATGGTCATTCAGCTGCCAGCTTTTCTTCCACTTCCGCAATGCGCTTTTGCAGGGCGTTCAGGGTCTTGCGCATTTCGGGGAGCTGGGAGATAACCGCAGACGACCTCAGCCACTCCCGGTGGGGAATGGCAGGAATGCCGCTGAACATGCCGTTGGCCGGGAGATTGCCGGGAACGCCCGACTTGGCCCCCACCATGGTATTTTCGCCGATCTCCAGGTGGCCGGCGACTCCCACCTGGCCGGCAAGGGTTACGTGCTCGCCGAGCTTGGTACTGCCGGAAATGCCAACCTGGGAAACGATCATGCAGTTTTCACCGATCACACAGTTATGGGCGATCTGGACCAGGTTGTCGATCTTGGTGCCGCGCCGGATCAGGGTAACCTCCAGGGCGGCACGGTCGATGGCCACGTTGGCGCCGATCTCAACATCGTCCTCGATCACCACGATGCCGATTTGGGGAATCTTGTACCACCCCTTACCGTCCGGAGCGTAGCCGAAACCATCGGACCCGATAACCGTACCGCTGTGGACGATCACCCGGCTGCCGACCCTACACCTCTCCCGCACGGTGACATTGGCATGGAGGGTCACATCATCGCCGACCGACGCCCCCTCGTAGAGGACCACACCCGGATAAAGGGTTACCCGGTTCCCCAGTCTGACGCCGTTGCCAACATAGGCCCCGGGATAGACCGTCACCTCATTCCCGATGACCACGTCATCCCCGATGTGCGCCCCCGCCATGACCCCCTTCGCCTGAAGAGGCCTGACATGGAACAGGGTCAGGAGCTTGGCAAAGGCAAGATACGGGTTTTTCACCTCGATGACGTTCCTCCCGTGGCTATCGGCTCCGGGAGGGAGAATGACCGCCGTCGCCCTCGTTGTGGCAACTTTCGCGGCGTACTTCGGATTGGCAAGGAAGGTGATCTCCCCCTCGCCGGCGTCATCAAGACTGGCAAGGCCGCGCACACGGGCGGTCTCATCGCCGGCTACCCGTCCGCCAAGATACTCGGCCAGTTCCTTCAGGGTCTTTTCCACAGCAATCTCCCGAAACGCAGGTTCGATGTTCCACGTTCGACGTTCAACGTTGCAAGACTCAGAACCTCGAACGTCGAACCTCGAACGTTGAACTTATTTTTTCTTCGCGGCGTTGAAGGCTTTGAGCATCTCGTCGGTCAGATCGGCCTTGTCATCGGCATAGAGCATGCTCTCGTTGCGCACGAAGATGAAGGTATAGCCATTGGACCGGCCGTAGCCCTGGATGACCTTGATGATCTCGTCAACGAGCTTGTTGGTGAGCTCTTCGTTCTTCGCCTGGAGATCGTCCTGAGCGTCCTTTACAAACCGCTGATACTCCTTGTACTTCTGCTGGTAGTCCTTCTCCTTGGCTCCCCGTGCAGCCTCGGAGAGGAGCACGCTCTGCTTTTCCAGGTCCGCTTTGAGCTTCTTGAGCTCCTCTTCCCGGGCATTCTTTTCGCCCTCGTACTTGTTGGCCCTGAGGGAAAGCTGTTCCTTGGCCTCCTTCCCTGCTTCCGAGAGGAGCAGGACTTTCTGGACATCGACAAAGCCGAGCTTGACCCCTTCCGCCGACGCGGCCGAAGCGATACCCAGCACGCACACGAGTGCAAGAGCGGTGACAATCCGTTTCATGAGCTTCTCCTTTGTAAATGGTTAGAATAAAGTTCCCATGGAAAATTCCAGCCTGCCGCTGGCCTTATCTATACCCGGGCGGGGATTCACCGGGATGCCGTATTCCAGGCGCAGGGGACCCATCGGCGAGTTCCAGCGGACGCCGAGACCGTAGCTGGCCTGAAACCGGGTAAACATGTCACCAAGGTGATCATACGCGTCGCCGATATCGAAGAAAGCCACGCCCTTGAGACCGGCCTCCTTGACGAGCGGGAACTGGTACTCGAAATTTAAGACCGCCTCCGCATCCCCGCCGACGAAGACGTTGTTATAGCCTACAACTGACTGGGGAACGGGATACGTAAACGGGAAGCCCGGAATAATCGCCTTAAACGTAGCATTCGACATCAAGGCCGCGACCCGGTACGGGCTCACCGTCCTGGCATTGTAACCACGGAGGGTATTGATACCCCCCAGGTAGAACTTTTCATCGAATGGAACGTCCATGCCAAGCCCCTGGATATACCCCAGTTCCCCGCGCACAGAGAAAACCGTCCCCCACTTGAAGGGGAAGAACACTACCGTATTGCCGATATAACGGGCAAATTTGTTTGTGCCGCCGAGGCCGGCATATTCGACCGACAGCGTATTGACCATGCCGCGGGTAGGGTCGAGACGATAATCGGTGGTATTGCGGGTCAGGCTCGCCGTTATGGAGCTCGTGGTTGACGTGGTTTCCGGCGCATTGACGACGCCGCTCGCTATTTCGGCAAGGAGCGCCTGAGACTCGCCGAAAATCTTCTTGTCCTCGTACTTGTAAACCCAGAACGTGCTCAGGGTGTCGGACAGGGGATACCCCGCCTTAATGTCGCCACCGGTGGCACGCCGCTTATAATCGGTGTAATCGCGCTCGGTCCGGTAGAGATCGGTCCCGAGCGTCCAGCGGGTGTCCATGAAATAGGGGTCCGTGAGCCCCACATTGAAGGTCTGCGTCTTCTTGCCGAGGGCTGCGGCAACGTTGGCCTTGAGGCCCAGGCCGAGAAAATTTGCCTGCTGCACCGACACCTGGCCTATGATACCGTCGAGGGAACTGTAGCCGGCGCCAACGCTGAAGGTCCCGGTCGGTTTTTCCTTCACATCGACGTTCATGTTGAGACGGTTATCTGCGCTCCCCTTGGCCGTGGCAATGTTCACCTCTTCGAAAAACCCGAGGTTCATGAGTTGCTGCTTGCTTTTCTTGATGGAGGTGCTGCTGTAGAGGTCGCCTTCCGCCAGCTTGAGCTCCCGCCGCACCACTTTGTCGCGGGTCTTCGTATTGCCGCCGATATTGATCCGGTCGATGTAGACCTTCTCCCCCTTCTCGAAATTAAAGGTTACGTCGATGGTCTTCGTTTCCGGATGGACGGCGGTAAGCGGGGTGACGTTGGTAAAAGCGTACCCCATGTCGGCATAGAGGTCGGTAAAGGCGAATACGTCGTTGCGGAGTACCTCCCTGCTGAAGACCTCACCCTGCTTGAGCTTGACCTTCTTGGCGAGTTCTCCCTCGCTCTCCAGGAGCTCTCCCTTGAAGCCGATGGGGCCGACACGGTACTGCTCCCCTTCGGTTATGATGTAGGTGAGGACCAGCCCGCTCTTGTCGGGAAGGATTTCCACCTTCGGTTCTCCCACCTTGGCGGTGATATAGCCGTTATTGTAATAGAGGTCGGCAATCAGGTTGACATCATTCTTCGCCACATCTTCCTTGTACGTCCCTGCGCCGGTTATCCAGGAAAGAAACCAGGCCTCGCCGGTCTCCATGACCTTTTTCAGCTTTCGGTCGCTGAATGCCCGATTGCCCTCGAAGCGGATCGTTTTGATGAGGATCTTTTCTCCCTCGCTTATGGTGAAAACGACCGCGACATCAGCCCCGGCACGCCGCTCCGTCGAGGGCTTCACCTCCGCCAGATAATACCCCTCGTCGGCATAGAGCTTCTTGATCTTCTTTACACTCTTTGCAAGGTCCTTGGGTGAATAGACGGCGGTTACCTTAACGTCGCTCGCCTCGCGGAGTTTGTCGGCACCGATCTCTTTGTTCCCGACAAAGCGCACTTCCCGGACAACGGGTTTCTCCACGACCTCGTAGGTGAGGACGACCCCTTTATCACTCCTGGACACCTCGGCCCGGACATCCTGAAAATGGCCAAGTTTGTATATGGCACGCAGATCCGCGTCCACGTTCTCATTGGTGAGGAGATCCCCCGCCTTGAGATGCAGTGCGTGGAGGATGGCAGCGGTTTCGATCCTGCGGTTCCCCTTGATAAGAATTTCGGAAATCCGCTCATCCGCTCCCCGGGCAGTTCCTCCCAGCAGCATGAGCAGCATGATGGTATGAGCGGCAACTTTCTGTACCCGGCGCAAACTCCCCCCTTACTCGATCCGACCATCCACCAGCCTGATGGTCTTCCCCATGCCCGCAGCGAGCCTCTCGTTGTGGGTAACGATCATCAGCGTTACCCCCTTCGTGTCATGGATCTCGGACAACAAATCATGAACCCCCTCGCTCGTTTTCATGTCCAGATTGCCGGTCGGCTCGTCGGCCAGGAGCAGTTTCGGCGAATGGACCAGTGCCCTGGCAATGGCCACCCGCTGCTGCTCCCCGCCGGAAAGCTCACCCGGCTTATGGGTAAGGCGATGGGAGAGACCGACCTCGCCGAGGAGCTTCGCGGCAATCTCCTCCGCCTCGTTTCGCTTCATGCCCGAGATGAGCAGGGGCATGATGGTGTTCTCCAGGGCCGAAAACTCCGGCAGGAGGTGGTGAAACTGGAAAACGAAGCCGATGGTCCGGTTCCGAAACCTGGCGAGGGCATTGTCACTCTGGCGGAAAACCTCCTCGCCGCCAAAAAGGACCTTGCCCGAGGTAGGCCGATCCAGGGTCCCCAGAATATGGAGCAGGGTGCTTTTCCCGGCCCCCGACGCCCCGACCAGGGCGACGGTTTCTCCTGCCGCTACGCTGAGGTTGATATCCTTCAGCACCTCAACCTTCCCGGCCCCGGCGCCGAACGACTTGCAGAGGTCCTTCGCCTCCAGCAGAGCAGCCATTAATACCACCTCGAAAAGTGAGCCGGCGGATTCGGAAAAAGCTCCAGAGACTTACCCTGGAAACGCGATTTTTGCGCAAGGTCAAGGCGCCCAAGGGGCGACGCGGAGGCGTACTGGAGGTACGCCGCACAAGGAGACCCGACGGGCAACGCCGAGATTGCGGAAAAGGCACGTTTCCTATTCATAGCGGAGGGCCTCGGCCGGTGCCATCCGTGCCGCCTGCCACGAAGGATAGAGGGTTGCCACGAAAGAAATGAGCACCGCGGTCACCGAGATGAGGATCACGTCGGTCGGAACCACTTGCGACGGAAACCGCTCCAGGTAGTAGACATCCTTGTTGAACAGGTCAAAACCGGTCAGCCGCTGAATGAAGCCGACGATCGGTTCAAGGTTCAGCGCCACGAGAAGTCCCCCCAGGACCCCGATCACCGTTCCGAACACACCGATGACGAGTCCCTCGAAGACGAAGATCCGCATGATGCTTCGGCCGGTAGCCCCCATGGATTTCAGGATGGCGATATCCTTGGTCTTTTCCATGACCACCATGAAGAGAGTGGATGCGATGCCGAAGGCCGCCACGAGGACGATGAGGGTGAGGATGATGAACATCACCATCTTCTCGGTTTTGAGGGCGAAGAGGATGTTCTTGTTCATCTGCATCCAGTCCCGGGCATAGTAGGGATAGCCGAGTTCCCGGTTTATGAGCCGTACGATCCCGCCGGTCTTGTATACATCCTCAACCTTGAGCTGGATGCCGGTCACCGTGTCGTCGAGCCCGAGGAACGATTGGGCCTCTGCGAGTCCCACGTACGCGAGGGTGGAGTCGTATTCGAACATCCCGGTATGAAAAATCCCCACCACCTTGAACCGTTTCATTTTGGGGACCATGCCGAGGGGGGTGATGTTCCCCATGGGCGAAACCACGTTGACCGTGTCCCCGACGTACAGGTTGAGGTTTTTTGCCAGCTCTTTGCCTATAACTAGCCCCGGCAGGGGTGGCTCACTGCCGCTCCGAAGTGAGATACCCTCCTGCTCCAGATCCGAGAGTTTCCCCTCTGCCATGGCCTTATGCAGATTGGTAACCTGGGCGTCGGTTTTCACGTCGATGCCGCGCAACACCACGCCGGAAACGTTCTTGCCACTGGTCAGCATGACCTGGCTGTAAATGAACGGGGTGGCCGCCACGACCCCTTTGATCCCCTTGAGTCTGTCCATGACCCGCGGGTAATCCGAGATACCGCCGCTCGATTTCAGCACCACGATATGGGCGTTAGTGCCGAGGATCTTGTCCTTCAGGTCCTCCTCGAAACCGGTCATCACCGCCAGAACGATGATGAGTGCCATCACCCCCAGGGCAACGCCGGCTGTAGAAATGAGGGTAATCATGGAGATGAAGGCCGACCGGCGCTTGGCCTTGAGGTAGCGCAGACCGATAAAAAGTTCGTAGGGCATTAATAAACCTTGGGACTGGGGATTCGGGGATTCGGGACTGGTTTTCCAGGAATTTGCGCACCGGTCCCGAGTCACCAGTCCCGTGTCCCGATTATTTTTCCTTCCTGAGCTGCGGGAAGAGGATGACGTCGCGGATGGACGGCGAATCGGTCAGGAGCATGACGAGCCGGTCGATGCCGATCCCCTCCCCCGCTGCGGGGGGCATGCCGTACTCCAGCGCACGGATGTAATCCTCGTCCATGTAGTGGGCCTCCTCGTCACCCTTTGCCTTCTCCGCTACCTGGGCCAGGAACCGCTCCTTCTGGTCGAGGGGGTCGTTCAGCTCGGAAAAGGCGTTGGCCATCTCGCGGCCGACACAGAAAAACTCGAACCGATCGACAATGTCCGGATCGTGGTCGTTCTTGCGGGACAGGGGCGACACTTCAGTCGGATAGGCCGTAATGAAGGTGGGCTGAATCAGCTTCGACTCCGCCACTTCCTCGAAAATCTCGGTGATGAGCTTGCCGTAACCGATGTCGGCCGGGAGGTCGAGCCCGAGTTCCTGGGCATAGGCGTAGGCGAGGTCGCGGTCTTCGAGGGCCTTGGCGCTGATGGTGCCGTACTCGAGGATCGCCTCCTTCACGGTCAGCCGCCTCCAGGGGCGTTTGAAACTGATCGCCTCGCCCTGGCAGGTAAACTCCAGGGTGCCGAGGAGTTCCTGGGCCACATGACAGAGGAGTTCCTCGGTGAAATCCATGAGATCCTCATAGGTGGCATAGGCCTGATAGAACTCCATCATGGTGAATTCCGGGTTGTGCCGGATGGAGATTCCCTCGTTGCGGAAGTTGCGGTTGATCTCGAAGACCCTTTCGAAGCCACCGACCACGAGCCGTTTGAGGTAGAGCTCCGGGGCGATTCGCAGATAGAGATCCATGTCGAGGGCGTTGTGATGGGTCACGAACGGCCGGGCTGTGGCGCCTCCGGGAATCGGCTGCATCATCGGCGTTTCCACCTCGAGGAAGTCGCGGCTGGTCATGAACTCGCGGATCAGGTTGACGATCCGGGAACGCTTGATGAATACCTCGCGCGCCTCGGGATTGACGATGAGATCCACGTAGCGCTGCCGGTAACGGGTTTCGACATCGGTGAGGCCGTGGAACTTCTCCGGCAGAGGCAGCAGAGACTTGGTCAGAAGGCGGATTGCCGTCACATGGAGGGAGAGTTCACCGGTCTTGGTCCGGAACGGCACTCCGGTGGCCCCGATGATGTCACCGATATCGTAGCTCTCGAAATCCGCGTAGGCCTCGTCACCGACCGCATCCTTCTTCACATAGAGCTGTACGCGTCCCTTCCGGTCCTGGAGCTGGATGAAAGCCGCCTTGCCGAAGGAACGGCGGGCCAGAATACGCCCTGCGACGACAAAGCTCTGCGGTTCTTCCTCGATGGTCTCCCCATTACCGTGGACAGCAAAAATATCGGCAGAAGTATGGCACGGACGGAAGTCGTTGGGATAGGGGTTGACCCCCGCTTCCCACATGGCGTCCACCTTTCGCCGTCTTTGCAGAAAAAGCTCGTTTATCTCTTCCATCGGGAATCGTCACCCTTTCTCCAGCGCCTCGCGGCAGCCGGCATAACAAACTGTGAAAATAGCCTTTTCATCGGCTTTAGTCAAGCAAAAAGGGGTGTTATTACACCGCTCTGGAATAACGCCAAGACTGATCTGGTGCCGAATTCCCAGGACCCTTCCTAACGTAGCATGGCTTGAAGAGAGCAGTGGGGCAAGGTCAACGGGAAGGGGAGAGGAGACCAGAAGAGTCCACCTCTCTCTTGTATGCATAAATAAGCCGCCTTCCGGTTAAATCCGGCAAAGCGGCTTGTCATTCGAAGCGGTTTTGTCCTGCCATCGTGTCCTACTTCCCGACAGTCACCTCTTTCACCTCGCCGGGAAGTGCGCCGTCGAACCGGACCTTGCCCAGATACTCCCCCCGCGCGAAGCAGCTGGCCTCGCCGGCGGGGAGACTCACGTCGGCCGGACTCTTGAACGAAAAGCTGAGACAGGATTGGGGTGTTGCCGTAAATTGTGCCTTCTCGACCGGCAACCGGAGCGTCTTAATCTTACCGGAGCCGTCCCCGGCTACAGGGAATAGTGGTTTCCCCGTACTCTCCACCAGTCTGGCGGGGACAACCGAGACCGCCGCCCCCTTGGTAACCGACGGGACGTCGGCAAACAGGGCTACCTCCGCCTGACCGTCGCCGTTCAACCGGAACGTGTACCGTGGGGTCCACTGCGCCCCGGCGAGGAGGTAGGAAACCTTCACCCGCCCTCCCTTGCCTGCCAGCCAGACTCTGGCGACACTGCCCCCCACGTTCCCCTTCTTCTTCATCTCGGCCAGGGAAGAGTCAACTCCCTTTAGTTCCTGTTCCGCCTTACGCCGCACCCGATATACACCTTCCAACTGAGCGATGGCATACTCGGTACCCTGACGGATCGCCGCCATGGGGTCGGGGTTGGTCTTGCTCTTGCGTGGGGCTTTGCCACTCTGGGACTTGGCCGCCGCCAGAAAAATCTCTTCCCGCGTCTCCAGGGCCTTCAGGCGGTCCTCCACGGACTCCCTCCGCTCGGTGAGCCGAGCTATTTCTTTTTCCGTACGCCGGTCAACACGGGCAGGGACAACCTCAACCCGGGCAATCTCGGACCGTCCAAGGGGGATTAGGCGCAGGGAGTTTGCCTGGACATTGCCGGGAAGAGCGACTTCCAGATAGCCGCGGGGCGCAGAAAGCTCACTCTCCACCCGAGCCCCGTCCAGGTAGAGGGTGACGGCTCTGGTCGCGGCACCGACAGGAACCGTCAACATTAGCGTCAACAAGACGATAAAAAAAGAAATGAGCTGCATGCTACCCTCCTATACGGAAGAGGGACTACATTACCTGTTGAACAGGGAAACAGCTACTTGGCAACGTCGAGGAGTTCCACCTCGAAGATCAGCGTCGCGTTCGGGGGAATCACACCGCCGGCGCCAGCTGCACCGTAACCGAGCTGCGGTGGGATGACCAGCTTCCGCTTGCCGCCGACCTTCATGGTCATGACTCCCTCGTCCCACCCCGGGATCACCTGGCCGGCGCCAATGGTGAAGACAAGGGGCTCGCCCCGGTCGACGGAGCTGTCGAACTTGGTGCCGTTCTCCAGCCAGCCGGTGTAATGGACCTTCACGGCTTTGCCCGGGACGGGCGTGGCCCCGTTACCAATGACCAGGTCGGCATAGGAAAGCCCGGAAGGCGTTGTCACCAGATTTGCCACAGCGGGCGCACCCTTCGTTCCGGCAGCCGGTTTCACCTCTTTCTGGGAGCAGGCGGGAATCACCACCGCCGCCACCAGAAGCATAAACACGATCAACTTCTCCAATCCCCTCACAACATCCTCCCAGCCAATAAACTATTTGAAGTTTGTATTTGGTTTTCAAAATCTGCACGGGCGCCGATTTTTTGTCCTGGCAAGGCTGTCGAGGGGGCGCGCGGAGGCGTGGCAGCGCCACGCCGCACAAGGGCTTCCGAAGACTTACGCAGCCAGGGCAAAAAAGCGGCGTCCGTCCTACGAAAGGAGATGGACGAACAGGCCGCTCCGGAGCTTCGGCTCGAACCACGTCGACTTGGGGGGCATGATCTTGTCCGCGTCGGCCAGTTCCATGAGCTCCCCGATGGAGGTGGGGTAGAGGACGAAGGCCACCTCGTACTCACCACTGTTCACCAATCGCTCCAGTTCCGCCGTACCCCGGATGCCACCGACGAAATGGATCCGTTGATCGGTGCGCGGATTGCGGATGCCGAGCACCGGTGAGAGGAGGTTGTCCTGGAGGATGGAGACATCGAGCCGAGCGACGGCGTCATGCTCGTTGAAGCTCTCCTCTTTCGGCGTCAGCTCGTACCATTTCCCGTCCAGAAACATGCCGAACTGATGACGCCCGACCGGCTCCAGGGGGGATGACGCGGCCGGCGCGATCTCGAAGCGGAAGGCGACCTTCGCCATGAACTCGGCGATGGAAAGGCCATTCAGATCCTTCACCACCCGGTTGTACGGCATGATGTGCAACTCGGCATCCGGGAAAATGACCGTCAGGAAGAAATTGTATTCTTCGGCGCCGCTGTGGGTGGGGTTCCCCGCCTTGCGCGCCCCCCTCACCCGGCTCGCCGCGGCGCTCCGATGGTGGCCGTCCGCCACGTAGAGGGTGGGAATAGCGGCAAACAGGGCGGTCAGCCGGTCAATAGCCGCTCGGTCCCTGATCACCCAGAAGGTGTGCGCCACCCCGTCGGTCGCGACGAAATCGTACTCCGGTTCACCAGCGGTAACCCCGGCGATGAGCGCGTTTATTTCCGGTACGCTCCGGCACGTGTAGAAAACCGGCTCGTCATTGGCGTCGAGGAGGTCGATATGCCGGACCCGGTCCTCCTCCTTGTCGGCCCTGGTCAACTCGTGCTTCTTGATGACCCCGCTTTCGTAGTCATCCACCCCGGCGCAAACCACGAGGCCGGTCTGGGTGATAGCCCCCATCCGTTGCCGGTAGACGTAATAGCATTCCCTCTCGTCCTGGACGAGGACCCGCTCGCCGATGAAGCGTTCCAGGTTCTCACGCCCCTTGCGGTAGACCGGTTCGGAATGGGGGTCGATCTCCGGCGCGAGGTCGATCTCCGGGCGGGAGACGTGCAGGAAGCTACAGGGGTTTCCCGCCGCCATCTGGCGTGCTTCCGCCACGCTCATGACGTCGTAGGGAAGTGCCGCCACCCGGTCGGCCAGTTCCCGGGGCGGTCGCAATGCCCTGAACGGTTTGATGATTGCCATGACTACCTCATCTTCAAGAGCTCAAGGACTCACATTTCATGCTTTGCGTTTATAAACTCAAAACTCAAAACTCGCAACTCAAAACTCTAAAAATACCGCCGTCCCCCGACAAACTTCCTGGTGAAGTACGGCTCGTCGAGGGACGATACCTTGATCTCGTCACCGCGGCGCGGGGCATGAACGAAACGGCCGTTTCCCACGTAGATCCCCACGTGGTTGATCTGGCTTTCCGAAGCGCCGAAGAAGACGAGGTCCCCGTCGTGCAGACTCTGCCGGTCGACGATCTCCCCGGTACGGAACTGTTCGGCGGATGTACGGGGAATATTCACCCCGCACAGGTTGTAGACGGCCCGAGCAAACCCGCTGCAGTCCATCCCCTCCACCACATTGTTGCCACCCCACTGGTAGGGGATGCCGACGAACCGCTCGGCGGTCCGGGCGGCGATGGCCCCCATGTCGGGCCCCGTCTTCGGCTTTGGCGTCGGCCGGCTTTCTTCCGCTCGCAACTCCGGCTCCTTCGGTTTAACCAGGTAAGTTTCCCGAGGTGATGCGATGAAGAAGGAGCCGATAATTTTCTCCGCCACAAGTTTACGGGCCGCCTTAGTCGCCGCATCCCGGGTCGGGTAGTCGCCGAAGCGAACGGCGTACACGCCGTTGTCCTTCTTGAAATAGAAAGCCTCTATTCCCTTACCCTGGAGCTTGACGGTCAGGCGTTCGGCATTTTTCACCTCGGCGAACGCCCCCACCTGGATCGTATAACCGAGCCGGGAAATCCCCTTTATCTCGCGGAGCGGCGCGGCACAACCGCCGGCAGCGGTCAGCAGGATAAAACTGAGAAGCCAGACACCGGATACAAAACGAACCATTGGCAGAACCCTTTAACCATCAAAACAACGAACAATTCAACAAGGATATACAGGATGAAAAGAATGAAGATAAACCTTTATTTGTCTGATTTTATCCTGAATATCCTGTTCATCCCCGTTAAAAAGATGTTCTCTTGTGATAAAATCAACGTTATTCATCGGTAACATTCCGCCGAACTCCCATGAGGAAGGCGATGATGAACTCTTCCAGGTCTCCGTCGAGGACTGCATCGGGGTTACCGGTCTCCACCCCGGTACGCAGGTCCTTGACCATCTTGTAGGGGTGCAGGACGTAGGAGCGGATCTGACTTCCCCACCCGATATCCTTCTTCTCCCCGCCGATCTCGGCAGCCTTCGCCTCACGCTCCTGGAGCTCCCGTTCGTAGAGCTTTGCCCGCAGAACGCGCATGGCCGTTGCCCGGTTCAGGTGCTGGCTCCGCTCGGTCTGACAGGCCACGACAATGTCGGTGGGAAGGTGGGTGATCCTGATGGCCGAATCGGTGGTGTTGACGTGCTGCCCCCCCGCGCCGCTCGACCGGTAGGTGTCCACCCGCAGGTCGGACTCGGCGATCTTCACCTCGATGTCGTCCTCAATCTCGGGGAAGACGAAGACCGCGGCAAAGGAGGTATGGCGGCGGGCGTTGGCATCGAAGGGGGAGATGCGAACGAGGCGGTGGATGCCGGCTTCGGCCTTGAGATAGCCATAGGCATATTCGCCGGTGACGGAGAAGGTGACCCCTTTTACCCCCGCCTCTTCGCCCGCCTGGTAGTCGGTGATCTCGGTCCGCCATCCCTTACGTTCGCAGTAGCGGAGGTACATCCGCAGGAGCATCTCGGCCCAGTCCTGAGACTCGGTACCGCCGGCGCCGGCGTTAATGGAGACGAAGCAGGAGCTGGCATCATGGGGCCCGGAAAGCATCCGCTGGAACTCGGCTTGGCCGACCCCCTCCTCCAACTCCACGTTGAGCTTGCGCACCTCGGCGAGGGTCGCCTCGTCCTCCGCCTCGCTCCCCAGCTCAATGAGGACCTGGATATCCTCCTGGAGCCGGTTGAGCCTGTCCCAAGTGGATACCGCCTTTTCCATGACGGTCCGCTCCTTGAGGACCCGCTGGGCGGTCTCCTGATCGTCCCAGAAACCGGGGCCAGCGATCCGGGACTCCAGTTCCTGGATATCCTCCCGCTTCCGGTCTATGTCAAAGAGACCCCCGAAGTTTGGCGATCCGTTCCGCAAGTCCTTCTACCCGGGCTACTTCTTCTCTGAACATCTGAATCTCCTTTTATGAACCGTGAATGGTGAATAGTGAATGGAGAGGGCGCGAATCAGGATTTGCGTCCCTTTCTCGTTGCCAAGATTGTCAAGACCGCCGTCCCGGCCAGGCAAAGCCCGGCAAAGACGTCGCCGAAACGACTGTAGAAGGTATTCCCCGTGCCGAGCTGCACCTCGCCGGTCAGGACCGCCTCCTTGAACAGGGGGGTCGTGCCGCGGATATGCCCCCGGCTGTCGACGATGGCGGAGATGCCGGTATTCGTGGCACGCACCAGCGGGACCCGGTTCTCCACAGCCCGGAAGATGGTCATGGAGAGATGCTGGTAGGGGGCCGACGACCGCTTGTACCAGGCATCGTTGGAGATGTTGACGAGCAGTCGAGCCCCCGCCTGCACGTAGGCCCGGGAAAGTTCCGGAAAGATTCCCTCGAAGCAGACGAGCACGCCGATCACCCCCTTGCCGGTGTTGAGAGGGGTGATACGGCTGCCGGGCGAAAAGTCGCCGATCCCCTCCACGAGCTTGCTGACAAAGGGAAGAAATTTGGCCAAGGGCACGTACTCGCCGAAGGGAACGAGGTGCATCTTGTCGCTCCGTCCCATCACCTCGCCGGTCGGCGAGAGGAGAAAGGCGCTGTTCAGGTAGCTGACGCGGTCCCCTTCCTTTTCGTAAGCCGGGCTCCCGAAGACAAGGCAAGTGTGGAGCTGGGCGGCAAGAGACTTTATCCGGGCCGCGTAGCGCTCATCGCTCTGGAAAAAGAACGGCGCCGCGCTTTCGGGCCAGACCACAAGGTCCTTCCCCCCGGCAGCCCCCTGGCGGGAAAGGCGTTCGTAGATGGAGACCGTCGCTTCCTGAAAAGTGGGATCCCACTTGACGTCCTGGGAGATGTTCCCCTGGATCAGGGCGACCGTCCGCTTTTCCCCATGGTCCACGCCGGTGAGCCTGAAAAAGCCGTACCCAAGCGTCAGTGCCATGAGGCTGAAGAAAATGGCGGCACTGCGGGCTGGGTAGGCGGTGGAGTCACGCTTGACTACCCCTTTGATGATCAGGTACAGCACCACGTTGCCGCAGGCTATGAGAAAGGAGAGCCCGTAAACGCCGGTAATGTCGGCGATCTGGATCAGCGGCAGGGTGCGGTACTGGGAATAGCCGAGACTCGCCCACGGGAACCCGGTCAGGAAAAAGGCGCGGAGATATTCGAACCCAACCCAGATTAGCGGAAACGAGAGAACCGGCGAGATGCCGCACTCTTCGCCCTTGCGCACGAGCGCGGCGACCAGAGCAACATAGAGAGCAAGATAGGCCACCAGCAGCAGATAGAGACAGACACTGACGCTCCAGTGAAGCTTGCCGTAGGTCACCATGACGATGTTCAACCAGTAGAGGATGCCGCCGTAAGCAACCATGCCGCAGGTAAACCCGAGACGCAGCGCCTTGCCGGGACTCTTTCTGCCCATGGCGAGGAAGAGCGGCACAAAGGCGAACCACGCCAGAATAGAGAGCCCGGGCTTGGGGAACGAGAGCGCCAGCAAGACTCCGGACAGGGCCGCCAGGAGATAATCGCGCCGGGAAACGGCGGTGACATCGGGCATGTTGAATCGGTAACGGTCCACTACTCTCCGGGTTCCTCCGTCTTCTCCTCGCGGGTAATCCGCACCTTGCTGATCTTCCGCTCGTCGGCTTCCAGCACGGTCAGACGGATTGTGTCGGTCTCCACCTCCTCGCCAATGGCCGGAATGCGGCCGGTAAGATGAAAAATCAGCCCGCCGACGGTATCGAACTTTTCCCGTTCCACCTCGATCCCGAAATGCTCTTCCAGTTCCTCGATGGGGAGTCGCGCATCCACCACGACGGAACCGTCGGGCGTCTCCTCCAGCCACTCCTCTTCCAGGTCGTATTCGTCCTGGATATCGCCGACGATCTGTTCGAGGAGGTCCTCGATCGTCACGAGGCCGGAGGTGCCGCCATACTCGTCGATGACGATGGCAATGTGGACTCGCTTTTTCCTGAAGTCATGGAGAAGCTCTTCCAGGTTCTTGGTTTCGGGGATGAAGTACGGCGATCGCATGATCCGCCGCATCCCCACTGCAGGTTCGGCCACGCCCCAGTATTTCAGCAGGTCCTTGGCGTAGATGAGACCGACGATATTGTCGACGGTGCCGTCGTACACCGGGATGCGGGAATGGCCGCAGGCGATGATCGCGGAAAGGACCTCGCGCAGGGTGGCATCCACGGGGATACAGGCCATATCGGTCCGGGGGACCATGATCTCCCGCACCACCGTGTCTCCCAGGGTGAAGATGGAACGGATCATCTCGTTTTCCGCCTCGTTGATTAGTCCCTCTTCCTCACCAGCGTCAATCAGATCCTGGATTTCCTCCTCGGTGATTTTCCGGCGGCCGGAAAGCAATCTCCCGAGCATCTCCAGGAGCCCCGGACCTTTCTTGTCAGCCCCGTTTTCCAACGATCCGTCCCCTCCGACCTGTCAACCAGGTTCTTTCAAAAATAGTCGAAAACCTCACTTCGCCTGATCCCCGGTGCTGGGCAGACTGCCTTTCGCGCATCAAGAGCGATTACCCGATCATCCGGAACAGCACCATCACCGCCAGGGTGATTGCGGTGCCGGTGACGGCACCGAGCACCACTTCGCGCAGGGAGTGTATACGGAGCAGCAGTCGCGAATGACTCACCATCACCGCGAGAGCGATGGTCAGAATAGAGGTGAGTGGATCCTGGGTGGTGAGCGTGACGATCGTCGCGATAGAGAAGGCCACGGCGGCATGGCCGCTCGGCAATCCTCCTTCAAGGGGGGTCCCCCTGCCGGATATCGCCTTGAGGATCACCACGACGATCACAACCGCCAGGAGCGACACCACCGTTCCCATCTCTGTCGGAGTTCCTATCATGCCGAGCAATTCCTTGTAAAGGGGGAAGATGTAGTGGGAGAGGATCAGGTACCCCATCACCGCCGCCCCGATAGCCGCCACCAGCACGGCGCCGGCAGCCACATCCTTGGCCGTCTTGGCAAGGGGATGGAATTCCGGCGACACGAGGTCAACGATCACCTCGATGGCGGTATTGACCAGTTCGGCAAACAGGACGAAACAGACCGACACCGCCAGCAGGGTGAATTCAAGGGCGGATACCTTCAGGAAAAGGACCGTCAGGAGCAGAAGCAGCGCCGCCACGAAGTGGTTGCGCATGTGCTTCTGCGTCCGTGCCGTGTAGATGATCCCTTCCACGGCACAGTTGACCGAATCTATGAAGCGGGTCGGTTTCACATTGATTACCCGTAGGGGCGACCAGCCGGTCGCCCCTACACCATTCCTTCCTTCTCCAACTGGGCAAACAGCTCCCCTTCCTTCTCCTCCATCCTCCGTGCCTCGGCCTCGCCGCTCCGCTCGTGGTCGTAGCCGGTCAGATGGAGGATGCCGTGGAGAAGCAGGAACGTCAGCCGGCTCTGGAAGGAAATCCCTCCCTCCTCGGCCTCACGGGCACAGGTTGCGGCCGAGATGACCACATCCCCCAGGGTCTCCGGATTGAGCTCGGCAAACTCTCCTTCCTGCATGGGGAAGGAGATGACGTTGGTCGGCTTGTCGCGCCCGAGGTACTCCCGGTTGAGACGCCGGATCGCCCGGTCTCCGACGACCACGACCGAAAGCTCGCTAGCGGGATATCCCAAGACGCTTAAGGTCCTCTCCGCTACCCTTCTTAGCTTTTTCGTCTCGACCGGCAGCCGCCGCTGCCGGTTCACTATCGCTATCTTCAAGGCCCTTCTTTCCTCCGCTCCCCCGCTCTTTGTAGGCTGGCTCCGGGTAGTCGATCCGGTGGTGATAGATGCCGGCCAGGATGCGGTTGAAGCTTTTCGCTATTTCGTGCAGGTTCTTCAGGGTCAGCTCGCATTCATCGAGCTGGCCGTCGATGAATATATTGTTGATGATCTTCTGCACCATCCCCTGGATGCGGGACGGCGTGGGATCGGTCAAGGTCCGGGAGGCTGCCTCAACGTGATCGGCTAGCATAACCAGCCCGGCCTCGCGGGTCTGGGGCTTAGGCCCGGGGTAGCGGAAGTCCCGCTCATCGATGACACTTCCTTCCGCCGCCGCCTTTTTTGCCTTTTCGTAGAAGAAGGTGATGAGCCCGGTACCGTGGGACTGGCGGATGATCTCGACGATGGAACGGCCAAGCCGGTGTTCCCGGGCAAGTTCAGCCCCTTCCTTCACGTGGGAGATGAGGATCAGGGCGCTCATGCTTGGGGAAAGCTTGTCGTGCCGGTTCTCCCCGTTGCCGAGGTTCTCGACAAAGTAGAGTGGTTTCGATACCTTGCCAACGTCGTGATAGTACGCGGCCACCCTGGCCAGGAGCGGATTGGCGTTGATCGCCTCGGCCGCCGCCTCGACGAGATTGCCCACGAGCACACTGTGGTGGTAGGTCCCGGGAGCCTTGATCATCAGCTCCCGCAGGACGGGAGAATTGAGGTTGGAGAGCTCCAGGAGCTTGATATCGGTGGTGTAGTGAAACAGGCCCTCGATCAGGGGGACGGTGCCGGAAACGAAGATCGCGTTGATGACCCCGCCGAGCAGGGCGAAAACGATGCAGTAGAGGGTCTGCATGGTGAACAGGCTGTCGCTGAAAACCTGAAATGAGATGGCCATGGCCAGGTTGACCACACTCACCTTGAATCCCGCCGTGTAGATCGTTCCCCGGTCCTTGCAGTGCCGGACTCCGTGGGCACCGACAAGGCCTCCGAGGAGCGCATAGATAACCACCGGCAGGCTGTTGTTGAACATGATCCCGAGAAGCGGTGCACAGATGGCACTATAGACGAGGGCCACCTCGGAATTGAGGATGATCCGGACGAGGGTCGGGCCGGCCGCAAAGGGGAAAAGATAGGTGTAGTCTGCTGTATCGATATAGGGGGAAAGCCCCCCCATGGCCGCGGACACGGCCGAGGCCATTTTCAGGATCGAGAACGTCCCGAGCGTCACGAGTACCAGGAGAAAAAGGTCCTTGTTGGAAGGGTCGAACTTGCGGATATTCTTGCGGGCAAAGCGATAAGGGAAATAAAAGAGTACCAGTACAAGGCCGCAGATACCAAGCCCCATGAACAGCCAGTTGGTACCCTGGCGGGCCTCGAAGATCTTCGCCAGTTTCAGGGCCTGCTCTTCCGTGATCCGCTCACCGATGCGGACGATCATCTCGCCCCGCTTCACCTGGAAGAGTACGGGACGGACACTCTCTCTCGCCTCGCGTCGCTTCTCCTCGGTGGCTCCGCGGTCGAAGGTCAGGTTCGGCAGAATCATCCTGCCCAGGAGCTCCTTTAGCTTCACCAGGTCGCGGGGGTCGCCACCCGCGGCAATCCGCATCTTACCCAGAGAATGCACGGCCTCGGCCACATCGATGTGGGTCGAGTAATCCCCGGCGGCAATCTCGCGCTTCGTCTCCGGGTCGACCACGAGGATGCCGTGGGCACGGTCGGTAGCAAAAGCCTTCTTGTTGGCGACGATTTTTTGCGCATAAATGCGGGCGGTCAGTCGGTTGATTTCGCCTAGAAACGCCCGCTCCGCCTTGATCCTCTGGAGGGCATCGAATTCGGGGCCGGACACTTCGCAGCCCAGGACCTTGGCAATGGCATCCCGGAGTGCCTGCCGGTCGTATTCTCCGCCGGCTTTCGCTTCCCTGACCAGCTGCAGCGATTTTTCAAAGCGCTGGGTAACGTCGAGAGCGGCAATGGCATTGAACGTATAGACAGAGGGGGCAGCAGCTTCAGCCTCGCTTCGTTTCTTTTCTGTAAGTGGACGGTCTTCGAGAAGATAATCCTGGGTGGCGCGGATGTCCGAGGTGGCAATCTCGCCAGCCTTATAGCTGACGGCGAGGAACTGCTGACTGGGAACTATGAGGAGGGTGAGAAGAAGTGTGGTCGCCAACAGAAGAATGAGGCGGTTCCGCCGTTCATGCTTGCCGGTGGCGAACCTTTCTTCGAGAAAATAGAGGAGACGGTCGCTGATAAGCGCCAGGGCTCCCCGGGTGCCTTTGTCGTTGTTGCCGCTGTCGGTGGGCATGTTAAGCTTGTTTTTCCGTATCTGCCATATCGGGAACCGGGTCTACGCTTATTACGCAAAGATTTACTATAGCCTTATCGCCAAACAGTGTCAACTTAAACCACTTTCGTCCTATTTGATGCATTATATAAAATTTCTTCCCTTTTCGTCAAAGTGTGTTATATATTTTGCTGTTTGTGCGCGGCCGTGGAAGCCGTATCATCTTTGCAAGGGGGCAATATGAGCCAGATTACCGATGTCTATGCCAGAGAAATCCTCGATTCGAGGGGCAATCCGACCCTCGAAGTCGAGGTGTTCCTTGAGTCAGGCGCCATGGGAAGGGCTGCAGTTCCTTCCGGCGCATCAACCGGCGAACGGGAAGCGCTGGAGTTGCGGGACGGCGACAAATCCCGGTACCTGGGGAAAGGGGTGCTCAAGGCCGTCGCCAACGTCAACGACCAGATTGCCGACCAGGTCATCGGCATGGAAGCAAGCGACCAGGTGGGCATCGACCGGAAAATGCTCGAGCTGGACGGCACCGAGTTCAAGAGCAATCTCGGCGCCAACGCCATTCTCGGGGTATCCCTCGCCGTGGCCAAGGCGGCGGCTGACGAGGCCGGGCTTCCCCTCTACCAGTACATCGGCGGCGCCAACGCCAAGGAACTCCCCCTCCCCATGATGAATATCATCAACGGCGGCGCCCACGCCGACAACAACGTCGACATCCAGGAGTTCATGATCATGCCGGCCGGGGCAGCCAACTTCGCCGAGGCGCTCCGCATGGGGGCGGAAATCTTCCACGCCCTCAAGGGCGTCCTCAAAGGGAAAGGGTACAACACGGCCGTGGGCGACGAGGGCGGTTTCGCGCCGAACCTCAAGTCCAACGAGGAAGCCCTCGAGGTGATCATGGAGGCGATCGTCAAGGCGGGCTACAAGCCGGGCGATGATGTCCTCCTCGCCTTGGATGTGGCTTCTTCGGAGCTCTACAAGGATGGGGTCTATACCCTTGAGAACGAAGCGCAGCCCCAAAAGACGGCCGACCAGCTCATCGACTTCTACGAGAACCTGGTCAACAAGTACCCGATCATCTCCATCGAGGACGGCATGGCGGAGAACGACTGGGACGGCTGGAAGAAGCTCACCGAACGACTGGGAAAACGCATCCAGATTGTCGGCGACGACCTCTTCGTCACCAACCCGTCCATCCTCAAGGAAGGGATCAAGAAGGGAATCGCCAACTCAATCCTCATCAAGCTCAACCAGATCGGCACCCTCACCGAGACCCTCGATGCCATCGAGATGGCCAAGCGGGCGGGCTACACCACCGTCATCTCCCACCGTTCCGGCGAGACCGAGGACACCACCCTCGCCGACCTGGCGGTGGCGGTGAACGCCGGCCAACTCAAGACCGGGTCCCTCTGCCGTACCGACCGGGTCTGCAAGTACAACCAGCTCCTGCGCATCGAGGACGAGCTCGACGACGTGGCCATCTTCCGCGGCAAAGAGGTCTTCTACAACGTGAAGAAATAACCGGCTTTACTCTCACCGACACAGTACAGGTTCCCAACGAAGGGGTTTGAGCGATCAAACCCCTTCGTTTTTGTCCGACGCCCTCTTCCCGCATCGGACCTATGGTATACTTTTTATCAACTCGAATTCGGTAGTTGTCCACGAAAAACACGAAACAATCGAGCGAATCACAACACGCATCCACTGAAAGTAACGTTTTATAAATACCATGCAGTTTTGTTCGTGTTATTTCGTGTTTTTCGTGAACAACGGTTAATGGCATGAACAAGGAGTCCTGATGCGCTATTCGGCCCTCCTCACCGACCTATACGAGCTGACCATGCTCGCCGGCTACCTTGATGAAGGGATGCACGAGACCCCGGCGGTCTTCGACCTCTTCTTCCGCCACAACCCCTTCAACGGGGGGTATGCGGTCTTCGCCGGCCTCGACACCGCCCTCGCCTACCTGGAGAGCCTCTGCTTCGGCGACGAGGAACTGGCGTACCTTCGAGGACTCGGCATCTTCCGTCCGCGTTTTCTCGATTTCCTCCGGGAATTCCGGTTCCGCGGCACAGTGACGGCCCCAGGAGAAGGGACGGTGGTCTTCGCAAACGAGCCACTTCTCACCATTGAGGGCTCCCTTGCCGAAACCCAGTTCGTTGAGACCGCCCTTCTCAACATCGTCAACTTCCAGACCCTCGTGGCTACCAAGGCGGCCCGGGTCGTCCGCGCCGCAGCAGGAAGTACGGTGATCGAGTTCGGCCTGCGCCGCGCACAGGGGCCGGACGGGGGGCTGAGCGAAGCCCGGGCCGCCTACGTAGGGGGAGTACGGAGCACCAGCAATGTCCTTGCGGGCCAGACCTTCGGCATCCCGGTCAAGGGGACCCATGCCCACAGCTGGATCATGGCCTTTCCCGACGAGTTGACCGCCTTCCGCAAGTACGCCGAGGTCTTTCCCGACAGCACGATTCTCCTGGTCGACACCTACGACACCCTGAAAAGCGGCATTCCCCACGCGATCACCGTTGCACGGGAGCTCCGGGAGCGAGGTCACGAGCTTATCGGCGTGCGCATCGACTCGGGGGACCTCGCCTACCTGAGCAGGGAGACGCGGCGCATACTCGACGAAGCCGGTTTTCCGGAGGTCAAGATTCTCGCCTCCAATGAACTGGACGAATTCGTCATCGATTCCATCCGGGACGAGGGAGGGCAGGTCGACGTCTATGGAGTGGGGACCAAGCTTGCCACCTGCATGGGTGAAGGCGGAAGTGCCCTCGGCGGGGTTTACAAGCTGGTGAAGATAGGCGACCGGCCGAAACTGAAGGTTACCAGCGACATAGCCAAAGCAACCCTGCCCGACAGGAAAAGGCTGGTACGGGCAGTGACCCCGAATGGCGCCTTTATCCAGGACATCATCTGTCTCGATGGCGAAGAAATTCGTCCCGGCGACATAGTCTACGACCCGACCAATCCGGTGCAGCACGTGGCCATTCCGGCCGGCACCACTTTTGTCGATATCAGGCAGGTGGCGATGGCAGGAGGAAAACGAACCGCCGTGCGCCCGGAGTCCCTTGACGAGATGGCCGACCGCTGCACCGACCAGCTCGCCAGGCTTCCCCAGGGGTGCCTGCGGTTCATCAACCCGCACCGCTACAAGGTATCCACGAGTCCAGGTCTGAACAAGCTGCGGCTGAAACTGGTGGATGAGGTGCAGCGAGGGTATGTCTAGTTCAAAGTTCGACGTTCGAGGTTCAACGTTAACACCCCAAGACCTTGAACGTTGAACCTTGAACGTTGAACAGGTTTTGGAGAACACACCATGGAAAAGGATTCTGCGCTTCTCATCGTCGACGTTCAGAACGACTTCTGCCCTGGCGGCACTCTCGGGATCGCCGGCGGTGACGACATCATCCCGCTCATCAACCAGTATATCGAGCTGTTCCAGCAACAGCGGCTGCCGATCATCGCCTCGCGGGACTGGCACCCGCAGGTGACAAAGCATTTCAAGGAGTTCGGCGGCGTCTGGCCGGTCCACTGCATTCAGGGGAGCACCGGCGCCATGTTTCACGCAGGCCTGCACTTACCTCCCGACACCCTCGTCTTTTCCAAGGGAATGGACCCGGAAAAGGATGATTATTCGGCCCTCCATGCCTGGAGCAAAGCGGGAACGCCGCTGCCGACGTTCCTGACGTCAGAGGGGATCAAGCACATCTATATCTGCGGGCTGGCCACCGACTACTGCGTCAGGCAAACGGCACTGGAGGGGTTACGCCAGCAATTCGCCGTTACCGTCCTGGTCGATGCCGTGCGAGGAGTCGACCTGGAGCCGGGCGATTCGGAACACGCCCTGGCCGAGATGCTGGCTGCAGGGTCTCGCTTCACGACCCTCGACGAGCTGCGACGTACAGCCTGACCGCCCTGTTCCGAAATGCCATGCCGCATCAATCGCCGGTTGAGTATTTCCGGCTCCAGCCACGCATTACCGGCATTCCCCTTGTCCCGCCCCATTCCCTTTTGACATTTCCCTGAAAAAACGCTACAGTGTGACGTTTTTTCATTTCACACAGTACAGAGCAAGGAATCGCGAGCCATGATCAAGACCAGCAACCTGAAGATCAGGAGCATCACCCCCATCATCGCACCCACTGACCTGCGGCAGGTCTTTCCCATCTCCGTGGCGGGGAGCGAATTCGTCGCCACGAGCCGCGAGCAGATCACGAACATCCTCCACGGCAAGGATCCCCGCCTCATGGTAGTCGTCGGTCCCTGCTCCATCCACGACCCCAAGGCCGCCCTCGATTACGCCGAGCGTCTGGCAAAGCTCTCCCGACAGGTCTCCGACCAGCTCTTCCTCATCATGCGGACCTATTTCGAGAAACCCCGCACCACCGTCGGCTGGAAGGGGCTCATCAACGACCCGGACATGAACGGCACCCATCTCATCTCCAAGGGGCTCGGGATCGCCCGCGGGCTTCTCTGCAAGATGACCGAACTGCGGCTGCCGGTGGCCACCGAGATGCTCGACCCGATCACCCCCGAATACATGGCGGACATGCTTTGCTGGGGCGCCATCGGCGCCCGCACCACCGAGAGCCAGACCCATCGCGAACTGGCGAGCGGCCTCTCCTTCCCAATCGGTTTCAAGAACGGCACCGACGGGAACCTCCAGATCGCCATCGACGCCATGATCGCGGCCCGGCACTCGCACTCCTTTCTCGGCATCAACCGCGACGGGCTCACCTCAATTATCCAGACCACCGGCAACCCCGACGTCCACATCGTCCTGCGCGGGGGGCGGAAACCCAACTACTCCCCGGAGGATATCGCCAAGAGCGAGGAGATGCTGGCGAAAAACAACCTCTTCCCCACCATCATGGTGGACTGCAGCCACGGCAACTCGGAGAAGAACCACGAGAAGCAGCCGGCGGTGCTGGAAAACGTCATCGACCAGATCGTCGCCGGGAACCGCTCCATCTCCGGGGTAATGATCGAGAGCTTCCTCGTGGGGGGAAACCAGGCACTCCCCAAGGACCCCAGGGACCTTTCACAGCTCAAGTACGGCGTCTCCATCACCGACAAATGCATCGACTGGGATACCACCGAGCGAATCCTGTGGGAGGCCCATGGCCGCCTCAAGGCGTGCGGCGGACGGCAGATGGCGTAAGGAATTGAAACTACATGGCGGGCTTGCAGCCCTCGTTCGGCGATGCCGGGCGAGGGCTGTTTTTATACTGGGCAAACCAAAAAAAAGCCACCCGATAAGGGGTGGCTTTTCAATGTGCTTCATTCTAATGCGATCTAATCGTCATCGTGGTCATAACCAGGTCGGAATATCACGTTCCGAACGACCGTACTGCTGTTGCCCGAATCATCCATAGCGGTAACGGTGATGGCGTAGAGCTTGGGATCGGTGAAGTTGAGCCGCTGCCTGAATTCGCCGTCGTCGACTTCGGGGTAGTAGGTTTTGCCGTTCATGGTGATCTTGACCCGTACATGCTCATGATCAACGACTTTGCCCCTGAGTACCAGGTAGGGGTACCTGGTGGTGATGTCCTGGCTGGGGTAAGTGACCGCAAGCGAGAGGTTGCTGGTGCTGCCGGCGGTGTAAGTGACCGTCCGTTTAGCGGTTGCGGTATTGCCGGCCAGATCCGTAGCATTGATGCTGATGGTGTTGACGCCTGCTACCAGGTAAACGGTGGCGCTGAAGGTGGTGCCGGAAATGGAAGCAGATTGTGGGGCGCCGCCATTGACGGTCACGCTGACCGTGGCGTTTTCGCTGATCGTACCACTTAGCGTTACGAACGACTGGGTAGAGGTGCTGTTGTCGGCAGGAGCGGAGACCGTAAGGACCGGGGCACTGGCATCGTAGGTAATGGTGCGGATATCGGTTTTCTGAGCTCCAGCGTTGTCGGTGGCGACGACCGTGATGGTGTTGGCCCCGGCCACAAGAGTCAGGGCGGTGCTGAAAGAACCATCAGCGTTCATGGTGACAGCCTGGCCGTTGACGGTGAGAGCGGTCGCGCCGGTGGCGGTGCCGGTGACGTTGAGCGTACCCTTGTTGGTGTAGGAACCGTCGGCAAGAGCGGAAACGGCCAGGGTGAAGTTCGAGGAGGAGGCGACCGTAACGGTTACCGTGGCGCTCTTGGCGGCGGAGACGTTGCCCGCCGCATCCTTGGCCCAGGCATAGAAGGTATTGCTGCCGGCGACCGCGGTGACGCTCGTCGGGGCGGCGGCGGACCAGCCGGTGGCAGAAGCGGCCGGGGCTGTGGCGCTGGTGGTGATGAGGTAGCCCGTCACGGCCACGTTGTCGGTGGCGCTAAGAGAGCTGACCGGCACGGTGAGGCTCGTGGCGGTGGCCGGCAGGGTGAAGGCGCTCACGACCGGCGCGATGGTGTCGGGAAGCGTCACAACGACCGAGGCGCTCTTGCCGGCCGAGACGTTGCCCGCGGCGTCCTTGGCCCAGGCATAGAAGGTGTTGCTGCCGGCGACCGCGGTGACGCTGGCCGGTGCTGCGGTGGACCAGCCGGTGGCAGAAGCGGCCGGGGCGGTGGCGCTGGTGGTGATGAGGTAGCCCGTCACGGCAACGTTGTCGGTAGCAGCCAGGGAGCTGACCGGCACGGTCAGGCTGGTGGCAGTGGCCGGCAGGGTGAAGGTGCCAACAACCGGAGCGGTGGTGTCGGGAAGCGTTACCACGACCGTGGCGCTCTTGCCGGCGGATACGTTACCCGCGGCGTCCTTGGCGTATGCATAGAAGGTGTTGCTGCCGGCGACCGCGGTCACGCTCGTCGGGGCTGCGGCAGACCAGCCGGTGGCAGAGGCTGCCGGCTTTGTAGCGCTGGTGGTGATGATGTAACCCGTCACGGCGGTATTATCGGTGGCGCTGAGGGCGCTGACCGGCACGGTGAGGCTGGTGGCAGTGGCCGGCAGGGTGAAGGGGCCAACAACCGGAGCGGTGGTGTCGGGAAGCGTTACCACGACCGTGGCGCTCTTGCCGGCGGAGACGTTGCCCGCGGCATCCTTGGCGTATGCGTAGAAGGTGTTGCTGCCGGCGACGGCGGTCACGCTCGTCGGGGCGGCGGCAGACCAGCCGGTGGCAGAGGCTGCCGGGGCAGTGGCGCTGGTGGTGATGATGTAACCTGTCACGGCGGTATTGTCGGTGGCGCTGAGGGCGCTGACCGGCACTGAGAGGCTGGTCGAGGTGGCAGGCAGGGTAAAGGCTCCCATGACCGGTGCGGCGGTGTCCGCAGGCGGGGCTGCAACGGCAACGGTAATGGTGACATTGACAGCTGCTTCGCCGTGGACATCACCGGTTCCGGTGCCGTCCTGGTTGCCGAAGTAGGCCATCTTCCAGGTGTAGGTGCCTGCCGTTGCAGGCGCGGGAGCCGAGAGAATCGCAGGGAAGGTGGTAGAGCTCCCCATGCCGCTCTGGGTGCCGGTGGATCGTGCGATCTCGGCGCCGGACTGGTTGTAGAGACGAGCACCGATCCAACCGGTTCTGGTGCCTCCGGTCAGGGTCACGGTTACAGTTTCACCGGGTGCATAAGAGGTCTTGTCGGCAGTGGCTTTCAGGTTTGCATTGCCATGGTGATGACAACCGTTGCAAGTGGCGGCAACCGGGGCTGCATGGCAGTTAACACAGCCTCTGCTCGTGAAGTAGGTCGACTGTGCCTGGGCCTCGCTCCCCCAGAGCTGAAATGCTGTCAGTATCAGTGCAAAGATGAACAACATAGAAATTCTACTGCTAATCCTCATGGTAACTCCTTTCGTTGTTAGCCTGCTGCAGACCCCCCGTCGGTACTGCAGCATTCAATCGGTCGACGGTCCTAGACATTTCCTTCATTTCCTGAATATCTCCTCCTTTTCTAGTCCCGGCTTAAACGCCCTATAAAAAAAGCCGGGGCCGGATATCGAGTGATATTTCGGCGACCCGGCTGTCTCGGTGAGACCCTGTGGGCTTTCCGTCCCACCCTCGCGGATGGTTTAGTATTATCGTCTATCTACTGCTGCTTGGAACTTGGCGTTACATCTGCGAGCTTTTCAGCTTTTCTCCCGTCGCACGGTTACGCCCGCGGTGCGCAACCTTCGGTGGCCCGAAAAAAGGTACAAAAAAACCGGGGCCGAATTGTCGGTGACATTTCGGCGACCCGGCTGTCTCGGTGAGACCCTGTGGGCTTTCCGTCCCACCCTCGCGGATGGTTTAGTATTATCGTCTATCTACTGCAGCTTTAAAAATGTAATCAATACGTAGAATCCAATTTAATTTAAAGTTAACCAAGCTGTCAATATATTTTTTTATTAATGTCATCATTTTGTAATATTTCCTTATTACGGGGTCAATGGAGCAGCGGTAACACAAAAAAGACAATCCCCGCGCCCCCGGCAACCAGGGAGCCACCCCAGACCAGCCGGGAGCGTGTCAGGGCAGCAACTGCACCGAGCGCTATGGAGACCTGAAAAAGGGCCACGGCGTCGGCAAAACCATGATGCCTGTGAAGAAGGTGATCGGATTCCCGCAGCTTCTCATCCCGTTCCCGCTCTTTCTCCCGCGCCTTGTTCTGGATATTGGTCTGTTCCTCGCCATAACGCTTCACCCGCTCCTCGTACTGTGAGGGAGGCTTTCTGCCCATGGCCAGCCAGGGAGCGCGGGCAGCATCCTGGACCGCGGCCTTGATCCCTTTTGCCTGGTAGTAGGCCCACTGGTCTGAGGCTTCGGCCTGCAAACGGGCTGCTTCAGTCTTCAACACCAGGGCCGCATTGACCGTTGCCCCCGCCTGGAGCGAGGCAAGGGCGGCAAGGACCGCGAGGAGTGCCGTGGTGAGTGATATCTGTTTGAGGAACGCTCCCCCTTCTCGTTCGAGCTCGTCCTTGATCGCTTCATGCAGCTTTTCGGTCTCAACTTCGGGTTGCTCGGGCATCACCTGACTCCTTTCCCGCGATGGGTCGCATGTTCGAAAATCATTCCCACCCCATCCGCACGATCCCTGACGCCACGGGATACGGGTATTTCCGCACCAGTTCCGCCACCGGCAGGCCCCGGTCATCCTCGCGCATGAAGTGGACGAGGACAACCGCCGCCCAGTAGTCGTCGGCGTACCCGGTCCCCGCCAGCTGTACCGGCACCCCTGCCCCGTTGACGGTGTGGCATGCCGCACAGGTCACCGGTCCGGCATACTTCCCGTCCGGACTGAACTGGAGCGCCTGCTCGTGGGATGTAATGTCAACCGTTTTGTCCGTTCCGTCGTAGCGTACCGGATAGAGGCCGTGAGCCGATTCGTGGCACGACTGGCAGGCGAGTACGCCGTGAGCCTTAGAGTACCTGAATAGCGAGTACTTGTTAGGCTGGTCGATGGGAAAGTACTGCCCTCCATTGCTTTCCACGAAGGGAGCCACGTGGCAATCCGCGCAGTGGGACTCGCCCGGAGAGAGCCACCAGTCGCCCCCGCCCAAGGCGGCTGCATACGAGATCAGCTCGCCGCCCAGCACGTTCCACGGGTAGCGGACCGTCTCCCCGTCTTTGCCCTTCGCAATGCGCAGGAGGTCCGCTGCCCGGTGATCGGCGTAGTAAGCGTGAAGCGGCTCGCCGGCGGCCGCCACCGTCGGGTCGGCAAAAAACTCCCGGAACCGTTTCCCGTCCCCCCCCGCCACCACCCCGATCACTTCTTCGATCGACCGGTTGCGAAGCGTTTTCCCTTCCTGGGCTGCCGCGTCGCGCAGGTCGTCGGAGCGGTAAAGCTCGTGGCTCAGCTGGTTATGGCAGTTGGTACAGTAAAGCCCTCGTATCGTCCCGACAGGTTTACCCAGCTCATCCACCCTGCTCACATTCGCGAGGTACCACCGGCCGATGGCGTTCAGGAAAAACGGCGGCTGCACATGGGGATTGGAATGGGCGTCACGCCGCAGGAAACAGCCTCCTCCCGCGCTCCGCAGGTCGGTATCGCTGAAGCGGGGGTTGCCGTTGGCATCGGTGACGGCAAAGGGGTTCGCAGCCGGATCATTCATCTCGGCGCTCTGCCAGTGGGAGGGATGGCAGGTCTGGCAGCTCTGGGTCCGTCCCGCCTTGTCGGGCATGGGGACGAAGCGGGCGTGGACCGAATGGACCGCCTCGGTCAGGGGCTTCCCCCTGGCAGGAGGATAGCCGGTCGTGCCAGGGCGCGGTGTCTGGAGGTTCCCGGACATGTTGTCGCCGTGGCAGTCGGCGCAGTTCACCGACCCTACGTAGCCGAGCCTGTTCGACGCAGCATCAGGGTTGTAGCTCCGCAGAAACTTTGTACCGTGGTGGCGGTCGTGGAGTTCGAGGATGTCGATGGTGGTCGCCGAAAGTCGCGCCATGTATTCGCTCACGTCAGGGTAATTCTTCTTCCAGTAGGCATACTCCCGGTCGAAGAGCCCGAGTCCCTCCTGGCGCGAGCGCCGAGCCGCCTTTCCGCCGCCCGAGTGGCAAATGGAGCAACTGGCGATGTCCACCGGGTCGGTGCCGAAGAACTCGACGTTCTTTCCCCGAGCGGTCAGGGGCCGCCCCTGGCCGTCCAGCCTGACCACTGCGTACTGGTACGGCTGAAAATCCCGCTCCGTGACCGTCCGGATCGACCCCTTGCGCCTGCTGTCGTTGAACGCCGTGAGCGGCAGCCCCAGCGCGTCCCAGAGGTACGAAGCGGTGAGGGTGAGAGGGACATCGGTCAGCCAGGGGAGCATGGTATCAGTGAAGACGATGTTCCCCCCCTTGCCGGAGGAGTATTCCATAGTTCCACCCGCGACGATCTTACCGGACGGTCCGGAATCGACGTTCACCGGAATTTCCCGGCCGATGCGCTTGCGCTCGCCCTTCTGCGGGGCGTACGGCAGGGTACCGGCCAGGTCCCGGTAGATGAAGAGGTGGGTCCAGACGTAGTTTGCCATATTGTCGCCAGGATGGTTCATCGTCCCGCTGCCATCCACGTCCTTGGCGACCTGCCAGTATTTCATCTTGTTCCCTTCGCTGTAGCTGTTGTCCCTGAGGGAATAGTGCAGGCTCACCCCGTCCGCCGGCGCCAGAAGCCGGGGGACGGCGCCGTTTGTGCCCGTTCGAACCGCCTGGGCCTGGATGCTGTTGTAGGGGGGGATGATGCAGCAGTAGGAGATGTCGAAGCCGACGCAGTGCATGCCGAGTTCATAGTTGATGAAGATGGCATAAGGATCGCGCGGGTCGTAGGTCATGCCCTTCCCTTCAGCGGTTTTCTGGAGGGTAAGGTCAAAGGGTGGACGCGGGTCGTAGCCCTTTTCGGCCGCCGCGAACAGCGGGAGAAAGATGACAGAGATGAGCAGGCAGGCTACGCAGAGAACGCTGGGACGTTTCATGGCATCGGCCTCCGGCACCATGGAACGTTACAGCAAGAAAATCGGCCCATGATGCACCGTCAAGTATAGCAAGCCGCTGCCATTTTTAAACACGCCCCGGCCGAACGGAATATGAGCGATGCAGCCGCGCCAAGCAACCACGCTTCGTAAAAATCTTTCAAGATTCTCCCAAACTTGTCATCGGGCTCGTTTGCGATACTCTAGGTAGTGTTCTTCCGGTCACCCCTTCAGGAAAAAGTCGAACGAAAGGAGCTCTGGTATGGAAAGGCATCGTGGGTGGGTCCTCGATATCCGCATTTGCTGGACGGTGTTGATCGCCTTTTGCTTTCTTTCCATGGCGCCGAATACCGGCAATGCAGCACTCATCGGCAGTCGCCTGGCCGACGGAGCCGATGTCTCCAGCCGGACGACACAGATCGAGCAGATCCGCAGGGTCCTGGAGAAGGACGTAGTAAGCCAGAAACTCGCAGATTACGGCTTCTCGGCCAAGGAGATCTCGGCCAAGCTGCCGACGCTGTCGGATGCGCAGCTTCACCAGCTGGCCGGTATGTCCCAGGACCTGGCTGCCGGCGACGGAGTCGGGATTGTGATCGGTGTTCTGGTGATCGTCTTCCTGGTGGTGCTCATCCTCATCCTGGTGGGGAAACGCATCATCATCCGATGACGGTCAGGCTCGTTACAATCATCACCCTTCTGCTGGGATGCGGCTGTGCCGCGTTTCACCAGCGTGACTGGCGCGCCGGCGAGGCGGGGCTCCATGTCGTCAGCGGAGTCCCCTTCATCGCCCAGCAAAGAAGCGACGACTGCGGAGCAGCCGCGCTGGCCGCTCTCCTCGCCCATCGGGGGCGAGAGCTGCCAGAGGCGAGCATCGCGAAGGAGGTGGCCATCCCGGCACTCGGCGGGAGCATTCTCCCCGACCTGGAGAATTTCGCCCGCGGCCAGGGGTTCGAGACCCGCTCCGGCTGCGGGGACCTGGCGCTGCTCCGTCAACAGATCAACGCCGGCAGGCCGGTCATTGTCCCGGTCCAGTTGGGGTCCTGGCTCGTCTCCCGACCCCACTACCTGGTCGTTTTCGGCTACACCGACCGGGATTTTCTCGTCCACGCCAGCACCCGGGAAGGGGTCTTCATCGCGGCGGACGAACTCGGCGATCGCTGGGCGAAGATGAACTCCCTCTATCTCTACCTGGAGTGACCTTGCGCCTTTTCCTTCTCGCCATCGCCCTCCTGCTCCTGGGAGGGTGCGCGCTCCCCCGGGTGATCGTCCTCAACGATCCCCTCGATGCCCGCCAGCACAACGACCTGGGGGTCGCCTACGAGCAGCGGAAGGAGTACGACCTGGCTCTGCGGGAGTATGACCGGGCCGCCGAGCTCGACAACGGCTGGGGCCGCCCCCTCATCAACCGCGGCAATGTCTTCGCCGCCCGTGGCGACTGGCAGCAGGCGGAAAAGAGCTACCGGCAAGCGCTACGGCGCGAGCCAGCAGACGGCGAAGCGATGAATAACCTCGCCTGGGCGCTCCTCCAGCGGGGTGACACGGAACAGGCCCTCGCTTGGGCACAGCGGGCCGTCGCCGCCCTGCCGAAAGACCCCGCCTGTCGCGATACCCTCGCCGGTATCCAGATAGCCCGCGGCGAGCGCATCCCTGCCCGCAAGGCCGTGGAAGAAGCGCTCGCCCTCTCCCCCAGTGAGGAGTTGCGGCGGGGGCTGGAAGAAAAACTTCTGCTCCTCGACGCCCAGCACGATGTCGCGGACCACCCCGCCGCCGGAGCACCCCGGTCAGGTCGCTAACGTTTCCGCAACGGGTCGAAGGAGGTACCAGACCATGATCGATATAATCCGGAAAAATTTCCAGGATGCGAAGGCCGATGAACTGGTCCTCGACAGCATGATCGGTTCACGAAAGATCATCGCCTTCCGCCGGGCCAATGAATGGGTCGTCGTCGGCAGGGATACCGTTCGACGGGAGCATACGTTCTATCATGGCGAAGAGCGGCGCAGAACAATCCACGGCACTGATTTCTCCATGAAATAGGCCGCCTTCCCGTCTGCCATCAGTCCCTATCCCGGAAGGCGTGCCCGTTGATTCGAGGCAAAAATCGAGTCCCGTTCCGGCTCTGCCCCTGTTTGCAGGAGATCGATCCACTCCGCCGTCGCCATGACCGCGGCAAAGCGCGCCTGCAGCACCACCGTGATAACGCGATGGATATCCCCGGCACTGGCCAAGCCGGCGCGGTTGGCATAGGGAACCGAGCCGGTGGCGTCGGACAGGAACTCGACCGCGAACCCCGTATGGAAAGCATCAAGGGCCGTTGCGAGGTCGCAGTTGTGGGTCATGTAACCGGCAATGGCAACCGTGTCGATCCCCTGTGCCCTCAGCCATTCTTGCAGACCGGTGCCGCAGAAGGCGCTGGGAAGGTTCTTCATCACGTGGTGATCCCACCCGCGGGAACCGACGACGTCATGGAGTTCGGCACCTACGGTCCCCCTGGCCATGATGGGCGCTCCTTCCGGCAGGAGGTTCTGCACCACCACGACCGGAACTGCGGCCTCCCTGGCCGCATCCATCGCCCTGGCAATGTTGGCCAGGGACGAGGGAACCGGCGGAAATTCGATCGGGAGGTTTCCCCCGGCATATTCGTTCTGGACATCGATCACGATCAGTGCCCGTTTTGGTGCCCTTTTCATGGTTCCTCCCTTTCCGCGTGCTGTCTCATGCCTTCCGTGTCATGAATGAATGCAAGTGAACTCTTCCCGGCTGATCGCCATCACGATGAACTCGACCGGCATCCCCTGGATATCCTTGCGGCACTCCCCCTGCTCCCGGAAGCCGATCCGGCGATACAGCCGGATACCCCGGTGATTGTTCTTCCTGACGATGAGATGGATGCGGGAAAGCCCCGCCGCGAATCCCGTCCGCAGCGTCAGGACGGTAATGCTTTCCCCGAACCCCAGGCCGGTCCTGTCGGGCCGCAGGGCAATGCGGAATTCGGCTTCCGCCGCACCGGTTTTCGCCAGGATCGAGAAGGCGATCAGTTCCCCGCCATCTTCGACGGCATACACCGCGACATCCTGCTTCGACCGGTACTCATCGAGCCAGCCGTCTTTCCGCAGCGCGTAGTCCATCTGCGCCATATCCCCCGGATAGGAGGGCCAGCCCCTGATCTCTTCGACATCGACATCTTGCAGCGGTCGCAAACCCTTATAAGGCCCCCGTCCGTCAATAGGCAAAATGATGCCTGGACGACTTTGACTCGTTTTTTTAAATGAATCGCTGCTGCAGCTTCCCCGGTTCCGACTCGTATTTCTCATCAACCGGCATCAGGGCTTCCTTCAGGGAAGGTCCTGCACCAAACACTTATCGAGGTTCACACCGCTGCCGCTTTTGCACTGGCAACGGTTGCGCGGGCATCACCCACGCGACCTGGAAACTATATCGTACCCTCATGCCGTCCCACTCAAAGATCGGGCTCGTCCTTGCGTACGGCGCAGTTGGTTCCGGGCTCGGCGAGGGGCAGAACACAGCTGAAATTGAAAGCAGTCGATTCATCTATGTAAGGAGCGGAACGGGGCTCCAATCCACGCCGCAGTTCCCGGAGTATCGGCATAGCGACCGCACCGCGCTCGATTCGGCGCATTGTTTGATTGCCGGTCGCAGATCATGCTCACCCATGTCGGCCCTAGTTGGACATCGGGCTGCTCCCGTTCCCTCCAGCTCTATGCCGTTGCCATAAATTTCTCCAGGTTGAACGGCACGCTGTTTTTCAGCATGTAGTAGATCGCCCGAGCCAGCTTGTGGGCCAGAATAGTCAGGGCTTTGCCCTTACCATGCTTTTGGGCCAGCTTTTCCACCAGTTGTTTGCCCTGGGGATTATGGCGCAGAAACGAAACGGCCACCTCGGAGAAAGCCCACTTCAGATGGGCATTGCCGATCTTGGCGCTGCCGGTCCCCTTCTTCTTGCCGGCCGACTCATGGGGACATTTCACCAGGCGGCAGTATGAGGCAAAATCCTGCACCGACTCGAAGCGGTTGATGTCGTGGATCTCATAAAGCAGCACCATTGACAGGATTCTGCCGATGCCGTGGATCGAGCTGAGCAGCATGAGCGTACGCCGATCCTGGCGGCGGGAGGTTTTCTCCAGCTCCCATTCCAGGGCACAAATGACATCATCATAGGCATCGATCATTGCCACGTCGACCTGTACGATCTTTTTAACCTCCGGATCGGGAAAATGATCGGGGACCGTGCTGCGCGGACCTTCGTACGTGAGCCGGACACCGATCTCCGGCAGATTATACTGGATGGCCGTGCTATGTATATGCCCCAACAGATCGGCCCTGCGGCGGACCAGAAAACAGCGACGGCGCAACAGATCGCGGGTGGCCCGCATTTCAGGTGGATAGACATAGGCCATGGGGAACATGCCGCCGCGCAGAAGGCCGGCAATCTTGTGGGAATCGACCTTATCGTTCTTCACCTTTCCGCCATGCACCGCTTTCATGTAGAGGGCATGACCGAGGACAAACTCGATGCCCTCCCTGCTACAGAGATCGGCGAGCCAGTACCAAGCGAACATGCACTCCACGCCGACTACCAGGTCATCCCGAAAGGGGTCGACGACTCTGAGGAAAACTTCGGGAGAGGTTGCGATGTTGCGGTGTAGCAGCACCGCGCCATCAGCATCCAGGATACAGATGAACATTTTTTTTGCGTGAAGGTCGATTCCGCAGTAATGTTTGTGAGTTTTCGTGTAAAATCGCATGCGTAAGGCCCCCTTTGGATTCCCTTGTGGAATTGGTTCTCGCAAAGCTGAGCATACACGAAAATGTATGCCCAAGGGGGGCCTTACATAGTATCCACGCCATATCCCCCGGATAGGAGGGCCAGCCCCTGATCTCTTCGACATCGACATCTTGCAGCGGTCGCAAACCCGGCATGGCGGTTCCTCCCCAAAATGATCGTTCCGTGCATTATCCGGCCGAATGCAGAAAAATTCCAGTGGCCTGAATACCAACTTGCGATATAATCGGGCCAAAATGCGTCCAAAGGAGGGAGCATGGCAGCCGACACCATCGCCGTTATCGCGTTCGACCGGATCAGTCCGTTTCATCTCTCCGTCCCCTGCGCCGTCTTCGGCGAAGACCGCAGGGGTGCGGGAGTGCCACGGTGCGAGGTACTGATCTGCGCCGAGAAAAGAGAAGCGCTGTCCACCTCGGCGGGATTTTCGCTTACCGGTATCCAAGGACTTGGCGAGCTGGAACGGGCCGGGATCGTCATAGTACCCAGTTGGCGCAACCCGGACGAACTGCCGCCGCAGCCGTTGCTGGAGGCACTGGTCGCGGCCAGCGAGCGGGGTGCGACCCTGGTGGGATTATGTCTCGGAAGTTACGTACTGGCTGCCGCGGGGCTCTTGGATGGCCTCACGGCGACCACCCACTGGGCCTGGGCCGACGATTTGGCGCAGCGTTATCCGCGGATCCAGGTGGATCGGGATGTACTGTACGTCGACGAAGGCACGATCATCACCTCTGCCGGGGGCGCGGCCGGCATCGATTGCTGTCTGCACATCCTGCGCCGGTTCCATGGCGCGGAGATAGCGGCCCGGGTAGCGCGCCGGATGGTAGTGCCGCCCCACCGCGAAGGGGGGCAGGCTCAGTACATCGAGCAGCCGCTCAGGGAGACGACGGCGGTCGACCGCTTTGCGCAGATGCTCGAATGGGTGCAGGCGCACCTGGACCAGCCGCACAGCCTGGATGCGCTTGCAGAGCGGTTGTTCATGAGCAGGCGCACCTTCACCCGCAGGTTCCGGCAGGCCACCGGCACCACCGTCGGTGCGTGGCTCCTCAATCAGAGGTTGGCCCTGGCCCAGCGCCTGCTCGAAACGACTTCCAATCCTGTCTCACTGGTAGCTCAGGAGTCCGGGTTCGGCTCGGAAGTGTCGCTGCGCCTGCATTTCCGGAAGAACCTCAAGATCTCGCCGGCGCGGTATCGAAAGGAATTTCGGGGGGAGCAATGATGGGAGAGTTTTCGGCTAATTTACGTCCATGTCACTGGGAGACAGAACGGTATCTGCGGTGGGGTTTCTTTATGTTTGGGTCAAATCCCTTCGGTTCCGGAAGAGGAGTCGTATCACCCCCTTTTTCCCGGAGGATTTTGACCGTGCCGTCATGTCCGCCCTGGGCTGCTTTTACCAGAGGGGCTTCGCCCAGCGCATCCTTGCTGCCGGCAGGCACGCCAAATTCAAGCAGAGTCGAGACGACTGACGCATTACCGTTGGCAGCGGCCAGCATCATGGCGTCGCCCGCAAAGGGGACGAGAGAGTCTCCGTTTCGGGTCAGCAGCAACCGCACCGCTTCGGCGTGACCTTTTTCCGCCGCGGCAAGCAGAGCGTCCATGTCCGCAGGTGCCCCCCTGTCCAGGAGTGCCTGCATAACGTCCAGTCGATTACGGGATGAGGCGATCATCAAGGGGGAGCGCCCCTTTCGGTCGTGGACATGGACATCCGCCCCTTTTTCAAGGAGAACCCTGGCATTTTCCGGTTGCTCACCGATTATGGCCTGCATCAGGGGGGAAACCCCGTCCTGGTCGGCACGATTCGTTTCTCCCCCCATGTCCAACAATAACCGCATCACCTTGGGATCAGGGCTCCCTGCAGCATGAAACACCAACGTCTTCCCCGTTGCATCCTCGGAATTGACGTCAACCCCTTTGGAGAGAAAGAGTTTGAGTGCCTCAAGCCTGCCGATATGGATGGCCGTTACGGTGACAGTCTGGCCGTAGCTGCTGACCGACGTCAAATCCGCGCCCTTTTCCACCAGCAGTCTGACAATTTCCGGATCATCCCCGATGAGGGAGGCAAACAGAGGCGTTTCTTCCAAATAGTTACGCCGGTTGATATCCGCTCCGCGATCGAGCAGGAGCGCGACGAGCTCTTTATTCCCGGTACGGACGGCCAGCCGCAGGTTGTCTTCCGGCACCGGCTTGTTTGTCTGGGAATGGGGGAGTTCGTTGGGGGACATCCCGGCAGCAAGGAACAGCTTGACCGTCTCGATTTCAGAATCCTGTATCGCCTTCCGCATCGCTTCGACCGTGAACGGAATATTTTTTTGCACCAGCCGGCCTCTGGCCTTCTCGGGTGTCATCGTGCAACCGGCACAGCAGACAAGTGCGAGCACCAGCAAACAGACGACTCCCCGGCAGAACGCTGAACAGGTTCGTGATCGATGCGTCATTCGATTGCACCCGCATTGGTCAACAGGGTGACCATTTCCCCATTCCTCATTGTCCTGGCGATGCGCAAAGGGGTATCGCCGGCAGCGTTACGGGGAGAAACATTGACACCACGTTCCAGCAGCAGTTTCATCGCCTCAAGGCGTTGATTGTATGCAGCCGAGATGAGCGGGGTATTCCCCTTTTCTCCGACGAAATTGATATTCGCGCCACGGTCCAGAAGTGCCAGCACGAGCTCGGTGTTACCGTGAGCAGCGGCAGAGCAGAGCACGGTAAAGTCTCCGTAGAAAGCTACATTGGCATCGGCGCCATGGCGAAGCAGAAACAGGGCACCCTTAGTATTGTTGCGGTTAATCTCCTGCAGAAGGAAGCCATTAAGACTCCTACCACCGAAAGAGAAGCTGGCTCCCCTCTCGACCAGAATTTCGGCGACTTCGATTTCGTTCTCTCTGAGAGCGAGCTCCAACGGCGTGTGCCCCTTGTGGATGGCATTCGGGTTTACGCCTGTCAGCAGAAGTCGGCGGACCATCACCTGATCGCCCCTGCCTACCGCCTGGAACAGTTTGAGTTCCCGCTCCTCCACCGCCTTCTTATGGTCGGTGTGCATGAGAGGAACTGCAAACTTTACTGCCAGAAACAAAGAAGCGAGCAGCAGCAGAAAAATTAGGGCAAGCCAGTGCAAGCCACTGTGCAAAACAGTTCCGATCACCGTACCAAATCTGCCCACTGCTGCTGGCCCACTACCCGGAACGGATGTTCGAGGATCGACCGGTTCCCCCTCCGGTACAGCCGGCGGTTGATGACGCAGACGGTATTTCCTGATGACCAGTCCACAGCGCGGGCATATCGCGAAGGGAGTGCCGTCAGACTCGCGAAAGTCGCATCCTGGACAGCTCTCGGCGCTGTCTGTGACAAGAGTTGCGTTATCCCTCAACCTGTGATCACCTCACTGATTGTTATCATCGCAGTTTATCCAAACGTCGTGGGCGCCGACTCTGACGGTTTTTTTCTGCCCATCCATTTCAGTCCCTGAAGTTTTCATCACCTCACATGCGTCAGCGCCATCGCCAGGGGGAGGAACGCGAGGAGCGCGAAATAGAGGAGATCTGGATCTTCGTCTTCCGGTCCACTCGGCCTGGGCCGCGTCCTTCTTCTTCCAGAGATTATAGACATTGCGGCCTGCTGGTATGAGGATCAAAAAGTAGAACTCTGCGACATTATAGCAGCTTCATGATCTAATGAACACAACGTAAAAGTTACATTTTCCCATGAATGAATAAAACCTGGAAACGCAAAACAAATGTACTCAGACTGTCAGTTCATGCATATTATACGGAAGTCGCCTCAGAATTAACCTAAGGTTGCATTGCGGAACAGGAGTGAAGAAGTAATTTTTATTTATAGAAACACCACGAAAATGATGAGATCCTCTGCCGACAAACCCAGGGATGAAAATTATATAATTCCCCCTCAACTTGACTCGTTGATATTTGTAAGACAAACAAGACAACATCGACCCCATTTGTCCTGTGGCATTGTCGAAATTCCAAAGTGCGCGTGCAAACCGCCGCGTCAAGGAGAAACGAAAATGTTCCTGAGAGTCATCTATCAAGACGGAACACCGGGGACAATCAGATCGTCCATCCTGGGGACAATGATTCGATTGGGAAGGATTGTGGCATACAAGTGCTCAGAGGGATGGATCGAGTTACGACGCGGAAAGCCCGCCGACAACTACCGCGGGCCCGAAAGAAGGGTCATCTTGCCCTTTTATTGATCCCCGTCATTACCCGTTGTCATGTCCATGCCGTGCAGTGATAACACCCCGATCATCGGACGGGGCACTATTGCAAAGGCCCAACCAATGAAAAAAGGATTCTATTGCCCAAAATGCGGCAATTTGGAAGCGATCAAGCTGCTCGTCACCTCTCACACCGGCAAGAGTCTCAGTATGCATCTGGCATCACAGGCCGCCATCTACAAACCGGGGGTGCAAATCAGCTGCCTCATATGCAAGCATGCGGGAAGAGTCGAAGAATTTCGGAAAGGAAGAGCCTCATAAAACCCACGAACGGCCTGTTCAGACAGAGGCTCACGTTCACCGCCGCCAAGTAGTATGTGATCACCTAACCGCCACGGGGCGCCCTTGGCAACGGCAGCACGGCAACCAGGAACGTGATCTGCAAACCCGCCAGGGAGGAAGAGATCCGGGAAGAAGGGAGTGAAAGCCGCATTTAACACCTACACCCTTGTCCTGGTACGAGAAAGCCATCCTGATTCGGATGGCTTTCATTATTGTTGTGAAACCTGAAGAGGTTCAGATTGCATGACGCCGCCCGTTTCTCGCGGGCGCTCTCTCCACCGGAAACAAAAAACCCCGGCAGCTTTCCAGCCTACCGGGGTTGCAATATTCTGGAGCGGGAAACGGGATTCGAACCCGCGACTTCAACCTTGGCAAGGTTGCACTCTACCACTGAGTTATTCCCGCTCAACGAGCTTCTTTTTATAGCAAATACATGATGGCCAGTCAACATTTTTTTCGGCTTTCTGCAAAAGGCTGCAGAGCAATTCTGATGATCAAAAAACCGAAAATTTAGGCGAGCTCGGCGAGAGAACTTTTCTTAAGAAAGTTGATAACTTCCAAGGCGTGATTGTTACCTTCCTGGTTATAAATCATTTCCAGGGTATTAAATACCGAAACATGGAGGTTTGCAAGCTCCTGGCGTGCCGTGGTTATGAAGGTATTGAACGGTTCCTCAGGAAGGAAAGGGCCATTGTAACAGTCCTGGGCATCCTCCAGGTAGCTGCGGGCAGACTTCATATCCCCTCTGGCCAACAGCTTGATTCCGGTAATGGCCTTATGACGAAATTCGCTGGCATCGAGGGTAATGGAGCTTACATTCAGCCGCACTGCCTCCCCTTGGGTTACAACAGGATTAAAGGCATGAGGACCCGCAAAAGATTTCCTCAATCTGCTGATGGTAGTCTTGAAGTTGTTTGCACCCGCTGAGGCATCACAACCTGGCCACAGGAGTTCGATGAGCTTGTCGCGATGCACCCACTGGTCATAAGTGACCAAGAGGTAACAGAAAAGCAGACGTGCCTTCTGGCTTTCCCATACTATGGTTACAGGCAAACCACTGTATGCAATGGAAAGGCCGCCAAATGCGCTGACAGAAATTTTTTCGTCAGCTTCGGTTTTCTTGGTGCTTTTCCGGTTCACAACTTCCCCCCTCGTACTCCAAAACTAACACATATGTGCATAAGATGAAACATTTTTATACTATAATAAAATTTTAGTCAATCCGTAATCAAAAAATAATTTCATCCAAGTGACAAAAAAAGGGGGGAAAGTTCCCCCCCTTTTTTCGGAAGTCAGGACAGGCACAGAAATCGATGATTATGAGGACGCACCGACGTTTTTCAAAATTTCCCATCCTTTAAGAAGGTCCAGTGCGCGAAGAATCTGATAATCGCCCTTTATCTGCTCATCTGACTTGTAGACGGGCAATTTGACGGGTTTCTTCTCCTCCGGAGTTTCCTTCTCTTCGGATTCGAAGTGATTCTCCAAATCCTTTTCCCTGATGTGGAACCCATCCTTTTTCTCTTTATCAGCGGTCGGAAGCTCGATTTTTTCGACCGTGATGTCGGGAACAATCCCTTTGGCCTGGATGGAACGGCCACTGGGTGTGAAGTAACGCGCGGTGGTCAGGCGCAGACCGGAATTGTCGGAGAGGGGAATGATCGTCTGAACCGACCCTTTGCCGAAACTCTGGGTCCCCATGATTACGGCGCGTTTATGGTCCTGAAGGGCGCCGGCGACGATCTCCGAAGCGCTGGCGCTGCCGCCGTTTATAAGGACGACAACCGGATAGTGAGGCTCTTTTTCACCCTTGTGGGCAACGAATCTCATCTTGGAATCCTTTTCCCGTCCCTCCGTATAAACGATCAACTGCCCGTCGTCGAGAAAATGCTCCGCGACCTTCACCGCCTGATCCAAAAGCCCGCCGGGATCGTTGCGGAGGTCAAAAACCAGTCCGCGCAGGCTCCCGCCATTTTCGGCACGCAAGGCCTTGAGCGCCTTGCTCAGGTCCTCGTCGGTCTTCTCCTGGAACTGCGCAACTCTGACATACCCGAATCCCTCGTCCAGAGTTTTGTACTTAACGCTCTTCACCTGGATAATGTCGCGTACGAGTGTGAATTCCTTCGGCTTCTCGAAGCCTTCACGCATGATAGTGAGCGTGACGCTCGTTCCCTTCGGGCCGCGCATCCGCTTGACCGCCTCCATCACCGTCAGGTCCTTGGTAAACTTGTTATCGATCTTCAATATCTGGTCACCGGCCTTAATGCCAGCCCTGAAGGCCGGCGTGTCTTCAATGGGCGAAATGACCGTGAGAATCCCCTCTTTGATTGATATTTCGATGCCAAGGCCGCCAAAGGCTCCCTTGGTTTCGATCTTCATTTCCTTGTACATTTCGGGGGGCATGAAGGAACTATGGGGATCCAGTGAAGTAAGCATGCCATTGATGGCACCATAGATAAGCTTCTTGGTATCCACTTCCTCAACATAGCTTTTCTTGACGATGGCCAGGACATCGGTGAACAGTTCCATCGACTCATAATCGTTCCCGCTCTCTGCCGCGCACCTGCGCTGCGCGCCCACGCCGATGAATACCGCCAGCATGGCGACAACTCCGACCAGCAGGGCTATCTTCCTGACTTTCCCATTGTGAAACATCATTCCTCCAAATGTGGTGGCCTTTGTATGAAGATCGGCAATTCAGAACCCAATATCCTATAATTGCCAAAAATTATCTGAACCAGGGTGCCGGATCAACCGGTTTGCCCTGATACCTGATTTCAAAGTAGAGCATCGATCCTCGCGGTGAGTCAACATCCCCAACGCTTGCCAGAATTTCGTTCCTCTTGACGGTTGCTCCGACTTTCTTGCTTATTTTTGCAGCGTGGGCGTAAAGGCTGAAATAACCACCCCCATGGTCTACTATGACCATGTTGCCATACCCCTTGAAATAATCCGCAAAAATCACCTGCCCGTCGTACACAGCATGAATTTCTGTTCCAAGGGGGGACGTAATGGAGACGCCGTTACTGACCGTATACGAATTGAATTCAGGATGTTTATGCCGACCAAACCGGTCAACTATTTCACCCCTCACAGGGAATGCCAATCTACCCTTCTGTGACCCGAACCCCTTGTCGGCAATCGGCGGTAACGAAGCAGCATCGTTGCCCATGTTCGATTTAGGTTTCTTATTACTATAACTCTTTCTGCTTCTGGCTTCAAGTCTTTCCACCATTGTCTGGAGCCTTCGGGCATTTGCCTGCAACTCCTTGAGCGAAGCGATATAGCCTTTTTTGTCTTCCCTTACCTGAGTAAGAAAAGCTGTCTTTTTCTGCTTCTCCATTTCTATTTCGTTCTTTTTGGCGCTGATGGAGGTTTTGATCTTTTCCTTGCGGGCCGCATCGGTTTCGAGCCGCTCTTTTAATAGGCGTAGCCGAGCTACTTTCTCGTCATACTCGGCGAACAGTTTTTTGTCGTTCGCCAACACAGCCTTCATATAACGGAGATTTTCCGCCATCTGCGGGAAAGAAGCCGAGGCAAAGAACATGCGGGCATTACCCATCTCGCCAGCCTTGTAGAGAGCAGCCAGCCGATACCGGATCTGCTGCTTCTTGCGTTCGGCCTCGTCCCTGACCCTCGTAATTTCCTGCTGAGTACGCTCCAGTGCTACTTCCACCCCTTGCAGGTCATGGTTGAGCGATGAGAGATTCGCCTCTTTTTCATGCAGGTTTTTGTCTATCTGCTCAAGCTCGCCGCTTACTTTGCTTTCTACCTTATTTGTTTTTTTCAGGAGCTGTTTTTTCTCTTTGATCTCCTTGTTGATGCCTTGCAGTTCTTCTCTGACATCCGCCACAGCCGGCATTGCCACAAGGGAAAAGATCAGGATGGATACTGTGATGGGAAATACGCGGTACATTGCTAACTTGTGACAAAACGCTTGAGAGAGGTAATACTCCCGAGGAAACCAAGGCCTACCCCACCCAAAAAAATTCCCAGGACATGGGGCAGGGGCAAGAACGAAAGGCCGTTAGCGGCAGGGTTGAAGCTGAGAAAGTTTCCAGCATTATGCAGAAACCCCAGATAAAAGGCAAAGAGGGTCAACAACGCGAAAAGGCCGCCAGCAGCCCCCTGGAGCATACCTTCGATCACATAAGGGGCTTTGATGAAAAATCGCGTTGCCCCTACCAATCCGAGTATTTCCAGTTCGTCCTTTCGGGAATAAATGGTGAGCTTGATGGTATTGGAAACTATAAACACAACGGCGAGGAGCAAAAAACCCCCAAGGAGAGCCCCGACCAACCGCATGAAATTCATAAACGTGGTGAAGCGTTTGACCCATTCCTCGCCATACTGGACCTCGCCTATCCCGGGTATTCTCTTCAGGCTGGCCACGTACATCTCTACAGCTTCACCGCCGCGGCTTCCTCTTTTCAGGCTTATCTCCAGAGAAGCCGGCAAAACGTCTGCCGACACTCCTTCCAGAAGCGAATCCTGCCCTTTGAGCCGGACACGAAAGCGCTTTAGCGCCTCATCCTTGGAAATATAGTCGACCTTTTCCGTTCCGGGGAGAGCCGAAATCTTTGCCTTTAACGCCGCAACTTCCTGCGATGCGGGTTCCTGATCGAAGTAGGCGGTGACTTGAACCCGCTTGCTCCAGTCTTCGGCTACTCCCTCCAGATTGACAAAGACAAGGAGAAAGAGGGCAATGATCAGAAGCGCAAGGGTAATAGTTCCGATCGTCACGATATTTATGAAAAAATTCTGCCGGATGTTGGTCAATGCTCGGGCGAAGAAATACTTTGCACCGCCCGCATACCCATCACCGGACAGCTTGGGTCTTTTTGCCTGTTTATTGCGGGACATTGGATTCATCCAGAATGTGGCCTTTCTCAAGCACGATCACCCTCTTGTGACTGTTTTCAATAAGTCGCTGGTCATGGGTCGCCACTACCACAGTCGTGCCTCGTATGTTAGCTTCCTTGAAAATACTGAGGATATGCGCCTTATTCTCATCATCAAGATTACCGGTCGGCTCATCGGCGAGCAGAATCTTTGGATCGTTTACCAGAGCCCGGGCCAAGGCCACTCGTTGCTGCTCCCCTCCCGAAAGTCGCAACGGTGTCGCGCTGACCTTATGCTCCAGCCCCATCTGCTTGAGGATATGGTAGACCTTTTTCCCGATGTCTTTTTTCCCCCAGCCGAGCACCTCGAGAGTAATGGCCACGTTTTCAAGCACAGTCCGATTGGGGAGGAGCTTGAAATCCTGAAAGACAACCCCGATTGTACGACGCAAATAAGGGAGTTGTGAAGGCTTGAGCCGCATCAGGTTTTGTCCGTCGATGAGGATCTGCCCGCGAGACGGGGTCAAAGCACCATAGAGAAGCTTCAGGAGGGTCGATTTTCCGGCACCGGAAGGTCCGGTCAAAAAAACGAAATCCCCTTTGGGGATTCTCAGACTGATTCCATCAAGTGCGGAAACCTCACGCTGGTAAGACATGGTAACATTGTGTAGTTGGATCATCAAACAGCCTCGTTAATCCACGAGAGGAAAGAAGAAAGGCTTACCACTCTTTGTACGCTACATTGTTGGACCCGACCAGATCGGAACCACTGTGAACATCATAGACATTGCCTTTTGGCTCATTGCCCGTGCCGCTGGCATCCGCAGGTGGCGGGGCAACTTCCCAGGTATCTTTGGATTTGGTAAACGGGTCGACAGGAATGTCACGCAAATACTTCTTTTCCACCAAGTCCTGAAGGGAATCGGGATATTTCCCTTGATCGGCGTAAAACTGGTCGATGGTATTGCGAAAATTATAGAGGTCTTCCCGGAGGACCGCCTCTTTCGCTTTGACAATCCCCCACATGTAATTGGGGGCGGCTATGGCGGCCAGAATACCGATGATGGTGATAACGATCATCAACTCGATGAGAGTAAAACCACCTCTATTTTTAAAACGCTTTACCAGCATCACTTACCAATCCTTGTACTTTGTTCCATCGATGGCCGTGTCTTCACTCAGGGAATGCACATCATAGACATCCTCCCCCCCCCAGACGTTGCTGTCAGCGTCGTCTGCATACGAGCGGAGGCCCCAGCGCTCCTCTTCCTTTCGTTCCCGTCCAGGAGCTGGTGGATTAAAAGGATCGTCGGGAATTCTGCGGAGGTATTTCCTCTTGGTCTTATCGACCCCCCCGAAGTCTTTGCCGTCGACCAGTTCCTGGAGAGTTTTGGGGTATCCCGATTCATTGACTGATTTCATCGTTACCAATTTGTCGTAATCTTTTTTGTAGTTATCGATTGCCGTTCTGATGACGCGCAGGTTTCTTCTGAGTTCGATTTCCTTCAGTCTCTTGGCCGTCAATCTTGTCGAAGGGATCACCAGTGACGCCAGAACGGCCAGGATGGCCATTGTCACTACCAATTCGATAAGGCTGAGACCTTTCGTGCTGCACAATTTCTTCATAGTCAATCAAATTTTCCCGGCTAGTTAATCTGCATCATGACATCTTTGGGAGTGATCGAAACGGATTTCCCTCCCGGGGCCGTGAAATAAACGGTATTGAACCTGAATTTTGTCAGCCCCGGTTTCAGTGCTTTGAAGGTGGCAACAGCAAGCACCCCCGAACCGCTCACTCCCTCGCTCCCTCCCTTGTTGTCAAGCAGAACGGTAATCTGGCCGCTTTTGCTGTCGGCAGTCGCCTGGAAATGGGTCGGTTTGCCATTCTGCTTCATGAAGTCGCCTTCTGCAATATTGACGAATTCGAAGAACTTGGGATCATAGCCCCAGACAAATGGCGCGGCAGCCAGGTTGGCAACATCGGCAACCTGAACCTCGACACTGACTTGATCGCCAGCGTTAACCATATACGGCGTAACAAATCTTAACGAGGGCTTCCCCGATTCGGATGCTGCAGGTTGCGCATTTCCCCCCGGTTGAGCGACAACCGCAGCCGGCGCGGCGGTTTGCGCCGCAGCAGGAGGCGCAACCGTCGGTTGTGGTGTCTGGGCAGGGGCCGGCGCACCAGAGGATACGGCTGCTTGCCCAGCAGCAGGCAGGGGAACCGGGAGCACGGAAGGCGCCGTCGGAGCAATAACCGGGGCCGGAACCACGGCGGGGGCCTGGACCGTTGCAGGCGCTGGTATGGTCGCAGGCAGGGGAACTGCCGCAGATGCGCCAACTCCAGGTGCTGGTGCTGGCAGCTGCGCTGTCATCGGCTGAGCAGCCGGTATGCCGGACTGGGGCCCTGCGGGTGCCGGTTGAGGCGCCCCGCCGGGAACGGCAGGCATGGTTGGCGGAGGGGGTGCGGTTGGAGGAGACGGCAGAATGGTAGTCCGACGTTTCGATGGCATCGGCATGGGCATTCCAGCCTGTCCCCCTCCGCCAGTCGATTCGGCAGACGGTGCTGCTGACGGAGCGCCTCCTTCTTCGGTCTCATCGAAAGATGAGTATTGCTTGGTGACCGCCGGCTCATCCTCCTTGCCGGACCAGAAGAGCGCCTCGTCGGGTGGCGGGACCGTTATACCGCGCACGAGCCGGGGGGTGATCGCCAGGATGAGTTCGTTTTTGGTGTCGTCGTTGGCGTTACTGGTCAGGAGAGGTCCGATGACCGGTATGTCGCCAAGGAGAAATATCTTCTGCTTGTTTTTCGAGTTGCTGTCCTGGATGAGGCCGCCGATGATGCTCGTTTCGCCGTCCTTGAGGCTGAGCACCGTGTCGAGGTTGCGGGTTCCGATGGTGACGACCGTCGCCTGGGCATCGCCGCTTCCAACGGTCTGCTTGCTGATGACGGAACTGACTTCCATGCTCAACTTGATGCTCACGTCGTTGTTGAGCTGGATGGTCGGTTCCGCGTTCAGCTTCACGCCGACGTCGATATACTGGACGTTCACGTTGACACCGCCCACCGTCCCCAAAGAGGAGGTGGTGGTGATGGGGATCCTTTGGCCGACGTTGAACTTCGCCTTTTCCCGGTTTTTCACCCGGATCCGCGGGTTGGCCAGGGTTTCGCTGTTTGCAAGCGTCTTGCCGAAGTTGTAGGTGGCGTTCGGCACGGTCATGAACCCGTGGGGGGTCCCCCAGTTAAAAGGCATGAGGTTGGGAGGGTTACTGACGCCAGTGCCGGCGTTTGCCAGAGAATCCGAAAGCAGGGTATCTACGTATACTCCGCCTTGCAGATTTGAGTGTGCAAAATTGGCTGTAACCGAGTACGTGCTGAGCGCCAGGCCGAAATTTTCGGTATTTGCCTTGGAAATCTCGATCACTTCGACTTCGAGGACCATCTCGGCCTCGGGGACGTCATTCGCCTCCAGTATCTTCTGGGCGACCTCGATGACATCGGGGGTGTCCCTGATGACCAGGGCGTTCATATCCTCGTTGACGTAAATTTTCTTTACCTGGAGCATGGTGCGGATGAGGTTGACCGCCTTCTTGGCTTCCAGCTTGTTGAGGTAGAAGGTCTGAACCATCAGCTCCTCGTACTGCTTGGTCTTGTCCGGGGTCTTCGGATAAACGATGATGGTGCTTTCGTTGAGGATCTTTTTCCCGAGCTTGTTGACGCCGGTGAGGATATCGAGGGCCTGCTGGAACGTGGCGTTCTCCAGGTATATGCTGATGTTCACGTCCTTGACAGCATCGTCGAAGATGAAGTTGATGCCGGAGAGCTTGGTGAGGATATTGAATACATCCTTGAGCTTGGCGTTGGTGAACTTCAGGGTGATCGGCTTCGTGGACTTGAGGTTCAGTTCGTAGCCGGCCATTTTCAACCGCTTGCTTTTCTGCAGCCTCTCCAGGGCTTCCTTTGCTTCGCTGTTTTCCGCGTTCAGGTTCAGGGCCTTCTGGTACGCATGAAGTGCTTCCCGGGACTTGCCGCTCTTTTCAAGTTCCTGCCCTTCCTTAAAATAAACCAAGGAATTCTGGATGGTAAGTACCAGTTCTTGCTGCTGGCGTGCCTTATCCAGAGACGCATTGAGGGCGAGGGCCATCTGGTATTCCTTGAGAGCCTCGTCGTATTTCTCCGCGGCAAAGAACTCGTCGCCACGCTTCAAGTGCACTTGGGCGGCCTTCTCGCTGGCCTTCAGGAAACGGAGCCGATATTCCCCGACATCGGGGTTGGCCGTGGCCGCGTCGGCATAGCGTAAAACCGCCTCATCCAGCTTGCCCTCTTTTTCGAGCTTTTCTCCCTTGCTGAAGGCCGACCGGCCACCTGCGCACCCTCCCAGCAGGATAAGGAGACAACACATCAGGGGAATTTTTCGTATCGTGGGCATCGGAAATCTCTCCTTGGAATACATCCTGTTACATTGCTGCATATACATTGTTCCTCTTGCCACCAGGAGCGCTCACTATTGGCCCAGGGCCTTGTTTTCCACGAGGGGGAGGATTACCTCATTATCCCCGGGAACAGTTTTTATGGTCAAGGCATCGTCGGTAATCTCGGATACCACATACTTACCGGCAAGTCTATCCCCCTTTTTGACCAGAAAAAACTCATTATTCTGGCCCTGCTTCTGGGAGAGAAAGATGATTTTTTTTGCGCCCTTTTTCAGAAATCCGAGAAAGGTGTATTGTGCCATGTCCTGTCGTGCCAATTGCTCAGGCGTAGGAGGAGGCGGAGGGGGCGCTGGTGCAACCGCGGCCGGCGGGGGGACGGGCGGCGGCAGAGCAGCCTTGGGGATTGGGGGGACGAATTTTGCTTCGGTACGATAGAGAGATTGAAAGATGTTCCGCTGATATCCGGTAAACCGAGGGAATTCTCGATCCAGAAGATCCAGGTGAATCTTGTTTTCATCCGGTTGTGCGGGAGCACCACCCTTCGCCGGGGATGTGCGTACTCCGGGGGCGACCGGAAGCTTGGCCACGCTCTTCTGCCGCGGCACATGCAGAAAACTCCAGGCGAGGGTGATGACAAACACAATGAGCAGGACGAAAAGAATCAACTTCTGTCGGTTCATCGCCCCTCCGTCCTGAAATACGCCGTAAGCTGCACTCTCAGATCGACAGACTCCTCGGGCCCCGTGCTGCCATTGAGGGCAACGTTATCAATGGTCATGATTTCGCGGGACCTCATCAAATCTGCCAGAAAACTCTTGATCCCGGCGTACTTGCCGGATACATCGAAATCGATCGTATAGGCGAGAAGATTTTCGTCCTTGATGGGCATCGGCTTGTAAGAAACTCTCCCCACCACGAGCGAATTGCCGGCGGCAGTCTCAAAGAGCTCACCGACCATACGGGCAAAATCCCTTTTCGGCGCTATTCTGGCGCGCCACTTCGCCAGATCGGCGGTACCTTGGCTATAAATTGCCGCTTTATCCGTGGATGCACCTTTCTCCGCGGTCCGTCGCTTTTCAAACCACGCATTCTGCAAAGCTGCCATACGTGGCACCTGAAGCACCGAAACGTAGGCATAGAGTCCAACATTTACCAGCACCAGAATTGCGGTGAAAATGAAGGCCTTCAGTCGTGCGCGCAGTATCTGTTCGATGAACTTGACTGTCATTGATAGTTAACCTTGCAGGAAATGGTAAACCCCGTTGCTTTCTTGTTTCCAGCCAGAGACATCTCGGACTGGCTTTCAAGATACACATCGGTGAAGTAGTTCGATCCTTCAAGGTTTTCCATTAGCTGTCGCAGATTCCGAAAATTACGCGCGACACCGGCAAGCTTGAGCGTTTTCCCCTTCAAGTCAGGATTGATGGAGGAAAAGGCTACGCCATCCGGAGCCACTCCCTCCAGTTTGTCAAAAAGCGCCAGCCAGTTGAACGTTTTACGAGCAATTATGTCGTTGGCAAAATGAATCCTGGCAAGGAGTGCCTGGTAATCTTTCGCCGGAATTTCGCCCTTCGCTTTGCCGGGGGTCGACGCCGTTTCCCGCGTAAGCCGTTGCATCTCACCGGCGTTGATGGACACCTCCCTGACCTGAAAAAACAATACAACGCCAAGTATGGCAACAGCTGCGACAATGGCTGCATTAAGCCGACCGGCATCGATATAGGTCCTGGTCGCTAAGTTTAGCTTCAATTGCATCAGAGATTCCTCATGGCAGCACCCAATGCACCGGTCAGGGAGTAAAGTGCATTCCCTTCGGCAGACGCTCCCGCGCTGCTCGAAACCAACCGTGTCACGTCAAGCCAGACGGGTTCCAGTCCGGTGGCCTCGCTGACGACTGCATGGAAGGCATCCCGTTGTTCACGGGTAACGACATAGTAAACATCCTTGAGCGGTCGCGCGGACTCTTTTTCCTGGTATACCAAAAGCGAACTGCTGATTTCCCGAAAAAGCCTGTTGACATCAAACGTGCTACCGAGTTCCTTGGCGCGATAGAACGTTATTATTCCGTCGGAAAAAACCAGGATACTGATCACTCCTCCGTGGCACGCCAGGAATGCATAATCTGCGGAAAGATCGAAGCGCTCAGAAAACAGCCGGTACAGGTTGAAGGTCGTGAATTCAATGCAATTAGGCTGAAGGCCAGCTTCCGCCAAAAGATCTTCATACTGATGCACAACCTGCTGCGAAATAAGCGCCACCAGAGTCGAAATTTCACCGGTATCCTTTTCCTGGAGAACCTGGAAATCGAGGTGGGCCTCCTGGATGTCGAAGGGAAAGTTTTTTTTCAGTTTCCAGCGAATGATATCCGCTCCTTCATCACGACTTCGAAACCTTGTCTCCAGATCCAGAATCAGGACTCGTCCCACCGCATCTGGAAGTGAAACTGAAACACGTTTTGTTTTCCCCAAAAGCAGGAGATAGGTCTCCCGGACCTTCGCGATAAATGCCTCCGGGTTGAGGACATTAGGCTCTCTAAGTGAAAACCTCATGGTATCCGCAGAGAACGCGGCCATTCCGAAAGCATCGAGGCGGGGTTTGCCCTTTTTCCCTCCCACGAGCGCCATTTTCAGTCCATCCTGCGCTATTTCGATACCCAATGCCTGACTTGCGAATAACATCTACCACCCGTTAATGTTGAGGGATTATTTTCAGAAGCGGTCGAGCATAGTCTACCCGACTTTTACTCTACAAACGTCACCCGGTTGATTTCCCGCAAGGTCGTTTCACCGGCAAAAACTTTCTCGACGGCCGATTCACGCAGAAAAATCGTCCCCGCTTCCCTGGCCACCTTTTTGAGCTGGGCAGCAGGAGCTTTGCTGACGATTACTTCACGTACCTCGTCGTTGAGGTCGAGAAGTTCAACAATGGCTGAGCGACCCCGGTACCCGGTGCCGTTGCATTCGTCGCACCCTTTCACATCGTAGAACGTCACGTCACGGCACGCATCAGGGCTGAGCCCCGATTCAAGCAGGGTTTCGTCAGACAGTTTGACCGGATACTTACATTTCGGACATACCTTTCTTACCAAACGCTGAGCCATGACGGAGTTGAGGCAGGAAACGAAATTATAGGGATCGATTCCCATGTGGATGAACCGTCCCAGCACGTCAAAGACGTTATTGGCATGCACCGTCGTAAAGACCAGATGGCCGGTAAGAGCAGACTGTACAGCTATCTGGGCGGTTTCGGGATCCCGGATCTCCCCGACCATGATCTTGTCGGGGTCGTGCCTCAGGATGGAACGGAGCCCACGGGCAAAAGTAAGTCCTTTTTTCTCATTGACCGGAATCTGAACGATCCCCTTCAGAAGGTATTCAACGGGGTCCTCGATGGTGATTATCTTATCTTCCCCGGTATGGATTTCCGTGAGCGCCGCATAAAGTGTGGTGGTCTTGCCGGAACCGGTTGGACCGGTGACGAGAACCATTCCGTAAGGTTCGCGAATCATTTTGCGAAAACGCTTCATCTCCCGCGGCGACATCCCCAGTACATCGAGAGTCAGCCCCTTCAGGTTCGAGGCAATGCTCTCTTTGTCAAGGATCCGGATGACCGCATCTTCACCGAAAGCACTCGGCATTATCGAGACACGAAAATCTATGGATTTGTCGTTGATCCTGACCTTGAACCTGCCGTCCTGGGGAATGCGCCTCTCGGAAATATCCAGTTCACTCATAACCTTGAGGCGAGAAATGATCGGCCCCTGGAAATGGAGGTCAATGGTTTCAGTCGCCCGATAAAGGACGCCGTCGATTCGGTACTTGATGATAACCCCTTCCATTGCAGTCTCGACATGAATGTCGCTGGCACGCTTGGTGAGGGCATCGAGGATGGTCGAGTTGACAAGTTTAATGATCGGGCTTGTATCAGCGGAAATCTTTTCCACCGACAAAACCTCTTCACCCTTCTCCGTCTCGGTCACCAACTGGAGCATGAAATCCTCGGATACTTCCCTGAGGACACGGCTGGTTCCTTCCCCCTTTTTCAGAAAATTAGCGATGTCCGATTCGGCGGCTATCTTCAGGACAAGGGGTCTGGCAAGAAGCAGTTCCAACTCGTCGAGCTTGATGACATCCGTCGGGTCCGAAACCGCTACCGCCAGAGCCTCTCCCTGCTCTTCCAGTGGGACGAAATGATAACGATACATGATGTCAGGCGGGAATGCGCTCAAGATGGTCTCATCCATTTTGAAACCCTTGAGGTCTATGAACTCGATGCCGAACTGTTCAGCCAGAGCCCGAGCCAGCGCCTCCTCAGAGACCAGGCCGTCGGTGACGCAGATCTCCCCCAGACGTGCATTGATTGTTTTTGATTTCTCAAGCACAAAGAGGAGTTCTTCCGATGTCAGATCCCCCCTCTCGACCAGAATAGTACCAATTTTTTTCTGCGTAAACTGCTGACTCATTATATCCCTTTAACCACTGACACTGCCTGCAATCTTGAACACAGGCAGATACATGGTCACTATTATCACTCCAATGACAAGTCCCGTAACAATCAGAATAGCAGGCTCGATGGCGGTCGTCAAAACGTGGAGACTACGGTCGATTTCCTCCTCAAAATACTCGGAGATTTCGCCGAGCATTTCCTCGAGCGAGCCGGTCGTCTCCCCCACTCCAAGCATCCGGATAGCCAAGGGCGGCATCATCTTGGCGTTTTCCAGTGCAGTTGAGAGTTGCATCCCCTCTTCCACCCTTGAAATTGCCTCCAGCAGTTTTCGTTCCAGAATCTTGTTATTAAGGGTTCCCACCGACATCTTCAGCGAGTCGACAATCGGTATCCCACTGCCCAGCACGGTTGCAAAGGTTCTAGTAAAGCCAGCTACAGCATATTTACCGAAAAGTTCCCCGAAAAAGGGAAACCTGAGCAGGAACCTGTCGAGGACGAAACGTCCGGTCTCCGTCGAACTCCATCGGCGGAACATGATGCCAGCGCCGACAATGAAAACGACGACAAGAAGAAAATACCTTCTCATTGCCGTGGTAAAAGCGATCAGCATTTGGGTCGGCAGAGGAAGCTGGGACCCGGCATCGGCAAAAATTTGACTGAAAATGGGAACCACATAGAGGAGGAGAACGGATACGACGACGAAAGCAAGCGTGAGAAGAATCGCGGGATAAAAGAGGGCCGAAATAACTTTTTTCTTGAATCCCTCTACCCTCTTCAGAAAGGCGATATAACGCCTGATGGTCTGGGGAAGATCGCCAGTTCGCTCGCCGGCACGAAGTGAAGCGACATAAAGATGAGAAAAAGCCCGTGGATACTTGGCAAAGGCATCGGAAAGAGCGGCCCCCCCCTTGATTTCTTCCCGGATATCAACCAGTATCTCGGCCAGTTTCCCTTTGTCGAGCCGCTCAAGAATGGTGTCCAAGGCCTGAATTATCGGGAGGCCCGCCTTTATGAGGACAAGCAACTCCTGATTGAAGGTCAGGAATTCTTTGTTATTCACCCGCTGACGGGCGATACCTTTCTCCCAGAGGAACTGAAAGGGCTTTTTCTTTAGTTCAAAAACAAAATAACCTTGCTCTTCCAGGTTTTGCCGGAGCAGCGCCGGATTTATGGCCTCAAACTCCTTTTCCAGGATTTTGCCTTCGGCAGAGCCTAGCTTGCAGGTATAAATCGCCATAACTGCTTATTAATACCATAACTCCAGCAAAATGGAAAGAAAAACCACGGCCATCAAGCCTAGAGCCGGCAAGTCATCGGCTTGTGCGCTCTATATGGCACGGCAGCAAAACAACGACCCGATCCCGCTTTCAGGTGCCCGGAGCAAATCATGGCAGCCACTTAAACGATATCCTATCGTACGGGAAAGAAAAATCTATTCAGTACGCGCGGTTGCCGGTTTTGGCACCACGAATTAAATCGCCACCCTCGGTGGAATTGTCACTGGAATCATACAAGGGAGAACATGAAAGGAAGACAGGCGAGATTCTGCTTGGAGACATATGTAGAAAGTCCGGGACTGGAAAGAATTACAGAATACTGAACTAGAAGGTTCCGGATCTTGCCAACTCAGGCGTTGAGCATTCCCAAGAACCATGCTGCGTAAAAAAAAATTACCGCCCCCCCCCACATGACAGAGACTTTACCGGAGAATGAATGGGCGGAAGAAAATGATTTAAGGATAAATCCGATCGTTGCAAGAATCCATCCCCAGAATCCGACTACACAGGTAATTGCCCATCCTTCGTGCATCATTTCCCCCTCGCATGAAAAATCTTGCTGCACAGCGAGCCGATCTTCAGCTTCCAGACCATTAATACAGCCTCGCGGACGATCTTTTTTGACATCTTCGAAGTGCCGGCATGACGATCGATAAAGATGATGGGAACCTCGCCTATTCTAAACCCCTTCTCCATACACCGGTAGTTCATCTCTATCTGGAAGGAGTACCCGTCGGACTGTATCTTTTCGGGCGCAATAGCCTCCAAAACTTCTCGTTTGAAGCATTTGAATCCACTGGTACAATCAGAAATCCGGAGACCGGTGATGGTTCTGGTGTAGACACTGGCAAAGTAACTGAGCATGAGACGCCGCAAAGGCCAGTTCACGACACTGACCCCATTCAGGTAACGGGACCCGATGACGAGGTCGCACTCCTTCATTTTTTCAAAAAAATGCGGCAGCATGGCAGGATCATGGGAAAAATCGGCATCCATTTCCACAACATAATCAGCCCCCATGTCCAATGCAATTTTGAACCCCTCACGGTAGGCGGAACCCAAACCTAATTTGCCCTTCCGATGGAGAACCCGAATTCGCCCGTCCCTTCCGGCCATCGTGTCAGCCAATTCCCCGGTACCATCGGGCGAATTGTCATCGACGATGAGAATCATGATGCCTTCGCCTTGAAGGAGCACCTCCTTTGCAAGCTTCTCTAAATTATCCCGCTCATTATATGTGGGAATTACCACAACAGCTTTCAAAACGATTGTCTCTCTCTGAAACAGACTTTCACGCTATTCCTCATTTCGACGTGAACCCGGGAAATACAGGCGTAGCCCGATAACAAGGATAAACGATTTTTCTGCGGTTAGTCAAGAAACCAAGCCACTGGTAATCTTTGGCAATAAAAAAGGCCATGTTTATTCATGGCCTCTTCTTATTTGGCGGGGTCGACGGGGCTCGAACCCGCGGCCTCCGGCGTGACAGGCCGGCGTTATAACCATCTTAACTACGACCCCAAATCAGATATGCACTTTTCAGTATCGGACAGACTCGAGACTATGACAGTCCCGAACCAAATATGGTGGGCGAAACAGGGATCGAACCTGTGACATCCAGCTTGTAAGGCTGGCGCTCTCCCAGCTGAGCTATTCGCCCTGAAAAAATGGCGGGGTCGACGGGGCTCGAACCCGCGGCCTCCGGCGTGACAGGCCGGCGTTATAACCATCTTAACTACGACCCCATTTATTTCTCTACGACTTCGACGTACACTGTCGAACTTTAAAACGCGATAAAAGGAATAAAATATTTACCAGAATAGTGGCCTGAGTGTCAAGATTTTTTTATGGGTGCACACTCGTTCAGTGTGCAGTGACAGAGGCCCCCGATGAAGCAGCTGACTCATCCGTAACATCGGCTTCCTTCCCCCCGAGCGTGTCTCCCAGAAGGGCGAAAGAAAGAACCTCGTCCATATGGCTAACCGGATGAATAGTCAATCCCCGCAGCATTTCCTTCGGAACATCGGCCAGGTCCTTTTTGTTTTCGTACGGAATGAGCACCGTTTTTATCTGGCCCCGTTTGGCTGCCAGGATTTTCTCCTTGAGCCCGCCAATTGCCAGAACCCTGCCACGTAACGTAATTTCGCCAGTCATGGCCACATCTTTCCTTACCATCCTCCCCGTTAGTGCCGAAGTGATCGCCGTGGCCATGGTAATTCCAGCTGATGGGCCATCTTTTGGGATAGCCCCTTCCGGCACATGAATGTGAATATCTGTATTCTGGTAGAATTCACGGGCAAGTCCCAATATCCGAGACCGAGACCGGACGTATGTCATGGCTGCATGTGCGGATTCCTGCATGACGTCACCCAACTTCCCGGTAATGGTCAGTTTCCCGTTGCCGGGAAGAACCGCTACCTCAATATTAAGCAGTTCCCCGCCGACTTCGGTCCAAGCCAGTCCGGTAACGACTCCTACCGCATCCTGCTCTTCAGCGACACCAAACTTGAATTTTTCTACCCCAAGGTATTCTCTGACCTGTCGTGGCTGTATAACGTATTTACCACCCGCCCTCTTCGATATCTTGCGGGCAATCTTGCGACAGATATTGGCAATTTCCCGCTCCAGGTTACGCACACCGGCCTCACGAGTATAGTGCCGAATAATCTCTAGCAGGGCCTTGTCGGTAATCACTACATCTTTCCCTTCCAGACCATGAGCCGTCAATTGTTTCGTTACCAGATAATTACGGGCGATATTGAGTTTTTCATTCTCCGTATAGCCATCCAGCTTGATGACTTCCAGCCTGTCCAGCAAAGGCCTCGGGATGGTGTAAAGAGAGTTGGCAGTAGTGATGAACATGACCCGCGACAGATCGTAGTCCACATCGAGAAAGTGGTCATTGAACAAAGCGTTCTGTTCGGGATCGAGAACTTCCAGAAGTGCAGAAGCAGGGTCGCCGCGAAAATCTGAGCTGAGCTTGTCGATCTCATCGAGCAGAAAAACCGGATTGTTGCTCCCCCCCTTTTTCAGGTTCTGGAGAATCTTTCCCGGCATGGCCCCCACATACGTACGGCGGTGTCCCCTGATCTCCGCTTCATCACGGACCCCGCCAAGCGACATCTTGACGAATGTCCTGCCTGTTGCCCTGGCAATGGAACGGGCCAGAGACGTCTTACCAACACCCGGCGGACCCGCCAGACAAAGGATAGGCCCCTTGATTTTCTTAACCAGGTTATTAACAGAGAGATATTCGAGAACCCGTTCCTTGACCTTATCGAGTCCATAATGGTCCTCGTTCAGGACCCTTTCCGCAACATTGATGTCGTGAATCTCACGGGAAAATTTCCCCCATGGCAATGAAACCAGCCAATCCACGTAGTTTCTCACCACGGCCGACTCGGCAGACATGGGGGACATGAGCTTCAGCTTCTTGAGTTCCGCGTGGGCTTTCTGCTTCGCCTCTTTGGACAACTTCTGCTTCTCGACCCTTTCTTCGAGCTCGCGGAGCTCCTGCTTGAATTCGTCTTTCCCCCCAAGCTCTTTCTGGATGGCCCGCATCTGTTCGTTCAGATAATACTCTTTCTGGGTCTTCTCCATCTGTTTCTTGACGCGGGCACGTATCTTCTTCTCGATCTGGAGAATCTCAATCTCTGATTCCACGAACCTCAGCAGTTTCTCCAGACGTTGCGCCGGATCCATAATAGCAAGGAGTTCCTGTTTGTCCGGTAGCTTAAGATTGAGATGAGCGACGATACTGTCCGCAAGTCGGGACGGCTCCGAAATACCGGAAACCGTATTCATGGCTTCAGTGGGAATATTCTTCGCCAATTTGACGTAATTCTCAAAGGTCGCAACAACTCCACGCTTCAAGGCCTCCATTTCGGGGTTAAGGACGTTGTCCTCGTAGGCCTCTTCAACTTCAACCATGAAATACTCGGGTTTGGTAAGATACCCCGTAATAATGCCGCGCCGCTTCCCTTCCACGAGAACCTTGACGGTTCCGTCGGGGAGTTTCAACAGCTGAATAATCTGACAGATCGTGCCGACAGTGTAAATGTCACCAGCGGTGGGTTCTTCCGTCTTGGCCTGTTTCTGGGTGGCGAGAAAGATGGTTTTCGAGCCGGCCATGGCGGCTTCCAAGGCTAGAATGGATCTTTCCCGTCCCACGAATAGCGGCACGACCATGTGGGGAAAAACAACCATGTCCCGTAAAGGCAGAAGAGGGAATCTTGCCAGATTCCCCCCCTGTTTGCTGCCCGGTTCTTTCGTTATTTCCATGAACGTAATCCTGTCGTTAAGCCGATTCAGCCACGTTTTCGTAAACGATAATCGGTTTTTCCCGGGTGTAGATGACATCGTCGTTGATGACGACTTCCTTAACCATGCTCTGGGAGGGAATCTCGTACATGATGTCCAGCATGGCATTCTCGAGAATAGAGCGCAGCCCCCGGGCGCCTGTCTTGCGTTTCAACGCTTCCCGGGCAATGGCTACCAGCGAACCGTCGGTAAACTTCAGCTTTACATGCTCCATTTCAAACAGTTTCTGATACTGCTTGACCAGAGCGTTTTTCGGCTCTTTGAGAATCTGGACCATCGCCTCCTCGTCAAGCTCGGACAACGTGGCAAGAACAGGAAGGCGCCCGATGAATTCCGGAATGAAGCCGAATTTCAGGAGGTCTTCCGGCGTGACTTCGGTGAGGAGTTCCCCGGCTTTCTTTTCTATCTTTTTCCGCACATCAGCACCAAAGCCGAGGGTTTTCACACCGATCCGCTGCTGGATGATGTTGTCCAGGCCGGCAAAAGCGCCGCCACAGATGAAAAGGATATTTGTTGTGTCGACCTTGAGGAATTCCTGCTGGGGATGCTTTCGCCCTCCCTTGGGAGGCACGCTTGCCACGGTTCCCTCGATGATCTTCAGGAGGGCCTGTTGCACACCCTCTCCCGACACGTCACGTGTAATGGACGGCGAATCGGATTTGCGGGCTATCTTGTCTATTTCATCGATATAGATGATTCCCTTCTGCGCACGTTCCACATCGTAATCGGCGGCTTGCAGAAGATTGAGAATGATATTCTCCACATCCTCGCCCACATAGCCGGCCTCGGTAAGATTCGTAGCGTCGGCCATGGCAAAGGGAACCTTGAGGATTCGAGCCAGCGTCTGGGCGAGGAGGGTCTTGCCGGAACCGGTGGGGCCGAGCAGCAGAATATTGCTCTTCTGCATCTCCACATCGCCCGGTTTCCCCATCGCTTCGATGCGTTTGTAATGGTTGTAAACGGCAACCGCCAGAATTTTCTTGGCGCGGTCCTGACCGATCACATACTCGTCCAGAACCTCCTTTATTTCCTGGGGCTTGGGCAGTTTCTTTGCGTCCGGTCCCATCGCCTCTTCGAGCTTTGTCTCCTCGGCGATGATGTCATTGCACAACTCGATACACTCGTCACAGATGTATACCGTCGGCCCGGCAATCAGTTTTTTAACTTCATCCTGGCTTTTCCCGCAGAAGGAACAGATCAGACTATCGGGGCGGTCATCTCTTCTACTCACCGGGAACCTCCCGTCATGATGTTTCTTGTTACGATAGAATCAATGATACCATAGTTCCTGGCTTCTTCACCAGACATAAAATAATCCCGTTCCGTATCGCTTTCGACCTTTGCCAGGGGCTGACCGGAGTGCCCCGACAGAAGTTCGTTCAGTTTCTTTTTCATGCGCAGTATTTCCTGGGCATGAATGTGGATATCAGTAGCCTGCCCCTGGAAACCACCAAGGGGTTGATGGATCATGATCCGTGAATTGGTGAGGCTGAATCTCTTCCCTTTCTCACCGCCGGCAAGGAGCAGGGCCGCCATGGAAGCCGCCTGGCCGACACAGATGGTAGAGACGGGCGCCTTGATATACTGCATGGTGTCGTATATGGCCATGCCTGCCGTCACCACTCCGCCCGGCGAATTGATGTAGAGGTGAATATCCTTGTCCGGGTCCTCTGCCTCGAGGAAAAGGAGCTGGGCAATGACCAGATTGGAGAGATGGTCATCGATACCTCCCCCAAGGAAAACGATCCGGTCCTTCAGAAGCCTGGAATATATATCGTAAGACCGCTCGCCCCTGCCGGTCTGCTCAACCACGATAGGTACCAGCATGGTATCCTCCCCTGAATTAGATTTCGCCACGCGCAACATCCGTTATTCTGGCCAGTCCAAGGAGGTGAGCCAGCGCCCTTTCCTCCCTGATCTGAGCGGTGAGATTCTCTTTGGCACGCTCGTTCTGCAGATAATAATTCCTGACCGTCTCTAGGCTTTCATGGGCATCGCCGGCAAGGCTGTTGATCTTTTCCTCAAGATCGCTTTCCTCGACCGTAATCCCTACCTGTCTGGCGAGTGCGTCAAGGAGAAGCGACCCCTTAACCTGGCTCACGGCAACGTCCCGGAACTGGGCCTTGTATTGTGCTTCGTCCATGCCCATCATTTCAAGGGAAAGCCTCTGGTAGGCAAGCCGCTTCTTGGTGTTGTCAAGCATCGCCTCCAGCTGCCTGTCGACCAGCCCATCGGGGACTTCGATGTCGTTCCGGTCGATCAGTGCCTTGAGCAACCGCTCGCGCAGTTCAACTTCGATCCGCTCCTGTTCCTGCTTCTCCTGAATCTCAGTCAGTTTCGCCCGGAGCTCGCCGAGGGTTTCGAACTCGCCGAATTCCTTAGCCAGATCGTCATCAAGGGGAGGAAGCTCCTTCACCTTGATCTCCTTCAGCGAAACCGTGAATGTTGCCTCCTTGCCGGCCAACTCTTTCTTGCCGTAGTCCTCCGGGAACGTCACGTTGATTGCCTGCTCCTCACCGGCCTGCATGCCGCAGACCTGCTCCTCGAAACCGGGAATAAACCGGCCGGACCCGAGTTCGAGCTGAAAATCAGTGGCTTCACCCTGGTCAAAGGGAACGCCATCCACAAACCCTTTGAAATCAATGGTCACGAAATCGCCATTGGTAGCTGCACGCCCTTCCTCGACGGGCTTCAACTGGGCCATGCTCTCCCGCATCTCCTGGAGACGCCGGTCAATCGCTCCCTCGTCGAGGACAAACTTTTCCTTTTTCACTTCCAACCCCGCGAAGTCCTTGACCTCTATCTCGGGAAACACTTCGACAGTAGCGGAATAGGTAAAAGCCTCCCCCCGTTTTACCTCGTCGCTCTCGATCTCGGGGTGGGATACCGGGTAAATCTTCTCGTCCATGAGGGCCTTGAAGTAAGTATCATTGACGATGGTCTTGAGGACCTCATCTGCCATCACATCCCGGTAATGCTTCTCGATATAAGACTGGGGCGCTTTCCCTTTCCTGAACCCCTTGATAGAGGCCCGTTTGCGGATAGCATCATACGCCTTGTCGATCTCCGTCGTGATGCGGTCTGCGGGTATCTGGAAATGGAGCTTCTTCTTCACCGAACTCAGTTTTTCAACCTTGATCTGCATTGCGAACCTCTCTCCTGAAAATAAGTGGTAAAATTGGCAGCAGGTGTGATGCCGGCAGTTTAATCCGGTTGGTGTCGTGCTGTGGCGGGAGTCGCACAGGGCGATTCAGTTGACTGGTGCGAGAGGGGGGAGTTGAACCCCCACGGTTGCCCGCTGGATCCTAAGTATTGCGTTTTGCATATCAGACCTTTTTATATATTTTTATTTGGCATGTCAAGCAATTGATTTTTTAACGAAAATTTGCCAGTATAAAAAGCCGTGTTTTCCGGTAAAAAAATATAAAATTTAGATTTTTGGTCCATATATGGTCCATAGTGAGGAGACGATGCCGCTTCTGCGCCTGACCAGAACCTCTGTTGAGAAGCTAGCGTGTGCTGGCCGGCAGGAGGAATACTTCGATACTAAATTGACCGGTTTCGGCGTCCGGGTGAACCGCAATTCCAAGAGCTACTTTGCCCAAGGGAAAATCTCCTATCCGGACGGAAGCCGGCGGAAGTTCAACGAGACGATCGGCCGGGTCGGCATCATGGCGTTCGACGATGCGTGGGATGCCGCCAAGGGGATTCTTGAGGATGCCGCCAAGGGGATCTCCCCCGCCGACCGGCGCCGGGAGGCACAGGTGGCGGCAGCCGAGGATGAGGCCCGGCGCATAACGCTCCGGCAGGTCTATTACCTCTACATCGCCACCCGAAAGAAAATGAAAGAGTCGACCAAGAAGGGGTATCTGGAATCGCTGGAGCGCAACGTCCCTGAATGGTTTGACCGGCCCATCCGGGAGGTCACCGGGAAGATGATCGTGCAAAAGCATGCCGAGCTGGGCGCCCGGGCGCCCGGCCAAGCCGACAGCCTGATGCGTATCATCCGGGCCTTGTTCAATTATGTGATCGACAGCGAGGAGGAAGATTCGGTACCGATCGTCTCCCGCAATCCGGTCAGGAAGCTTACCGTGTTGGATGCGTGGTATCGTCTCGGCCGGCGCACCACATACATCCATCCGGAGGATCTTCCGGCCTGGTTTGCCGCCGTGCTGGAATTGGACGAATTTTCACGCAACTACATTCTGCTCGTGCTCTTCAGCGGCGCCCGCCGTACCGAGGCCGCGGCACTGAAGGTGGGAGACGCGGATTTTGTGCGTAACGTCTGTGTCTTTCGCGAGACGAAGACGGGAAAAGTCCTTGAGGTCCCGGTAGCCCGATACGTCATGGAGCGCATCAAAGCGATGCTCCCGGCCCGCGGTCCCACCCTTAAGGCCACCGATTTCGTTTTCCCTTCCCTCGGCAGAAGAAAAAGCAAGTCCGGGCACATCGAGGATTTGCGCGCACAGTACAAAAAGGTGATCGAGCGCAGTGGTGTTCAATTCACTCCGCATGACCTCCGCCGTTCCTTCGAGTCATACGCTGAAATTTTGCGGGTGCCGGTATTTACCAAGAAACGGTTGTGCAACCATGCATTGCCCAAAGACGTGACTGAGGGGTACATCCAATTCCCTCTGGAGGATCTGCGCAATGTTGTCGAGGAGGTGGCAGATTATATCCTGACGTCAGCGGGTCAGAACAAAAAGGCGGGGCGAGGCAAGAAACGATAAAAAAAGCCCGCCGTTTTGGCGGGCTGTCTCTATGCCGGCGGAGGCCTGCCGGGGAGACCATGCCCCTATTCTTTTAATCCCTCGGAAACTCCTGGTACGTGCCGCAGTTGTAGCAGATGGTGTTGCCCGTCTCGTCGATGGCGAAAGCGTTACAGCCGCAACCGCAGGTCCAGGCCGTGGCCGGGGCGGTACAGCCCCTTCATGGTGTGGCAGGCGGGGCACTCCAGGGCCACCGTGCCGAGGGGAGCGAGCGCCTGCCACGTGTGACCGCAGGCGGTGCAGAGCGCCTCGCCCTCCAGGTGGTCGACGCTCCGCAACCGCTTTTCCGCCAGGGATACGACGCTCACTTGTTTTTCCGGTAGCCGTTGATGATGATTTCCAGGCTCGTGCTGTAGCCCTCTTCCGCTTTGAGACTGGCGCCGTAGGCCCGGAGCAGTTCTCCGTAGGTTTCCCTGCCCGTGAGGCTCGCTATCGGCCAGGCCGGACGCGAGACGGCCGGAGGCTCGGGGCAGGCAACCGGCGTCGGGACGTTAACGACCTTTGGTGCGCAGCCGCACAAAAACAGTACCAGCACCACCGCGTATCGCTTCATTGGGCACCCCCCGCGAGTTTTCTGGCCATCTCGAAACCATATTGCCGGGCCTCTTCGCAGTCGGCCGGCGCCGGATGGCTCAGCATCTCCTGCACCTTCGCCTCGTAGGTGCGGGCAAGCCGGGCGGCCTCGTTCCGAGCGGCCTGCGCCTTTTCTTCCGCCACTTTCCCCGCCGCCTGCAGCTGGCGTATCCCCTCGTTCTGAAGTTCGACCTGGGCGGTGATGCCGTCAAGCTTCTTTTGCGCCGTGTGCAGCCGGCTCGTCTGCACCTTTACGCCGATCGTCAGTGTAAGGACAAAGAGCGTGAGCAGGGCCACCGCCGCAAGCAGGGCGTACTGCACCCACCGCCGGGCCAGCATCCAGTTCGTTACCGTGATGAGAATCTCCATCGTCTCTCTCCTATCTGGGCCGCACGAATCCTTCCAGGTGCAGCCCGCGGATATCGTTGTAGCGGGTCCGGTAGTAGACGCCGCCCCCTTCCCGCTGGTTTCCTTCCGCCCCGGGCACGGTGTTCCCCTCGATGGTCCGGAACGACTTCCTGTTGATCTGGCGCACTACGAGCACCGCGTGACCGTCCCAATTCCTCTTCTGCGGGTTATGGCTGAAGATGCCGATATCGCCCGGCTGCGGTTTCTCGATCCCCCAGCGGACGTCCTCCGGGGTGAACGTCCGGTAACGCAGCTCCCGGGCCTGGACGTACTCCCAGAAGCTTGAGCACCGGGCGATCTTCGGGAAGGGAAGCGCGGCCGGCGCCACGGCCACATGCCAGCACCAGAGACAGAAGGCGAGACACCAGGAAAGGTGGTGGGGCAGTCCGAGGTATTCCAGCATCCGGTCGATCATCGGGTGGTCGTTATGGTTGGTGGCCTCCCGGATATACTTCAGGGAGTCGGCGACCTGGATGACCTTTTCAGCGATGGATGACATTGGAAGCCCCGAGGATGATCGATGCCGCGATGATCGCAAAGGCGACGGGATTGGCCTTGAGCCACGGGATCACCTTGAACCGGCGGCCGCCGAGAAAATAGATGACCGGTGCCCAGTAGAGGGTGTACAGGATCAGGCGCGGCAACGGCTGGCCGAACGTCTCGCCGATCGCGCCGCGGATCTCCGGCAAGACCCATGCGAGGGCAAACAGGAACAGTGCGGCCAGGAAGATGGTCAGCACTGCAAAGAAGTTCTCCCCCAATCCGTGGTTTTCATGGTTTGATTCCGACATCTGCATTTCCCTCCCTTTCATGTTGTTCCGCTATCTCCTGTGTCGGGATGCGGTTTTTTGTGTAAAAGGCCCGGCGCTCGCAACCGGGGCCGCACGGCCGTTTCGGCATCATCGGCTGTCGGCAGATATATAAATAGGGGCAGTCGGTCACTTGCGCCACTCCATGCAGTAGCGGCAGCGACAATGGGTGCTGACATTCTTGTAGGTCACCGGGCAGCGAAATATGATCTTAGTTTTCACAGGTATCCCTATCTTCACAGTGGGTCTTGATCTCCACCAGTTCCCGTTCATGGCGAAGTATTGTCTTAAGCATCCAGACTCCCACGCCGGTGGAAACCGAGGCGGCACCCGTAGCCAGGATTCCCAGCGCCCACCAGAGATACATGATCACGTCGGGGGCGTGTTCCGTGGTCAGAGACTTGCTGTCCGCGCCATACGCAGCAAGACCGACCGAGAGGATGACAAACACAACAAGAGACGGCATGGCACACTCCTTGGCTCTGTTCGCAGTTATTACGAACAGCCATAGTACAACATGCAGGAGAAAGCAAGGCCGTTTAAGTGTTTTTCACCAAGAAGTGGAGCGCAAAATCTCGGTCTTAAATGATGAAGGATTACCTGCTCACCAAAATTGGTGAGCAGCTTCCTAGTGACACAAAGTACAACCGCGCTTTGCGCTCGCCGAAATGGGCGAGTTCAAACTGAGGCGGTAATCAATGCTTGGCTTCCCATATTCCCCCTTTTCGGGGAATATGACAAAAGGGGAAAACCTCAAAGATGGCCGACTGGGGATCTATATCTCATTCGCCCAAAAGGGTGAGCGAGAAAAGAAGGCGCCGTGAAACTCGAACGGGCTCGCTTTGTAGATTACGTCATTATGAATACTCCCCCAAAAGGGGGAGCGGTGGAAAATCGCATCTTTATCATATTCGCCCGAAAAGGCGAATACGGAAAACCTCGCACTGCCGTGAAGAAACGAAAAACCGCTGAGGAGGCCATTGTTAAGCCCCCCCAAAATGGCGAGCTTTCACAAAAGGGCTAACTCGTCCTGTTAGGAATTCCGAACACCCCTCTTGACATACATCCCCACATGCGTTAAATATAATTCCTACGATTAAAACCCCTTGACTTCACCACGGGTGCGATGTATTCTTGCCGCAAGCTGCTCTCACAGCGAGTCGTAGGCGGACCCCGCACCCGAAAGTTTTTGCGGTATTTTTGTATCTACAGTTTGCCGGGTGTAGGGGAAATACAACACCGCAAGGGAAATACCCTGCTGCGCCTACGAGCAGTGAGAGCGCCCGGCATCCTCAATGAGGGGCCATCTCAAAATCGTAGGAGGTAGTACCATGAACGCCCCCCGCCAGCTGATCCCCATCGAGCAGTCCACCATTCACCAGGAACTCACCCAGACCGTCAACGCCCGCGACCTGCACGCCTCGCTTGGAGTCGGCAAGGACTTCTCGAACTGGATCAAAGTCCAGATCGACCGTGCTCGACTCGTGGAAAATCGCGACTATATCTCATTCGCCCAAAAGGGCGAGCGAGAAATTGGGGCTACACTCCGTAAGGATTACCACCTCACCATCGACGCCGCGAAACACATCGCCATGATGAGCGGCACCGATAAAGGGTTCGAAGTGCGCGACTACTTCATCGAAGTGGAGAAGCAGTCCCGCGCCCTCCCCATGGTCTCTCACACCAGCGTCGACAACCAGCTCGAATCGCACCGGGTGTTCGAGGCCTTCTACCACACCGCGCAGATGCTGGGCCAGAACAAGCGCCAGTCCGCACACGCCGCCAACACCGCCACCCGCAAGGTGACCAGCGTGGATATCCTGGGGCTCATGGAGCTCGCCGAGGTGCCCGAGGCGCAACCCGAACGGGCGGCGCTCCCCATGGGACAGTCTCAGCCTTTGCGGCGATTCCAGCAACTGCTCGCGCGTGACATCGAGGAGGGGAAAATCACCCTGCGGGCGCTCGCCCGCAAGATCGGCATCGCGGCCTCGATGCTCCACGACTATACCACCATGGGAACCATGCCCAACGCCAGGAACCTGGAAAAGCTCGGCCGCCACTACAACCTGACCGTCGACGAACTGCTCGCCCCGGCCGTTGAGGAAGATGCAGGCCCCCTGTCAGGGTACAAGACCGCCACCGAACTGGGGGAGTCCCTGGGCATGACCGGCCGGCAGTTCAACGAGGAGCTCGCCCGGCACGGCTACCTGCGCAAGGGGGCCTTCGGTTGGGAGCTTACCGCCAAGGGGAAAAAATTCGCGGTCACGGCGCGTCACGGAAAAAAGCCGGGGGCGGCCATGCCGAGCCAGCGGATCAAATGGCTGGCGAGCGTGGCCGCGAAACTCGTGTCGAAACATACCCGCTGAGCCCGGAACTGGCGGCGGCAATAGAAGCGGTCAAAACCTCCGCCGTCCGCAAGACCCGGAAAGTGCAAGGCGAGTTGGCCGCCCGCATCTACAACCTGCTGGCGGAGATGGACTTTTCCCCCGAGATGACGATGACCGACCTGTACAAGGCGGTCCTCGGACAAGCCATCGATGACGCGCTTGACTCGATGGACCCTGACGACCAGCTGGAATTCACCACGAACCTCCTGCAGTTCTTCGCGGACTACCGAGAGAAGGCAGCGCAGCACTCACTGATGTAAGCATCGCGTCGAATAAGGCCCCGGGTCGACCCGGGGCCTTTTCTTTCTACCTTCCGTATTGGTACTGCCACTGGCTATCCTTCTCGTCCGCCACGCCCCGGTCCGGGTAATCGTCGATTCCCGTCACCAGGTCCCCCCACTGCGCCCCCTGGCGGAGGTTGTTAAACCGCATCATGCCGCGCCAGTCGCCATACTTGCGGTAGCGGTCCTGGGCCGCCATCTTCTGGGCGTTGCCGTAGGCCTCTAGTTCCTTCATGATCTGGGTGTCTTCCCGCAGGTCCGACACCCGGGCCGGCTGCATACCGAAGGCCCGAAGCATCCCCTCTCCGGAGGTCATCCGCACCGGCTGTCCCCGGTAGAACACTTCCTTGCCGTGGGTCGTGGTCACCGGGCCGGAGGTCTGGCGGACCGCCGACACGACGTTGGCCGCCGCAGTGGGTGCGGCATACTCGGCAGCCCGGGACCAGTCCCCTTCCCATGCCGCCGCGCCCGCCTTTACTCCCTTCTGCGCCAACCCGCCGATCGGGCCGGTGACCGACTTGGTCACGTCGTCGCCGGCCAGCCAGTTGGAGAGGAGCGGGATGCGCAGTTGCACCGCCCCGGTCAGGGAGACGCCGAAGAGCGCCCCCGGCAGGCCGTGGTCGTGAACATCGGCCACGAACCCGAAGAGCGCCTCCGCCGGGCCGCCGTAGTTCCGGGCGTTTTTGCGGAGCCAGTTGCGGAAGGCCAGCTTGGGGGAATACCCGAACAGCTTGAGAATGAACTTGTCCAGCTCGTCCAGCCCCGGCGCCCCGGCCGCCGCCCCGCCCAGAAGGTACATGGCGAAGAAGAGGCGGACAAGCGCCTTCTGGTCGGCCCGGTTGCCGCTCGTCGTCCGGTAGTAAATGAGGTTCAGCATGTGGGTGATGTACGACTGCAGGGCATAGGCGCCGCGGCCGAGGGCGGAATGGGCGGCATACCCCGGCAGGTTGTGGCGACCCATGTCGATGTTCACGGCGTCGTTCACGGCCAGGGCCTTTTGCACCGCCTCGTCGCGGGCCATCCCCTGCGCCCGGAAGACGCGGTAGGACGCCAGGATCACCGTCTTGCGGTTCAGCTGCTCCACCTTCTGGCCGGGCGCCATGGTCACCCGCACCGCTCCGTGAAGGGCGCGAGACGCCTTGCCTCCCACTCCGGCATCCGAGCCGGTCATCTCCGCCAAGGCCGTCTCCTTGAACTGCACCTGCACCCGGGGGTCGGCGAACAGGTTCCGCTCGTCATCCGAGAGTTTGTCCCGCAGCACGTCGAATTCGGCCGCGGCGATCCGGCGCAAGGCTCCCTTCTGGCCGTCGGTCTTCAGGAACGCTCCGCCGGCGATATGTTTCGAGAGTTCCGCCACTCCCACCACGTACGGTTGGGTGCTGTTGATCAGCATCCACGAGACGTTCCCCCCCAGGTACCAGAGCGACACCGCGGCCCGGGCATCGCCCGACAGCCGATCCCACCGCCCGAGGTTGCGCAGGGTATAGCGAACGTAGCGGCTCGCCCAGCGCCGGTGCTCGGCCGGCACCGCCTGGAGGTGCTCGAACTGGCGCCGGGCATAGCGCGCCTTGGAGAGCATGCCGGCCACCCCGTGCACGTACGACTCGAACTTGCCCAGCGCGTCGGTCCGGTCGTAACCCTCGATCAGGTAGTCGGCCCGGCGGATATTGTACATACCGGCGCCGCGGGCCATGAGGATCTCCGCTACGTTGGTCTGGTAATCCTTCCGGAGCTCTTCGGCTGCCTTCTCGCCGATTTCCCCGCGGTTGGTGGCCCGTTTCAACGCCTGGTCGATCATCCGGTCCAGGGCGAAGGAATTGGCGGTGATGTCCTGGTACTCGTCCTCTTGCAGGCTGTCGCTCTGCTTGTGATTCACCTCGTACGTATGCCCTTCGAGGTAGCCCACCGGCATAAAGGTTGCCGGGTCGCGCCGCACCTGCTGCGCCAGTTTTTTCGCCTTGCTCTCTTTCGGCACATACCGGCTGTAGACCATCACCCGGTAGTTACTGCCGTCCGGCCGGGTCAGGGGGATGGCCGCCAGGCGCTCGCGGGCCTGTTCTTCCTCTTCCTTGCGGAACTGCAGGATGATGTGGCCGCTCCCCTCCTGCTGGCGGAATGATCCCCCCAGGTCGTCGGCCACCTGCTCGATCTCTTTCGCCAGGGTCAGGCCGGGGTAATAGTTCAGGTAGAACTGGGCCGCGGGCTTGCCGTCCCGGGCGGTCACGTCGCGGGTCGTGAAGTCGAGGCGGTCGATCACGTGGTGGGCGGTGACCACCATCTCACCCTCGCCATGGTTGCGGTGGATGTAGCCCCGCCGCTTCTGGGCCGTCACGTACTTGAGGTCCGCCCGTGCCGCCTCCTCGTCCCGGGCCTTGAAGTCGATGGCAACGCCTTCGTCGGTCTGCGTCACCCTGGTGTCGAACTTCTTCGCCACCCGTTTCAACTGGTGGAGGACGTTCACTCCCGGGTCGTAGCCCAGCGATACCCGGAACACTTCCTTCTTCCCTTCCGTCACCTTCTCGAAGCGGTAGTCCAGCTCTCCCTTGTACCGGGAGCGCTTGCCGGCGATGGTGTCGGCGATCTTCTGCGGGTCGATGCCGTTTTCCCGCATCAGTTCCTCTTCCAGTTTCAGGCCCTCTTCGAAGGCTGTGTCCGCCGCCTCGATCAGTTTGCGGTAGAAGGCAAAGGTCCGTTCCGTCAGGCCGGCGGCCTTTACCTTCGGATTGAGAAGGGCCTTCTCGAAACTGCCGTACTCCACGTTGCGGGCGTCTCCCTCGAACACCAGCACGTCGAAGGCCGCCTTCTCCTCCCTGGAGAGGGGGTCGTACATCCGCTGTTTCGTCTCTTCCCAGACGGTCTTCATATCTGACCAGTCGAAGAAGTTGCGGAACTTCTCCCGCAGGTTGTCCATGCCGCCCCCGTCGGCTTCCGGACCCTTCTCCGCCAGACCTCCTTTCATCCGGACCGCGTCCGTGAACCGGTCTTCTTCCCGCCGCTTCCCCTCCTCGTAGAACGGCTTGACTGCCTCGTGCTGCTCCTGGCGGGAGAAGGGTTCCTGAAGGAGCCAGGCGATATTGTCCTTCGTGGCTGGTTCGGTGTGCTCTTCGACGAACTTTCGCAGGCGGGAGAAATCGAAGGGATTGAGAAAGCGGCCCATGGACTTCAGGACTGCCATCGGTTCCAGCCCGGCGGCGACCTCGGCGGCCTGTTCTTCCCGCAGGGCATATTTCGCCGTGATCGAGACGTCCTTGTCCGAAAAGATCACATAATTGTAATCTCCCTCGCCCGCGCTGCGGCTCGCGCCATTCAGGTATTTTATGCCCCGGACACCGAGGGAGTGGAGATAGTCGGAGGCGGCGCGATCGCCATCATCCGACAAACCGCGATAGAATTCACCGCCGGACATCGAAAGCGGGTCACTGACAGGATTCTTGTAATACTCCCGCAGGGCGTCAAACTCGTTTTTCAGAGCAGCCTTCACCGTTTCGCTCTGCTCGGCAAGCGGCTTGTCCCACAGGAGATATTCATCCTCTTTCGGTGCAAGTTCGACCTGATAGAGGCGGCCGCGGTGTTTGCCCTGCTCCACGGCACGGATTTCCCGTTGCATCTTGTTTTTGAACTCCACGCTTTGCGCCCCATCGGCACGGTGCTGGAGCTCGTTAATAACCGCAACCGTTTTCCGGTCTTCAGACCATTCGGCTGGCAAACTTTGATAGATGCGGGCCGCAGTCTCGCCAACTTCCAGGCCTCGGCCGGGCCCCAGTGTGTCCCGGTAATGCTCGGCCACTTCCTTCTTGCCGGCAAAATAAAGCCCATGACCGTACGACTGCGCCCCTTCTCCTGTACCGATCTTGTCTTGACTGAACTTGTCAAAATCATGAGGCGAGCCGTGCCACGCGGCAGCGTACCGGGCCGGCTGGTAACTCGCCGCCCGTAGGATCTCCTCGTCGGAAATCCCCTTTTCCCGCAACCGGTCAAGAATGACCTCTGCCAGAGAGCGGTCACCGGAGCGCTCGAAGGCATCGGCCGCCTGTCGTCCCTTGAGCTTTCCGCCCCACAGGTCGGCAAACACGTCGTCGGCAGTCCGGAACCCCATTTCCCGCAGGGCGTTGCCGACCCGCTTCAGCCAGTTGAGAATCCTGTCCCATATCCGGCGGATGCCGGGGACGGGTCGGGTCTGCCCCATGCCGTAGCGGCCGAAGGCGTCGGCAGTCCGCTCCTCGCTGTCCCTGCCGTCCCGGGCCGGAAAGGCCCTTTCCAGAAGTGCGGCGTCACGCTTGTCGATCAACCCGAGCATCTTCGCCGCGTGGAATACCTCGTGGTATCCCGTGGCCTCAGTGGCGTGCTCCAGGGCAAGGGTGACGATCGCCCGCGTCTGCCGGGCGGTCATCTGTGTCATGCCGGCGATGGTGCCGGACGTCACCCCATGAGCCGCAAAGGCCGCCGGGTCGTGGTGTACGATACGCTCTTGTGTGCGCAGCTCCGTGGCCCCTTCCGGCAGGGCGGCGAGGATGGCGGTCTGGATGCGGTCGATGGCGACATGGTCGAGGCCTTCGGAAGCTGCGCCCGCCGCAAACCGCGTTCCATCCTCACGCACGCCGCTCTTGACTTCCTCGGCGCGGTGATATAATATTTTATTAGGGGTCAATGACCCGCTGGTCCTGGGGCGAATTGCACGCCTCACCTGCTCCAGCAGCCATTGGCCCTTTGTCTTGTCTATTGCCTCCAGCAGTCCCTTGATCGTCCAGTTGACGTATTCCCTTTCGTTCCGTTCGTAAACGCTCGCAATCCTGTTGACTTCGATGTTTCCCGTCTTGACTTCCAGATGCAGTGCCGCCATGACCGGTTTGCCTTCATGCCGCATCTGAAGCAGCAGCGTCTTGGCGTTGGCCTGTGTATCTGATGCGAACACCGCCACCGGATTGTTGATGTGTCGCGGCAAGTTGTAGAGAAGTCCCACAGGCAGTTCGTGCCGGGCCGACTCCCCTTGTCCGGTCACCTTATGAACCGTCGCCAGGTTCATCTTGATCGGGAGGCTCGGCACCCCGACGCTCCGCAATATTTCGCCCGGTTCTCCCAGGTCAAAGATATGGCGATGGGGCAGGCCGACGGTTTTCATGCGATCGAGATCATCGTTGTACCGGCTGTTCGCGTCCCGCAGGGCAAACAGCGCCGTCCCCTTCTCCCTGGTCTGCAGGGTACCGACAAACTCGTCGAATGCTTTGCCGATCGCCTCTCGCTCCTTCCCCTCCGGATACGGCCGGGCCACAAAGCCGTCGATCATCGGCACGAGGATGCCGCCGTGGGCATGGTAGACGAGGAAATCGCTCTGGCCGCCGGCTTCCGCCACCTTGTCCTCGACATAGGCGGCAAACGCCCGGGCCGCCATCTCGTGAGGCTCGCTCCAGTAGTCGCCGCTGCGTGCCTGGTCCATCTTTTTCGCTTCCATAGCGAAGGAGGTCGGCACCTGTTTGGTCTTCTCCGCCCCGCTCTCCGCATCTCGCAGCATCTTCAGTCGGGCGGCGTAGAGGTTCATATCGGTCCGGAGCTTGTCGAGGGTGCCGCCCCGCTCGGCGTTGAACCCGGAGCGGTTCCGCACGTTTTTCAGGATGGCCGAGAGCCCCTCCAGGGTGTCGTTGGTGCTGCGGCCGGCGAAGGCCGCGCGACTCCGGGCCGGGGCGTTCGGGTTGTCTGCCCGCCATTGCGTCTCCAGGCCGCCCCCCTCGACGAGGATCGCGGCCAGCCGGTCGAACTCCGCCAGCTGCTCGGCCGAAGCCGGGGCGAGCCCGCGCTTGTTCTTGCGCCACGTGACCTCATGTGTCAGGTCGCGGGCAAGGTTCTTCCGCAGGCTATCGAGGGTGGATTTCAGGTTGTCCCGGGCCGCGCCCACGAACTTCTCCGTCTTTTCGGTGTCCTCGACATACTGCTCCGCCTTCTTGTACATCGCCTGAATAAGGGCCTTGTACGCCTCCCGCAGTTCCGGCCGCAGCTGCGACTTGTAGCTCGCGCCATGGCTCAGGTAATCGTCGGGACCGCGGGTCTGATAGACCTGATCACCACGTTTGTTCGCCACCTTCTCGTTCGGCGCCTTGGAGTCGAGGCGGCCGAGGTAGTGGTCGAGGGCATGGAACCACTCATGGGCAAGCGAGCCGGCACCCTTCATCTTGGTAAGGTTAATGACCCCGTAATCTCGTTCATAATGAGCCTTGGCCCCGGAAAGCCCCTGACCTCTCGCCCCGAAGGCGATGGCCAACTCGCCGTTCAGCATCAGGGCCTTAGGCGGGACGTTCAACACCTCCGCCAGGTCGAGCAGCCCATCATAGGCATGGTTCATCACCTGTTGCCGCTCTTCCTGGTTGTTCCAGTTGCCGAACTCGATCCCCCTTGGCGCGAACGTATCCATGAACATCTGCGCCGTGGCGGGTTCGGTTCGCCTTTCGGCTCCCGTGCGCACGGCGATCTCCGGCACCGGCAGGATCTCCTCACCGAAGGAGGTTTTCGCCTCCAGAAGATTCACGGCGTTCTCCGCCATATAACGCAGGGCGTCCTCACGCGCCGGGAAACTCCGTTCCACCACCTTGAGGCGCTTGCGTTCGCCGACGCGCTTGTAGATCGACCAGGTATTGTCGGGGTTCAGCACCGCCTGGTGCGTCATCGCCACGGCGTAGACCGGGATGGCCGCTTTTGCCTCCTCCTCCGAAGCAAAGGTTTGGCCGGTGCCGGAAAAGGAAAGCCGTCCACCCTTGGTGATGATCCCGAACCGGCCTGGCGACTTGATGCTGTGCGCCACGATGAAGCGCTTCTGCCACGCCGGGGCACCGTCATCCTTCTTGGATTTCGGTCCGGTACCGGTACCACGGGACGCGGTATCCTTGCGCGCCCCGCCGATCTTCTCGCCGAAATCTTCGATCTTCCCGGCGGGAGAGGAGGCCGTTTCCGGCCCCTCTGCGGTGGCGGGTTCGCTTGCGGGAGTGGTGGCGGGTGTATGTTCATCGGCCGCAGGGCCGTTGCTTTCTCCGTCTGAAGACGCAGAAAGGGGAGAGTCCTGTACGGACCTCTCCCCTTCCGATGATTCGGTTTTTCTCTTGCTCGGTTCTACTTCTGCGGTGTGCCCAGCCGAATGTCCACTATCGGGCCGTGCTTCGCCGTGAATTCCTGCAACGACGCTATAAGGTCGGCCTCCCCTTTCAGGGTTACGGGTTCCAGCCGCAACCTGCTCGGCTCGGCTGGCGTTGAGCCGCTGGTCGGCGGAGTTGAAGTCCTGGTCGATTCCATAGTCGAGCCTCCATCCGGTGTATGGGATTATTGTACCATCCTCACCGTCGATTTCAATGGTTTGTTTCGCCACCGCCTCGGCCAGGCGCTCCAGGGCCTTCTCGGCCGTGGCCGGGTCGTCAAAGATCGTGGCGAACTCGTCGCCTCCCTTGCGGAATATCTTGATTCCGAGCGGTTCCGCGGCATCGGCGATAAGACGCAGCAGCTTGTCGCCATAAACATGGCCAAACGTGTCATTGATCCACTTAAGTCCCGATATGTCCATGCTCGCCACGGCATTGCCGGTCGGCATCATTTTCTCAGCCAGTTGCCATCCCCGGGCGTTATACGTATTGGTCAGTTCGTCATGAAAGGCAAGGCGCAACACCCCGTCGATATCTTTCTTGCGGACCAGATCATCAACCTGGCGTCGCATCTCCTCATCGACTCGGCGAACGTGGGACTGGCTTACCTCACTGGAAGCACCGGCGGCCACACCACCGGCTGGTACGGCTCCGTCATCTTGTGTCCGCACGTCGGACACTTCTTCTTGTCCTTTGCCACCTTCTTGCTGCATTTCGGGCACTTCATCGGTAACCCCCTGTGAATGGTGAATGGTGAATGGTGAATCGGCAAACGCCTTTTTTTGGTTACCATTAGATAACCATTCCTTGAGTCCTTCGGGCGTGGTTTCGGTGAGGGCGCCTATCCGGTCGGGGCCGCTCTCGTCGTAATTGGCGAGATACCCCAGCCGGGCATCCACCGGCGTGTCCCATCCGATAAGGATTTTATGTTCATCGAAGCGGCCCGTCTTAATGTTCTTCTGGTCCACCACGTATACGCGCCGGCTCTCCGGATCAGGACCGACAAAGACGTCGAGATGATCCTTGTCATTCCCTCGTGGCGCTTTTCCTTGACTCGTCTCGACAATATAACCATAATGGTTTCGCAGTTCGGTTTCCCACGGTCTGCCGTTTTCGTTCGTACCACGCCGTACACTGCCTTGCGGGTTCTCAATCCGTATGTGCAGACCGTTCAGCCAGAAATCGCCTTTCTTGTAATTTCCAGCATGTTTCTGGGCCTCAGTGGGTTCCGGCAGATCATTTCTTGGGGAGGTTGCTGCGTCATGAGCGGCGCTGTCGATGTGGTGTGCCAATTCTGTGGAAAGAGTTTCCGACGATACCGGTCCCAAATTAAGGCCAAGATCTTTCGTTCCAACGCCTGTCGTGTCGCCGCTACTCGCCCCGACATCACCTGCTTTGTTTGCGGCGCTCCCATTAGCCGCCCGAGCCACCTCAAGCGAACTGACAGGTGTTTCTGCGATCAAGTCTGCTATAGTCGCTATCGAACGGCCCAATCTCTCACGCGTCGCAGGATCAGTAAGAGCGGATACGTTTACATCTGGCGAGACGGCAAGGAGGTTCTTGAGCACCGCTGGGTTGTCTCTCAGCATCTCGGCAGAGACCTTTTGCCCGGTGAGCATATTCACCATATCAATCACGTCCGGACCGACAACCGAATCGAGAATCTTCGGATCATTGGCCCGAGCGAGCATTGCGGCAAGCACCATCCTTTGACTTGGGATGCCAAGCGCGCCGAAGCCCTTGCTGCGGAGGGTCTCAACGTCAAGGAGATCGCCGAGGCGCTTAACGTCCCTCCCCCCACCCTCTACGACTATTTTCGAAGGCATAACATAGAGATTCCCGGCAAGTGGCGCGGTGCCGTTGCTCGACGTTGATGTGACTTTCTGCGCCTGTTCGTGAATAGAGCCCAGCGCCAGGGCCGGGTCATCCGGAGCGAGCCCCTTGCTGGCGGCATGTTTCTCCCACGACTTCACGAAATCCGCCCGCTCCCCGTCGCTCCAGCCGGTGGTGTCGAGGCCTGCGAGTTTGGAATATGTGGCAACGGTCTCTGAACTGGGACCGATGGGACCTGTAGGACTGATCGGACCGAGCACCTCGGGCGTGGGCGGCGGGAAGTCGTAAGACAGTGACCGGCGAAAAGTGCCGCGGGTGGCGTCTTCCATGGCAGCGTGCAGGTCGTTGACGGTGGCGCCAGGGGGAAGGTAGCCGTTTTCGACCAGGACCTCCCGTATGTCATCGAGCGTCCGCCCTCCCTGCTTGAACACGTGCATGAACCCTTGGCCCTGACGCATGACATGCTTGTTCAGGTCGCGGCGGGCATCGGTGATGGCGTTTCCCCACTCGGATCTGGCCGCCTCGGTGTCAATTCCACCCAGCTTGGCGATGGCAACGGCGATGTCATCCTTAGATGGGTCAACCGTGCGGTTTTGCGGCTTCTTTGTCCCTGTCGATGTCACAGGTTTTGTCGGCGTTGGAGTCTCTTCCGCGGGTGCAGGAGCAGAGTCGGCCGCGATGGGAGCGGCGGGAATGGTTTTACCTCCCCATCCCGTTGCCGGCTGAACGACCGGCACGTCCGCAGTGGCCTGGCTCCGCCGGTAGGCAGTCAACACCCGTTGGTCGTAAGCGTTCGGGGATTCGCCCACCACTCGTTGCATCCCCTGCTGGCGTTTCGCCCAAGCCCGGGCCTCGTCAAGCACCAGTTCATTCGAGTTCTGAGTTCTGAGTTCTGACCCAGACTGCGGGCCTGAAGAGTTCTGAGTTGATACTGCCGGCCCGGCCATACCGCCACCGTTCAAGCGCTCCTGTGCCGCCTGGATCTCTGTTGGCGTCATGCCCGGCACTGTCTCCAGAGGCGAATAATCGGCCGGCGCCATGGCCTGTCCCTCGGGGGTGACACGCATGGTAGAGACCGGCACGGGCAGGTTGGACATCCCCACCGCCCTGGTGAGTGGGCCGGACGGCGCGGGAAGGTCGGTGGCTTCTCCGGCCGCCTCGGGGTTTTGCGCCGGCTGCTCAAACGCGATTGCCTCTTTCGCCGCTACCTTCTGCAAGGCGAAGTTCGCCCACTCCTCGGCATGGGCCTTGTCCACCGGGGCAAGCTGGTCATACACGAAACTGGCCGCCTCCAGTCTGGTCTTCGGGTCTTGAGCCGGGTCACTCAGCAGGTCTATCATCCGGTTGCGGGTCACCGCCTGGGAAATGTTGGCGTGCACTCCAAGCGGGGCCATCAAGGCGGTCATGCCGAGGGTCGGCAGCACGGCATCTTTGGCCGCCTGCCACGGCGTGATGGTGCGGCCCGCCTCGTCCCTGGTCTCGAAGCCATAGCGTCCCTCGACGTACGCCTCGCCGCCCCCCTGCCCCATCTCCGTCAGGGTCTCGGAGGCGGCGGTCTTGCCCAGGTCCTTAAGTCCTTCCTTTACCACCCGCCCCACGGTCTGGCGGGTGGCCAGCTCCTTCAGCACCTCCCCGGCGGTCTTCCCCGCCACCTTGCCACCGAAGCCGAGCGTCTTCACCGCCCATTTGGCCGGGCCGAGCAGGTTCCCGACTGCCTCGCCGCCGAACTCGATGGCGCCGGTCAGGTAGCTGGCTTTACGGGCGTCGGCCATGATCTGAGCCTTGTCGTCGTCGGTCAGAACCGTGCCGGACGCCTCCAATTCCCTTATCTTCTCCTCCCCCTTGTCAAGGGTCTCCTGCGACTGGGACAGCCCGGCCGGCACTGCACCGAGAATACCGCCGATGGTCGCCGCCGCCCCGGTGGAGAGACCGAGCAGGCCGAGTCCGGTGGTAGCGGCCGCCGCAGGGAGGACCGACATCGGGATCATCTCTGCCCCTTTGGCCAGGGCGTAGGTCACCGGCCGGCCGCTCTCAGCGGTGACGGTCGGGGCGATGTTAGGCTGCTGGGCGATCTTTTCCGCATTCTCCGCCTGCCACCGGGTCTCCTCGTCTAACGCCGAGCCGGCCGGGATGAGACGGCGCGCCGCATTGTAGGCCATGCCGGAGGCGACCGGCAGGCCGCGCACCAGGCCGGTAGCGATCTCGGCGACTGCCCCGCGCTCTTGTCCCTTCTCCGGGGCAGGAATGGCCTTGACGATCTCGGTAAAACTGTCGTCGTTCCTGACCCAGGGATGGTCCGGCAACTTGAAGGCGATCCGTTCCGCCGGCGTCTGCTCCGCCATGGTCTTGTGGGAACGGAGCATGCCGGGTTTCGCCAGGTCGGGCCGCAAGATATTTGCGTCGAGACTCGGGAGTTCCGCCCCCTTGTCCCGCTTCAGGTTCGTAGCGTCCAAGGAGGGGAGGTCGGCGGTCAATTCATCGAGGGCGATGGAGGGTACTTCGTCAGCCATGGTTGCTCCTTTAGCGCAGCTTGCCGGTGTCCACCACGTACCTGCCGTTTTCGAGCCTGGCGGGGAGATAGCCCCCTTTGGGATGCTTCAGGTATGCCTGGCCGCTTGTGTCCTTGATCAGGGCGCCGCCGTTGTACGACTCCTTGACCTGGATGCTGTTCCCCTTCGGCTGAGGCGATGGCCCGGCGGGTGCGGGCTTGGCGGCCGGTGCCTTCGCGCCGACGGTCGGCCTGTCCCGCCCGGTGAATGCCGTGCGTGCCGACTGCCCCTCGCCCACCACCCCCTTGATGGTGCCGCGCGCCAGGTCGGCTTTCTCCATGGCCGCCGTCTGCCGGTCAAACGCCTGTCTACCCTTGAGGGCCGCCGCCACTACATCCGGCCGCTGCAAATCCTCCTCTGTCCGGCCCTCTCCGCCGACGATCCCTGCTTTTGCCAGGGTTTCCTGAGACTTGGCGATATCATTTCCCGCTTCGTTCGCCTCCCGGTTCGCCTCGCGGATGTCCCCCACCGAGTTGTTCAGGACAAAGGTGGTGAGCAGCTTGTCCACCGACTTGGCAAAGCTGTCATCGTCCGGCTTGGTTTCGGCGAAATAGGGTTTCCCATCCTTCACGATTCCGACGTAGTATTTTTTCGGATCGAGGCGCGCCCCGCCGAGCAAGTCCGCCGGGATCGAGCCGCCGAGCACCGGTTTGGAGAAGAGCGTATGGGGCGCCACCTCCTTTTTGTCGCCGACGATCTCCTTTGTGCGCGTGTTGTAAATGCGGCCATCCCCCATGGAAACGTACTGCGTGCCACGCAGTTTCGCCACGGCCTCCGCCGCATCCTTTAACGGTTCGCCCGCATTCAGGTACATCTGCATCGCCTGCTGGTCAAAGTCGGACTCGGTGAAATCATCGTTCGGATCGTCCAGCCGGGCTTGCAGTTTTGCCAGCCCGTCACCCACCGCACGGGAGACGGCAGCTTTCTCCTGCCGTTCCCGTGCCGCCTTTCTCTCGTGGTAATACTCTTTCGCCCCTTCGCTTCCCATGTTCGCCAGGATGTTGCGGTCGATATTCTCCCTGGTCGCTTTACTGTCGATCAGCTGCCCCTTGCGCGCCAGCTCCAGGGCAAACTGCGGATCTTTGCCCGCCATTTTCTCCGTCTGGCTCAGGAGACTTTGAGTGTAGCCGAGCTTCAGGAGCTGCCCCTGTATCGGCAGTTGCTTGACCGGATCGTTCTGATCGTTTGTCTGGTTCACGGTGGCCGGAACCATGATCGGTTGATCCCTGTCATTAAGGAGTTGAGCGTTGTCCGCCGTATCTTCGACGTGGAAGGTAGGTGTGTAGGAAACCGGCTTGCCATCGGACCCCGTCTGGATGATGAACCCGCCGGTTTCGTAAGGCCGGTACTGCGTCCCCGGTGCGCCCGTCACCGTCCCGTCCGTGTCGTCGTGCGGCTGGAACCGGTCTTTCGACAGCAGCGTGTCATGGGCCTCGAACAAGGGGGTCGTATCGTAGCCGTTCAGGTTCTCTCCCCTGTTGATGGTCAGTACACTGTTCGGGCTGAACTTCAAGCCCTGGAGTTGTTTCAGGCCGCCGTAGAGAACCTCTCCCGCCTGGCGATACCGGGGGATATCTTCAATGTTGTCAGGGGTCCCGGCCGTCTCCAGAAACTGGTATTTGAGGACGGGTTTCATCTTCTGCAACTGCTCGGGCGTAGCATCGTCGACGTCCGGAAAGGACATGAACTTCTGGAGGTTCGCGTCCCTTTCCGACTCGCGCTGGCGCTGCTCATTCTGCAGCTCCAGCCCCTTCTGCTGGAGCGCCTCGGTCCTCTCCTGCGAGGCAAGCCGCTTCTCCTCCAGATCGAGCCGGCGCCGGTTATCGAACATATTGGCAACGGTCGCCATGCTGTTGACAAAAGCGGCCCCGTAATCATGCGCCTGGAAATCCATTCCCATTTCAGACCTCCCATATATAGGTTCGACCGTCGAGCCGGTTATTACCCGAATTCCGACATCAGCCAGCCGGCCAGGGCGCCTACACCGGCGCCGATGATCGCCCCCGGACCTGACCAGGACATGGACGTGGCCCCGGTTGCCGCCCCGCTGCCGGCCCCCATGGCTGCGCCCGCCATCATCCCCGACGCCGCCATGCTGGCCGTGGTCGACTTCACCGTGGCATCGTGGGCCGCCTCTATCTGCTTCTTGGTGTTCTCCCGTTCGGTCTGCAGTTCCCCGGCCTCTCCGAATCCCTTCAGCCCTTCCTGGCCCAAAAACCGGTTCATCCCCATCAGTGATGCCATCGCACCCTCCCGGGCGGCCTATGCCGCGTAATCCCTTTTCGCCATGCTCCCCATCCCCGCCACGATCTGCCGGTTCAAGTCGGCCTGGAACCGGTTGGCGTCGTTGTCCACCCCGGCCAGGGCCGCCGCCTTGCTGAGCGCGGCCGAACGGTCCAGGGCCGCCTGCTGCGTCGGGTCGGCCGCCATGCCGTAGTGGCTCTGCTGGCGTGCCGCCGTCCCGGTCGTGGTGGCAAAGGAGTTTGCCACGTTGGCCGCGCCCTGCTCCTTCAGCTCGCCCACCACGCCGGTATTCCCCGCATAGGTGGTCATCTTCATCAGGTCATCGCGCACCGGCAGCGCCGTGTTGACGAAATCTTCCCACTGCGCGCGGATGAGGTTCGCCTGGGTCTCGCGCGGAAAGAGAAAAGCCAGTGTCGGATCCACATATCCCGTTGTCATGCCGCTGCCCTCCCCTTATCTCTTCCGCATCGAACCGTAGGCCATCCCGGCCCCGGCGCCGGCCAGGGACGCCAGAGAGCCGACCGTGGCCGCATGCGAGGAATAATCCGCCTCGGCGTCGGCGATGTTCCGACTCACCGCGTCCCGGGCAAGCCCCGCCTGGGCGGTGTCGGCCGTGGCCTGCATCCCCATGGCGTTCTCCAGGTAGGCCGCTTCCCCTGCCGCCTTCTGGCCCACCGCCCCCTCCTGGAGGTCGTTCATCGATTTCTCCCGGATCTTGGCCGAGCGCATCACGGCCGCCGGGCTCATCCCGCCGTTGGGTCCGTTCGGCATCGAGGTCACCGGCGCCTGTTCGGCCAGGTCGGTGGCCGCCTCTCCCTGCATCCCTTTGGCCGCCAGGGTCGGGTCGCGGGAAATATCCTTCAGGTACGCCTCCTCCAGGGGCTTCCCTTCGAGGTAGGCGTTCCACTCCTTGGTCGCCACTTCCGCCAGCGCCCCTTCCTGGGGGGTCGGCTTGTTGAAATCATCCGGCTTTGGCCCGCCGCCGCACATAGTTACCTCCGTACCGTCGTCACGACGGTAAATGTCAATCAGACAACGCGGACCGCCTCCGCAGGCGCCACGGGTGGGCGCTCTCGCCGGTCCGGTCATACAGCATGAGCCGCCCCTTGTGTTCGAAACACCCCGCTTTAATCCCCGGCTCCTTCTCGGGGAGCACATCCAGGAACATCCGCATGGACCCCGCCACTCCGCCACGGGAGGCGTAGTCCACGGAAAAGGCGACCGGCCCGGTGAAGATGTCGCAGGGGCGGACAAATTCCTGCGCGCACTCCAGGTCTTCCTCCCGGATCCGCCAGTAGGCGCAGAACTGAGACACCCGACCCTCGCCGTCACGCTCGATCAGGTACAGGTCATGGTCGAGGCACTCCAGTACCCGACGGCAGTGACCGGAGTGCATCCGGGAGTAGACGCCGCCACATTCCTGCAGGAAGGTCACCACTTCCATATAGAGCTCTCGCAACCCGTCCAGGTCTGTTTCGTGCCGTGGTCGTCGCATGGGTTTTCCTTGTTCGTAGTTACTCCGAACTCCATAGTACAACATGCAGTCAAAAACAAGGGGGAAAGCGCACCGGCTCTTTTTCACCCGGTTAATTGAAAGAGTTTGCGCATTGAAACTGGCGGTGATATATTTAAAATATTTAATTCAATCACAGGAGGCATCCATGAAATCGTTCGTTGCCGTGTGTATGCTGCTCGCCTTGTTGCTTGGGGGGTGCGGAGGAGGAGGAAGCGACCCCGTCGCCGTGACTGCCACAACCCCCACAACAGCCAAAACCTACTATTCTGTTATCAAGCAAGCAACCATCACAACGCAGCTCAAGCATTTCTTATACTTCGACAGATCGACGGGCACCATCATCGGGCAGGGGTTTGCCACGGATGAAGTGCTGGCTGTTCCCCTTTCCGATCCAACCAGGGACGTAATCATTGCCGACCCGATAGACCCCGCCGCCTACACCATTGTGGCAACATCGGATAACACCTACATGCTGAAACATCTGGACAACGGCGAGGAAACCGGGCCTTACCCTTCCGCCATTACCAGGGGCTACGCGGATTGGGCCGAGTGGATCGTTTTCGACATGCAGACCGGTGATATTTTGTGGGTCGTGGGTGCGCCTGCAATCAATATATATGGGAGCATCATCGACAATGGCGCCCGCCTCCTTCCGCCGGAAGGTCTTTACCTTGACGGCGACCCGGACAAGTACATTCTGTCGGGGCAATTCAAGATCGACACCATTACGGGCGAGATTGTCCCGAAGTAGCCTTTGGGTAGCGGGTTTTCACCGCAAGTACCCGCTGCCTCATATCCTCCGCCTCTTGCCCCCCTTTCCAGAGAGCGTCAAGTTGCTCTTCGATGGGGGGGTATTCTTTTCTGCGCCTCTCCCGGCAGTCGGATTCATGGTGTAACTTCAAGCCACACCTCCAGTGGTAGATACGGGAACGCCTCAATCCTGACGCTGTAGCGGCCGGGGTAGGCAAATGTCAACTCAACCATCCCATCATCAATCTGCGTCCTGTTTCCCTCAATGGTGATGTAGCTGCCAGGGGGAATGCCGGTTATGACACACCCCTCGGACACGCGGAAACTCGGCCGATCGACAGTTGCGGAAATCGGTTGTTTTTCCTTCAACACGTCGACAGCGCCCCGATCAACGAAATATCCATCAGGGTCGACGGGCTCCTCAACCTCCAGGGCGAACTGTCCCTCCAACAGACTATGAGCCGGTTTCCAGCCGTCCGCCAGGACCGGCCGCGACATGACACAGAGGATCGTGCCGGCGGCGTCGTAGATCACGGTATGTTTCATCATCTGCGGCACTCCAGGGTAAATATCTTGTTGTTGGCCAGGGTAAAGAAGTCCGAGGTCTGCCAGCGGTTCGCGTGGACATACACCCGCAGCGAATAGGTATGATTGCCGGCAGCCGGCTGGTGCATGTAGAAGCCACCCAGGAGCAGCCCCGGCTCCGTGTACGTTGTGGCACCCGAGAAATTCCGGGTCAGGATGTTGGTCACAGCGGTGCCGTCACAGCAGAGGTCCACCGTGATGCCGTCGTTCGAGTTGGTGTTGCAGGTGAGGGCATAGGAGAGCAGGCTGTTGATGTGGATGTAGACCTTGCCGCCGTAGTACGGGTTGCTCTGTGTCAGGACCACGTTGGTGTACCACCAGCCACCCTGCCACAGGGAAATGGCGGTTGCGGTGAAACTGCCCAGCGAGTTTATCGTCGGCACGGTAACGCTGTTGCCGGCGATCTTCAGGGTACTTACCTGCAGGTCGTTGATGTTCCCCTCGTTGACCATGAGGGTGTTCGCCTTCAGGCTCGACGCCTGGATGTCGCCTCGCGCGTAGATGTCCTGAAACTGCGCGTTGCCGCCGTCATAGATGGCCCACCCGGTCACCCCGGCTTGGTACGTCGAACTGAAGAGGTTTCCCCGGGCCGTGATGCCGTTGAACTCTGCATCGCCGGTGTTTCTGATTACCCACCCTGCCACGTTCGGGACATAGTTATCGCTCATAACCGTCCCCCGGGCATTCAGGTTGAAGATATCCACGTTGCCGGCCTTGTCGATCTTCCATCCCACCCCGTTGGCGGCATCATAGTCGCGGCTCTGGATGACGTCGCCGATCATGGCGTTCTCGATGTCACCCGTGCCGATGATGACCTGGGCAATCGTGCCGGCGGTGACAAAGAGGCGGTCAGCGTTCACAGTACCGAGTTTCGCATCGGTAATGGTGCCGTCCTTGATGAGGGCGGTATCGATAACCACGCCGTAGGCGGCATCCACCACGAACGGGGTGAGCACATCGGTCCAGTGGGCCGCGTTCCACGGCTCGGGGACGGCAATCGGCACGGTACACTTGTACTGCTTTCCGTTTTGAGTACAGCGCGCCCCCACGTTGTAGGTGGCGGTCGGGGAGTAGGCCGGGGCGTCCGGGTACATGATCCAAAAGCGGTCCGCCAGGATCCCGAAGTCGGCGCTGGTGCCGTCGTTCGCCATGCCGATGCCGGAAACATACCCGTTAACATCGAGCCGCAGGGTATACTGGGCGTAGAGGTCGGTGCTGATTGCCGTCCAGTGGGCCGGGTTCCACGCCTCCGGGATAAGGATGGGAGTGGTGCACCGGAACAGGCCGTTGTTGTAACAGGTCTTGCCCACCACGTAGGTCTTGGCCGGGTCATAGTCCGGGGCGATGGCGGCGGCCCGGACGTTGTACTCCACCTGGATCGCGGCGGTATTGCTCCCCTGCTGGGCCACGAGCGTCTCTATGTCGCTGGCCATGGCGGAGTCCGCATCGGAGCGGGCCTGCTGCTCCACGGACAGGGCGGCGATATTGTCGTCCACTTTGGTGGCGAGGAGAAGTCGGGCGGTCGCCTCTGCGCTGACGGCGTCGGCATTGGTCTGGATGTCGAATTGGGCCTGGGCGATGTTGGCGCTGTTCAGGCGGGTGAGGTCCGCTTGGCCGCTGGCGAAGAGCATCAACCACGCCAGCGCCTCCGGGATGTCGCCACCGGTGAGCTGGGCGAGCGCCTCCGGATCCACGAGATCCTGTAGCTCCTGCACCTGGGTATCGACATAGGTGGTGCTCGCCTTGAGTTCGATGTCACCCTGCAGCTGGGTGATGGCGGTCTGCGCGTCGGTTATCTCGCTGCCCTGAATATTCACCGTGTCGGTCAGGGAGGTGATGGAGCCATCGGCGGCGTTCATGCCAAATTCAAGGTCGGAAAGCCGGGCCTCCACGTCGGTCGTGATGGCGGCCAGCGCCTTGAGCTTGATTTCCCCCGTTACAGGGTCGATGTCAATGGTGGCGTCCGAGATCGCCCGTTCCTGCTGGAGCTGCAGCCAGTAGTCGTTGTACTTGGTGAGGAAGTCGAGCTGGGCATCGCTGAACAACCCGAGGACGTCCACGAGCCCGGAGCCGGGCGTGTCGATCAGGTTGATGCGCTGGTTCAGGGAGTCGTACAGGAGGCTTTCGGTAATCCGGCCCGTCAGTATCTCCAGGATATAGCCCGGGTCGTTCGCCGTGGCGCCGCTCGCCATGTCGGAATACGGGCCCACAATGGTCGCCTGCGAGACGATGCGCCCCCAATAGTAATAGGTCACCGCCAGCGAGGCGTTAGGGGGCGCGTCCGAATACATGAGCGCCTGGGTCGTGCCGACCTTCACAGCCTGGCCGATGTCGGGAGTGGTTGCGCGCCATATCTCCACGTAGGCGAGATTGCGGTACCGCGGATTATCCCAGGTGAGCAGGATACTGCTAAAGGCGCCGTGCGCCGCGAAGTTGACGAGCTTGGGTGGTATGGTAGGGTCGGTGTACGGCGGCGTGACCGGGGTGCCATCGCCGCCTACCACGCCGGCCGCACGCAGCTGGCCAACCGTCGCAGCACCACCCTGCTTCCTCAGGGCGGTGAAGAACGTGCGCAGCTGGTCGAATCCGTCACGGACACTGGCATCGACGCTGGATGGTATCGTGCGTATGTTTGGGACCAGGTTCCCCACCGATTACCACCCGAGGATCGCTGCGTAGGCCGCCGCGTTTTCTACCTCTGCAAGGAACTGCTCCTTCTGGTCTCGGTTGTAGCCGCACCACGTCGGAACGCAGGAGACAACCTCCGCATCCCGGAGTATCTGGTCTTCCCAGCACACGTTGATGGTGTCGTCGGGCGGGATAACCGTAACCGATTTGAGTATCCGTTTCTCTGTGAGTGCCATGTGTAACTCCTCTCTCTGTTACGCCAGGGTGAAGCTGATAGAGCCCGAGCTGTTGCCTTTGGTGCCGGTGTTCGTAAATGCCGACCCTGCCGCATCCTTATAGAACGAGATGGTGCCCGCGTTGTCCATGGTGCCGTAACCCCAGCTATACACCCCGTTGTCCGTTACCCGGAAGCTGAATATCTTTGGGCCAGCCGGGCGTATCTGGGCCGGTGCACCGGTCACCGTGTAGGTGGTGGCGTTGCTCGTCCCGGAGATAGAAAGAATGTCCAAGGTGACCACGTTACCAACCCTGGTGTACTTAAACGTCGCCGTGGGGCTCGTGGTCATGCCGGTGGCGGTGGCGATGTATGTTCCCTCCTCGTACCAGTCGAGGACGTTGGCGGCCGCGTTGGCGCTGTTGCCGAGGTAAATGCCGTTCGTCACCTGGAGCTTGGCGGCACCGGTCGTGGTATTGTCAGTTGACGTGCCGATAAGCAGGTTACCGTTCGACAGAAGCCGCGCCTTCTCGGTCACACTCCCCGCCGTGGCGGTGTTGAACGCGATGGACCCATTCTGGGCGGTATCCGTGTTGACCTCGATGATGCCGTTAATGGAGGCATAATCGGCCTGATTGTTCGTCCCGGAAAGCGCCCCGAACAGGAGGCGGCCAGCCGCGGCAGAACCGGTGTTGATGTAGCGCCACAGCCGGAGCGTGTTGGCTGTATCCGATCGGAAGCTGCCAGCCAGGGCCGTGCCGTGCATGACCTGGAGGCGTTCCTGGCCGGTTGTCTCGGTGGTGGTGCCGATGAGGAAGTTGCCGGTACTGGTCACTCTGGCTCGCTCGGTGCCGGTCCTGGTCACCGCGTCGGCGGCGGTGTAGAGCGTGATGAGTGAAGCAGCGTTGTAACCGGACGACAGCCCGCCGATACTGACCTGGTTGCCGCCGTTGTAGCCGTAGCCGCCGATGACGAAGAAGCCCTCCGGTTCGGCCGTGGAGCTGTACTGCTGGCTGGCGATGTAGCCGCTCTTGTTGGTGGCGTCGGTGGTCATCCCCAGTATCATGGTGCCGCCAAGCTGGAACTTGTTAACGCCGTCGTCAGCCGTGAGGCCGACGAGGAAGTTGCCGCCCGTACCGAAGCGCGCCCGTTCACCCCCGGCCGTGGCCACCGCCAGCACGTCCGCCGCCGGAAAGAAGAGGCCGGTGTTGGTGTCGCCGGTCGTGGAGATACTCGGCCCCGCCGCCGTGCCGGCCGCGAACTTGCCGGCGGCGATCTTCGCAAGGCAGTCCACGTTGTAGGTATTGCCCAGCGCATCGGTGAGCGGGTACTTCCCGTCGTTGGCCGGGCCACCGTTCACCGTACCACCCAGCCACGTCCGAAACTGGTCCTGCGAGGTCTGCCAGTTGTTTAGGAGTACCGTGAGCTTGCCGGCCAGTTGGGCGTTGGTGGTGCTGGTGAAGTTCCGCACAACCGCGTACGCCTGGTTGGAGAGCGTGGCACCGTTGTAACCGGCCACCCCACCCAGGGTCTTGATGGACAGGTGGGTATCGTCGGGGACAACGGTTATCTCGTACATGGCGAGATCAGGCCCGATGAAGATATCCCCGGCGCTCGCCTGGGAGGTGAACAGGGTCCCAGTACCCACAACCGTGGGACTCCCGTTGATGACGGCTACCGTGCCGCTCCTGTACCATGGTGGCATATCGTTCTCTCCTTTTACGCCTGCGCCAGCTCCCGCATCGTCTGCGCCAGGTAGATGATGTTCACACCGTTCGTGCCGACCGCCTCCACCTGCCACTTGATGGCCCGAAAACCGGCGGCGCCGCGGGAAAGACGGAACGGCTTGTCATCGGCCACCGATTTCGTGTACTTCAGCACTCCGTCCGCGTAGACGTTGACGGTTACCGGGTAGGCGTCGGCATAGACCTGGGCCACACTGAGGTTCACCTTGCGGGGAGCAATGAACGGCTTCGAGCGCCAGGTATAGCTGATGCTTCCCGTACCGGCATCCCAGCGCACGATATCGTTGCCCACCTGGAGGTAAAGGTCGCCGGTCGCGGGGTCGTGATAGCCGGCCGTGGTCACGACGTCCAGGTCCACCAGGTCGCCGGTCGAGGGGTTGAACATGAACGTCCCGGTACTGGTGAAGCCGACATAGCACCCTTCATACAGGTAGGCATGGAGGGAAGCGGGGTCACGGGCCTGCCAGTCATCGCGGGTCATGACCTTGTCGGTGGCGAGCTCCGCACCGTTCACCCCGGCCATGCGCAGCCCGCCCGGCTCGGGGTAGATGACCGCGAAGCCCATATCCACCGTGCCGCGCTTCGAGACACAGGCGTAGCCGGTTTCCAGCCGTTCCGGAGGGGAGAGGTTTTCCGGATCCTGCACGGTGATGACATAGGGCGCCCCGGTCGTGGTAATCAGCACCCGGTTGCCGAAGGCCTCTATCGACACGATCTGGTCGGGCACCGTGACGCGGTAGTTGACCGGCCAGGCATGGGGCATGTAGGGAACCGACAGGCAGAACTTCTTGCCGGAAAAGCCGGCCAGGCAGCCGTTGGGCAGGGCGCGCAGTCCGGTCAGGTCCGCCGGGGGCGCATCCCACAGGATGCTGTCGAGCATTTCTCCCAGTGCCGACGCCTCCTTGCTATCCTCGTAGCCGGACGTGGCCACAGCCACCGCGGCGGTATAAAGATAGGCGGTGTCAGTGCTCCCGGTGTTGGAGCGGAACAACTCCTTGGTCTCGATGTTGTACGGTCCGGTCGGCGCCGTGTCCATGGCGTCCACCTGGACCTTCTGCCCCGGCGCCAGCACCACCTTCGCCGAGGGAGGGCTGGGCGGCCCGGGCTCGCCGTAGGCCGAGAGGTAGCGGTAACAGTAAACGCGGCTCTCGTACAGGGTCACGTCGGGCTCATCCCAATGCGTGGCGTCCCAGGCCTCGGGGGTCTCGATATCCTGGTTTGCCATGTAAATCTTGGCGTCCTTGGTAACCAGGTCACCTTCGACATAGGTTGCCGCCGGATCGTAGGCAGCCGGCGCGATAGCCGTAACGGTCGGGGCGTTCACCGGCGCCGGGATGCCAAGGGCATACGAGTTGTTTGGGTAGTTGGTGCCGCCGGCCGCCAGAATATCGAGCGGTGCCATCTTCGGGGCGCCGTCCCCGGTCCAGTAGACCCGCTTGAAGGCATCGTCCGCGATCGGGCTCCTCACCACGTCCACGTCCTGACCGACCCAATGAAGCCAATACCCCTCGAAGGGGAAGATGGTGCTCTTGGTGCCCGGCTTGGTGGGGGTATTGACCGGGAGGGTGGAGCGGAATGCCCGCAACGCCCCGGTGCCGAGCTTGCAGTTGCGGGCCAGCGTGGCGGCCGGATCGGGGAGAAGGTGGGGCGCCACCCTGGGAATGATGCCGGCGAAGGAGGCGAGCTTAACCAGCATTGGGTGCCCCCTGCTGCGGTGCCTTTTTCGCCAGGGCCAGCTCGTTCACCTGTTTGGCGCCCAGGGCAGTACGGAACGCGTTGTAGAACATGAGCGCCCGGTTGTCGCTGCCGTCCTCGCCGTCTTTCAGGTAACAGCGGTAGAGGAGGTAGTCGAGAAAAGCGTTCTCGTAGATGTCGTCGAGCAAGCCGGCGCCACCCAGGGCGTTCACGTTCGTGTATGAGGAAAGATTTTCGTCTGCGTAGTCGATGTCGGCGGGTGGTATATAGGTTACGGCCTCCACTTTAGAGGGAGAGGAGGGCTGGGGCGGGTAGACGTAGAAGGTTTTCGGGTCCAGCGGATCACGGGTGAAGTACTTGACGGCCGCTGCCGGCGTGGTCGTGTGCCAGTCGGGAATGGTGGCGTCGAGCACATCGCGGGAGACTTCCTTGATTGCCCGCCCGGGGGTGGCGCCATCGACGCCCATGTTGCGCACGAGCCCTCCAAAGCCGAGGGCGGTGGCGGAGATGGTCTGTTTCGTCCCGGCCACAAGTTCCATATTGCCGTTCGAGGGGAGCGCCGTGGGCTTCAGCAGCACCAACTCCTTGCCGGCACTGTTTAGCCAGCCGATCAGCTCCTTCAGGGTCCAGCTGGCGTGGTCTTCATCCTGCAGAAGAGCATCGAGCTTCTCAAAAAGCTGCTTCACCGTGGTGGGCATGCCTCGTATACCTCCATACCGTCGTCACGACGGTAAACTGTCTGAATCAGGATTTGCCGGATTTCAGTCCCCATACCCTTCGTTGATGGCATCCGCCACGGCCTGCTCGTCGGCCATGGCCTTGGCCGTCAGCACCTGGTCGACCTGGGATGTCACGATCGCGACAAAGGCCTGGTCGGCTACCACCGCCAGTCCCTCCTTGAGCACCGCAAAAGCTCCCTCGGCATAGACACCATCGAAGGTGCCCCAGAACGGCAGCTCATCATCCATGAGTGCCGGCGCTGCCGGGCGGACGAAGGCCGGGAGGAGCATGGTGTAATCCTGGTCGGCCGGCGGGTAGATGGCCATGCTGCGCCCCTTCACCCTCTGCCAGCGCGGCACCCCGGGCGTGCTGAACACGGAAAGGGTCAGGTCGGCATCGGCCGGCAGCGGAAATACCTTCCCCTGTCCGGTCACCGTAGGGAGCCCGTCCGGGGCAAAGTAGTTGTCGGGCACGGAAATGCTCGTGGCATCCTTGGCCACGTCGACCGGGATGGTCTCCTTCACCAGGTCCGAGCGCTTCAGGAGCAGCCGGTTCACGATGATGCCGTGCACCGAGGCCACCGCCTCCAGGATCGAGCACTGCGGCCGCCCCTCTCCCAGTCGGGGGATTACATTGTCAAGTACGTCTTCAACGATCATTTGCGCCTCCAGTTGCGGTAAACTTTGGCCACCGCCTCATAGATGGCGGCCGGAGAAATGTTGTACGCGCAGAGAGCGGCACCCGTGTGGAAGCGGTCTTCCCTCAGCGCATCGGGGGAGAGTTCCCGGCATTCCCGGATGGTCGCCTCATCCAGCGCGCTCAGGGGGAGGGTCTTTTCCGTGCAGAACTCGCTCCCGTAGTGGAGGAGATGACAGGGATGACAGGGGCAGTCCTCCGGCGTGAGCGCCTGGGTGTTGGTCCAGTGCTTGGTCAGATTGTTGGCCGAGGAGTGCGACAGGTAGATGACCTTGTGCACCTGGTCATCCATGCCGACGGCGTTCAGCACGCCAGTTTCCGGCCCGACGACGCAGCGGCACTGTTGCGCCAGTGCAAGCGTATCGCGGATGGACATCTGCCCCGACAGGCACACCACCCGCTCTTCCCTTTGCCAGCCCTGTTCCAGCACACGGCATGCGTCATCACCGACCAGGAACACCCGTGCTTCCGGCATTTCAATCATGATCCGGGCTATCACGGCATCCATATGCGGCATCGCCTTGTGCATCGATGAGCCGGATAATGCCCACATGATGTTGAACGTAGCGCACTGGTTGTAATCGCCGATACCCGTCCGCGTCCTTGCGTTTTCCAGCTCATTTTCGCTGGCGTAGAACAGCCGGCACGGCTTAAACGGCACCCCGGCCAACTCCGCCGTCCACTCGTGGTAGTTGGTGTTCATCCGCTTCTTGCGGACCTCCAGGGGCCAGGCGTGGTTCGTGCGCCCGGGCAGCGCCAAAAGGGTCCCCTCGATCGACTCCGACAGGTTCACGAAGCGGTTGAAGCGCCGGGCCTGCTCGCGCCAGAACGCCACGAGCTCGTTGTTCGGCACCTGATCCTGGTCGAGAATGTACCAGTCATCCACGTGCGGATCGTGGCGGATGATGTCCCGCCCCTTCGGGGTCGTCATCACCGTCACATGGTAGCCCTGCTCCTTCAGGCGCGGGAACACCAGGGAGGCCTGCAGCATGTCACCGAAACCGCCGAAGCGGCAGACACAGGCGGTCTTTTTCTGCGGCTGCGAATCTTTGTCCATCACGACATAACTGCGACCGATAATCGCGTCTTCGATGGCGTTCTTACGCCACACCTCGAAGATGGAGTACTCGTTTCCTTCCCCGCGTTCCTCGCACTCGATCTGGGTCCAATCGAAATTGTCGCGCATCACGTTCGATGTGATGAGGCGTGCAATGTCCCCCGGATAGATATCATGCTTGTGGTCGGGATTCGCCCCCGGCTCCCCGCATTTGGGATAGAGGTTGGCAGAAGGGACGTAGAGCACGAGGTACCCGCCGGGTTTGATCACCCTCCCCCACTCTGCCAGCGCCTTCCCCATGTCCTCCATGTGCTCCAGGACGTGGGAGGAAAACACGAAGTCCATGGAGCCGTCGGCAAACATCGACAGGTCGCAGGCGTCGGCCACGATATCCGCGGCACCCCTGCCGAAATGGTGGCCGTTGTCCACGCCGATGAAATGCGGGTAGGCCTTCTCCATGCCGCAGCCGATCTCTAACCCTCTCCCCCGGGTGTACCGGGGGATCAGGTATTTGATCTTGCGCGATTCAAAGCCGCAGGAAGTCTCGGGGGTCCAGGCCATTAGCTTTTCCCCTGCAGGTCAAGTTGCTTGTCGACTTCGGACTTTTTCCCCTTGTCCTTGTTGGCGGTGTCCGTTCCAGACCCGGCAAGCTGCGCCTGCAGGTCGGCCACCAGGCCGTTCAGCCGGGCAATCTCCACGTTGGCGCTGTCAAGCTTACCCTGCACCTCTTCAACGGCCGCGTTCCCATCCTCGGCCGTCTGGAGCTTCAGCCGGTCGTTCTCCGCCTGGAGTCTGGCGTTCTGCCGCCGCTGTTCCTCCAGGTCCGACATCAGCCTGCCCACGTTCGCATCCGCACCGCTCGCCATCGGGATGTGTTCGGGAATCTTCACATCCTCGAAGCCCGGCAGCTCGTTTTCGTCGCTGTCGAAGAGGATGCCGTGCTGCTCGAAGCGGGCTTCCGCGTGGCCGTAGATTTCGCCGAAAGGGCGATTCCTGTCCAGTTTCCTTGCCATCTGTATCTCCTTCACAGTGAAATGTGAAATCCGTTACTTGTCGCTCTTGGTATCGCTGCCGATCTTCGCGCTGTCGGTAAAGCCGCGCGATGTTGCCCCGCCCCCCGCCCCGTACTGGCTGGCGTTGTCATCGATGGTGCCCCGGTCCGGCAGGTCGCGGCCGTGACAGGTGCCATCGGGCATCTTCTGGTCTTTTTCCATGACTTCCTCCACTGAACTATTGATTGATGATGAGGCGGCACGGAAGAGGTCACCCCCCTCCGTGCCGCCGGCTGTTACGCTGCCGAGTCCCACTTGACGATACGCTCGTCGGCGGCCGACAGGCGGTTCTTGGCGAAGCCGCCCAGGTAGTACCAGGCCACCCCTTTGGAGCGGCCGTAGTCGCCGGGGATCTTCCCGCGGACCTCTTCCGGTGTCGCGATACCCTCGGAGGTGGCGTCCTCCCCGAAGAAGAAGATAAAGCCCGATTTCCCCTGACCCCAGTTGGTACCCTTGGCCACGTTGGTCTGCTCCACGTAGCGGGTGTTCTCGTAACGGCCGATTTCGCCGTTGAGAATCAGCTGGAACCCGGACTCGGTGTACTGGTGGACACCTTCCAGGTCGTTCTTGAACTGCCGCAGCGTGGTCGGCCAGGCCAGGGCCATGTAATCGTCGCCGATGTAGGGCGGGATATTCCGCTCCTTCATGATGTCGACGATGGCCTTGGCGTGGTTCTTGTTGTACGCCACGGCGTTGGTCGCGGTGGCGGTACCGTTGGTGGTGAGCGTCACGGCCGCGGTATCGGTACCGGCGGTCGGCGCCACGCGCAGCAGCGTCGTGTTGTACTGGCCGGCCACGCCCAGGTCGAACGCCTTCTTGGCGTCGTTCTTGAGCGCCTTGTTGACGATCTCGCGCACCGGGATCTCCGAGAGGTCGTCCAGCACGCCGGTGTAGGGGACCGAGTTGCCGTATTCACCGATGGTCATCGTCCCCTGGGTGATGGTGAAGTTGGTTTCCGGCATGGTGTTCGTTTCCACCAGGGTGGTACCCTGGGTGGCCACGTCGGAAAAGACGTCCCAGGTGAAAATCTGCCCCTTGTTCTTGCCCACCGCATCCTTGATATCGGCGAACTGGCGGAATTTCACCATCGGCTGCACCACGTTGCGCAGCTCCTTCGAGAGGTTTTTCGACGACAGATAGCCGCCGACAGAGTTGGTTACCCAGACCTGTCCTGCCATGTTCATGTCCTCCGTACCGTCATCACGACGGTGGTAGATGGTTGATAGTTAATGGGGCATGCAGGGCGTCACGCCTGCTGGGTGTTATTGATGTTCCTCATTCCGTTGACTACACCATGACTTGTATACCAGACGGAATTAGCCGGGATAAGTCGTGTGGCCTACCACACCTATGCCCCTTGTATAAAGAATCTGCCCTGCCTCACGGCGGTCGTTACGCGGGCAGTCCCCGGGCCTTGCGCATGGAGGCGATAATGCTGCCGTGTGATTCTTCCGCATCCTCCTCCGCCACCACCTGGCGGGCGCCGGCGGCTACCGGCAGGTTATCGATCTGGCTCTTGCGCTCCGCCCGTTTCTCCTTCCCGCTCTTTTCTTCTTTCGTTGCAGGCACGGACAGGACCTGCCTGGCATCCTCCGCGGTTTTATCCAGCGCCTCGCGGTAGCTGAGTTCCCCGGATTGTACCCGTGCGGCGTAGTCGCGCTCGAAGATGTAATCACCTTGCACCCGTAACGGGCTGTGCGGCTTGGGTTGTCCCTGGTCGTCCGTTTCGTCGCGGAATTCCGGATTGTCCCGCAGAAACTCGTCCCATACCTTGCTCCCCGCAGCGGCCTGCTCTTCGGCCTGTCGCTCCTGAGAGAGCTCGGTTTTCACCCGGGAGATAATCGCCGTCTCGTCGACGGGCGGGGTGGCCTCCTGGCGCCCCTTGCCGAGTACTCCCTTGAGGGCTTCCCTTGCCGTGGTACGATCACCATCGACCATCGCGTCGATCGCCTCGTCGATCTTCTGGTCCACGGCCGCGTCATCCTCTTCGGACGATGGCAGCCGGGCCAACTCGATCTGGCGCTCCCGCTCCTGCAGGTCCCGTTCCCGTGCCTCCAACTCCTTTTCGCGGGTGGCAAACTGGCGAAGCCTTCCGTTGGCCGTCTGCAACTCCGCGACAACCTGCCCCACCGACCGCTCCTCGTCCTTGCCTCCCACCTTGACGCGGACCCTGAAGCGCTCGGGATCTTCCACCAGCACTTTCTCGTCCGTGGTCGCGGGTGCGGCTGCAGCCGGGGCGGCCGTTTGCTGCTCTTCCTGCTGGTCCAGCTTCTCCTCGATCGCTGCCAGCGCCAGCTCCCGTTGCGATACCGGGCGCTGCCTTTGCTCGGCTCCCTCTGACACGCCCTGGCGGGTGGTGCCGTTCTCGCCTTCCATGATCATACCTCCGTTGCTCGTAATTGTGCCTCTGCCTGGTACCCAGCTGCGATAGCCTGGGCCAGCCATCGGTCTATCCTCTTTGCCAGATGAAAATCATTCTGGACGGCGCGCACGGCCTTGGCGTCCTCGGGGTCCACCTCGGTCAGCCGCTCCTTGGCCGCCTCCTCTTCCTCCACGATCTTCCGCTTCAGGTATCGGCCTATCGGGTGTCTCTCAAGGAAGGCCTCCACCTCGATGCCGAAGGCGACGGTTTCCATGTGTTCTCTCTCTTCATTCACGTCCATCTATGCCACCGCCTGACTTTCGAAGCCGCTCATCATCCCCCGGGTCGGCCGGGCCGGGAACATGGGCGAAGTGTTCTGCGGGATCATCGCCGCGGCCGGGATGGCCTGCTTTCCCACGTCCGGGAAGATCGGGGGCGCATCCTGGTCCACGAAACCAGCGCTGCCGGCGATAGCATCGGCCACCGGCATGACGCCCGGCACGGTCACTCCCACCTGTCCGGTCTCGATGGCTGCATACAGCGCAGCTACCCGCCCCTGCATCGCCTTTACCTCGTTAAGAATCGTCTCGGAGTCGAGCTTCTTCACCTGGGCCGCGACCACTTCCGGCGGGTTCTTGGCCTTCAGCGCCTCCTCCAGCTGCTGAATCTGCTGCATCAGTTTCATCAGGCGGGGATCCTCGCCGTCCTTTGCCTTCACCAGGAAGCGGGCGCCGTCCTTGTAGCCGCACTTGCCGAAGATCTCCTTGGCGATCTCCTGCTCCTCCGGAGCAAGCGGTCGCTTCAGGAAGTCTGTGCCCAGGATGGCGGTCAGCGCCTTCATGGCGAAAATGAACCGCTCCAGCTGGGTTTGTGGGTTCACCGCCCCCACCCCGACGTTGACGGTGAGGATCACGTCCTGCATGATCAGCGCCTCGATGGCTTCGCGCAGCTGGGCGAGGTCCACGCCGGCCTTTTTGGCCGCCAGGTTCAGGAGCTTGTCGTTCGTCTCGCAGGCCTGCTCCAGCACGATCAACTGGCGCAGCACCGGTTCAACCCAGGTCTCGGAGAAGGTCCGCAGCTGGTACTCGCTCACCCGGCTGGCGTTGGAATCGAGGAGCTGCATCCCCCCCACCGTCTCGTTGAGGCGCCGGTTGGTGGCCACGCTCGACCCGGAGAAGGCGCCGGCCAAGTCGTCAAAGTCGAGGTTCAGTCGGTCCTGTTCCTGGTAGGAGGAGGCGGTGGCGTCATCGGTGGTAACCACGCGCACGTCGTTCACGTCGTCGGCCAGGGTGACCGAGGCGGGGATGTTGCGGGTGAGGCTCCGGAGGTCGACGTTCTTGCCGCGGGCCACGATGTAGCGCTTCTCGTTGGCGAGCCGCACCGCCTGGCGCCGCTCGTTGGCCACATCGTTTATCTCGGCCTGCACCTCGCGGGTGAGCGACGCGACGCTCGATTTGTACGCCTTGTGGGCCTCCAGGATGGTGAAGCCCACCACCACCGGCCGCCCCTGCGGGTAGCGTTCGGTCACCTCCACGGGGTCCGACAGCATCGCCTCGGTCCCCAGGGTGAAGTAGACCACATCGATGCCGTCGATCCTGACGAAGTTCTCGTGCACCCACACGATGGTATAGTCCGAGTCGGCCGTGTTCGCCTGCTTGGAGTCCACCCCCTTCGCTTCCCGGGCGAGCCGGATGGTGTCGCTGCTGTTCTTGGCCGCCGAGAGGATCTTCGACTTCGCGTAGACCCGCCACTTGCCGTCCGCCATGCGGGCCTGCACATCCTTCACGTACATGGGCCACTGGATGATGAAGTAGGGGGAGGAGTCCACCGGATCGCGCCAGTCAGCGGCCGGGTCGAAGCGGTAATTCTCGATCGGGAGAAGGCGAATCTCCGGGCGGTCCTTGTCCGTCAGCCAGTCCTGGTGCGAGGCCACCACGCCGATCGCGTCGCACTCCTGGTAGGCGCCGATACAGGTGATGAACCACGGAATGCCGTGGGGTTTCGGCATGGTGAGCCGCCGCTGCAGGAGCGTCTTGTGGAACACCGCCGCCGCCTGCTGAAGCGGGTCGTCATCGTCCTCCGGACGGATTGCTACCACGTCCTCGGTCGAGAAAAAGGCAGCCGCGGCCGTCGCCTCGTTCTTCCGGATGGTGGCGCGGGTCTTCGGGCGGAAGAGCTTCGAGCGCAGCCGGTAGGCATCGGTGAAGTACTTCGACCCCTCCGGGTGCTCGCTCTGGAACTGGCGGATGTCCTGGATGATGCGAATGCGTACCGCCGTGTCGAAGTATGTCGAGGACGAGGTGTAGGCATCGCTCGCCAACCGCAGCCAGAACGGGTCATGGTTACCGGTGGCGCCCTGGGAGGCCTCCGTCTCCTTCACTGCAGCTTGCTCCCTCATGTGTCAGCCCTCAGCCTGCCGGCAAAGTCCGTCGGCAGCTCGTCGATCTGCTCCGGCCGTTTCGTGCCCCGCACCACGTGGAAGCGCTCCAGGATCTCCCCGCCGTACCGCATCGTCAGCTTTTCCAGTTCCGAGGCCGTGGCATAGCCGCCCATCTTGATGCGGCACCCCAGCTGTCCATCGAGGGAGACGTTGCGGATATCGATAAAGCCCTTGCGATGATCCGCCTCCACCAGCCAGTCATAGCCTGGATAGTGACGGGTCAGCACCTGGGCCACCTGCACGCAAATCTGCTGGTCGATGGGATCGACGATTTCCATCGGCTCAATGTCACGGTGAAAAATCGGCTTCTGTTCCCTATTGATGATTTCCATTACGCACACTCCGGTTCGGTTTCGCGGGTCACCAGGTTCTCCTTGTCCGGAGACCACAGCCACTCTTCCTCAGTCATCTGCCGCTTGATAGCTTCCGGCAGGATCCGGTAGCCGTAGTTCTGCTCCTCTTCCGGCCGGGTCACCGTTTCGGCTCCACGAACCGCCGCCCGTTGGAAAATTCGTAGGACGGGTGCTCCTCCTCGGTCGTGTCGGCCGCCTTCACCGCCTGGGAAAACAGGATCGAGGAGGAACTTACCTTGCTCTCGTCAGCCATCACGCCACCTCCGGCTCCAGACACCGCTCATCGATGATGACCGGCGGTTTGTAATCCATGTCGTAAAGCCTCGAACAGCAGTCGAGGAAGTCGTCATGCTTCGAGAAGGGGTACACCATGTACTCGTCGAGGAACATCTTGTTGAGGCTGTAAACGTTTCCCTCGTGGTCCCGGCGCTTGGTCGGCTTCAGGATTCGGTAGGCCTCGCCCCGCTGCCGGCACTCAAGCTGCCGGGACGTCTCGTAGGCTTCCCACTTGCCGGGCGATACCTCCCGCATGGTGATGGCCGCCAGATAGAACTTGGCATGGCCGAAGTCGGGAACCAGGCGCTGGATGCGGTCAATTTTCGCCGCCGGCGTATCCTGCGGCCAATTGAGCTCGGTGATGGGGAAGGCGCCCACCTGAAGCATCTTCTCCTCGAAGTACTCCAGGTCCGACTTCATCCCGAACCGCTCGTAGCCGACGAATACCGCCTGCACTCCCGGTTGCGCCAGCCAATGGCGTCGAAGCCCCAGCATGGCGGTCCAGCGCTCCTGCAGGTTCATCTTGTGGCAGTAGCCGTCCAGCAGATACTTGTTGCGGCTTGCGTCCACCCCGATGACCGCCATGGCCGTCCGGTCGCTCCCCTTCTTCTTGGAGCTGGCCGGGTCGACCAGGATGTAGACATTCAGGGTGCCAGGCCGGATGTCAATGAACCGCAGCTCTTCTTTCCTGAACATCGCCTCGTTGCCGGCGGTCGGGTTCTGAAGCATCTGAGCCGACAGGGTGAGGCGCTGCGTGATCTTCGTCTCCTCCCACACTTCCTGCGAGAGAAAGACCGGCTTGCCGTTGGGCGTCCCGTCGTGGGTGGCCGGGTAGATCCGCGGCTTCAGTATCCCCCGCTCCATGATTTCGCCGTAGGTGTCGGCGAAGGAGTACCGGGTGCCGATATGCCAGCGCCGCCGGGAGTGCGGCGATTTGAGGTTGTCAGAGAGCTCCCAGCACTCCGTGGTCTTTTGCACCATTTCGGGAGTCGTCACACTCTCCCGGGTCACCACGTCGTCATACACCCGCAGGCCGAAGTGGCTGCCGATGGGTTGGCCGTCCGTAAGGCCGTGCGCCTCGATCGTCCCTTCCTTCGGGTTGGTCCGGCGCTTGACATCAATGCGGTTCTGGGACCAGATAGCTCCGGCCCGGGGAGCATCGAGCCGCGGATTCCGCCACAGCACATCCGGGTAGGTCTCCTTCAGCTCCTCGTTGTTCTCGAACTCGGTCTTCACCTGGCCGAGGAGCTTGATGGAAAGACCCTTCACGTGGCAGAGGTAGGCAACTGTCAACTCCGGGTCTTCCAGGACCTCCTGGATGACGCCGGCAAAGGAGATGATGGTCGACTTGTAATGGAAGCGCGCCCACAGGTCCAGGTGCTCATCCGGATCCGCCTCAACCTCCCGGCACCGTGCGTACAGCCAGGGGTCGATGGCATCGGGTCGGTGCAACAGCACCGTGAGCAGATAGTACCGGTCGCAGCGCCCCAGGGCCGCCTTGCCCCTGACGCCGAACTCTTCGATAACCGCTTGCCAAAGATCGACTACCTTATCAAACGGGGCGGACTGTATGGCCTGAACGATATCAGGAGGGAGTACCAGCCGCCCCATGTGTCACCGCCTTGAACCTGCCGCGCAGGCTGTCCAGCTTCGCCGCGTCATCCGTCACGCCGACAGCGCCCGAGTGATTCAGGTTGGCGTTCAGCTCCACGCACTCCTTCTGCATGCCGCCGATCTTCGCTAGCTCCACCGATGACTGGTGCCGGGTGGGAACCTTCACGAGGGTCCTGACGCCGTTCTTTGTCGACACCTGCTCGAATTCGAGGATGGCAGCCGCCCGTTCATCCAACTGGTCGAACGGCTTCACGTTGCCGTTCGCGTCCAGGTAGGTCCGCCGGTCCACTTCCATCACGTCGAGATGGTAGTTGATCACCGTGGCAGCCACCCGGCGACGCGCTTCCGCCGCAAGTTGCAGGATGCGGGCGCGGACCTTATCATTCCTTAACAACCGCGAAGCACCAGATTCCGCGGCCTTGTCCGACACGTCCGGGTAGGCGAGCTTGTACGCCTTCTTGGCGTTGATCCCCCCTTGGAGGACGTAACGCTGGCAGAACTGTTCCTGCTGCGCGGGCAGGACGATGATCTCGAAACCCAGGATCGACTCGAATCCCGGGATGACCATCTGTCCCGTCAGGTTGCTCTGTTCCGCTTCAGTGCTCATGTTTCCAGCGAATAGTACAACATGGGAACCAACGCAAGAAAAAAATGTTCGTAGTCTCTCCGAACGGCACAAAAAAAGGCGGGGAAAATCCCCGCCCTTCTCGTCACACCAGCGCCCCGCGCATCATCCGTTGCTGGAGCAACTCCTGTATCTCGCTGCTTGTCGCCGCAGCATCCGGCGGCTTCTCCACCGTGGGAGCCCGGGCCGGTTTCGTCTTCTCGACAGGTGGCTTCGTCCCCTTCTTCCGCTCTTCGTTTCGCCGGAATGCGGCACACGACCGGTCGCAATGCTCCCGCCTTTCAAAGTTCCAGTCTGGCTCTCCAGGCTGCTGGACGAGCACCTTGTTGCAGCGGCGCAATCTGCACCGCTTCCTCTCCTCCATGACACTGCCCTCCCCGCATCGAAATGACCTGCCATGTCAAAACTGCACCCGCAGACGGGTCCCGAACGTCTTGTTTGCCATGTCGAAGACTTCCTGCAATTTGCGCCTCGACTCGTCCGTCGGCGCAGGGTACTCCGCGATCAGCTTGGCATCCTTCAGCGGCAGCCGCTTCGGAGTCGGCGCCATCGGAGACCAGTTGCGCAGGTCGGCAGGAGCCGGGAAAAAGGAGGAGTGGCCGAAGTGGTACTTCGCCGCCCACTCGAGCCGCTCGATGTGGACGTCCCGCAGCACCTCGAACCAGTCCGCCAGGTCCTCGGTCGTCAGCTTCCGGGGCACCATCTCCTGCCCCTTGCGCAGCGGGTACTTCTTGGCCAGCCAGTACATGACCGCGACAAACCGCGGCTTGTCCTCGTCCGTCATCCGTCACCCCCCCATCCCGCAAAACTCCCGGGCCGCCTGCCTGTTCGCCTCCAGCGCCTCTTCCGCCAGCGAGCGCTCCGGGCTAGCCCGCGCCCCGTCCCCCTCCAGACGCTTGCGCACCCAGTTGAGGTTCTGCACGCCGGCCGCCTGGGCCGCCTTGAACGCATCCCGGATACATTCCGGAGGGTAGCGGCCGCACATCTCCTGCAACACCGTCACCTGCCCCGGACTCTCCTGGAGCCTCCCGAGACACGTTCGCATCAGGTGCGTCGCTTCGCTCACCACCATGCGCTCAGGCGGAGGCAACGCAGCCGGTTTTTCCTCCGGTTCACCTTCCCCACCCGGTTTTCCGTCCGCCGCCTCGCCCGCGCGCGCGGTCGGTTCTGACTGACTAAGGTTGGCAGCAGCTATTTCTGTTTCTGTTTCTGCTTCTGTTCCTGTTTCTGGTTTGGTAAACGGTTCTGTAAACCCATCCGGTAACGGTTTATCAAACCGTTTCACAAAGCCTTGCAGGGCGAGGATTACCGGATTGAGAGCGGGAGATTTCGGGAGACTCGCCAGCGCCTTAAGGATCGCCTTGAACTGGTTCGGATTCTCCGGCGGGTTGTGTTTCAGGTAATTCGTGACAACGGTTAGCGAAAGGGTTTCGTCAACCGTTACGAAACCCTTTGCCGCCAGTCGGCCGAGGATTTCCAGGTACTGCCCCCGCTCCCATCCCATGTCGTCAGCCGCATATCCGGGCTTCATCACGAATGCCCCCAGGCAGTTACTGTGCGGCGAGGTGAGGAGATAGAGAAACAGGTACTTCTCCGGCGCAGGCAATACCGAAAACTTCTCGTCATTCCATATCTGCGCCTCAACCTTCTGGTATCGCATCGCGCGTCTCCTCCGGATACATCTGCTTGATCCGCTCGTTAAACTCATCGATCAGGTCGCCGGCCTTCTTGCTGTCCTCGAACGAAAACCCGTCCGGGTTGAACAGGTCAACCGCTTTAATGCAGTTGTCCATTGCGTTGTCGAGCTTCCGGTACCGGGTTGATCCCGGCCGTTCCTCGTTGCGCACTGCCTCGAAGCACCCCAGCGCCACCGATAGAAAGAACGCCTTATGCCGGTCAGTCATCGTGCCCCATCCTGGAAGCCGCACCTGTCACAGTACCGGCGGTTGTCCCGTATATGCGTGCGACCGCCGCATTTCTTGCACGGCAGGCCACGAGGTTCGTCATTCGGCTTCTCACTCATAATTCAACCTTCATCCTTGCCGTTACCAGGTAACGGTATAGGTCAGCACCGCCGCCGACAGCCAGTAGAGCATCTTGCGCCACTCATGCCACCCCTGCATGCCGTATCCGATAGCCGCCAGCACGTCCAGGGCGATCAGGAGGGTAGGGAAAAACTTCGTCGTCAGCATCGCTCGATAACCTCCCGGATGGAATCCTTCCACCGCACCTTGTCGAGCCCGAACCGACATATCTCGACTAACTTCAGGATCGAGGCGTCATCCTGGAGGTGCTCCACCATCCTGACCGCCGCGGCCACCGCCGGTCGCTTCATGTCGCAGCGCAGCCGGGCCTTGTTCATCCGGCCGATCCAGATGGTGTCAGTCACCAGCGGATACACCGCCCGCAGTACCCTGATGGCCTCTTTCCACCCCGCCAGCATCGGCTCGATAGAAACGCTCGTCTTGAATCCTCGCTCGTGCGCCAGCTGCAGCGCGTCGAAGCGCTCCAGGAAGAGCGGCGCCCCCGGCTCCCAGAAAAGCAGGTCGCTGTCCATGGTCGAACCGATCGTGAACCGGAACAGTACCTGGTCGCGGTAGGGGGCGAAGGCATCCGTAAGCTGCCTGATGGAGTCTAAGCGCGGCTTGGTCGTAATGAGCAGACGGTTACCCTTCGCGAGCATCACAAGGGCGACACGGACGAAATGCGGCAGGTAATACGGGGTAATATCGTGGGTCGATGGGAACATGATGACGCCGTCACGCGCCGGGAAGGAGGTGATGTCGGCATTAGCCGAGAGCTGCTCGTGGGACCACTGCGAGCGCTTGCGCCAGGCACCATAGAACGGGTTCGCCGCCATGGCCGCCGCGTAGCAGTAGAGACAGTCGTTCGCGCATCCCTTGCCGATATTGAAGTTAGTCTCCGCCCACTCGCGCGTACCGGTACCCGACCGGGCGTGGTCAAACGTTTCCTTGCTCACAACTACCCTCCTGGAAAACATCAATTCAGTTCATTCGAGCCATCTTGTAGCAGCTCTTCTCGATCCTCTCCAGCGCGTCAGTAAAGCCGCATACCCGCCACGGTTTTCCGTTCACATCGATGCGGTAATTATTCTTGCGTGTGCCGGGATGAAAAGTGAGCACCTCGCTCTTGCCGGTCATTAGGTTCTCGAACGTCAGCCGATACATATCGGCGGGAGGATCGGGCGGAATCGGTTCGTCGGCAAGCGAATCGTGATATGCATCCCATCTTGCCTGAGCTGCCCGACTCGCCCGGTCACTTCTCTCGCGTTTCGCTTGCGTTGAACGATACTTACGCCAGTTTGGCATAATTCAAAACTTCCTAAGTTGGGATAATGCCTTGTTATAAATTCATTGCGCTATGGCCTTCGGCCAGTGGTTTCCAATGTGCATCGTATTCCGTGGCGATGATTGCCGCCCTTGCCCTTGTCCGCTGCCATGCTCCCCAGCCCGGACCCTTCCGCCCTTCCTTGCCCTGGTACGCCATCGCCTGCGGCAAGAATCCGGCGTGTATTGTCTCGACGATCCGTCGCTCTGCCGCCTCGAACGTGTCTTTCGGCCAACCAACGAGCACATAAGCCCGTAAACCATGCGCTGCCGTTGTCCATCCGGCATCCCGCAACATCTCGCCAGCACGTTGCAGGGGCTCCAAATCATCCGGGGTGTCGTAGGCAAAAAAGACCTGCTTCGGTCGCAGTTCGCGGAGAGCAGCAACAAACCATTCCTTTTCAATCATCCGCTTCGCTTCCAGCCCACCAGTGAATTGCAGCGGTTGCCGAAACGCCTTCTTCGCCCGTTTCGCAGAGGCTAGCACGGCCCGGATATGCTCGTCAGAGCAGGCCAGCAGGTTCCCGGTTACGTGATTGTAGCCTTCCCGAATCGGTATTTCCCGAATCGGTTTCTTTGCCTCGCAACAAAACCAGCAGGCATTTGGGCAGCCCCTCGAAGTGATTGTGTAGCCGTGCTTCAGGTACATTCCAGGGACGAACTCCCCGCCAATATCTCCCGTTGCTGGTCCGCCAATCATCGTCGGAGCCACCGGAGCCCACGCCGCCGCCAGCTTTTCAGCCCGTGCCAGGTCATAGCTGAACGCCACGGAGACATGCACCTCGTCGGCCTCGTCGAAGAGTGTCGGGGCGCAGTTGATCCGCACCAGATCGTCAATCGGTGTGGCCTCTGTTCGTCGCGGAAATACTCGGATGATCCGTTTCATATGCCCCTTCGGGTCACGCCTTCGGCGGCGCAATGAATTTCTAACCAAACATTCAAGCGGGCTGGTGAGGCCCGCCGCTTAACTCAAGCTGTTATCCGTCGAGCCGCCTCATTGCCGTTTTGAGAATGGCAGAGTCGGCCTTGCCGATTGCTTTGAAATATTCTGGCTTCGCGGTAGCAGACCACCGCATGTCACCTTCCGCTGATGCCAGCACGAACGGGTCCACTGATATGACAATGGCGTAGTCATAAGCACCGCACCCACTGAAAAGCCGATGCCCTCTGATTGGCACAACTACATCACCGACAGACGGATAACCCGCAGATGCAGCGGGGGTTTTCAGACATTCCCCCTTGCATGGCAGATTACAGGTTCCGCAGTCTTTCTTTTCCATTGTTCCCTCCCGCTGATCTGCAACCCGTTAGCTCTTCTTTTCGTCCTCACTTTTTCGGTACGTCTCCAGCGTCTTGAACGCATCATTTACCTGCATCGGAACCGACTGGAGATAATGGCGGAATCCGTACTTCATTTCGTAGTGGATACAGGCCATGACAGCGCATTCCCTAACCTCGGAAGGGGTGAATTGTGCCTGATGCAGAAAACTTTCGATCATGTCGCAGAGTCGCTTGTATTGCGGATCGTTCTCGTATCTCTCTTTTGGGTTCGACATGCTTTCTCCTTTCAACTATGAGCTAACCAGAACGGTGGAAACGGCCTTGGCCGTTCACCGTCTGGCCGTTAGAACAACTCGCCTTGGCTCTCGGCTGGCTTCATCTCTTCATCCTCAATAAGCCGCTGCGAAATGATTTTGGCCCACCAGGGACATTTCTAGCACTTGACCGCATCATAGCGCCAGTCGTTTTCATGTCTGGAGCCGGTATCGCGCCGCTTGTTCGGCTTGCGAATGACACTGAACCGGCCATGTTTGCTGCACTCAGCTATGATCTCGACCTTTGCCACCGTTACCCCCTCGCCAGCTTCCCCCTGACGCCATTCATCGCATACACGCCGCGAATTGACCTGCAGCTGAACAATATCGCATCTCCAGCCGGCAAAGGAATTGCGCTGCCGATTGGCGCAGGTGCCGCAATTGACCCGATCATCCAGGGCTATGCGGAAAGCAGCCGCCATTACGCCGCTTCCTCCTCCATCTCCCTTTCCTCGGCATCCCCCAGGAGCGCATCAACCAGCTTGTCGATCTCATTGCTCGTCGGCTGGATCACCACACCATCACCGGTCTCGCTCACGGTAACGCCGAGCTTCTTCAGCTTATCAGCCGGGAGCCGTGCCAGGTTCTTCTTGATCGGCTTCTCGGTGGTCTTGATGTAGAGGAGCCGCTCTTTCTCATCGGTGAACATGGCCTTGATCCGTTTGAGCACCATCTCTTCGGAGTCCCAGGAGAGTTTACCGACAAGCTTCTTGAAACCGACCACGATCCCCGCGATGATACGGGTCTTCGGCTTATTGAACAGGCCGCGGCTCTCGGCCACCGCCATGTGAAGCGCCTGCTTCCTGCGCGCCGCTTCCTCAATGGCTGCGCGGATCCCCGGCATCTTCTCATCCTTTGACTTCTTGATTTCCTCGTTGAGGAGCCACACCTGGTTCTTCAGCTCTTCCCGTGCTTCCTCGTACTGGTTTGTCAGCCCCTCGATTCGTGCCATTGTTGCCATGCATCTTCTCCTTTTATTGATGCGTTGTCCGTAGGGGCGACCGGCCGGGCACCCCTACACCATTCACGCCGCCTTTTCCGGTTCCTCGGCCGGCTCGGTGTCGAGAAGCATTTGCCCGAGAAGACGGGGAAGGCTGATCCGCTTCAGCCGCGCTTCCTGCAAGAGGCTGGTCATGGCCCGGGAGCGGAGAAAGGCGCAGGTCGACGTGATGTCCGCAGCGGAGCCGGCCAGGTAATAGCCGGTGTTCGGATGGCCGCAGATAGGCACCCCCTGCATGCGCAGGGCGGTGATATGCGTGCGCAGCGTCCTGAGCGCCACCGGGTTGTCATCGCCGGTGATCTCCCGCGCCAGGTCCTCGGCCCGGATGCCGCTGCTGCTCCCCTCGTGTTTCCGCAATGCCTCTAAAACGTCGCTTCCATTCATCTTCCGCCCCCTTTTTAAACCGAATTATGACAGTGAGCCGCCCCGTTCCAGCCATGCATCAAAACCCTGCCTGCAGTCGAGGCACTTTGTGTAATCGTGCCCGGGCATGCCGAAACCGATACAAGCGTATGAGGGGCCGAATCCTCTGATTTCTCCGCGAATGTTCATGCCACCTTCCGTGGCGGGACAAGCGCTCCTGAGCCGATTAGACCCGCTATCAGTCGCGAATTGGACCGGTCGCGAAGGAAGCGTTTCGTCCGTCCGTAAACCCGCCGCCACTTCAGATGCTCGATGATTCGCCTGATCGTGTTCATGCCGTTTCTCCTTTCGTGTGAACAGCCAGATAAAGAAAGCCGTAACAGCCACACCGATAAAAATGCCCGCGTAAATGGCCACCATAAACTTTGCGAAGAAGTCACTCATATCCGTGCTCCTTCAACCCGCCGCGCCATTCCCTTACCACCTAAGCCGAGTTCGGCCCGGGTCGGGCGGCGCAGCTCGAAATTGCGGTAAATGCGGTGGCTGCAGAGAACACATTTTACCGAGGTCACCTCGTCTTTGAGCGGGTTCTCCCGCTCGGCTATGAACGGGCCGCCGCACGAGCAGCGCGGCCACCTTTCTTTCTTCGCACCATCATCCATTCCCGTGCCCTCCTTATTAAATATTGTGTACGGGCGACCGGCCGGTCGCCCCTACCTTCCGCATTTCAGAAATCGCTTTCACCACCATCTGCACCTGCCAACCCTTGAGGAAACGGAAGTGATCCACTCCGACTATCCTCCGCATAAACACCCACAAGGCCCGCTCCCGGTCCTCCTCCGTAGCGGCCCTGGACACCTCCGCCCACATCCCCGCAATCATCCGCGCCTGCTTTCCCGAGCACATCCCGGAGCGCCCGTCCAGCTCGGTGTATTTAAGCCCCCTCTCCTCACGGTGGGAGAGGGCGGGGGGTGAGGGACGCTTGCCGTTGAGGCTTTCCAGTAGTTCCTCTGCCTGCCGCCAAGAGAGGTTTTTGCAGCTTTTTACCTTGTAGCGGTCCCGCAGGATGCCCCGGTAATCCTCGTCATCCATGCCGATCTTGTTGATGCTGGCGTGGATCGCCTTGATCTGGCGCGGGCTGATGGTGTGGCGCTGTTGGTGGGTGGTGTTCATGACATCACCACCGTTTCGGGAAGGCGAATACACATCCCCTTGCCATTGGCTGCGTCTACGTAGGCGTTTTTGCCCGCAGCCAGAATCCTGGCGACAGACCAGCAGACCCGCCAGAAAGCGTGCGTTGCCGGCGCAAAGATCGTCCCCTGTCTCGCCTCCCACTTGTCCACGTCCCACTCCTCGTTATCGGCAGGACGGTAGTCATCAACCTGAATACGGAGCAGGTTGGGAATGGCCGGGGCTGTAGCATCGAAACTGCCATCTCTGTTATCAACCACGTCGACAAAGATATGATCCCGCAACATCGGAGCGAAATCGCTGATATCTGAACGAGTGAAAAAAGGTTGCATGTTTTTCTCCTTTCCTGATCCCGAGTTCCCGATCCCTATATCGCCTCCACCACCTCGGCCGTGACCATCGCCTCCTTCAACGCATACGCCTTGTTGATCGCCTTGACCGCATAGAGATTGACGAGGCCGGGATAGGCGATACTGATGGTGCGGCCCTGGCCGTCATTGGAAGCGAGACGCCGGGAAAGGGCCTCTATGGCGTCGGGGGTGAAGATATCGTCGATCTTTGCGCCGATCCGCTCAAACTTGAACTTCAAATAGGCAGGCATGTTATCGCCCAGCCCCTGGATTTCGGCAACCTGGGCGCGCTGGGTCACTTCGCGCAGGTCAGGGTGCAGCCGCTCGTCGAAATACTCGTACAGCTCGGGTTGGCCGATCAAGATGATGGAGAGAAGTTTCTTGAAGCCGTCCTCGAACTCGTAGATCTGCTTCAGGTACTTAAAGGCGACCTTTGTGAGGTTCTGCGCCTCCTCGATGATGATAACGTGCCGGTGGCCGTTACGAACCCGATCGGTCAAGAGTTTTTCGACCTGGCGCACCTTGTCCTCGACTTTGTTCTTTGGGACCTCGCTGGAGATGTCCTTGATGATGGCGTCGCACAGGTTGTTCGCGTTGATGCGCGATTTCTGTTTGTCCTTTTCGCTGCCACGACTATCGTTTACCTTGGATGAGCGGGGGTAGATGACGGAGTTCTTGCTGTCCTTGATGAGGGTCTCCACCAGTTTCTTCCGCATGATCGACTTACCTGCCTGTACTTCGCCGATGACGGCGACGAACCCGCAGTGCAAGGCGGCATCCTCCATGATCGCCTCCATGAAGCGGTGCTCCTCACTGAGGTAGATATCCTTTTCGCTGCGGATTTCGTTCTGGAACGGATTCCGGAAAAGCCTGAACTGTTTCATAGCTCCCGGGTGTAATGCTTCTGCCATGTTCGCACCTCCTTCAATGATTGTTGGATCTCCCATCACAAGTTTGCTTCTCTGTATGCCTGCCTGCGTTCTGCCTATGTGTCCGGACAGCTGCCTCATGCGCAGATCATCGCCCAACGGCAGCCAGATATCCGTGAGCTTCCTACCGTTCTTTAACAGCCATTCGAAAACATTGTCCCGCTTCGGGCAGCTCTGGAGAAACGCTTCCATTTTTCCCTTGAACTGCGGGGTCTCGGAAGGGATATATCCCCTATTGAGACAGGAATTGATTGCAGAGCGGGAAACATCAAGGGCATCAGCGATCTCCCCCTGGCTTATGTCGCAGTCGACTACCAGCTTCTTCAGCCAGATCGGCTCGAACGGCATCTGGGTGACTATCGTTCCCGTCGTCTTTTTGCGTCCAGGTTTCGCCACGTTCGCCCCCTTACGCCGCCCGCGCGATCAGCTCGCAGCTGGCGGGATCGATATATTCCCGCCGGGGCTTGATGTGTTCGTTCACGTACTCGATCTGGATCTTCTTTTTGCCAATCGCCGTGACCGTCGCCTCTTCCGTCTCGAACTGGACGCTGTAGACGTCGCACCGATCGCCCAGCTCTATTTCCATGCCGTCCCTGTACATCATGCTCGCACCTCCTTGATAAATTCCCTCCCTCGCCCTCTGGGAGAGGGCCGGGGTGAGGGCTATAAAACCTGCGCCTGCTTATCCCGCCAATCTCCGCCCTTGGCGATTGCCTCCACTACCAGAACCACCTTCGCAGCCTCGATGGTGGTACCGAACTCAGCCCGCAGCTCTTTATTAAGGTCGGGGGTGAGAAGATTATCCTCCGCTAGCCGCTCCAGAAGCCGCATGATAGGCACTCTCACCGGCTCAACCGGACGGGCCAGCTCAATGGCCGTGCCGCGCTTGGGGAATACCGCCAGGTTGTCCACCTTGTCAGCAAACCCTTCGAAGGCGTTAAGGCCATAGAAGGGGGTTTCCTTCTTGCGGTTCGGCTCCTGGGTACCATAGGCCAGCTCATCCATGCGCTTGTTCGCTTTCTGGGTAGCCGTCTCTGGCTGGGCCTTGAAGTTCTCGCCAATGATGGCGGCATTAGCCGAAAAGCCGCCAAGCTCGGCGGGAAGCTTCTCGATGGCGCGTGCCTCGAACCGGTTGTTTTCGTGGGCGATGATGACAATCCCTTCGCGCCACTTATAGAGGTTCTTGATGACGGTCACTTTCGCCCCGGCCGGGATACCGAAACCGCGCAGGCTGAATTCCTTGCCCTGGAAGGAGATGCGGCCGTTCGTAACGGTGCGGGTCTCTTCCGGCTTGTCGAGGAGATCGACCAGCTCGGCCCGCTCGGGCAGCTCGCGAATCTGCTCGGTGGTGATCCGCATCCAGAGAGAAAGGCGGCTATACCCGTGGCGACTGTGCCGTTTCGTGGCGTTGTACCAGAGGCAGAACCCGAACGCCTTGCGGTTCAACTCCTCGACGGAGTTGGCCGGATCGACGCGGAGCCGCGTCTCGAACCATTCCTCCCAGATGTTGTGAGTCACCTCGACTGAGCCCTGACGGCGGGAATTCCCGACAAGGCCGGGGAGGATGTCGACTCCGATCCCTTCCCAGAAAGGGAGTCCCATCGCCTTCGCCTTCGCCCGACAACCGCCGTCCATGAGCATCAGGAGCGGAGCGCCGCGGAACGGCATGCGCGGGTCTGATTTCACCTCCCAGGCGCAGCAGAGGAAGTCGAACAGATTCTCCGCTGTCTCCCCGGCGGAGACGTAGTATTTGACGAAGAAGAAGCCGGTGAAATGATCGGTGAGGATGTAGCGCTGAAGCGGGGTTTTGACCTTCTTGAAATTCTCTACCTTGTTCTTGTAGAACTCATCATCGGGCATCCGCTGCAGGCCGCTTTCGTCAAGGTAGAACTGGATACAGGTGGAAACGTCGACCTCGTGCACATGGTTGGGATGAAGGCTCCGCATTTCCGTGTGCGGAGTGGCGCTGTTCTGGTGGTTTTTGCTCATTTGCCGCTCCCGAAGGTTTTTCTGCACCGTGCCGATTGACACCTTGCCGCGGGTGGTAAGGCCGTTGTCGATAGCGAACTCCAGGGCATTTTCCACCGGCGAGATCACCCCTTTGCTCTCACGCCGCGTGACGCGGAGAAAAGCGCCGACCGCGTCAAGCTCCTCGTCGGACATGGAACGATTTCCCTTGTCCTTGCGCACTTTCCGGCCGCTATCGAAGCTGTGCTGTTTCGCGATCCGCATCATGTGCTCATATGAATAGGGGTGCTCAACCTGGTACTTCTCAATGATCGCCCGGCGCTCGCGCGGCTTTGCTTCCTTCAATTCAAACGCCATGTCCCGTTGCCACATATCGCCCTCACTTCAAGAGGATTTCATTTCATCATTCAACCTTCATCATTCAACCTTGTTACTTGAACCCGTTCTCCTTTTCCCATTCGGAGAAATCCTCCAGGAGCCCAGGAATCATGGCGGCGTCGCCAACTTGGGCGACGACAGTGTCGTACAAAGCATTTGCCTGCATCTTGATGGTATCGATGGCGGCAATAACCGCCGTCTTCATACGGATGGTCATATCGGCGGGAATGATGTTGTCCTCGGCGTTGGGATCGAGGGCGATAAGGGCGCCCTGGGCGAGATCGCGGAAGCCGGCGACGCGGGTAATGAAGCCGTCCTCTTCAAGGGAGAGCCCGCGGGCCTCGGCCTTCTTGGCGTACTGGTCGTTTTCCTTCTGCAGGTTGACAATGGCCTTGTGGTTGAGGTCCTGGACGCGCTTGTGCGCTTTCTTCTCTGCTTCGAATTCTTCCTTGATCTGCGCCTGTGTTTCTATGACCTGTTCGATGGCGGCCTGGAGGTCTTCCTTGTGATCGGCGTCCAGCGGGATGCTTTCCTCGCCAATTCGAACACATTCGGCGTCGATGGTGATGGTGCCGTCGTGGGTGAGGTAACGAAGCTTGCGGAGATCGCGGTAACCGAGAGATAAACCGCCGACGTTGGCGAGAAACTGCTCTCCGAATGTGGCAATATTCAACAGATCCTCGTCAACCTTCTGACGGGATAACCCCACGGATTTGCAGAAATCTTCCCACGTTCCAATGCCGGGCAGATCGCGATAAACCTTCGATTCTTTGACTTGCTTCAGCCAGACCAAACCGCCGACGTTGGCGAAATCTGCGATCATCTTGACCGTCTTTATCTGGCCGATCATCTCGTGACATTGAGCAATCCGTTGCTCCCGATCCGTCTGCTGCTCTTCTTTGATCCGCTCCAGGTTGCGCTCCTCTTCAACGACCGTCAGCGCGGTCTTTGTATCCACATCGGTGCCTTTTCTCCCCACGTTTTCCTCCTCAGTTTTTTTGTTGAGAACATGAGCCCGCTTCACCAGCTCCTTTTCGGGCAGTGTGTAATAACACATCTGGCGGCCATTGCAGGTATCTGCACATTTCTCGCAGCAGCGCTCACAATGGGGCCGTGCGCTGCTACAAAGACGGCAGGCGAGCAATTTGGCTGCAAACGACAGCTCCGCCATCTAGCTCCCCTCCTCCAGGGTCTGAATATCCCGCTCGATCCGGTCCCGCTGCCCCTCCAGGAGCGCCTTTTTCCGCGCCCAGATCGTGGCCGCCCCCATGCCGAGCTCGAACCCGCCGCCGACCTGACGCACGTAGTTCTTGTCCTGCAGCGTGATCAGGTGACACATCACCGTCGCCGTGGGCAACTGTACCGCCTTGGCGATATCCGGCCCGGTGGCCGGTTCCTTCTGAGTGGCCAGGAATTCCAGAACCTCCAGGGCCTTGATTACTGCTTCGATTCGTCTGTAGCTCGATGCTGCCATGTTCGCACCTCCTACTTGATTCCGCGTTTCGCGCGGATATGCTGACTCTCAGCCTGCAATTCCCGAATCTTTTCCTCCACCCTCGCCAGTCGGATCAGATCCCGATCCTCCGGGTTGAGCACGTCGCTCCCCAGGGGTTCCAGGAGGTAGCGAAAAACCTCCAGCGAACCGGTCACATGACAAAAGGCGACCAGGGCGTCAGCCGGCGGCCGGTAGGCAGCATCGCTCGACACGTACTTGTCGAGCATATCTTTTGACAACTCGCGACCGGTAAGGCGGCTGATCTGCATCGCTACCACATGTCGGTTGTGGCCGTTCATCTCCCGCGACATCAACTGCTTCAGGCCGAGCAATATATCGAATATCCCATCAGGCATTGACATATCAAACAACCCCGGCTGCCCTGATAATCCCCTGTCAGTTTTCGCGTTTCGTTTAGACATGACGCCTCACTTTTTTACTGTTAGGATCAACTCAAATTTGATATACAGAGGTGAATATTTATGCAGCCACAGGCATTTCTGGGTCTTCCTCATCGGGCCAAAGCTCTGAAACAGACACACCGCACGCTTCGGCAATTGCCCTGCGGATACGGTGGCCAACGCGCCGGCCCGTGACGACAAAGGTGACATAACCTTCGGAGACTTTTTCCTTTTCCGCGATCTGCGCCTGGGTCACCCCGTGAAGCATCATAGTGGCGCGTATCTTGCGGTACTGAGCTGTATTGGTCATGGCAAGGCCCTCTTTTTTTTCGGGTCAAGTGTCAAAGTTGTATTGCGTCAAGAATGTTAGACAATTGAATACATCTTAATTATGCAAATGTCAATAAAAAAATATGCAAAAGTCCACGAACGTCTTGAGGCTGTGATAAACTATTATGGTCTCAAGGGTTATCCAGCGTTGGCCAAATTTCTCGACGTTCCATACCAGACTGTAATGGCATGGAAAAAGCGCGGGAGCATCGGAGACTACGCCTCGTTCATGGACAAATGTCCAGGCATCAGTTTGGAGTGGTTAAAAACTGGGGATGGTGAGATGTTTCCTGGTGGGGGCGAGCGAGCTTCGACTATACAGACGGTTAATGATGTAACCAAGAAATACGAAGTGGTAAAAATCCATCGAGAGTTGTTGCCGTGGGAAGCGGAGCTGCTTGACGCATTGAAAATATTTCCCGATGCACGTGAAGCTATGGAGGCGTTTTTACAACTCCCTCCCCGTAAGCAAAAAATCTACCTGGGCAAATTACTTGAAGAAGTAGAGAAATTGCAGGGGGAGGGAGAGCTCGTACCACCGTGCGTCAGGGATTGATCTGGCGCTTATGGAGAAGCACCAGGGCGATCGCCGCCGACTGCGTGACTGGTGGCAGCGGCATTTCGCTGATTTTATCGATAACCTGCATTTTTTCGCATACTTCACAAGATGTACAGTTCCTCATGATGGCCTCCTTTGATAACAAAATATGGTTAAACGATATTATGATTGTGTGACACAATATGGCGCGGCTTTAGGAGGGTAAATATGAACTGCATTGGATGTGACACACCTATCCCACAAGGAAAAAAGGAATGCCCGATGTGTGGGGCCAAGGTTACAATCGCAACGTGCCTTCCAAGCACACCTTCCCAATCTCCAATTGTCCAAACCGTTTCAGAAGTCCATCATCATCACCACGTCACACAGGATCAGCCTGTTCTTATCGAAAAGACCTCCAAAAAGTGGAAAAAGCTATATCTTTGGGCATGGCTGTTCATTTTTCTCGGGGTGGTATCATGTTCCGGAGGATCCGGATCACCTGGAGCTTATCAGTTTTCCGGAATTTGCTGGGTAATCGGAATTGCAATTTATATATATGCTCGTTTTGGTGCCTGGTGGCATCACGGATAATTTGGAGGTATCATGAAAAAACGAACAAAGATTTTCTTATACGTACTCGTTGCAGCTATTGTTTTTGCTGTTTTGATGGAAAGTGTAAAGACTGGCCCAGCTGTACTGGTGAAGACGTTTATTGTTTTCGGCTTCGGCTGGTTGGTATGGCGCATTATCCTTTTTATCAGAAACCTTTTACGCCCGACTGCTGAAGCATTGGAACCAATTGCAGCCAAGGTAAATCCCAGCCTCGAAAAACTGAATAATCATGTGGATCAATCTCTGCGTGATGCTGGGTTAGGTAAAATTGCTGACGCAAATAAGACTTTTCAGAAGGGAATAGAAGGTTTCCTGAAAAAGAAATGAGGGGCAAACCCCGCCCCTCATAAAAGTCAAAACCAGGCCCGCGATCGATATCAAAAACAATCGAATCGCGACGCGCGGCCGACACATCAAAACCATTTTGATTTTGTCCCGATTTTCCTCCAAATGTCACCCTTCCGTAAAGCATCGTAAACCTCATTATGACATTTCCTGCACCCTTATTATGACGTCCCCTATAAGCGCCCCTATTTCATTGACACCCCCCGGAACCCGTGGTAAGTATCTTATCCATTTTCAGAATGTTCTTATTTATTAGATTAAGCCCGGGAGCACCATGTTCGCCAACCGCTACTTTTCCTCTCTCCGCGCCACCTCATTCTTCATGGTCGGCTGCGGACTCCTCATGGGGGCGATGTTCCCCCTGTATTCGGCCATCTTCTTCGGCACGAGGGCCTTCACACCGCTCTACGCCATCGGCTGCCTTGCCGCCGGATTCTTCGTCGGGATCTTCTGCTACGCCATCATCAGACAGGTCCTCAAGGTCCACGTGCAGGCGCAATGGCGGACTCTCACCCGCATTGCCGGCGCAGACGTCGCTCCTCCCGTCGCCGGAGGGGACGAACTCCGGGCGCTGATGGAGTGCCATGATACGCTGCTGGAGAGGGTATTTGCCATGGCCTCCCGGACCTCCTCCCACGTCACCGAAATCTTCCCCCTCTGCCATCGTCTCGACGCCGCGTCACGGCACATGGTCGATGGCAGCGGTCAGCAGACAACCAAGGGGAAGGAGACCCTCCGGGCGGTGGAAGAGATGAACACCTTTTTCAACGATGTTCTCAGGGAGATCGAGGAACTCGCCGTCCGGACCGACGAGCTGGCGTCCATCTCCACGGAAATGAGCGCCACCACCGATGCCATCGCTGCCAACGTGAAGGAATACTCTGCATCGGTGGTCGCAAACACCGCATCCATGGAGGAAATGGCCATCAGCATCAGGGAAACCGCCGCCAACATCGAGGCCCTGGCCGCCTCTACCGAACAGACCTCGAGCTCCATCAACGAGATCAGCAGCGCCATCGTCAACGTGCGCGACCTTGCCCAGATGTCCGCCGAGCACGCGGAAAAGGTCCGGCTCCAGGCCCGGGAAGGGATCGGGGCGATGGCCGCCACCAGCAGCGCCATGATGGAGATCGAAGCGAGCAGCAACGACTCCTTCAGCGCCATCAAGCGCCTCGCTCTCCATACCGCCCGGGTCGGTGAATTCCTCGACGTCATCAAAGAGGTGGTGGCCCAGACGAACCTCCTCTCCCTCAACGCCTCCATCATCGCCGCCCAGGCGGGTGAGAGAGGCAAGTCGTTCGCGGTCGTGGCCGAGGAAGTCCGGGGGCTGGCCCACCGGACTGCGGCCTCGACCAGGGAAATCGAAGAACTGGTGAAGAATATGCACCAGGAGACAGCCGCCGTGGAAAAAGCAGTGACCATGGGAAAAGAGAAGGTCGCCGAAGGGGTGGGAATCTCGGCCGGGGCCGTCGAGGCGCTGCACCGGATCGAGGAGAGTGCTGCCGACGCCTCGTCAATGGTGAAGAAGATAGCCTCTGCAACCGTAGAGCAGGCAGCGGGAAGCAGACTCATCACCGACGAGGCGCAGAAGAACCTGGAACGGGTGAAGCAGGTGACAAGGGCCATACAGGAGCAGGAGCGGGGAATCAGCCAGATCGTCACGACCCTGGAGCACATGGGCACGGTAGCCCAGAAGATCACCATTTCCACCGAGGAGCAGGCCCGCGGCAACCGCCTCTACCTGAAGAGCGTGCTGGAGGATAACGACAAGGTCAAGAATCTCCGGGATACGAGCATCCAGCAGATCATGATGGGGGATGTAGTTCTCAACTACGTGCGGGAGGCCGGAGCCCTCATCGAGGCCAATGCGACCCAGACTCGACAGGCTCTCGCGGAAATCGAGTCCATAAACCTGCTGACCGACAAACTCCAAGAGGAGCTCACCTGTTTCAGGCATCAAGATCGAGCAGTCTGACCAGTTCCGGAAGCATCCCGCCTTTGAGGGAGTAGCAGACCTTCGCCCCATCCCGCCGGGACTCCAGAATGCCGTGGTCCTTCATCACCTTGAGATGCTGGGACACGACCGCCTGGGGCATTTCCAGGCATTCCCAGATTTCCTTCACGCAGGCGCATTTCCGTGCCAGTCCCGCCACGATCCGGAGCCGTACCGGATGGCCGAGAATCCGCAGCAGCAGCGCCTTGTCCTCCAGATTCATATCCATGGCAAACTCGTTCATCACACTTCCAGGGTGTACCCCACGTGGGCCGGGTGGAAATGGCCGGGAAACTCCCGCAGGAGCCTGGCCGAAGCGGCAAATCCCGTGCAGTGGCTGCCGAGAATCTTCTGGATGTGGCATTCCCGCAGGGCCGCGATGGTTTCCTCCAGCTGATTGGAAGGCGTAAACCCCAGGTGGGTCCCGCCGATCACGGCGTAGATCCCGTCAACGCCGGTTTGCTGCCGGGCATGGGCGATGGTGTTGACGATCCCCGCATGGCAGCAGCCGAGCAGCAGGACCAGCCCCCTGGCGGTCTTGATGACGAGGGACTGGTCGTCGCGGATGACATCGACCACGCAGCCACACTCGTCGCAGTACATGCCGTTGTCTCCCGTCTCGAAGGCGGTCTGGCGCGGCACTTCACCGGTCAGGAACATGCCGGGGGCTATCTCCCGGAACCCCGCGTCGAGGCTGAACCTTGCCCCCACTCCCCTTAGATACGCCTCCTCGTAAGGAATGCCAATGGCGAAGCTCTCCCCCGTGTCCTTCACCCGGTAACGACGGCCGAACACTCCGGGATGGGCCAGAACCTCCTTCCCGCCGCAGCTTCGCAGGAGCGGCAGGAGCCCGCCGGTATGGTCGTAATGGCCGTGGGACAGGACGACCAGCCCGACCCGGTGCAGGTCCCTGTTCATCCGCAGGGCGTTGTGGAGAAGGGTCTCCCCCTGGCCGGTATCGAAGAGGAGCGAGCCTCCCTCCCATTCCACGAGGGCCGCAAACCCGTGCTCACCGAGGGTCCCGGCGAGAGGGCCGACCGAATTGTCGCACAGGATCGTGATGCGCATGGAAATTCCAAATCTCAAATTCCAAATCCCAAGGTCGCTTCTTTGGAATTTGGAATTTGTGCTTGTGATTTATCCCCGTTCGGGGAACTTCGGCACTCCCAGCTTCTCCAGGATGGTCATCATCGGGCACCAGTTGGTGAACGCCGACTGGAAGAGGTTCAGCCCCACGAAACCGGTGAACCATAGCCAGTTGGGGTTGTGGAAATGGGCCAGGATGAGGGAGAGCATCACGAAGAACCCGGCTATGAGGCGCAGCATGCGATCGATGTACATCTGTGTATCTCCTTTTTGCTTCTGTGTTGTGTAGGGGCAGGCCCCTGTGCCTGCCCGACATGGGCAACCACAGGGGGTTGCCCCTACAGAACGGTTTGGTTCTACAGCGCCGCCAGCACCCGTTCCATCTTCCCCCGCACGGTCCGCGCCAGCTCGGTCAACTCGGAATTGCCGATCACGGAGAGGGCCGCCACCGGGTCCATCACCATCACCACGGTCTGGCCATCGTTGCCCGTGTAGACGCAGACGTTGCACGGAAGGAGCGTGCCGATGTCGAGCTCTTTGCCGAACGCCTCCCAGGCGAGGGCCGGATTGCAGGCTCCGAGGATGATGTAGTCGCGGAACTCCCGGCCGAGCTTCTCGCGGAACTTCTCCTTCACATCAATCTCGGTGAGGACCCCGAACCCCTCTTTCTGCAGTTCCTCCCGGACCTTCCGCTCCGCCTCCGTATAGGACAACACAACGGTCTTGCCGAACGCATAGGGTGTCGTCAGTTCCATCTGCCGCCTCCTTATCGGTAGGGGCGAGGGATGCTCGCCCGTAGGGGCGACCGGCCGGTCGCCCCTACGTCCCCAAAAGCTCCGCCACCTTGCCGGCTACCCGACCCGTAATGAGGGGACAGCCGCTCTTCCCCCCCTTCGACGTGAGGACCCGACAGCAGGTGGCGCCGTACTCCCCCTTGAACCAGGTATGCAGCTCGCGGGTCAGCTCCATCACCCGTTTTTTGTCCCCCGGCGCGATCAGGCCAAGGGCCATGGTGCCGCCGCTGACCGCCCCGCAGATACAGCCTGAGCCGGAACCACTGCCGAACCCCGCGGCAAGCCGCACGATGTCGTCCCCCGCGGCAGGGAGAAAATTGTTCTTCACGGCAGCAAGCACCGCTTCGGCGCAGTGCATCTTGCCGGAGCGGTAGAACCCTTCCGCCTCGATGGCCACCTTGTCCGCCCTGCTCTCTCCAGCACCTTCCGTCGTTTCCTTTTTAGACCAGAACATCCTTCCTCCGTTGCTCGGTTTTCTTGATTTTCTTGGGAAACGCGAATTTTTCGCAAGATCAAGGCTGTCGAGGGATTGCGCGGAGGCGTAGCAGCGCTACGCCGCACAAGCAAATCCCGAAGACTTACGCAGAGGTTGCGGAAAAGTCGCGTTTCCCACGCCGTTCTTTCCATGACTCTACCATATAATACAGTATCGGAATAGTCACCCGCGACAGCGTCGTCGAGGCGATTTCGCCGCACATCATGGCAAGCGCCAGCCCCTGGAAGATCGGGTCGAAGACGATGACGAAGCTCCCGACCACCACCGCCGCCGCCGTAAGGAGCATGGGGCGGAAGCGGACCGCGCCTGCCTCGATGATCGCCTCGTCCAGCGGAAGCCCCTCGCGCCGCTTCATCGCCGCAAAGTCGATGAGGATGATGGAGTTCCGGACGATGATCCCCGCGAGGGCGATGAAGCCGATCATGCTCGTGGCGGTGAAGAACGCCCCCATGATGGCATGCCCCGGCAGTATCCCGATGAGGGTGAGGGGAATCGGCGCCATGATCACCAGCGGCGTGGTGAAGTCCTTGAACCAGGCGACCACCAGGAGGTAGATGAGGATCATCACCGCACCGAAGGCGAGCCCGAGGTCGCGGAACACCTCGTAGGTGATGTGCCACTCGCCGTCCCATTTGATCCCGGGCCGCTCCTCGCTCCAGGGCTGGGAGGCGGCACGCTGCTCGATGTGGTAGCCTCCGGGAAGCTCGATCCGGTCGATCTCCTTCTGCATCTTCAGGATGGCGTAGACAGGCGCCTCGATCGCCCCGGCCACGTCGCCGGTGACGTACACGACGCTCTTCAGGTTCTTCCGGTAGAGGGTCTTCTCCTCGACGCCGGTCGCGACCCGCACCAGCTGGGAAAGGGGGATGTTCCCCCGCGGTCCCGGCACGTAAATGGAAGCGAGGCTTGCAGCAGAGCTGCGCTCTGCCACGGGGAAGCGCAGGTTGATCGCCACCGGCTCCTTCTCCCGGGGGAGGTGAAGGATGCCCGCGTTCTCCCCTTCCAGAGCGACTCGCAGGGTCTGGGCCACGGCGGCGACGTCGACGCCGTTCAGGGCCGCCTTTTCGCGGTCGGCGGCGAAGGTCACCTTCGGCTGGTCGTCCTCCACGTACCAGTCGGTGTCCACCACCCCGGTGGTCTTTTTGTAGATTCCCTTTATTTTCCGGGCGATTTCGAGCCGGGTCGTCTGGTCGGGGCCGTATACCTCGGTCACCAGGGTGGAGAGGACCGGCGGTCCCGGGGGGACCTCGGCCACCTTGAGCCGGGCACCGTAGCGGTCGGCGACCTGCGTGAGGAGCGGCCGGATCCGCTTGGCGATGTCGTGCGACTGGTAGTGCCGCTCAGCCTTGGGGAGGAAGTTCACCTGGAGGTCCGCCACGTTCGTTCCCCGCCGCAGGTAGTAGTGGCGCACCAGCCCGTTGAAGTTGAAGGGAGCGCTCGTTCCCACGTAGGTCTGGAAATCGGTCACCTCGGGGACCGTGCGCAACCGGTCGCCCAGTTCGGCCGCCAGGCGTGCCGTTTCCTCCAAGGGGGTGCCGTCCGAGGCGTCCACGATCACCTGGAGCTCGTTCTTGTTGTCGAAGGGGAGCATCTTCACGGTGACCAGCTTGAAGTAGATGAGGGAGCAGGAGAGGAGGAGCAGCACCACCACCCCGGCGAGAAAGCCGTAGCGGACCGGCTTTTTGTGCAGGAGCGCCCCCATCACCCGGCGGTAGAAAGCGGTGAGACGCGACTCTTCCGGAGGGGCCTCGCTGCCGAAGTGGGACTCCCCCTTCATCAGCCGGAAGGCGAAGTACGGGGTGACGATGAAGGCGATGAACATGGAGAGGAGCATCGCCATGGAGGCCCCGACGGGGATCGGCCGCATGTACGGCCCCATGAGTCCGCCGACGAACCCCATGGGGAGGATCGAGGCGATGACCGCGAAGGTAGCGAGGACCGTCGGGTTGCCGATCTCGTCCACCGCCCGGATCGCTGCCTCAAGCGGCTTGAAGCGGGTGGTGGTAAAGTAACGGTGGATGTTCTCCACCACGACGATGGCGTCGTCCACCAGGATGCCGATGGAGAAGATCAGGGCGAAGAGGGTGATCCGGTTCAGGGTGTAGCCGATCAGGTTGAAGACAAGCATGGTAAGGGCGAGGGTCACCGGGATGGCGATGGCCGCCACCGCCCCCGCGCGCCACCCCATGAACAGGGCGATGAGGATGGTGACCGAGATGGCGGCGAGGAACATGTGGAAGAGGAGTTCGTTGTTCTTCTCCTTCGCCGTCTCCCCGTAGTTGCGGGTGACCGTAACCTGGACATCGGCGGGGATCACCTTCCCCTTGAGGAACTCGACCCGCTTGAGGAGGTCCTCGGCAACCCAGGTGGCGTTCGCCCCCTTGCGCTTGGCAATGGAGATGGTCACGGCAGGATAGTCTGTGGGTTGATTTATCTGTAGGGGCGAGGCGCTGCCTCGCCCTGCTTGGGCGACCGAGCCGGTCGCCCCTACACCGCCAGCCGGCCCCAGGCCGAAGAACACATAGTCGGCGGGCTCCTGCGCCCCGTCGGTGACCTCCGCCACGTCGGCGAGGTAAACGGGGCGGCCGTCGTGCACCCCCACCACCAGCCGGCGGGCCGCATCGGCGTCGGTCAGGAAACCACCCGCATCCACCAGGTACTCCCGGTTACCGGCAGCAAAGCCTCCCGCCCGGAGGGAGGCATTACCATCGCGGAGCGCCCCCATCACCTGGAGGGGGGAGAGGTTGCGGGCGGCGAGCCTGGCGCTGTCAATGCGGACGGAGAGCTGCCGGGAAAGCCCCCCCTTGATGTCGGTCGTTGCCACGTTGTCGCTCTTTTTCAGCTCGTCGCAGAGTTCGGTGGCTATACGGCGAAGGGCAAAGTGGTCGTAACGCTGCGACCAGAGGGTGAGGGTGAGGATCGGCACGTCGTCGATGGATTTCGGCGCCACGAGGGGCTCCCCCGCCCCCGGTGGAAGCAGGGTCCGGTTCTCCATCACCTTGTTGTAGAGTTTGACCAGCGACTTCTCCATGTCCTCGCCGACCAGGAAGCGGACAGTGACGAGCCCCATCCCGGGTCGGCTCATGGAGTAGACGTATTCGACTCCCTTGATTTCCCACATCTTCCGCTCGAAGGGGGCGACCACCCGCTCCTCCACCTCCTTTGGGGTGGAACCGGGCATGGGGAGGTAGATGTCGATCATCGGCACGACGATCTGGGGCTCCTCCTCCCGCGGCGTCACGAGCACGGCGTAGAGGCCGAGCAGCAGCGCCGCCACGACGATGAGCGGCGTCAGCTTCGAATCGATGAAGGCTCTGGCAACTTTTCCGGCAAAACCGAGTTTATTCATAAGAATTCCCACGGAAATCCCGAATCCCAAACTCCAAATCTCAAACAAATCTCAAAAATTCAATTCTTGATTGATTGGTATTGTTTGTGATTTGAATATTGGAATTTGAGATTTATTCTATCCTTGCTCCGTCGACGACCTTCTCCACGCCGGCGGTTACCACCTTTTCCCCGGGGGAAAGCCCGGCGAGGACCTCCACCCGCCCGCCGGCGGCCCTTCCCACCTTGACCAGCCGCATCCGGGCCACGTTTCCGCCCCCCACCACCCAGACCGAGGTGAGCGCGCCCCGCTCGACCACGGCACCCTTCGGGACGAGGAGCGTCTGTCGATCCCCGACCGGGAAGTACGCCCGGCCGTACATGCCGGAACGAAGCCCCTTGGCCGCGATATCCACCTTGACGGTAAAGGTGCGGCTCGCCGGGTCGACGGTCGGCACCACTTCGGCAACCCGGCCGGTCATATCCCCGCCGCCGTCGAGACTCACCCGCAGGGTAGCACCGCTTTTCACCCTGCCGAGCAGCGCTTCGGGGACCGCCACTTCGAGCCGGTAGCTCCCTTCCTCTTCCACGGTCATGAGCTGCGTCCCCGGAAAGACCGTCATCCCCGCATCCACTGTCTTGCCGGTGACGATGCCGGTGATCGGGGCAGTGATGCGCGTATAGCCCGCGATGGTTCCCGCGGCCCGGGAGGTCTCCCGCGCCTGGGTGAGCCTGGCCTCGGCTCTCGCCACCCCTTCGGCCGCCACCGCCCTCTCGGTTTCCTTCCCGTCGAACTCCTGGCGGGTGACCGCCTGTTCCTGGAACAACTTCCGGTAGCGCTCAAAGGTGGCGTCCGCTAGCTTCTGCCGCGCCCTGGCCTCGTCCAGCGCCCGTTTTGCCTCTTCTGCACCGGCCGCGGCGCCTGCCGCCCCGGCCGTGCTCTCGGCTGCCTCCAGGGAAACGAGAAGCCTGCCCCGCTGAACACGGTCCCCTTCCTTCACGTTGACGGCCCTCACCGTCCCCGCAAGACGGGCCGCGATCAGCGCGCTGTTGCGCGCCTTGACTGTGCCGACCGCCTCCTGCTCGTCGGGGAGAACGCTTGTCCCTGCTTCCTCGACGGTCACCCCGCGTACGACCGGCGGTGTTCCTGCGGCGCCCCCCTGTTCCTTCCGGGCACAACCGCCCAGTGTCAGCAGTCCCGCGGCAAGCAGACAGACAATCGCCGGGTACCGTTTCCTCATTGCATGACCTCCTTCTGCAGCACGCCGGCCGCATGGTAGAGCTGGGCCGTGGCCAGGGCGAAGTTGCTCTCGTTGTCGACCAGGCTTGCCCTGGTCCGGTTGAGGGCCGTCTGGGCATCGAGGAGGTCCGCCATGGTGGCAAGCGAATTCTCGAACCGGCGACTGATGAGGCGCGCACCCTCCTCGGCATCGGCGAGGGCATGGCGGGCCACCTCGAGCCTTTGTCCGGCCTCCTCCCGGCGCAGGTAACTCTCGGTCACCTGAAGGGCGATCTCCTGGCGGTAATTCTTGAGGGATTCGGCAGCCGACTGTTGCTGTGCCCTGGCCTTCGCCAGCTGGTTTCCACGGCGCAAACCGTCGAAGAGTTCCCAGCGGAGCGTGGCACCGGCCACCCAGCCGTCGTTGTCGCGGCCGAACGGAATGTCCCGGTCGTTCATCCGGTAAGCGACGCTGGCATACACCGTGGGGAGGTAGGCGCTGCGTGCCTTGTCCACCGTCGCCTCGGCCCGTTGCACCTGCTGTTCCTGCTCCTTCAGGTCGGGCCGGTTCCCGAACGCCAGGTTCTCCAGGTCGCTCTGACTGAGAGAAACGGGAAGCGCCGCGGCGTTTCCCGTCACGTCGAGCGTTTCGCCAGCCTCCCCGCCGGTTGCCAGGGCCAGGCGCATTTTCGCGAGCGCCAGCGCGTTGCGCACCGTGATTGACTGCTGCTCCACATCCGCGAGAAACGTCCGGGCCCGCAATTCGTCAGATTTCAGGCCGGTCCCCGCCGCGCTCCTGACCTTGGCGAGGCGCAACTGCTCCCTCGCATCCTGGAGGGCCTTGTCGGTCGCCTCGATCTGCGCTGCCCCCCTCTGTACTTCCAGATAGGCAGTTACCACCCGGAGGATCACATCCTCCCGCCGTTTTTCCAGGGCCTGCCGCTGGGCCGCCTCTTCCCTGCGGGCAATCTCGACGTCATGGCCGATGCCGAAGTCGAGGATGGGCTGCTCCAGGGAAAACTGCGTACCGAAGTCCCCCTGTGTCCGCGGATGGTTGAGATTGTCGACGACGAAGTCGTTCTGGGTGAAGCGCCCTTCGTCCAGCTTCATCATGAAGACCCGGGTCGGTACGTTCGTCACCGCAGCAGTCTCTTCCAGAAAGACCCGCGGCAGGTAACGGCTCCTGCTCACTGCCGTGCCGTGCTCGGCAGCCTGCTGGTCATAGGCGGCGGCCTTGATCAGGTGGTTCCGGGCCAGGGCCAGCTCGACAGCCTCCTTCAGCGACACACGGCCCGCATCGGCCATACCCGTGTCCGGCAGCACCAGCACCAAAGCCAGGACCAGGAAAATGCCCATCGCTTTCATGTTCACCGGTCCTCCCATGGATTGTTATAGGTCAGTAACATATACGAATTAATATATATATTGGCCGCATTATATTGTCAAGCTAAAATTATACCGTGAACTGGACAAGTTTCAGGGGTTAAGCGTAACTACGCGGTTCGCCGGTTAAATGGATTGACAAAGCAGCGGAGGGACTTTAGACTGGGGCTTCGGAAAGGGTGACGACTTGTTCGACAAGGAAAAGTTGAAAAAACGGTTCAAGGATGTCCTGTCCCTGGACAGCCATCCGGGACACATTGCCGCCGGTTTCGCGGTGGGGGTCTTCATCAGCTTCACCCCATTCTTCGGCATCCACACCCCTCTGGCCATCGCCGCCGCCTTCATCTTCAGGCTGAACAAGCTGACCTGCATCACGGGGGCCTGGGTCAATACCCCGCTGACCGTTTTCCCGCTATTGGGTTGCAGTTACAAGCTGGGCAGGGTCCTGCGCGGTCTTCCCCCCATGGAGCTGCACGTCAAGAGCCTGGAGTGGCACTGCCTGAAAAAGTACGCTACCTCGCTCCTCATCGGCTCGTCCATTCTCGGCTTCTTTGCCGCGCTCTTGGCCTATTTTCTCTGCTACTACCTGGTAGTCAGGTTCCGCCAGAAGGATGAGGCCCTGGCAGAAGAAACCCACGAGATGGAACAGGTTGGGGAAGAAATAGAGTAGGGATTCCCTGGAAATGGTACGAAAAAAGGGGCAGCCTCAATGGACCGCCCCTTTTTCATAGTGCTTCGAAAAGAAACGCGAATTTTGCAAGATCAACGCCGAGATTGCGGACAATTCGCCCCTGCGAATTGGACAGCAGAGGCTGCCCGTAGGGCGAGGCCATCAGGCCGATTCAAAAGTCGCGTTTCTATTTGCCGAGGAACGGGCTCATCACCATATACACCAGAAACGCCACGATCGCCGAGGCGGGAATGGTGAGGACCCAGGCTATGACGATCCGGTAGGCGATCCCCCAGTTGACGGCGGACATCCGCTTTGACAGCCCCACGCCGAGGATGGCGGAGGTGATGACGTGGGTGGTGCTCGTCGGCAGGCCGAAGGCCGCAGCGCTGAGGATGACCGAGGCCGACGCCGCATCCACGGAAAAGCCGTTGACCGGCTGCAGCTTCACGAAGTCCCGACCGACCGTCTTGATGATCCGCCACCCCCCGATAGCCGTGCCGAACGCCATGGCCAGGGCGCACGCAATCTTGACCCAGGTCGGAACCTCGAAGGTCGGAATCATCCCGTAACTCAGCATGGCCATGGTAATGACCCCCATCGACTTCTGGGCATCGGCGGTACCGTGGGAAAAGGCCATAAACGAGGCGGACAGGAGCTGGCACTTGCGAAAGACCTTGTTCACCCCGTAAGGGGAATGGTTACGCAGGCTCCGGAGAAAGATCACCATGAAAAGGTAACCCACGACCGTGCCGAGGACCGGAGAGATGAGGAGGGCGAGGATGATCTTCTGCAAGCCTGCCCAGTGCAGGGCTACGCTGCCGGCATGGGCGATGACCGCCCCCATGAGCCCGCCGATAATGGCGTGGGACGAGGAAGAAGGGAGCCCGTAATACCAGGTGATGAGGTCCCAGATAATGGCTCCGGCAACGCCGGCCAGGACCACCATCTGCGTGACGTTGACCGGGTCGACGATCCCCTTGCCGATGGTGGTCGCCACCTTGGTGGAGACCATGGCACCGGCAAAGTTGAGGACCGCGGCAAGCATGATCGCGGAGCGAACCGAGAGCGCCCGGGTGGAGACGCTCGTGGCGATGGCGTTGGCGGTGTCGTGGAAGCCGTTCACATAGTCGAACACAAGTGCGGAGCCGATCACCAGCACCAGCATGACGGCCGGTACGTGCTCAAGCATTCTTCACCACCACGCTTTCCAGGATGTTGGCGGCGTCCTCGCATTTGTCGGTCGCCTTTTCCAGGGTCTCGTAGATCTCCTTCCACTTGATGAGCTGGATCGGGTCCTTCTCCTCGTCGAACAGGCGGCTGATCGCCTCGCGGCAGACCCGGTCCGCCTCGTTCTCCAAGGCGTTCACCTCAACGCAGTGCTCGGCGATGTGCTCGAACTTCTTCCCCAGGTGGGAAACCGCCTTGGCGACAGTCTGCGCCCCCTTCAGGATGAGAAACGCCAGTTCCCTGGCCTCGGGGGTCGTCTTTTCCACGTTGTACATGATGAAACGCTGGGCAGAGGCATCGATCAGGTCGAGGATGTCGTCGAGGGCCGAAGAGAGGGCGTAGATGTCCTCCCGGTCGAAGGGGGTGACGAAGCTCTTGTTCAGCTTCTTGATGATCTCGTGGGTGAGGTGGTCCCCCTTGTGCTCGATGTCCTTGATCCGCCGCTGGCTCCCGGCAGGATCGTCGTAGGTGTCGAGCATCTCCTTCAGCAGCTCCGCCCCTTCCACGATGTTCCAGGTCATCTCCTTGAACATCTCGAAAAACTTCTCTTCCTTGGGTATCAGACCGAACATGAAAACCTCCGAAGGTCCGTAATCGCCAACGGACCGCTGTTCTTAACAAACCTGTAACTCATAGCACATATTTCACTGAGTTCCCACAAAAAACTTAAGTCGCCCCCTTTACTATAAGCTGGATTTAACTTGATTTTCTCCACTGCTTCCCCTATTGTGCACGGGCTATAATCAACAGGAGACGTCCTATGAACCTGCTCCATGCCGCCGTGCTCGGCACCCTCCAGGGGCTGACCGAGATTCTCCCCATCAGCAGCTCCGCTCACCTGATCCTGGTCCCCTGGTTGTTCGGGTGGCCCGAATCTGGTCTCACCTTTGACGTGGCGTTGCACCTGGGCACGCTCATCGCTCTCTGTCTCTATTTCTGGCGCGACATCATCGAGCTGGCCATCAATTTTTTCAACGTGATCACCCGCAGGGGTTTGCATGCACCGGCTGACCGCCTTCCCTTCTACATCATCGCCGGCACCATCCCGGCAGCCATCGTCGGCAAGACCCTCGAAGGTCCCGTGGAGGAGATGTTCCGTCACAGTCCCGCTCTTATCGCCGCATTCCTCATCGCCTTCGGCCTCCTCCTTGCCTTTGCCGACACCACCGGTGCCAAGCGCTGGAAAATGGACCGGATCGACCTCCGTGCCGCGCTGATCATCGGCCTGGCCCAGTGCCTCGCCCTCGTTCCCGGCGTCTCCCGCTCGGGGATCACCATCACCGCCGCGCTCCTCCTCGGCTTCAACCGGGAGACTTCCGCCCGCTTCTCCTTCCTCCTCTCGCTCCCCATCGTTGCCGGCGCAGCAGTGTTGCAACTCGGCCACCTGGCCAAGCACGGCCTCCCGGCCAACGAAGTGGCCCCGCTCCTGATCGGCATTGCCACCTCCGCCTTCTTCGGCTACCTGAGCGTCGTCTTCATCCTCAAGCTCGTGCAGAAAAAGTCCCTCTATCCCTTCGTCTGGTACCGGCTCCTGGCAGGCGGCGGGGTGCTCGTCTGGATCTTCTTCGGCCGCTGAGCATCGCACCGCCGCATTCTCCTGCCCATTTGCTTTCGCGCGGCAAAGGGATAAACTCTCAAAAACGGCCAGCTGTCGACCAGGAACGTTGACCAGACAAGGGGATGGCACATGGCGGGCAAACTAGGTGCGATCTGGGGAATTGCAGGAGTTTTTTTGCTCCTCGGCAGTGCCGTCTATCGCCTGGCTCCGCTAGCCCTCGCCCCCCTTTCCACAGATCTCGGCTGGTACCACTGGCTCGCCCTGGCGGCTAGCGTCCTGTTCATGGCCCACGCAGAAGGCTACCGCGGCTTCCAGCAGCATTTCTCCCCGCGTGTCGCTGCCCGGGCCAAGTACCTGCGCGACCACCCGCTCCCCTTTTTCGTCGCCCTGGCCCCCTTCTTCTGCATGGGATATTTTCACGCCACCCGGCGTCGCCAGATCGTTTCCCTCTCCCTCACCGCAGGGATTGTCGTCCTCGTCCTGGTAGTCAGGCAGGTTCCACAGCCTTGGCGCGGGATCATCGACGCGGGAGTAGTGACGGGTCTCGTCTGGGGACTCGTCTCCCTCGCGTGGTTCACCATCAGGGCGTTTACCGTGGAGTCCTTCGGCTATTCTCCCGAAGTACCGGAAAACCTTTCCCCAGACCCATTTTCCTCCTCTCCCGACCAGCCCCACCTGTAAACAAAGTTTACACTCGTAAACTTTGTTTACATTTGCCGCAAGCCTAGGCACCGCAAGACTTGACAGCCGCACTGCCAGCACCTGTGTAAACTCTGTTGACGTTTTATCTGCCACTCCTCCGCTCCCCTGAATCGTAACCTGCTGAAATTGCGCAGACAAGATAACTGGCACGGTTCATGATAGGTGATGACGCACCATCAACCGTATTTTCGATTGTTTGAATTGACGCAAAGGAGTTGCCATGCCAGGCGGAATCAAGCACTGGCCCGAGGACGAGCGCCCGCGGGAAAAACTCTTGAAACGGGGCCCGGAGGCCCTGACCGACGCGGAACTGCTGGCCCTCATCCTTCGCACCGGCGACGCCGCGGCGAAGCGGAGCGCCATCGACCTGGGGCGGGAGCTGCTCCGGGAGTTCGACGGCGATTTGCGCCGGTTGGCTGGCGCCGCCGTCGCCGAGATCTGCCGGGTGAAGGGAACCGGCCCGGCCAAGGCCGCCTCCATCAAGGCGGCGCTGGAGCTCGCCAAGCGCTTCGAGGACGACCGGATGCGGAGCCGCGACCGCTTCACCTGCTCGGAGCAGATCTTCAACCACTACCACCACGCCTTCCGCGACCGGAAAAAGGAGCACTTCATGGCGCTCCTCCTCGACGGCAAGAACCGGGTGATCCGCGAGGTGCAGATCTCCGAAGGGTCACTCAACCAGAGCATCGTTCACCCCCGCGAGGTATTCAACCCGGCGGTCCGCGAATCTGCGGCCGCCATCATCCTGGTCCACAACCACCCGACCGGCGACCCGACGCCCTCCCGGGAGGACCTGGAAATTACCCGCCGGCTGCGGGACGCGGGGGACCTGATGGGGGTAAGGGTCCTCGACCACATCATCATCGGCGACGGACGGTACACGAGCTTCGCTGACCGGGGCATGATGTAGCGTATGTCGTGCTGATTGCCACCAAACCGCAAAGAATGGGTTTTCTTGCGGCAAATATTGTGCTAGACTTTTAATGCATACAAATTACACGACTCGTGTCGTTTAAAGGAGCTTGCATCATGGACAAGAGAGGAACCGAAACCGCATTGGTCGCCTTTTTCACCGGAGCGGTGATCGCCGCCGGCATCACCCTGCTGCTCACCCCGAAGACCGGCAAGGAAGTGCGGGAAAAGATCGGCGAGGTGACCGACGAGGCGGCAGAGAAACTCAAGGCGTGTGCCCGGGAAGCGAAGTTCAAGGTGAGCCCGAAGACGAAAACGGACGCCTTCAACTACGACGGCGGCAGCTGCTGGGTCTAACACCCCGACAAATCCTGCCGGATCCCTGCTGAAGGGAGGAGCACTCCGTAATTGTGCGGCACGAAAACGCCGGCCTTTGGCCGGCGTTTTCGTTTTTTACGACCGCTGATGTGACATGATCAAAGTGCGGTGGTTGAGAATACTTCCTTACGGCCTGAGGTATTTCGCGATCCCCGCCTCGAAGCGCTCCGGCGCGAAACGGAAGGTCTCTTGCCATCTCCCGTCGCAGATGTTCTCCTCCACGAGCATGGCGATCTGGTCCATGGTGATGGGAAAGAAGGAGAACCCCTGGAGGAGCGGTACCACTGCCTTCATGATGCCGAGGGGGTTGGGGATCTTGACCACGCGGGATTTGCCGAGCAGGCGGCCGATGGTGTCGAGGAGCTCGTTGTAGGTGAGGCGGTCGGGGCCGCACAACTCATAGGTCTGACCGGCAGTCTCCGGCATCTCCAGGGCCATGGCGAAACAGCGCGCCACGTCATCGGCGGAAATCGGCTGGAGCCGGTAGCGCCCGTCGCCGATGACCGGAACGGCCGGATAGCTGCGGATGTAGCCGGCCAGCATGTTGACGAAGGCATCCCGCGGCCCGAAGATGAGGGATGGCCTGAAGATGGTCCAGTCGAGACCCGAAGCCCGCACGTGCTCCTCTCCCCGGTACTTGGTCCGGTGGTAGAGGGAGGTGGCGTCGGGGCGCGTCCCGAGGGCCGACATCTGGAGGTGACGCCGAATGCCGGCCCCTCGTGCCGCCTCGACCACGTTTTTCATCGCCTCCACGTGGAGCTTCTCAAAGGTGATCCCCCGGGCGGGGAACTCCCGGATGATCCCCACCAGGTTGATGGTGGCGTCGCACCCGGCAACCGCAGCAGCAAGAGTTTCGGGTCGCGTCACGTCTCCTTCCGCCTGCTCCACCCCGGCCTCGAAGCTCTCCCTTTTCCGGTGCACGAGGAGCCGGATGGTGTGCTCTCGCTCCAGGAGGGCTTTCCGCAGATGGCCGCCGACAAACCCGGTGCCGCCGCACAGGAATATCTTCATCGCGAACCTCCTCACGTAGACATCTTACCGCGCTTGTCCCACCATCTCTGGAGGGGGGCAGGGGACTTTCGAGGGGAAGAGAGTCAGCACTAAGGTTGCCATTCTTGACGAAGAAACCACCAGAGCCACTGCTTTCCCTCGAACAACGCCACTGCCAGAAGGCATACTCTCTTTTCCTCGAAAGTCCCCTGCCCCCTTCCCACGTTCTTACCCGACCCCATGCCGAATGTCATTAGAATTGTACCCGACAATTGAGCATTTACCAGAAACGCGCTTGTCGGTACAATCACGCCATGGCAAAACTCTCTGGCCGGCAGGAAGAAGGTTAGGGGACAAACCCCTTGAATCGCGGTAAAATGGAGGTAACCTTAATTGTATTCTGTATACAATCTGCTTGTGATTGTCGCACCGTTGTGGTAAAAGAGGCCGGTATCCTTCATGTTACGGAGGTAGGAACGCGATGAGCGAGAACAATGTCTGTTATACCTTTGAAGCCGCCCTCGAAATGGCGGTCAAGATGGAAGACGATGGGTTCCGGCATTACCTGACGGCGATCCAGAAAGTGGCAAACAAGGGAGCCCGGGAGATCCTCCGGGAAGCGGCCCTGGACGAGTTGGTGCACAAGCACGAGCTGGAAAAGGCCCTCGTGGAAGGGCACATGGGGAACGGTAAGGGGTTGAGCAAGCCGGTCCCCACCATGAACCTGGACTACGTCCTGACCAAGAAAGAGCTCCGTCCCGACTCTGACGCATGCGAGGCGCTCATTTACGCCATCCACCTGGAAAAGGGCTCCGTTGACTTCTACAAACGGATGGCCCAGGGGTGCGCCGGTGCGCCCATGGCCCCTCTGTTCGAGCGGATGCTGGCCGATGAGACCCGCCACCTGCAGGCCCTCGAGGACATGTACGAGAAGCACTGCCTGCCGGAGGGTTAAAAAAACCGTTCAATGTTCGATGTTCGACGTTCGATGTCTGCACGAACAGTCGAGGCAATGAAAAAGGGGGATAAGCGCTGAGCTTATCCCCCTTTAGATTGTTAAGAGCTGGTTTGTAAATACCAATCGCGCAGAACCGCGGCCGGATTTGCGGCAGATTTGGCTGGGCCGATTGAGCAAAACCGCAGGCGTAGTACCCACAGGACATAAACAGCGCTACGTCGAGGATTTTGCGATTGAGGCCGGGGCAAAGATGCCGTGAAGACGGGATGCGGGGCTAGCCGATTTCCACCAGCCGCAGGTCGAAGGTAAGATCCCGCCCCGCCAGGGGATGGTTGGCGTCGAGGGTCACGGTGGTATCGGTCACTTCGGTGACGAGCACCGGGAAGGTGTGCCCGTCCTGCTGGGTCACCTCCAACTGCTGCCCCACTTCCGGCTTCAGGTCGGGCGGCAGGTCGCTCTTGCCGACCACCGCCACCATTTCGTCCATGCGCGGGCCGTAGGCCTGCTCCACGGGGATGGTGACGGTCTTGCTCTCGCCCGGGCTCATGCCGACGATGGCATTCTCGAAGCCGGGTATCACGTCCCCCTCGCCGATGGTGAATTCCAGGGGGCCGGTACCACAGCCGCAGCCGCTGTCCTCGCACTCCGACGAATCGAAGACCTCGCCGTCAGCCAGCTTCCCCGTGTAATGGACCTTGACCCGGTCCCCTTTTTTTGCCTGAGACATATGTTTCCGCCTTTCGTATTGTCATTGTCGTACGTGCATCGACAATACCAGAAACGCAGAAAATATGCCAAGCATTTAAATTCCTGCTATTTTTCCTTCAACTGAAAGGCCACTTTCAACACCACTTGGTACTCCTTGATCTCCCCGTCCTCCCCCACGTGCCCGCGAATCTCGCCAACCTCGAACCAGGAGAGCTTCTCCAGGGTCGTGTGGGCCTTGCGCACCGCCGACTGGATGGCTGCCTCGAAGCCGTTCTTCGAAACCCCGATCACTTCCACCTTCTTGTAGATCCTGTCTTCGCCGTACATGACTCCCTCCGTGGGGAAACCGCCCTTTTCCGCAATCTCGGCGTCAATCTTCGGGCTTGCGTGTGCGGCGTACCTCCAGTACGCCTCCGTGCAATCCCTCAATTTCCTTGACCTTGCGAAAAATTGCTCGTTTCCTATATTTTTGACGTGCTTTTGGTTCAAGCTTAGCACCCTGGTCGGACAAATCAACGCTTCCCATCCCCGGCGGATGATGATATTTTTTCGATTTGTCAGATCAGATTTGACAGACACATAACTCCCCCTGCCCCCCTCTTGCCTTAAGAGGGGGAAAATCACTCACCTCCCCTTAAGCTAAGGGGAGGCCGGGAGGGGTTATGAGCATAAGGAGTCAGCTGATGGAAACTCGCAAACGGGCCATCCTCTTCGAGGGCCTTGTGGTAAAGATTGAACAGATGGAAGTGAAAGTGGGCGAAAAGGGGTGGCACGTCTACCAGATCGTCCGCCATCCGGGCGGGGTGGCGGTGCTCCCGCTCCATGACGACGGCACGGTGACACTGATCCGTCAGCTTCGGCCGGCAGCCGACGATTTCCTCGTCGAGCTTCCCGCCGGAAGACGCCAGCCGGGGGAAGACCCTGCAGAGTGCGGCCGGCGGGAGCTGGTGGAGGAAACCGGCTTGGTCGCCGAGCGGCTGGAACCCCTCGGGATTCTCCACTCCTCGCCGGGGGTATTCGACGAGGTGATCCACCTCTACCTCGCCACCGGCCTCTCCCAAGGGGAGGCAGAGCCCGAGCAGTACGAGGACATCGAAACCGTGCGCCTGCCGCTCGCCGAAGCCCTGGAGATGGCCCGGGACGGACGGATCAGCGACGGCAAGACCGTTGCAGCCCTCTTTAGGGCGGCGGGGAGGCGGGGATGATCCTCAGGGGGTTCGTTGGACCGGAACAGGCGGGGCTGCGCCTGGACGACGGGGCAAAGGCCCTGTTCCCCCAGCTGTCCAAGGGGGAGATCCGCCGGATTATCGACTGGGGCGGCTGCGCGGTGAGCGATGTGATGGTTCGGGTCGCCTCCCGTACGCTCCGGGAGGGGGACGAGCTCATCCTCGGGGTGATGGAGGCGGAGCGTTGCGTGGAGCTCGCCTACACAGCGGCGGACATGCTCTACGAGGACGCGGATTTCCTGGCGGTGAACAAGGCGGCGGGGCTCAACTCCCAGCGCACCCCCTACCAGCTCAAGGGAACCGTCGAGTACGCCGTGGACCGCTATCTGAAGAGCCAGGGGAGCGGCGAGCCGGCCCGGGTCATCCACCGCCTCGACCGGGGGACATCGGGGGTGATGTTCTTCCCCAAGCAGAAGAAGGCCGCCACCCACATCTCCTACCTCCTCAAGAACGGCGAGGTGGAAAAAATCTACTGGGCGCTCGTGCCGGGCCGGCCCGAAGAGGACACCTGGACCGTGGACGCCCCCATCGCCAAGCTGAACAAGTTCCGCTACGGGGTGGCGCTTCCCGGCCGGGATGCGCGCACCATGTTCCGGATTCTCACGGCAGGCCGCGGGGCGACCCTCGTCGAGGCCCGGCCGTTCACCGGCCGTACCCACCAAATCCGGGTCCACCTTGTCCACTCCGGACTTCCCATCATCGGCGACCAGCCCTACGGCGGGCTTCCGGCGCCGCGCATGATGCTCCACTGCCGTGCCATGGCATTCAAGACAAGGGCCGGCCGGGAGGTGCGGGCCGAGGCGCCGGTGGATGAAGCCTTCGCTTCTGTGTGTGCGGAATACGGGATCGAGGTGGGATGAACTGCGGTCAAAGCTGCTGGGGAGCCCCAACGGATGCGGAATCAGCGGGCATTACGCTCCATCTGAACCTCGAGGCTCTTCAACCGTTTGATGCTGCTGCGCAGTTCCTTGTTCTCTTTGGACAATGAACTGTTGTTGGCTTTAAGATTGCGATTTTGAGCATTCATGTCTGCGACGGCATAGAGGTAGGCGAGCAGCGGTTTGGCCTGCACCGTCCACACACTGTCCCCGTATTCGCGTCGCAGCCGTTCGAGGTAGCGGATGGAGGCGGCAGATCCATCCTTTTCCCCATTAAGAAGTTTCAGCACGCCCAGGCGGAACAGCGCTTCATCGGTTACCCCTCTGACACTCGATCCGGCAACGATCTCCTCAAGAATAGCCATGGCAGCAGCCTGTCTCCCCTGCTCCAGTTCCTGGAGGGCTGAGGAGAGTCTTTGGCTTGCTTCAGAACGAGACAGTTTCGGACGTTCGCCGGCACGACCGGAAGCGGTCTGCGGCGTCCCCTTGAGGGTACTGCAGCCGGCCAGCCCGAGAAGCAGAAGTGCGATGAGGAACAGCGGTTTCATCGATTGGCCTTGCGACGATTTATCAAATAGTTGCTCCCGGGAAACCCCTTGACGTAGTCCTTGATTTGCGCTGCGGCCTTGGCAATTTCCGTTGTCATACTGTATTCGCCACTGCTGCACAGGACGACGGCAATGGAAATGGTCATAATCGGGAAAACCCGTTCCACGCCATAGCGGTCAACGCCTTCGATGGCACCGCGCGCCAGGTCCTCTGCCGAATAATGCTTGACTATTTCCGCCTCGAAATCGGCGATGATCTGCTTGCATAGCGACTCCGCCGGTTCGGCATCGGCGACGATGACGAAATCGTCACCCCCCACATGGCCGACAAAGGCTTCGGAATCCGCGATCTTCCTGACAGCCTGGTGGATCACCTCTGCCGATATCTTGATCACGTCACTGGCTTGGACGTAGCCGTAATGGTCGTTGTACGCCTTGAAATTGTCGAGATCGGCGTAGTAGACGGCAAACGGCTTTCCGTCAGCCAGGCGCCTGCTCACTGCCCGCTCGATGGCGATGTTCCCCGGCAAACGGGTGAGCGGGCTGGCATCGAGGCTTATCTGTTCCATAACTTTCAGCCGTGCTGCCATCCGGCTGAAGTCCTGGGCTAATCTGCCGATCTCGTCACCACCTGGAATCTGCGGATCATGGTCGAAGTCTCCCTCGGCAATCCGCTGCGTTGCATTTTGCAGTTTCGTGATGGCGGAAGAAATATTGAAGATGGAAAGGGCAGCCACGGCAATTGCCAGGATAATGCCGCTCAGTGCAAGCAAGAGTGACCATCTGACTGTGGAGCTCTCTTTTTGATCCGCCGATCTGAGTTTGGCGCCGAGCGTGGTCCGCTCGTGGGTATAGAGCTTATCCAGGAAGGTTACGATTCTCTTCGATGCGTTCTGCAGGGGAGCGATGTCCGTCGTTTTGCCGGTGAAAACCGGTGCCGATTTTTCAAGGAAATCGGCATACATCTTGTCGAGAGCCTGTTTATCCGCAAGGTGCCGGGAAGTGTCGAACCCGCTGAGAAAATCCTTGACTTCGGCTTCGCGACGCCGGAACAGTTCAACAAAATCGGCTTCCTTGAGGACGGAATATTTCCCGGCATAGCGCTCCTGCGCCAGAACCGATTCGCGAAGTTTGTTGACGGAATCGATAAATACGAGATCGTTGCCGGCGATTTCCCGCGCGGTCCTATTCAGGGAGAACAGGCCGAGAATGGCAAAAACCAGGGCTGCCATGGTAAAGAGTGCCATGGCCGCATAACTGGCTGACAGTTTCTGGACGAGACTGAACCTATTTCGCGATGGTCTGGCCGTCATGAAAACCCCGCGTAATTCTAGGTCAACGGGGCCGAGATGTCAACCGGTCAAGCGCGGACGCCGGTGTCTTCAGTTACGAAGATAGCATCAGTGTTGTCGTTCCGTGAGCTACCAGTTTGTCGTGCTGGTTCTTCACTGTCACCGCCAGGCTCGCCATCCGCCGCCCCATGTGCAGTAGCTCCGCACGCGCCACCAGGCGATCCCCGATGGCGGCCGGCCTGACGTAGGTGACGTTGAGGTTGGTGGTCGTGCAGGATTTGCCTGAGGGAAGGAGCGGGCGGGGAAAGAACGAGACCGTATCCACCAGCGTGGCGATCAGGCCGCCGTGGGCACCACCGAAGTAGTTGCCGTGCATCTCGCTGACCGACACCTCCATCACGGCGTGGCTTGCCCCGATCTCCCGCAGGCTGATGTTCAGCGTCCGCAGCAGCGGGATGGCGTTGCCCGATTCCAGGGTGGCTGGCTCGATCTTCTGCATGAATGGCATTCCTTTCCTCACGCGGTGTTTGCCGGGCTACGACTTCCTTTTATCCCCGCGGATGTCCCCGTGTCAAGCGCTGCCGTCTTTCCTCTTTTCCTTTGGCTTGCGTTTCCCCTGTTTCTTCATCCCGGGCACCTCGTTCCTCGATACCGCCTGGCCTTGCGTCAGGACCCCGCAGTTGTCGGAGCCCGTACGGCAGAATTCCAGCGGGAACGAAACGAGATCGAAGCCCGGACCCGGCGAACTCGCGTTTCTCGAAGCACCGGCTGCGGGTTCCGGGTGCCAGACGGTGAGCTGCAGGTATGCATGCTTGCCGTTTCCCGCCGCACCGGCCGTGCCGATGACATCGTCGGTCGACACGGCCTTCCCGACGATCACGCCATCGGCAATCTTTCCGAGATGGCTGTATGTGCCGATCGTCGCGTCGTCATGAAGAATATCGATCCTGTCATCCGCCGCGATTCGAACCACTGTGCCTTTCCGCGCAACGAGCACCGGCGTGCCCGCGGGCACGGAGAAAACGACGGCGTTACGGGTGTACGGCGTGGCGGTGGCTTTATCGCTCACACTGGCAAAACCGCGTACGTTTTCGCCGAAGGGGAATCGGTAATGCTCGGGGCACCGATGGCGTGCCGTATAGTCGCCGATGCTCCACGAGTACCTGTAACTGAGATTGAAGGCTTCGTTCTTCATTTTGGGCCCGACATGCACCACGGCCCGGTTCGTGTTTGGCGCGACGACAGCGGTGAGCGGCAGGGCCTTGTCGGTTGAAATGTTACGGGACGAGGCGACATCGATGCCGATGGCGACGGACACCGGCGCGTTGCCCCAATTGAAGGCGGTTATGTCGTAGGTGGTACTGACCGCATCAGAAGGCAGGTATGGTGGCGGCACGATCTTGATATCGCTTACCGTGAAGTCATAGTCCTTTTTCCCCTTGTTCTCCGTTTTGCCCGAATCGGGTTTGTCCGCGGACAGCGAAGGCGGCGGAGTTTTGGTCGCTGCTGCCTCGGAAGCTGGAGGCGCAGGGATGCGGGGTTCAAGAGTTTCAGGTTTTACCGGGTTCGCGGCTTTGGGCGCCTCCCCGAAATTCGCCACATTGCCGCTGACAGCGAAGTGATTGCCGGTTTGATAATTCCCGGTATCCTTCGCATGCTCCCATGGCCAGGCACCCGACGGTGGCTGGGGGCCGCTCGCGCATCCGGACAAGATGCATGCCGCCAGGAACGGAAGCCACCTGCTGCATTTCATCGTGTAAGCCAGCATTTTCATGCCGTTACCTCGGGGAAATATTCCTTGCAAGGCGAGTATAACGGGCTGAGGCACCACCGGCTTGACTGGTGTTGCCGATGTTAGCCGTTTGGAGTTATTTATGGATTTCATTCTTACTCGTTGGAGCAGGGTGGATGTCGCTCTTAAATTTGTTGTCTGTGTGGACTTGGTTTGTATTGTCTCTTTGTGTTGTTTGCTTGTTTTCCTCGTTCGATTTCAAATAGATAATTACAGGTTTCTTCGTAGCCTTAAAGGCAACAACAAGCTGACCGATAGTCACAAACAACAGGATAATTGTAAGCCCACAAATCCAGTAAGTCAGGCGTACCATTTTCTTTGTAGATTCTTCGGCCTGTCGAGATAGGTTGGTAAGCAACGCTGCAAAGTTAGCTACTGTGTAACCTACTCTAGTGTAACCGTCACCTGTTCGGAGTGTGTTCATGGAAACTCTGAAAATCTTTTGTACCAACTCTTCGTTGCCCATTTCGAGAGTTTCCGTAGCTTCTTGGGTAAATAGCTTGTCGGCTTTTTCTGACTCCTTGGTTGGGTCGAAAACTTCCGGCTGCATAACTCTCTCCTCTTTGCTGATAGGGCTTTATTTTTTCTTTTCGGATAACTACTGATTGACCAGATCCGGCCAACATTCCACGTACTTCTCTCGCAGCGTATTCAGAGGATGGGTGTGCAGGCAAGCTCCGCAGTAGAATCCTCCAATTAACGTGCAATATAATCCGGCTGCCAATCAAAGTCAAAGGAGATTGCAGCCTTCTCAAGCGCGCCTCCGGACCTACATGCTGGGCCTGGCCAGGGTCTGACCGGGAAAGCGGATCGACAGTAGACTCGTCTTTCTCAGGGGTGGGGGAGCGGAGGAGCTTGGCAGATCATGGATGCTATCAGGGAGAGGAGCTGCGAGGAGGAATTCCTTCTGCGGGAGGAGTGTGACGGCCGGCACTGCCCGTTCCGGGAGCGCTGCCGGGCCGAAACGACAAAAAGCTAAAAAACAAAGCAAAAAAAAGGGGGACGGGGGGCTTTCGCGGAGTAGAGAGTCAGCGCTAAGGATGGTCTACTTTACGAGGAAACAGTACAAATCACTGCTTTCCTCCGAACAGCGGCGCTGCCAGAAGGCATACTCTCTGCTCAGCGAAAGCCCCCGCCCCCCTTTCGCAACCATTACCGCGCTATTTTCAGCGCTTCCAGTTCACCCTGACCAGATCCTGGTCGTGGCTCCACTGGTAATGAAGTTCGCCCTTGTAGGCCTTGTAGATCTCCCGCCCCAGCTTCTGGGCGAGCTTGTCCTCGGTGGTGGCGATGGTGATGGTCGCCCTCTCCTGGCTGATCTCCATGATCCGACCGAGGGGGTTCTTGAGCCGCGACTTGGCCTCGATATGCTTGACGGTGTCGAGGATCTCGTTCTCATGGGCCAGCAGGTACTCGCCGGCGAGGGTCACGATGCCGGCCGGATTGCCGTCCTCCATCCGCTGGCAGGCGGGGCAGACGATCTTGCTGGCCGTCGCTTCGCCCTGAACGCCCTTCACCTCCGCCGGGTTGACCGACCAGCGCTTGTTCTGGTAGAACGTGCCGCATTTCCTGCAGACGGCGGTCTCCTTGACCCCGCCCTTCGGCAGATAGACGCTCGTGCTCCGAGCCGGCCTCTCCCCTTTCTCTTCAACTGCGAATTTATGGGTAACCCGTGCCATACTCGATCTCCTTTCAGCGCCAGGATTATGCTCCTCTCTCTGACACCAGTATACCATCCGTATGACATTCCGCCACTCGCAGTCCCGTCCGTCAATTTCCCCCGTCGTCTCCATCCCAGACCTCGACCCGGTTCTTGCCGGCCCGCTTCGCCCGGTAGAGGGCCTTGTCGGCCGCGTCGATCAGTGCCCTGGCGTCGGCGGCATCCCCGGGAAAAGTGGCGATCCCCAGGCTCACCGTGAGGAGCCCTCCCGGCTGGGTTTGCTGGAAGGGAAAGGGATACTCCTCGAAGGCCTTGCGCAGCTTCTCACCAACCACCATTGCCAGCTCCTTGCCGATCTCGGGCATGATGACGACGAACTCCTCCCCGCCGTAGCGGGCCGCGATGTCCGAGGTGCGGATGCTCGTCCGGAGGATCTCCGCGACCTGCTTGAGCACCTCGTCGCCCTGGAGATGGCCGTGCTGGTCGTTGAAATCCTTGAAGTCGTCGATGTCGAGCATGGCGAGGGAACAGGGATGGCGGTAACGGCGCGCCCGCTCAAGTTCGCGGTCGAGGGATATCGCGAGCTGGCGCACGTTGAAGAGCCCGGTCATGGGATCGGTGGATGCCTGGGAAGCGGCGATATCGTAACTCCTCTTCAGGAACTCGTAGTTGAGCTTCTGGGTGATCAGGCTCTTGATCTTGGGAAGGAGCTCGTTGACGTCCATTGGCTTGGCGAAGAGGCCGTCCGCCCCCGCCCGGGCGCTCCTGATCCTGTCGGCCGGGGTGAATCCCGCGGCGACGATCAGGACCGGGACGTATTTGGTGTTGGCGTGGGATTTCAGGCGCAGGCAGACATCGATCCCGTTCATCCCCGGGAGGGCCAGGTCGATGATGAAGAGATCGGGAGGCGAAGCGATCCCCCGGTTGAGGACTTCGAGGCCGTCAACCGCGTTGATGACCTCGTGCCCTTCCTCTTTGAGACAGTGGGAAAGGAGCTGCACGAAGCTCAGGTCGCCATCGGCCACCATGACCCGGGGAGCGGTGCTTTCCGAAGGGAGAGGTCCCTCCCGGGGTATGATGAAGGTGAAGACGCTCCCCTTTCCCGGGCTGCTGTCGACCCAGATTCGCCCCCCGTGGAGCTCCACGAACCGCTTCACGAGCGCGAGCCCGAGCCCGAGGCTGCCGTTCTCGGAGGGGAGTACCCCGCGCTCGAATCCCATGAAGATGCGCTCCAGGTCTTCACTCCTGATGCCGGCTCCCTGGTCGGCCACCGAGACTTCGAGATAGGCCCGCGCAACCTCGCCGGCGATCGTCACCTCCCGGGTTGAAACCCCTATTTTCGCGCCGCGGGAGGAGAACTTGACAGCGTTGGTGAGAAGCTCCTCCAGGATGAAAGCGAACTTCTGCTCGTCGGCGGTGAGAAAACCGGGCTCCCCGTCATAAGCCGCGGCAATCGTCACCCCCCGTTTCGCAGCCGCAGGAGCCAGGCGGACAATGCATCCCTCCAGGACATCGCGCACCGCAAGGCGCCGGGGAAGGAAACGGGTCACGCCGACATCGGCATTGCAAAGATCCAGGATCCGGTCGACGATGGCCCGCAGGCTCGTGCCGCTCTCGACGATGACGGCGAGGTTCGCACGCTGCCCCGTGTTCAGCTCGCCGAGGGTCCCCTCCCGCAACTGGGCGGCGACATCGATGATCCGGTTGAGCGGGGTACGCAACTCCTTCGACATGTGGGCGAGGAACTCGCCCTTGACCTGGTTGGCGAGGAACAGCCGCTCGTTGGCCCGCTCCAGTTCCTCGGTACGCTCCCGTACCAGGCGCCGGAGAAGCTCGATATGCCTTCTTCTGATGGTTCCCCGGTTCGTCGTCATAACCTCGGTTCCGCTTCGCAGCAGTATCTTCGAAAGGCAGTTAAGACAAGGGCCACCGCGTCGAGTGCGGCTCAAACCCCCCTGCGCCCGCTTCCCCCCTGCCGCGCAGGATCGCCCTGACCGGTGCGCCATCTCCGCCCGGGATCTTCAAGGGGAGGCAGATCAGCTCGTAGCTCCCCGCCGCTATCCCGTCCAGGTTAAGCCCTTCGAGGATGACGACGCCGTTGCCGAGGAGGAGCCGGTGGATCTCGCCGCTGCCGTCGAATGCCTCCACCGAGAGGTAATCGATGCCGACAAGCCGCACACCGGTTTCCAGCAGGTACTTCGCCCCGTCTGCGGTCAGGTGCGCGTAATCCTCGATGAAGCCCGGCCGCTCCCAGAGCAGAGAGTTGCCCGTCCTGATGAGAACGCGTTCCTCGCCGCCGATGGGGAGCCGCGCCAGTTCCTTCCTGCCGATCTGCCGCACACCGTGGATCTCCACGAGGAGGGCTTTCCCCACCAGGAGCGATAGCGGAATCCGGTCCACGGAAGCGCCGTGGTCGTTGTAGTGGAGAGGGGCATCTATGTGGGTTCCCGAGTGGGTGGCCATGACGATGCGGGAGACATTGGCGGCATCGCCCCGGGCTATCCTCGTCACCGGCTCGACCGTCACCCGAGGGTCCCCCGGGAAGGTCGGCAGGTCGCTGGAGACGGGGACTGTTATGTCGTAGATCTTCATGGGCACCTCACGCGTTCGTCTCCCGGACTCGGGGGCAAGAGCTCCGTTGCGGAATCGGTTTGCCGACGCCGCTCTATTCCACATTATACACACTGGGAAAAGATTTGCGACCGAGCGCGGGAAATGGGGGCGTCAAGATTGATCTGTCCGCGGTCCGGATTCCAGTTCCGCGTGGAGCCGTTCCAGCTCCTCTCGGCTGAAGCGATACTCCTCCCGGCAGAATTCACAGGCGACGCTCGTCCCTCCCTGCCGGGCGATGAGTTCCTCCAGGTCCTTCTTTCCCAGGGAGAGGAGGACCCGCTCGATCCGTTCCCGGGAGCAGGAGCAGACGAAGGCGACGACGCGCTTTTCCAGGACGGTGAAGGGTATGCCGTCGAAGAGGTAGTCAAGGAGTCCTTCCGGCGTCGTTCCCCTGCGGATGAAATCGGTCACCGGGGGCATACCCCCGATGCGGGCCATCAGCCGGTCGATGTGGAGGTCGTCCTGGGGGGGCATGGACTGGATGAGAAACCCGCCGGCCGCCGCGATGGCGCCGTCTGGGTTGACGAAGACGCCGAGGCCGACCGCCGACGGGACCTGCTCCGACTCGGTCAGGTACCAGGCCAGATCCTCGGCAATCTCACCGGTGTAGAGGGGGACCGTCCCCCGGTACGGCTCCTTGAGACCCAGGTCCCGGGTCACGGTAAGGAGGCCGGCACGGCCCAGGGCACCCGCCACGTCCAGCTTGCCGTCCGCCCTGACAAGGTTCACCTCCGGGTTGCCGACCCCTCCCCGCACGGCGCCAGTGGAATCGGCCTCGACGAGGATCTTCCTGAGCGGGCCGTTTCCTTCGAACTTGAAGGCAACGCGCTGGCCGGTCTTGAGGAGCGCCCCGAACAGAGCCGCCCCCGTGAGGGCGCGCCCCAGGGCCGCCGATGCTGTGGGAAGCGTGCCGTGGCGGCGGCAGGCCTCGGCCACGAGCTCCGTGCTGACGCAGGCCAAGGCACGGATGTTGGCGTCCTTCGCCAGGATGCGGACCAGGTAATCGCTCACAGCACTACCCCCAGCCGCCCGACGATCTCCCCGTTGCGCAGGGTGAGATCCCGGAGGGTGAGAAAGTCGGCCACCCGGGCGGGGCCGACCCGGTGGGCAAGCAGGGCGTCAAGACGCGGCACCCGCTCCAGGTCACAGACCAGCAGCCCGTCGCGGTAGGCGAGAAACGGCACCCGTTCTACGACCCGCCGCGTCACCCAGTCGAGGTCGAGGGGTTTTACCTCCTCCACCCGCAGGTAGACCCGCTTCCCCATGGCATTGAACTCCACGCCGTGGATGGCGAAGCGGGCGGCGAAGGGGACCGCGAAGGGGAGGAGCCGCTTTTTCACCTCGCCCGTCAGCTCCCCGAAGCCGTCGCGGAAACGGAGCGCCAAGCTCCGTACCTCGTCGTCCCCGGCCCGGCTGATGAATTCGCGGTGGATATACTCCTCGCTGATGCGGAACTCCCGGCGCGTCAAGAGCTCCTTCAGTCGCTGGTCCTTCAGCAGGTCCCGGAAAGCCGGGTTCCTGAATGTATCAAAAATGCTCACAAAACCTCCGAAAAGCCGTTCAAGGTTCGACGTTCAATGTTCAACGTTAAAATCCGGACCCCAGAACCTTGAACATTGAACCTTGAACGGGTTCTCAAACAAGTCCCATGGTGAAATTGAACTCCGTCGTCCCGGGGAGTTCCGCGCTCCGGCGGAAGGCGTCGAGGACCCGGAGCCGCTCCTGCTGCGGCACCTGGCTGAGGTCGACGACGAAGGAGGCGCACCCCATCTCCTGGAGCTTCCCCCGGAAGCCGGTGAGGGAGAAGCGCCGTGTCGGGGTAACAACGGTGAGGCCGTCCCGGACGCTCACCTCGTACCCCTCCCCCCGGTCGGAGAGGAGCGGAGCATCGCTCTTCACCCCGCGGATGGCGATCTTGGAGGTGATGACCGGGACACCGGCGTAGACGAGGACCCTTCGCGCCATCGACAGGTCTGCGGCGAGGAGAGCCCCGAGGTTCTCGGCGTCATCCTCGATGTACAGGGTGCAGGACGCGGCCCCGAGCTCCTGCCAGGCGAGGAGCGCCTGGGAGTTGAGAGAGAAAAGCCGGTAGTCAGTGGATATCTCGAAGTTCCCCTCTCCCGGCGGGAGAGGGTGGCCGGAGGCCGGGTGAGGGGATGACTCGATGTCCCTGATGAGCGGGAAGTGCGAAAGGTTGGCCGCCTCGAAGCGGCGAAAGCCGTACCCGGCGATGGTCCGCACAGCCTCATGGTACCAGGGGAGGTCGGACTCGAAGATGACGAACGGCAGGCGCCAGAGGACTTTTTCCTCCCGCCCCCGAAGCTTCCGGGCCACCAGCGGCAGCTGGTGGAGATTCGCCCGCGATACCGGCAGGGAGACGGCATCCACTCCCTGTTCGTTGATGAGATGCACGTCGCGCAGGTGCTCGACCCGCACCACGAGCTCGGGCCTGCCGGTCGCCCGGACGGCTCGTTTTCCGGTGAGGCCGGCCAGCGCCCGTCTGACGGCACTCCGCCGGCGCTCCCTGACGGCCGCCAGGGCCTTTTCCTCCAGCTGCCGGTAGAACTCCCGCCGCACCTCCTTGAGACGTGCGGGGGGAATGAGCACGGCGGGGAAGCCGGGGGCGCTGAGGGAGGCGAGTGCAAAGGGAGTATCGCCGGTCTTTCCGAACTGGGCGACCAGCACCCCTTCCATGTCGGCGGTGCGGGACGGCTCCAGCCGGCCAAGGGAATACTCCGCGCTCCACTCGCACCCGGCCACCCGGGCCGAAACCGTCATGGTCTCGCCTGCCATGGTTACGGTGAGTTCACACGAAAGCTTCCCCGGCTTCACCGCTTCGAGCCGCTTGGCGCAGGCGTTCTCGCTCATGGTGAAGGCGGTCTCGGAGGAGACCTTGAAGACCGCGTCCCCCACCCGGAAGGAAAAGGGGGCGACGGTGGTGACGACACTCTTTTCGGCAGCCGCCTTAACCGGCCGGTTGCCGCTAAAAAGCTCCTTGACCGTGAATGCCCGCCCCGCCATGTCGCTCTTCGGCTGGACCCTGACCCGGTCCCCCACGTGGAGCCGGTCCCGCGTCTCGAAGGTGATCCGGTCCCCGTGCACCCCCCTGATCTCGCCGAGGAAGCGGCCGGTGGCCCCCTTGAGGGACGGGATGGCGATGTCGGTCGGATTGTGGGAGGCGAGGAACCCCTTGGTGGGGACCCGGCCGAAGGAGAGCTTCAGGAGCTCCTTGGCCCGGGCTACCGCCTCGGCCCTCTCGGCCGCGGGGGCGTCGAGGGCGAGCCGGTAGGCACCGACCACGCTCGCCACGTACTCGGCCGATTTCATCCGCCCTTCGATCTTCAGGGAGGCGACCCCGGCGTCGACCAGTTGGGGAAGGAGGTCGATGGAGGAAAAGTCGTTGGTGGAGAACCAGTATCCCTCCTTCCCCCGGTAGGTGTACTGACGCCGGCAGGGCTGGGCGCAGCGCCCCCGGTTGCCGCTGTGGCCACCGAGGAAGGAGGAGAAGTAGCACTGCCCGGAGACGGAGAAGCAGAGGGCGCCGTGGATGAAGCACTCGATCCCGATCCGCGACTGCCGGACGATCGCCCGGATCTCGTCGATGTGGAGCTCGCGGGCGAGCACCACCCGCTCGAAACCGAGCTCCTCCAGCTGGCGCACGCCGAGGGAGTTATGGATGGTCATCTGGGTCGAGGCGTGCAGAGGGATGGCGGGAAAATACTCCCGGCAGAGCCTTGCCACTGCCAGGTCCTGGAGGATCACTGCGTCAACCCCCATCCCTTCGAGGGCAGCGAGGATATCCACCAGGGAGGCAAGCTCGTTCTCCTTGACCAGGGTGTTGAGGGTGACATAGAGCCGGCGGCCGAGGGAGTGGGCGTAGGCGGTCATCCGCTCCATCTGGGCGAGGGTGAAGTTCTTTGCCTTGGCCCGGGCGGAGAATTCCCTGAGCCCTGCGTAGACCCCGTCCGCGCCCTTTTCCATGGCGGCGAAAAAGGCCTCCAAGGAGCCGGCAGGAGCAAGCAGCTCCGGTTTTGGTACTGTCGATTGTTGCGTCATTTTTTCAGAGTACCTGAAGCGCAAAAATGCGTCAAGGAGGTTTGCGGCACGGCAGACCGGGAGGCAACGGCCGGTGAAAATCGGACGAAAGTATTCCACCCGGGCATTTTCAATGCTATACTTTATGAAATTGCGACTATTTTTGTCGCAGGTTTTCTCGGGCTCTTCCGCAGGCCTTCCGGCACTGCTGCGGCACCGCCAAAGGGCTCGCGGGCAACCCTGCCGTGTAGCGGCTTCTTTCGCTGTAATGAGGCACAATGTTCGCGTTCGACACTGAAAAGTTTCCCGATGGCATGGGCATCCCCCTGAAGATCGCCGCAATCTATGCGGTTGCGGCCGGGCTCTGGATCCTCTTTTCCGACGAACTGCTCGCCTGGCTGGCAAACGATCCGGCGACCTTGACCCGCCTGTCGATCGTGAAGGGATGGTTCTTTGTCGTCATAACGGCGGTGCTGCTCTACCTGCTCGTCAAACGCTACATCACCCTGCTGAGATACCGCGACCAGCACTTGCAGCAAGCCGTCCAGGGAGTAGCGACCGCGACGGGCGAAGAATTCTTCGCCTCTCTAGTCCAGCAACTCGCCAGTGTCCTGAATGCCGACTTTGTTTTGGTCGGTGAATTGGCCGGCGAAGACCGAGGGTGGGTACAGACCATCGCCGTCTACGGTGATGGCCAGCCACAAAAAAACTTCACCTATGAGCTTGCCGGAACTCCCTGCGAGGACGTGATCGGCAGTAGCACCAGGGGTTGTTCCTATCCCAGCGGCCTGCGGGAAAAATTCCCCGCCAACCATCTCTTTGCAGACATGGGAATGGAGAGCTTCATCGGCACCCCACTCTGCGACTCAGGCGGTCATCCCCTGGGGGTCATTTCGGTACTGAGTCGCCGCCCCATGAAGGATCTGGCGACGGCCCAAGCCCTGTTCCGGATCTTTGCGGTGCGTGCGGCAGCAGAACTGGAACGTCGGCAGGCGGACGAGGCACTCCGCGAGGTTGCGGTCAAGTACCGGATCGTCGCCGACAATACCTACGACTGGGAATTCTGGACCGATCCCGACGGTCGCTTCATCTATACGTCTCCTTCGTGTCAGCGGCTTACCGGTCATCCCCCCGCCGACTTCATTTCGGACCCCGGCCTGGTGGACAGGCTGGTGCACCCGGATGACCGGACGCTCTTTGCCGGGCATAATCACGCCATGCGCAGCGACAGTACCATGGGAGAAATGGAGTTTCGCATCGTCCACCCCGACGGGGGAATCCGCTGGATCCACCATGTCTGCCAGCCGGTGTTCGACGACGATGGAACGTTCCTCGGCAGGCGGGGGAGCAACCGGGACATCACCGGACGCAAGGAAACTGAAGACGCGCTCAAGGCCCAGTTCGAGCAGATCAGCACCATCTTCGACTCCCTCAACGCCATCGTCTGCGTTGCCGACATGGAGAACGACACGCTCCTCTACCTCAACCATTACGGCGTCTCACTCTTCGGCCAGGACTGGCAGGGAAAAACCTGCAGTGACGTCCTGCGGCCGGGCCGCCAGGGAGGGCGAACTTTCTGCCCCACCAATCGTCTCGTGCAGGACGGCGAGCCGCAACCGCCTTGCGTCTGGGAATTCCAGAACAGCGTGACCGGACGCTGGTACCAGTGCACCGACCGGGCGATCAGGTGGCCCGACGGGCGGCTCGTGCGTCTGGAGATCGCGGTGGATATCAGCGAACGCAGGGAGATGGAGGGAATGAAGGACGAAATGATCTCGGCGGTAAGCCACGAGATGCGCACCCCCCTGACGGCCATGCTCGGCTTTACCGAATTCATGCTGGAGAACGAGGTGGATGCCGACCAGCGCAGGGCCTTTCTCACCACTATTCACAAGGAGAGCGCCCGCCTCAACGAGCTGATCAGCAACTTCCTCGACCTGCAGCAGATAAAGGCCCGCCAGACCACCTACCGCTTCCGGCCCGTCGCCCTTCCCCACCTGCTCCGGGATGCTGCCGCCCTTTTTGCCGCCGACTATGACCGGCACCGGATCACCGTCGACTGCCCCTTCGACCTGCCGCCGATCCAGGGGGACGAGAAACGGCTCCACCAGGTGCTGGCGAATCTCATTTCCAACGCCGTCAAATATTCCCCCCAAGGGAGTCATGTCGCCCTGGGAGCCCGCCGCGAGGGGGAATTGGTTATCTTGTGGGTAAAGGACGAGGGGATGGGAATCCCGCTGGAGCTGCAGGAGAGAATCTTCGACAGGTTCTATCGCCTTGACAACACCGACCGCCGCCTCGTGGGAGGAGCCGGCCTTGGGTTGGCGCTGGTCAGGGAAATAGTCAGCGCCCATGGTGGCCGGGTCTGGGTGGAGAGCACCCCGGGGAAAGGGAGCACCTTTTATGTCTCACTCCCCGCTTCAAGAGATGGGGAGGTATCCTCTGAAACCCCTTGAACCCATGGCTTACCAGAATTCCAATCTCAATAAACGGCCGGCCTATCGCAGCAGCAGGTAGTCGGCATCCTCAACCGTAACCGCGTCCCGGGGCATTCCTGGTCCTTCCGGCAACACAACTACCGGTTTCATCCCGCTCTCGCGCTCCACGACCTCTGGGATTCCCCTCTTCAGGGTGTGTCCCGACCCGGCTATGACCACCATGCTCCGTCGCGGCTCGGCCGCCAGGTACGTGATGATATGCCGCGCCATGCTCCTGTTCCAGAGGACCTGGGCCTCGCAGAAGTGGACAAACGACTCCCTGCTGCCAGTATGCTCGGCATAGGCCCGGCCGATGAAATCCATGTACGACGGATCGACGTCACAGGTTATGCCCGGCGGTAGCTGCGCCCGCTCCGCCGCCGAGAGGGCGGCGAACCCCTCGCGCGCCACTTTGGCGGCCACCCCCCGCGGAACATTGAGGCCGACCAGGGGGAGACGGTGACTGCGGGCAAAGAGCAGGATATTCCGGTACAGGGGCCACGGCATCTCCCAATCGCGGTAGTAGATCTCGATGAACTTCGGCTCCGCGAGCGTTCCCGCAACCCAGCGATCCAGCTCAGGCTGGTCGGCGGCGGTGAACATCTCCATGCCGACGGACAGGAGAACCCCTGCCCTGTCGAGCGACCTGATGATCCGGAGCTCTGCCCGATGATCCTCCATCCTGTCATGGGTTTCACCGACAAAAATCACCCGCTTTCCCTTGATCTCCCAGATCATCTGGGCAAAGGTGATGACCTTGCCGTCACGGGTGCGCACCACACGTTCCACCCCCCCGCAGGCCCGGGGCAGAAGGATCGCGGCCGCCACCGCGACAAGAAGCAGCACGACGATGCCGACCCTGGTCGTCATCATTCCCCCCGCGGAAAGCGCACCACGGTGGTGCTCGTTTCGGGGATGACCGTCCCCTTCTTCCTGTTTTCCCCGTTGGCAAAGACGAGATAACCGTATCTCCCGTAGTGGGTGATCTTCGCGACGCATGACGCAGCCGCGGCCGGCGAGTGGGGAAGGAACAGAGCGGCGACACGATCCGGGTCCCCGGGGAAGGTGGCCACGAGGAAAAGCGCGTCATCCGGCTGGGTGAAGCTTTCGCCCGCCACGGTGAACCCCTGCGGAGACAAGGAGATCGCCGCCGGCAGGGGCGGAAGGAGGCCGGTCCGCTGCGGCACTCCGCAGAAAAGAACGTCGCCCCCGGGAGGCTGTAAGCCCAGTTCATCTTCCCCGACGAGGCGGGCGTCTTGCTGGCCGAGGGAAGCGAGAAGAAGAGCGAGCGTTTCCCTGTCGACCCGGCAGTCGCGGGTTGCCACCACCAGTAGCGAGCGCACCCCCTTCACACGGTTGACCGTGGCTGGGAGCTCTTGGGGTGAGAGTATCCGGAAGAGGTCGACGTCGGGGTCGAGGACCAGCCTCAGGGGCGAAGCGGCGACGGAAAAGGCGAAGGGGGCCTTTTCACCCCCGAGGGGGATGGTTTGTCGATCCCCCCCGCGGGCCGTCTCCAGTTCCACGGGGACCCGTAGGTCGTAGGAGGGGTGCGCCTGCTCGACGGTACCGGTGACCTGCCACGTGCCGTCGGCACCCTGTCGACGTGCCTCTGCCAGGGCAAGATGCGGTCCTCCCGGCCGGGTAAGCCACTGGGTCATGAACGGCGCGAGATCCGTCCCGCTCTCCCGGGAAAAGGCCCGGGTGAAGTCATCCCAGGTCGCCGTCTGGAAGAGTCTCTCCCGGAAGACAGTGCGCAGGGCCCGGAAGAAGTGGTCGTCACCGATCCGCTTCCGTACCATGTGGAACACCATCGCCCCCTTGCCGTAGCCGATGGCGCGCGAGGCGGGGTCGCTCCGCGCCGTAAAATCCCGCAGCGGGAAATCCTTGTCCGGCGGAACGAGGGCGGCAAAATCGGCCAGGAGGCGAAAGCGGTACTCCCGGCCGGCCAGGGGGGACTTTTCCGCTTCGAGAAGATGGTCGGCAAGGTAGGTGACGAGTCCCTCCGACCAGTTTCCCCCCCGGTAGTCGACGAACACCCCGTTGCCCCACCAGTCGTGGAGGATCTCATGGGGGAGGCTCGTGTCGATGATGAAGGGGAGGCGGATCACGGCGCTGCCGAGCAGGGTATAGGAGGGAAAGCCGTAGCCGGTGGGAAAGAAATTCTCCACCACCGCAAACTTTTCGTAGGGATACGGTCCGAGCATCTTGCTGTAGAAGCGGATATACTTCTCCGTAGCCGCCAGGTAGGCGGGGGCGAGCCGGGCGTTATCCGGCGAGAAGTAGGTATAGATGGCAATGCCGTCGAACTGACGTTCCCCGACGATATAGCGCCCCGCAGAGAGCGTGAGCCGCTCCACGGGGTGCTCTTCTTCCCAGCGCGAGACGGTCGTCCCCCCTTCAGTCCGTCGCTCCGCCCGACGCCCGGCCGTCACCGCCTCGATCCCTGCGGGGGCCGTCACGGTGACCGAGCGCTTCCGGGGCCGCGCTGCGGGAGCGGGATACCACCCGGCATCTCCCCCGAGAAAAATCCCCCGCGGTGAGATGTTCCCCGCTCCCTCGTAATCGGGCCCTTCGGTGGTAACGACCTGTTCCTGTAAAGGCTCGTCGAAGAGGCAGTGATAGCTGATCGCCAGGCGAAGTTGCTCCGTGGCCGGCTTGGCCGGCAGCTCGACCGACAATTGGCCGTCGGCAAAGCTGAACGGAACGCTTCTCCCCGCCAGGGTCGCCGCAAGAACCTTGGCGCGGGGATTCAGGGCAAAGGTCAATTTCCCCGTTCCGCCGGGGGCGACGGTCAGCGTGCTCTCCCCGCGCAGCAGATGGCTTTTCGGTTCGAGGGTGACGGCGATGGATTGCTGGAGAACCACCCCCGTCCACGGTGGGGGGACAGCGGCACAGGCAGACGGGATGAGGCAGAACATCAGGCTGGTGATAAACAGGATCGTTTTCATGGTGAAACTATAGCATGGACCGGCAGGATTGCCAGAGAGGGAAGAACAAAGGTCAGCGCCATCCCCCCTTGAGCGCCCTGACGCGCTCCTCCACCTCCTGGCGCCAGTGTTCAAGCGACGGCGGAAGGACCCGGCGCAGGAACACCTCATACGCCCTGAGCGCTTCCTCCTTCCTTCCCATGCGGTCGAGGGTGAGCGCCCGGTAGACGTATCCCTCGTCGTGTTCCGGGTCAAGGAGTATATCCCGGTCGAAGTCTGACAGCGCAGCGGTAAGCTGACCCGCGTCCATATAGGCGTGCGCCCGCTCATAGTACCCCTCCGGCCGGTCGGGCCTGAGGCCGATGAACCTGCTCAGGTCGGAGATGGCCTCGGACAGGCGGCCGGCCCCCCGAAAGGCGATGCCCCGACTATAGAGGGCCACCGCATATTCGGGGTTGATCTCCAGGGCGTGGGTCAGGTCGGCGATTGCCGCCTCAGACTCCCCCCGCAGGGAATGAACGATCCCGCGGTTGGTAAGCGCCAGGAAGGAGTTGGGAACGATGGCGATGACCCGGTCGTAATCGGCCAGGGCCGCATCGGGGCGCCGCAGCTGGAGCATGAGGGCCCCGTGGTTCAGGAGAGCGGGGACGAGGTTCGGGTCGAGGGCGAGAGCGCGCCCATAGTCGGCCTCGGCCAGTGCGAACTCCCCCTTGAGAAAGTAAACGAAACCACGCTCGTTGTAGGCATCTGCATTGGCCGGATCGGCGGCCAGGGCGCGGCTGAAGGCGTCAATGGCCGCATCGAACTCGCCTCGCTCCTTGTGGAGCATCCCCTGGTTAAAGGAGGCGGCCCCCCGGGAGAGGCTCTCTGGTGTCGGCGTCGTTACCCCTGCGGTTCCGGCCATCACCCGTGGGGCGAAAATGAGGATGAGCAGCGCGACCAGCAGCGGAAAGGCACACCGGCCCGCAGACTTCGCCCGGCAAGATACGAGCAGCACTGTCCCGCCCCGTTGGACGCACATGCCATCCCCCTCCGCCGGCGGACATATTCCAGCTGCGTGAAGCCGACGCTATTGAAAATATACCGTGTTTTTCTTCCGCTGCACCCCCTTCTTCTTTTTGGCCCCGGCCAGCGAAAGAATATCGGACTGGGCAAGGCACCACACCCCCTCCTCCTTCACCAGCTTGAACGATCTGGTCTTGAATTCCGTGGCCCCGATTCCCTCGAACCCGAGCTTCGCCCGGATGGTGACCGCACTGTCCCCCTTGACCACGACTTTCACCTCCTGCAGTTTCTCCCAGCAGCAGGCAGGCCGCACCTGGGTTGCGGCAAGCCGGGCGACGAACTCCTCCTTGGTCTGCTTCCCGCCAACGGCAGTCCGCGCGTAGACCTCTTCGTACTTCCCCTCCCGCCAGAGGTCGAGGATCTTCTCGAAACCGGCCCTCGCCTCCGCCTTCAGCTCATCCTCGGCCAGGTAGGCGGTTTTCCCCCACACCGGGCCGACCGCACACAACGCAACGAACATCACCAGCAGTTGGACAAGTTTCCGCATAACCCCTCCCATTGCATGAAATGTTCTTCATACTAGAAAAAAGACCGGCGCTGCGCAAGGATTTTCGCACGATCCCTACACGTGCCGGGCCGCCGCGCCGGCGAAGAGCTTGAGCTGGTCCATCATCGCCGCGAATTTCTTGGGTTTTAGAGACTGGGGGCCGTCGGAGGTGGCGCGCTCAGGGTCGGGGTGAACCTCGATGATGAGCCCGTCGGCGCCGGCCGCAACCGCGGCATAGGACATGGCTGCCACGTAGTGGTAGTTGCCGGTGCCGTGGGACGGGTCGGCGACCACCGGCAGATGGGTCTTCTCCTTGAGGACCGGAATGGCGGAGAGGTCGAGGGTGTTTCTGGTGGCGGTTTCGAAGGTGCGGATCCCCCGCTCGCAGAGGATCACCGCCTGGTTACCCTCGCTCATGATGTACTCTGCGCTCATGAGGAACTCCTGGATGGTCATGGACATCCCCCGCTTGAGGAGGACCGGCTTCCTGAGCTGCCCCACTTTTTTCAGGAGGGCGAAGTTCTGGGCGTTGCGCGCCCCGATCTGGAGGATGTCGGCATAGGCGGCGACAAGCTCGGCGGTCTCCGGGTTGATCACCTCGGTGACGACCGGCAGTCCCGTCAACTCCCGCGCCTTGGCCAGCAGCTTCAGTCCCTCTTCCTCCAGCCCCTGGAAGGAGTAAGGGGAAGTCCGCGGCTTGAACGCCCCGCCGCGGAGTACCTGGGCTCCCGCCGCCTTCACGACCTGTGCCGTGGCGATGATCTGCTCCTCACTCTCCACCGAGCAGGGACCGGCCATGACGACCAGCTCGCGCCCGCCGATACTGACCGACTCGCCGATGGGGATGACGCTCGGCTCCCG